>JAKLKQ010000035.1 GCA_023150555.1 Planctomycetota bacterium
GGATCTTCCACGAACCGACTTCGTCGAAGATGCGCCGGATGGTCTCGATCATGCCAACGAAGGTCAGCGGCGAGACGATTCGCACGTCCAGCAGGCCGCTCTGTGGGTCGATGCCGGCGCACAGTGTGGCGCTGCCTAGCAGGGCCTTGATGGGCCCGAAGGTCGGGAACTTCAGGTCGTCGTCGTCGCCCCAGTTGACCTTCGCGAGGCGGTACATCGTCTCCAGCGTGTTGGCGGTCTCAGCGTGGCAGAGCAGGCGGCGCCAGGGTTCGGCGGCTTCTTTCGCGAGGTATTCCTTCACGTCGGTGCGTTCGGTCATGCGCTTGGCGGGATCGGCGAGGGCCTCGGCGACGGACTTCATCATCGCGAACTCGGAGACGAAGACGAGGCGTTCGCCCTTCAGCCACCAGCCGGCCTTGAGCGTGTCCTCGGGCTGGAAGTAGAAGGCGCCGCCGTCGAGGTCTTCCTTCGAGACGATCTTCGGCTGGGACTGCACGGCGTACTCGAGCGCGCGCTGGGCGAGCGCGGGGTCCTTCAGCGTCGCGCTGAAGACCAGGCCCAGCGGCATCTCGTCGGGCGTGTCGTCGGCGGGCACGGCATGGAAGTAGAGCGCGAAGGCCACCCCGCCCTTAAGCGAGCCCAGCAGTTGCTCGAACTTCACGCCGCCCAGGGTCTCCAGCCGGTCGATGCGCTTCACGTACAGGCGGATGTAGCGCGGGTCGCTGGCTTCGGGCCCCCCCTGGCGGGGTGTCTCGGTGGTCTGCTTGTCGAGGTCCCGCAGGACCTTGCCCAGGGCCGCGGCCTGCGCGGAGACTTCGCCGCGCACGCTGAACCACAGGCTGGCGTCGGCTGCGATGGCGTCCTCGGCGTTGGCGCTGGCGGCTACGGGCGGCGCGGCCTCAAGGGTGCTCAGGACGGGAATCAGGCCGGCCGGATCGGTGAATTTGGCGCGGTAGGCCTCTTCGAAGCCCCGCGGCGTGGCCTTGATCGCGCCGTAGACGGTGCTGCCGTCGGCGTAGCCCAGGGAGGCGAGCGTGGGCCAGTAGTCGAGGTCGAACTCATGGTTGAACGAGGCGATCTCCTGGAGCTTGGCGGAGTTGGCGTAGAAGACGATGTCGGGATCGTCGAGCAGCTTGCGGGCGGCGGCGGTATCGCCGGCGATGCTGGACTCGGGGCGCGTGCCGAAGCTGTCGAGCAGGCACTTCAGGCTGTGCGGCGTCAGCGCGTGGTAGCAGGCGCCCTCGTTGTAGACGGTGGAGCCGCCGGTGATGCCGTGGTTGTTGAGCGTGAAGGCGCCGTAGACTTCCTGCGTGTCGGGTTCGTCGTCCATGCCCTTCCAGAAGCGGTCCATCTGCTGGCGCATGGCATCGTCCTGCCCGCGGGCCTCGATCAGGAAGACGAAGGGCGCGGCCAGGTCGTCCTCCTGGAAGCTGCTGGGCGGGCCCAGCAGGGCGGCAACGCGGCCGTCGCCCATCTCGGTCAGCTTCACGGCTTCGGTGAAGAGTTCCTGGTACTCCTCCTTCTCGCTGGGGATGTACTTGGACCACCAGAAGCGCTTCTGTTCGGGCAGGGCCATGATCTTGCCCAGCGGGGACTCCCAGAAGCGCGCGTAGGACTTCTTCCAGTCGAGGGCCTCGGCGAACAGCAGCGTTTCGGGCGGCAGGGCCTCGGCGTAGGAGCCTTCCGGGATCTTGACGCGGGCGCCGATCTTGGCGAGCAGCGCCTTGCAGCGCGCGCGGATCTCGAGGTTCTCGGACTCCTTGCCCTTCTCCAGGTACGGGAGCATGGGCTTGCCGATCTCGAGGATGCGCAGTTCGGCCTTCTCCGCGTCGGCGAGGTCCTTGCCGAGCTCCAAGATCAGGGCCTCGAGTTCGTTCGGCGGCGGGGCGTTGTCCTGGGGCGGCGTGGCCTTTGTACCGGGGCCGGTGGTCTTCACGCCGTTCACCTGTGGCGTCTTAAACGTGGCGTCGGGACCGGGTCCGGGTGGAGTCAGGTCGGGCGTCTGGGTCTTCATCTGCCCGCGCAGGACGAGGACGGAAGCGACGATGGCGACCACCAGGAGGGCGGCCATGACAAAAGGCTTCATCTGGCTACTCCCAATGAGAGGCGAATGAACATGTGCATTACCCTTGTTACTTCAGGAGAGGCAAGAGGGTTATACCGGTAGCATAACGAAGGGTCTCGGGCTTTCAAGCGAGGCAAAGTGCTCATGTGCATTGCCGATTTCCCCTCGAGAAATGAAACAGAATCAGGTTTGGAAATAGACGCCGGACAAAGCACGAATTACCATTCCAAACCATTGACAGCACAAGAATATAGGTGGAGAATTAGCCCAATTGGGTTCAGGCTGCATTTTATCCGCGCCGCAGACCCGATCGCGCGGTTCTTCTACCTACGTTAACGGTGCACTCCTGGAGCACATGTAAGCCTGTGGCGGTTGTCTGACCGGAGGATGTCGATCGATGCCCACTTTTGTGTACGAAGCCGTCGATAGCCAGGGCAAGGAAGTCAAAGCCGAGATCGACGCCGCCAGCGAGAAAGAAGCCAGCGACAAGATCCGCGCGCTCAATTACTTCCCGACGAAGGTCCTGCCCAAGGGCGCCAGCAGCGCGCTAGGCACGCCCCAATCCGTCGCGCGCCGCCGCGGCGGGCTCAGTTTCGGCCTGCGTGTCTCGGCCAAGCAGCTGACGCAGTTCACCCGCCAGTTCGCCACCCTGCTCGACGCCGGCCTGCCGATGGTGCGCAGCCTGGACATCCTCTACACGCAGTTCAAGCCCGGCCTGCTCAAGGACACCATCGGTTTCGTGAAGGAAGACGTGGAAGGCGGCTCGTCGGTGTCGGAAGCGCTGGCCAAGCACCCGCGCGTATTCGACAAGCTGTACGTGAACATGGCCAAGGCCGGCGAGGCCGGCGGTATCCTTGACCAGATCCTGACCAAGCTCGCCGAGTACATGGAAAAGACCCAGCGCCTGAAACAGAAGATTGTCGGCGCGCTGGTCTATCCGGCGGCGGTCGTGACCATCGCAGGCGCGATCCTGGCCCTGATCCTGGTCTTCATCATTCCGAAGTTCGAGGAGATGTTCAGGGAAATGGAACTGGGCGACTTGCCCGGCCCCACCATGGTCCTGATCACCACGGCCAACACGATCAAGAGCTTCTGGTACATCGTCGTCTTCGTCCCCTTCATCCTCATCGCCGTCGTGCAGATGCTGGGGCGCACGCCCAAGGGGCGCTACACCATCGACATGATCAAGCTGAAGTTCCCCATCTTCGGCCTGATCGTCTCGAAGGAGGCCGTCAGCCGCTTCTGCCGCACGCTGGGCACGCTGATCCAGTCGGGCGTGCCGATCCTGAACGCGCTCTCGATCATCAAGAACGCCACCGGCAACGCCGTCGTGGCCCGCGCCGTGGAGAACGTCCACAGCTCGATCCGCGAAGGCGACACCATCGCCGAGCCCCTGCGGCACAGCGGCGTCTTCGATGACCTGGTCGTGAACATGATCCAGGTCGGCGAGGAGACCGGCGAACTCGACAAGATGCTCATGAAGGTGGCCGACACCTACGAGAGCGAAGTCGACACGCTGGTCGGCGCCTTGATGAGCCTGCTCGAACCGATCCTGATCATCGGCATGGGCTTGACGGTCGGCTTCATCGTCATCAGCCTCTTCCTGCCCCTGTTGAGCATCATGGAGAAGATCGGCGGCGGCAGCAAGAAATAGGCCCCGCCTTCCGCCCTTGCGGGCGGTCCCCCATCACGTAGTCTGATCGTCCGGAAAGGACGCTCTGCCTATGCAAGTTACCCGTGCGGTGGACTATGGCCTGCGGGCCTTGGTCCTTATGTCCCACAAGCCCGTGGGCGAGCGGCACTATCTGCAGGAGCTGGCCGAAGGCGGCAACCTGCCCCGCAACTACCTGGTCAAGGTCCTCAAAAGCCTCGCCTGCGCCAACATCGTGCGCTCGCACCGCGGCATCAAGGGCGGCTTCAGCCTGGCACGCGAGCCCAAGGAGATCTCCCTGCGGGTGGTGGTCGAGGCCATCGACGGGCCGCTGTCGGTGATGCACTGCCTGACCGATCCGCGGTCGTGCAGCGAGGTGGGCGCCTGCGCCATCGAGGTCCTCTTCACGCGCCTGCGTACGTCCATCGTCGATTATCTGGGCTCGAACTCGCTGCAGGACCTGCTGGACCTTCAGTCGAAGATCGACAAGGGCGAGGGCTGTCCGGTGGTCGAGAACGCGTTGGCCGCCTGCTGCGAGACGCCCGCCAAGCGCAAGAAGTAGCCGCCCGTCGCCCCTACTCCGGTTTCGCCAATTCCTTCAACTCTTCCTGCCGCGCCTGCTCGATGGCCTCGCGTTCGGCCTCGGTGAAGTCCGGCGCGGCGGCCGCGCCGACGTTCTCCGCGACCTGTTTCGCCGTCTTGCCGCCGGGAATCACGCACGCGACGGGCTTGGGCAGCAGCGCGAACTTCAGCGCCGCCTGCGCCAGCGTGCGGCCGGTGCCCTCGGCCAGGAAGCGGTAGCGTGCCACGCGCTGCAGGGCCGCGGCGAGCTTGTCGGGCGGGTACTTGTTGCGGCGGTGGTCGTTGCTCTCGAAGACGTGCCCGGGCCCGTACTTGCCGGTCAGCAGGCCGCTGGCCAGGGGCACCCGCGCGATGATCCCCACCCCGTGGCGGTCAGCGGACTCGAAGAGCTTCTCCTCGGGCGAACGCTCCAGCAGGTTGTAGACGACCTGGATCGTCTCGACCTCGCCGACCTCGATGGCGCGCAGGCCTTCTTCGGCGGCGCCGATGGAGATGCCGTAGTGCGCGATCTTGCCCTGGTCCTTCAGCGCACGCAGGGTGGCCCAGGTCTCCCGGTTCTCGATCACGTCCATGGGCGGGTTGTGGAGCTGGTACAGGTCGATGCAGGTCACGCCCAGGCGGTGCAGGCTGCGGTCACAGGCGCGGCGGATGTACTCGGGGGCGAAGTTCTTCGCGGGCGGTTCGGGGTCGCGTCGCACGTTGCCGACCTTCGTCGCCACGTGCACGCGCAGGGGCGACTGCTTCAGCGCGCGGCCCACCAGCGTCTCGCTGTGCCCCGCGCCGTACGCGTCGGCGGTGTCGACGAAGTTCACGCCCAGCGCGAAGGCCTTCGCCAGCGCCGCCAGGCTCTCCTCGTCGTCCACGCTCCCGAAGCCCAGCGGGCGGCCGTTGAGCACCGTGCCGCCGCCGATGGCCCACGCGCCGAAGGCGACCTCGCCGACCTTCAGCCCCGTCTGCCCCAGCGGGCGGCGTCGCGGAACGGATAGGTCGGGGGCGGATTCCATGGGCGGCTCCGGCGGCCTTCGGACATGGCGAGCGATGCGGAAACGGACTACGATGGTACCCTTCACGTCTGACTCGTCCAAGGACAAAGCCGCCCGCCGGCGGCGCGTACTTTCGGAGCCCGCGATGTCCAGCATGCCGCACGACGAATCCCGCTTTCCCCACGCGCCGGACGTCCACGAGCGCCTGACCGCCGAAGGCGGCTTCTCCGCCGGATGGGGCCTGCACCACGTGCCGGCGGAAAGCTACCTGATCGACTGCCACACCCACATGTCCGCGACCACGCCGGCCAAGATCAACAAGGCGCTGAAGGAGTACTTCGCGCGCGCGGGGGCGATGCGCCTGCGCCGCCAGGTCGCGCTGGACGGCAAGCCCAAGACCGCCGAGGCCTTCGCCAAGGTCAGCGCCAAGGACGACCGATTCCTTTGGCTGAACTGGCAGCCCTACAACCAGCCCGACGTGAAATTCCTGAAGAAGTGCTCGAAGATGAAAGGCTTCTCGGGGCTCAAGCTCCACAACGCGCGCGTGATTATCGAAGGCGACAAGCCCGGCGTGTGGCGTTCGCCCAAGTGGGACGACGTCTTCAAGTGCTGCGGCGACCTGGGCAAGCCGGTACTCTGGCACGTCACCCAGCGCATGACCGACGCCCCCTACACCGGTGGCGGGCGCAACAGCTACTGGGCCAAGGGCTGGGAGAAGGGCGTCAAGTACGGCAACCGCGAACTGATGGACGTCTTCCTCGAGACCGTCGACAAGCACCGCGGCACGAACTTCATCGGCGCGCACCACCTGCACATCGGGCCCAACTACCTGGGCGCGCTCTTCGACGAGCATCCCAACCTGTACGCCGACTTCTCCGTGGGCAACACCGTGCGCTCCGGCTGCGACATGTACGAAGCCGACCGCGAAGCCTGGCGCAACTACACGATCCGCCACCAGGACCGCTTGCTCTTCGGCACCGACGTCGACCTGGGCGACGTCTGCGGCATCTGGTACCTCTGGGAGACGCTGGCCGGGCACGTGCGCTTCCTGCACCAGATGCGCCTGCCCAAGGAGGCCCTGGAAAAAGTGGCGCGCTTGAACTTCGAGCGGCTCGCGGGGATGGCGCCCGTCCCGCTGAATGGCGCGGACTGGGGCAACGTCCGCCCTTAGTTGCATATCGGCTGAAATGAACCTAGAATCGCGACGATGGCTTTTTGGAGGTAGCTGTGGCGCAGCAAGAAGGCCGGCCGCCATTGCGGCTGAGGCCCCACCAGCGGCTGCGGGATCCCCGGGATTTCCAGCGCGTCTACGCGGGTCAGGAAGCCCTGCACGGGCCGACCGTGGTGGTCTTCTTCCGCGTCAACGGGCTGGCGTTCTCGCGCCTGGGCGTCTCGGTGGGCCGCAAGCACGGCAACGCGGTCCGGCGCAACCGGATCAAGCGGGTCCTGCGCGAAGCCTTCCGGCTCTCGCAGCGTCTCCTGCCCAGCGGGTTCGACTTCGTGCTGATCCCGCGCAGGCAGGTGAAGGAATACCGCACCGACGAAGTGCGCGACGTGCTTTTGCGCCTGGCCGCCAAGCTGCCATGCCCCGGCGAGGGCACCCGCGAGGGCCGCCGGCGCACGGACGAACCGCCCGGCGCCAGCGACAGCGGCGTCCGGCGGGGCGTTTCGAGGCGGATTGTAATCAAAAGACCCGGACAGGATTCCTGAAGGTAAGGCGGATACGACAGGAGCGGACGCCCGTGGCGGCAGGCCGATGGTTCCGGATAGCGGCGGCCCTGCCCGTGCGGATCTACCAGGTGACGCTGTCCTGGGCGCTGGGCGGGCACTGCCGGTTTACGCCATCGTGCTCGGTCTACGCCCTGGAGGCGATCGAGCGGCACGGCGCGCTGAAAGGCTGGTACCTGGCGATGCGCAGGCTGCTGCGCTGCCACCCGTTCCACCCCGGCGGCTACGACCCCGTGCCCCCGGAAACCGGTTCGCAGGCGTCGCACGATAAGAAGGGTGAGTGAACGGACATGGCAGAGCGGAAGCGGAAGGTCGACTGGGTCAAATACGCGGGCATCGCCTTGGCGATCCTGCTCTTCGTGGGCGGGCAATATTACCTCCGCTACAGCCGCCAGGAACAGATGCGCGAATGGGCGGAGAAGCATCCGGAAGAGTTCAAGAAGTGGCAGGCCGAGCAGGAGCGCATCGCAAAGGGCCTGCCGCCCGAAGACCCGGACGCCAAGACCGCCGAAGAGGCCAAGACGGCCGGCGAATCCAAGACCGACGGCGCCAAGTCTCCCGCGAAGACCGAGAGCGCCGGCAAGACCGGCGAAGACGAGCCCAAGGCCGTCGGCGGCGAGGACGAAGGCGAGAAGAAGCCGCCCGCCGACGAAACCGCCGAGCCCGCGCAACCCGACCCCGGCGCAGACGTCGTCATCACCGGCGGGCAGCTAGACATCACCCTGTCCGCCCGGGGCGCCGCGATCCATCAGGCCACGCTCGCGACCGTGAAGGTCCTGCCCAACGACAAGACGCCGGGCCTGGAGTTCCTGGGCGAGATCCAGGACGGCCGCCGCAGCCTCAGCACCGTGTCCTTCGCGATGGACGATGTGAAGCTGGATGACATCGAGAACCGCGTCTGGAAGCTGGAGTCCGACAGCGGCGGCTTTGGCAGCGAAGGCGTCTGGCGCGTCGCCTACACGACCACGCTCGGCGCGAAGGGCGCCGACGGCTGGAAACCGATCGTGAAGGTCACCAAGCGCTACGAAGTGCCCAAGGAAGGACCGGCGCTGAAGGTCTCGCTGCAAGTCGAAAACGTCTCGAAGACCCTGGTCAAGTACAGCTACGGCCTGCGCGGCCCCGCCGGCGTGCTGATGGACGGCCCGAAAGAGAATCCGTCGCAGAACTACATCGCCATCCTGAATTGTTTCCTTGCGGGGCGCAAGGCCGAAGCCGAGGAGCCCGAGGTGCACGGCGTCACCCCATTCACCGCGGAGAAGACGCCCGACGAAGAGAAGCGCCGCATCAGCGACGACGAGAACGTCTGGGCCGGCGTGCGCAACCGCTTCTTCCTCGCCATGCTGGTGCCCGAGGACGCCCGCGAGACGATCAAGATCGTCGCCGAGGGCATCCACGCGGACAAGGAAACCAGGGCCGCGGCGAAGAAGAACAACGACCTGCGCTACGAAGCCGACAACCTCAGCCCCGTCTTCTACCGCGCGACCAGCACGGAACTGGCCGCCGGCGCTGCGTCAAGCGAAGAGGTCTACCACCTGTACCTGGGGCCGGCGGAAGACGGGCACCTTGAGGCCTTCGAGGCCTCGCTGGGCGCCGAGAAGCCGCTCCACCTGGACGCCGCGATCCAGTACTGCGACGCCTTCGGCTGGTCCTGGCCGCGCGTGGACTGGATCGCGCGCAAACTGGTCTGGCTCTTCCAGCTCATCCACAGGATGACCAACAGCTACGGGCTGGCCGTGATCCTGCTGACCCTGGCCGTGAAGTTGTGCCTGCACCCGATCCAGCGCAAGCAGACGATCTCCATGCACATGATGCAGAAGCTCCAGCCGGAACTCCAGGCCATCGAGAAGAAGTACGAAGGCCAGACCTCGAAGGAGATGAAGCAGAAGAAGGAGATGGAGAAGTGGGACGTGATGCGCAAGGCCGGCGCGAACCCCATGACCGGCTGCCTGCCCATGTTCCTGCAGATGCCCATCTTCTTCGCATTGTACGGGGTCTTCGGGCGCGCCTTCGAGATCCGCCACGCCGGCTTCTGGTGGATCGAGGACATGGCGGTGGCCGACCGGCTGGCCACCTTGCCCGTCTGGCCGCACGAGCTGAACCTGCTGCCCATTGTCTACCTGGGCATGACGCTCTTCCAGACCCTGCGCATGCCCAAGCCCCAGACCGACGACCCGAACCAGCTGATGCAGCGCAAGCTGATGATGTGGTTCCCGCTGATCATTGTGCTGATGTTCTACCGGATGCCTGCCGGCCTGGTCCTCTACTTCGCGTGCAGCGCGTCCTTCGGCCTCGTCGAGAGCTGGTACATCAAGCGCTTCATCCTGAAGGTCGACCGCCACGGCAAGCCGCTTGCCGAGGCCGACGCGGACGCGAAGAACGACCTCGTCCCCGCCGCGAAGTAGTTGCGTTGATCTGCTAGACCGAAGGCGGTACGACGACCAGGGCTTCTCCGAACTCGCCCCACGCCTCGCCGTCGACGTGCAGGTCGATCGTGACCGGGATGCGTTCGCCGGGCTCGAAATCGCGCCGCGCCACCAGCGTGAACGTGGCCTCTCCCAGCCCGCGCGCCGCGACCGTAAGCTCCGCCTCTTCGGGCACGAACGAGAGATCCTCGCCGCCCACCGGGCGCAGGCGCAGCTTCGCCGACTTCGCGAACGGCGACTCGATCTTCACGCGGAAGGCGGCTGGCCCCTTCCCGTACCGGATGTGGTACGGATCGACGCGCAGCCACCACGGGTCCATGCCCAGCGGCGCGGCGGGGCACAGCGCCAGAATCGCCTCGCGCGTCTCTTTCGCCCACCCCTTGAACGCCTGCAAGTCCTGCGCGGTGACGGGAAACGCGTCGCCGTGCGCGGGACAGATGTAATCGACCTTGCGGTCGATCAGGCGCTGGGCGGAGTACTCGTAGCCCTGGTCCACGAAGTAGCGGTTGCGCGCGATGATCGGCCCGGTGATGGGCTTCGACTCGTCGGCGCGCTTCCAGATGTTGTCGCCGGTGAAGGCGTAGCGCCGCCCGTCGGCGGCCACCACCATTCCCGCGTGGTAGAAGGTCTGCCCTGGGAACTCGAAGAGGTCCAGTTCCAGGCCTTCCCACGCGAGGATCTCGTCGCCGTATACGCGGTCGACAGGCAGCGGTGCGGGCCAGATACACGGCAGGCGCCAGGCCAGCGGATCGATGAGCACCGCATGCAGCGTGCGGTGGCACCAGATCCGCGTCCCGTCGGGATGCTTGGTCCCGAGCGCGTGGTGTCGCCCGGCGAACTCGAGCGCGCGGCAGATGTGGTCGTCGTGGTAGTGGCTGAAGGTGACGAGGCCGAAGCCGCTCGCGCCGGACTGCTTGTAGAATTCCTCCATGCGCGCGGTGTCGACGTAGCCGAGGTCCCAGAAGAGCGCCTTGCCGCTGGGCGCGACGACCGCGTACGTCGTGCCGCCGACGAACCAGACGTGCTCGCTGATCTTCCGCAGCTCGTCCTTCGGGCGCGGCAGGCGGTTGGGCGCGACGGCGGCGACGTGGCGTTCCAGGTTCGCGCGCAGTTGCTCAAGCGCGGCGGCCGGATCGGCGATCGGATCGCCGTGCGCGGGCAGCAGCAGGCCCGGCTGCGCGCCGACCAGCTTGGGCAGGCGCTCCAGCAGGGCCGCGGTGCCCTCGTTGAAGCCCATGTACGAATATTGGAAATCGTGCAGGTCGTGGACGGTGCCCGGCGCGGCGATGTTGTCACCGGCGAAGGCCAGGCGCGCGCCGCCGTGCTCGATCACGTACGCCATGTGGCCCAGCGTGTGCCCGGAAAGCTCCAGCGCCTTCAGAGCGAAGCCGCCCAGCTCCAGCGTCTGGCCGTCGGACAGCGCGTGGGCCACGGGCACCGATTCACGCAGGCTGTAGAAGTCCGAGTCGCAGTCGTAGAGGTACGTCGTGCGCGCGGTCTTCCAAAACTCCGTTGCGCCCGCGATGCGATCGATTTCCGCCGCCGGCGCGGCCAGCGGCGCGCCGCCGGCCACCAGCGCGGCGGCATTGGCGAGCGTGTCGCGGTGGTGGTGCGTGGCCAGCACGCCCACGATCTTGCGCACCCCTATCTCGCCGAGGTGCTTCACCCAGTCGCCGGGGCCCGGATCGACGACCAGGGCCTCGCTGCCGCGGCGCAGCACGTAGCCGTGCGTGCGGCTGGCCACGCGGAAGGTCTCGTGGGCGATGGGTTCGAAGTGCGGCACCGCGGTTTCCTTTTTGCCCCGCTACCCGCCGGTTCGCGCGGCGGCCGGCGTGACCTGCACCCGCAGGCGTCCGGCGCCGCGCAGGTTCACCGCGCCGTCGGGCGTGCGCACGGCCTTGTCCAGGTCCGCGGCGGCGCGTTCGTCCTTGGCCTCGATCTGCAGCAGGCCTTCCTCGACGAAGAGGCCGCCGCTACCCTGGAAGCGCACCTTCGCGTAGCCTTCCAGCGTGCAGACGGCGCCGCCCGGCGACTCCAGCGTCGCCGTCTGGAGGTGGTCGAGGTACAGGCGGTCGCCGACCTGCAGCGCGGCCGGATTCTCGAATGAGACCATGCGTTCGTCGCGTTCGACCTGCCACGTCCCGCTGACGGCGGTCATCTGCCAGGCGCTGCGCTCCGGCGCGGCCAGCATGCGCAGCACCCGCCCCGCCCCGCGCATCACCAGCAGCGCGAAGACCACCGCGCCCAGCACCAGCAGCGTGCGGCGCATTCTGGGCGGCTTCAGAGCCGGCGCGACGGGCAACTCGCCCGGCGCCGCGTTGGCCAGCTTCGATTTTCCAAAGGCGAGGAAGGTCTGGGAGGGATGCAGCAGCGAGGTGCTCTCGTTCTCCGCGCCGATCAGCATGCGCCGGCCCGCGGTCAGCGCCTCCAGTTCGTCGCGCAGGGGCGGCTCGGCGGCGATGCGCGCTTCGATGGCACGGTGTTCGTCGCCGGAGAGTTCCCCGTCGAGGTACGCGCTCAGCAGCACGGCGTCGGCTTCGGTGACCGTGACGGCGGGCTCCCCTGGAGCACCGGGGTTGCCGGACGGCGCGGGGGGCAGCGTGGGTTCGCTCATGGCGGCGGCCTTAGACCTCTCGCCCTTCCAGGACCTGGCGGAGGCGCTCGCGCCCGCGGTAGATCCAGATGCGAACTTCATCGAGCGAGGCCTCCAGCACCTCCGCGATTTCCTTGTAGCTCAGGCCCTGTAACTCGCGCAGGACCAGGACCTCGCGGTACTTCTCAGGCAGCGCCTCCAACGCTTCGTGCACCGCCTGGCGAACCTCTTCCGCGCGGAGGCGCTTGGCGACCTCGGTGATGCGGCTGCTGGCCGCCAGCCCGCCCAGCACCCGGCTGGGCGTGCCGACATTCTGGCCCTTCGCAAGGACGTCGTGCCCGCGCCGGCGCCGGCTGCGGCAGATGTTCACCAGCAGCCGGGTGAAGAACGTGTTGAAGCTCGCGTCGCCGCGCCACAGTGAGGCCTTGTCGGCCAGGCGCACGAAGGCGTCCTGCACGGCCTCCTCGGCGGCCTGGAAGTCGCCCAGAATGCGCGCAGCCAGGCGCAGCGAACGCTCGCCGTGGCGCGCGAAGAGTTCCGGCAACGCCGTCTCCCGGCCGCGTCCGGAGGCCAGTCGCGAGAGCAGCTCGTCGTCGCTCGCCGCCGAAGCGTCGTACTGCCCCGAAGGCAACAGCCCGGCGTGCGGATCCAGGCGTCCGCCGGGCACGGCCTTGGAGTTGGGGGACGGCGCGGGCTTCTCCACCGGCATCAATCCCTCTATTGGACGCGGTTCAACAGCCCGAATGTTACACCAGGACGCCCTTTCTATGAAAGCCCTGTCAGGACTTGCAGAACCGCCTTTCAGCCGCGAGCATGGCAGGCCGGATGATGAACTTCGAATACGACGCGCCGGACCCCCGGCGCCTGCCCGCGGGCGAAGGCGAGGCCTACCGCCGCCGTTTCCGCGTGACCGCGCTGCTGGCCGAGGCCTGCGCGCGCGACGAGGACCGCCGCGCCGAGGTCATCCGCGAGCTGCTGCTGCTGGGCGTCGATGCCATGCCCGAACTGCGCGCGGCGGCCGCCAGCGACGACGCCGAGGCCGCCAGCCTGGCCCGCCAGGTGGTGCGCCTGCTGGTGCCCGACGAGATCGGCCGCAACCTGGCCGGCGGCCTGAACCAGGAGTCGGATCGCTACCCCATCGAACTGGGCGCGGCGCTGCTGGCGCGGCTGCGCTACCCCGACCTGCCCGTGCGGCAGGTGCTGGGCGACATCGACAAACTCACCGCCTGCGCGGCCGAACACATCGCGCACCGGCTGCAGGCCCCCGTGGACGCCGACCTGGTCCGCGACCAGGCGCTGAACGTGGTCTTCCGGCTCGGGGAGTTCTGGCGCCGCCAGGGCTTCCGCGGCAACGAGGACGACTACTACGACGCGCGCAACAGCTGGCTGCCCGACGTGCTGAAGCGCCGCACGGGCCTGCCGATCTCGCTGTCGGTGCTCTTCGTGGCGCTGGCGCGGCGGCTGGGCCTGAACGCCGAGGGCATCGGGCTGCCGTACCACTTCATCGCGCGCGTGGAGGTGACCTCGGACCAGGGGCACGGCTTCGTCTACCTGGACCCGTTCCACGGCGCGCGCCCGCTGGACATGGACGACTGCCGCAAGTTCGTCGAAGCGCGCGGGCACGACTTCGACCCTGAGGTCCACCTGCAGCCGGTGCCCACTCGCGAGATTCTGGTGCGGATGTGCAACAACCTGCTCCTGGTCTTCGACCGCGACCGCAAGGCCCTAGAGGCCGAACGTGTCGCCACGGTGCTGGTCCACCTCAGCCCTGCCGACCCCGTGCCGCTGGTGATCCGCGCCGAACGCCGCATGAAACGCAAGGAAATGGCCCTGGCCAAGGAAGACCTGCTCTCCGCCCTGGCGCTGGATTCGGAAGGCCCCGTCGGGCAGGCCGCCGCCGAGCACCTCAAGCGCCTGCAGTTCGAGCGCCCGTACTAACCTCCGGCGCTTGCTGGGAAACTTTCGCTCAGATAGCCTACACTCTGCGTTTGATTTGCCCTTTTACGCCTACCGCCTTTTGAAACCGAAGGAGATGAAACCGTGAGCAGCATGACCGCCAGCGGGCGCATGAGCCCCGTCGCCCAGGCCAGGATCCTGATCGCCGACCAGCTCAACGACCAAGGCATGGCCATCCTCCGCGACAACGGCCTGCAGGCCGACGCCAAGACCGGCCTGAAGGAAGACGAGATCGTCGCCATCATCGGCGAGTACGACGGCCTGATCGTGCGCTCGGCCACCACCGTCACGCCCAAGATCCTGGAAGCGGGCAAGAAGCTCCAGGTCGTTGGCCGTGCCGGCGTGGGCGTCGACAACATTGACCTGAAGGCCGCCACGCGCCTGGGCATCGTGGTCCAGAACACGCCGCTGGGGAACATCACCTCCGCGGCCGAACACGCCATCGGGCTGCTCTTCGCCGTCGCGCGCAACATCCCGCGCGCCGACCAGGAGATGAAGGCCGGGCGCTGGTCCAAGAAGGGCTTGACGGGCGTCGAGTTCAGCGAGAAGACCCTGGGCATCTCAGGCATGGGCAAGGTCGGCGCCATCGTCTGCCGCACGGCCAAGGCCCTGGGCATGAACGTGATCGCCTTCGACCCGTACCTGACCGAACGCAAGGCCGAGGAACTGGGCGTCACCAAGGTCACCCTCGACGAGATGCTCGCCCAGGCCGACTTCATCACCATCCACAGCCCGCTGACGCCCGAGACCAAGGGCATGATCGGGCGCGAACAACTGCGCAAGATGAAAAAGACCGCACGCATCGTCAATGCCGCCCGCGGCGGCATCGTCGACGAGGCCGCGCTGGCCGAGGCCCTGAACGAGAGGGTCATCGCCGGCGCCGGGCTGGACGTCTTCACCAGCGAGCCCATCGACCCGGAGAGCCCCCTCCTGAAGGCCCCCAACATCGTGCTGACCCCGCACCTGGGCGCGAGCACCGCCGAGGCGCAGGAGCGCGTCGCGGAGGACATCGCGCGGCAGTTCGTGGACTTCTTCAAGAACGGCACCATCCGCAACGCCGTGAACCTCAGCGTGACGCTCGACCCCAAGATCGCGCCGTACGCGCGCCTGGCCGAGATGCTCGGGCGCCTGGGCGCGCAGATGGTCAAACAGCCCGTGCGGACCCTGAAGGTCGGCTGCTATGGGCGCCTGGCGAAGGAAGAGACCAAGCAGCTGAGCCTCAGCGCGCTGAAGGGCCTGCTGGCGCGCACCACCGGCGAACCCGTCACGCTCGTTAACGCGCCGGTGCTGGCCGAGACCCGCGGCATCGAGTTGCTCGAGCGCAAGTCCGAGACCGAACGCGACTACGCGAGCCTGCTCGTCGTGGCCGCCGAGACCGCCGACGGCGAGCACACGCTCTCGGGTACCTGCTTCGACGGGCGCGAACCGCGCATCGTGAAGATCGACGACTTCGACATCGACCTCAAGCCCGAGCGGCACCACCTGATCATGTTCTACCCGGACCGCCCCGGCATGGTCGGCAAGTTCGGCACGATCCTCGGAGAGGCCGACATCAACATCGCGAACATGGCCGTTGGTCGCCGCGAGAAGCGCGGGCAGGCCGTCGTCGCGCTGACGCTGGACGACCCGCCGCCCGGCGAAGTCATCGAACGCCTGCGCCAGGCCGCGCGCGTCGAGGAGTTGTACCTGATCGAACTGCAGTAGCCGACGGGCGTCAGGGGCCGGAGCCGGTAGGGCATGGGTTTCTTCGGCAGACTCTTCGGGCTGGACGGCGCGCCGGGATCGCGGCCCGATGTCATCTGGTTTTCGAAGGCGGGAAAGTACGGCGGCCTGCTCCGCCGGATGAACCAGTACGCTGGCCAGAAGGTGCTGCTGGCCGCGCACTTTCGCGCCACGATGCTGGAACTGGCGGGCTGCCACGAGTTCTTCCGCAGCCTACCGAATCCCCAAAGCGTTGAAGACCTGCGCGCGTTCCTGAACTTGGCTCCGGATCCGGACAAGGCCCAGGTCTGTGCCGTGGACGCGGCCTTGCTGCAGACGTGGCCCGAAGACAACGCGCCGAAGACCGGCCGCGGCATAGTGCTGGGCATCGAGCGGTTCCCGCTTCGCGACGCCGACGACGCCTTAGTTGTGGGCGCGCGGCGCTTGCCCCTCGAATGCGAGGTCGAATTCCACCTCTCGCTGGACGACACGGTATTGCGGATATTTATCAAAGACTCGGTGGTCGAATTCTTGAGAAGTAACTCAAAACCGGACCAGCCGATGGAATCGAACATGGTCTCTAACTCGATCAAGCGTGCGCAGGAGAGGATTCGAAAGAACGTGGTGAACGAGACGCCATGCGAGTCGGTTGAGGCCTGGTTAACTCAAAATAGGCGCTGACTGCGGGATTATCGAAAGACCCCGCGCCCTTTGCCCAACATGCCGGCCGGGGGCGGAGGTGCCCATGCCGGATCCGTATCCGCAGAATAATTCGATAGAGATCGACCGCCTGCGCGAGGACCTCAAGCCCGCCTGACGCGCTGTTTGCAGATGCGTTTCGCCGCCCCCCGCCCTACAATTACCTCCTGCCTCAATATCCAGAAGCACATTCGGAGGTACAGCCGTGAGCGAAAAGGGCGAGAATATCGTCGCGCTCAGCCGCGCCTTCTTCGGCGAGGTCGTGCGCCCGCTGCTCGAGAAGCACTTCCCCGACGAGACCGCCGCCTGCGCCTTCGGGCTCTTCGGCTACGGCTCCGAGGCACTGGGGCTCGACGACGAGTACTCCCGCGACCATCACTGGGGCCTGCGCATCGACGCGCTGGCGCCCGACGAACTACTGAAAACCAAGTGTCCTGAGATCGGCGTACGCCTGGCGAAGGAACTCCCCGCGTCCTGGCGCGGCCACGCGCTGCGCGAAGGGCATGTGAAGGGCGCGGGCGTCGCCTTCGACGGGATCACGGGGTTCCTCTCGCGCACCATCGGCATCGACCACCCGCCGCGCCGCGACGCCGAGTGGCTGCAGATCCCCGAAGAGGACATCATTCACGTCGTCAACGGCGAGGTCTGGCTCGACGCGTCGGGGAGCTTCAGCGCGATCCGCAAGACGCTCAGCGGCTACTACCCCGAGCCCGTGCGGCGCCGGCGCATCGCGCATTGGTGCCGCTACTTCTCCGGCATGGGCACGTACGCCTTGAAGCGCGCGATCCTGCGCGAGAACGGCTACTACTCCGCGGTGGCCTTCGGCAAGGCCCTGCGCTGGGGCGTGCATCTGGCCTTCCTGCTCGAGAAGCAGTACTGCCCGTATGACAAATGGACGATGTCGTTCCTGCCGCGCCTGCCCAAGCTGGGCGCGGAGGTGAAGCGCGTGGTGGACGAAGCCGTTGCTCCGGACGCGAGTTGGGCGCGCAAGCTCGAACTGCTCGACAGGTTCGCCGAGACGCTCGAGCGCGAGATGGTCGCGCAGGGCCTGGTGAAGGCGCACGCGCCGTTCGCGAAGTCGCCGACGTCCGGGTACCGGCTGCTCGAGCACGCCTACGCCGAGATCCTGCAGGGCCTGCCGAGGGAACTCGTCGAGACCGTGCCGGTGTGGGACCAGATCCCGCTCGAACGCTTCCACAGCTGCTACGTCGCGGGCCTGGAATTGCACACGTGGGATCACATCCTCGGCCTGAGCCCCTGAAACGCCTCGACATCCCAAATGCGTATGGATTGATCGCGGCCATCCTTTAAAATCCGGGCATGAGCAACAAGCTGCTTCTCGAGAAACTCCTAGCCGAGATCGAACCGTGGGACTCCATGGAGGTCTCCGACGAGACCATGGAGATGGTGGTGAAGTTCGTTGAGGCCAACGAAGGAAAAGATCTGGCCGAAGTCGTCTACAAGAACGTGGACGCCAAGATCGAACCCTGGCGCGTGGGGTCGCTTTTCGATTTGCTGGCGTGGGAAGCCGAGGACGGCGGCGCGGCGCTGACCAAGGTGCTGGAAGGCTGGCTGGAAAGCGACGACGCGCGCAAGGTCGCGTGGGCGCTGACGCCCAAGGGCTGGTTCCCCTACGAGAAGCCCGAGGCGATGTACAAGCGCTGCGAGGCGATCGTGAAGAAGTACCCGAAGCTCGCGGAGACCTGCAAGGATATGGTCGCACGGCGCCAGAAGTTCGAACGAATTAAGAATGCGAAGTGAAGGCGCTTAGAATTGAGAAATCTTCCCACCGGCCTCGACATGTTTCACGGTTCCTTTGCTAAGATACCCGCCAAGAAGTTGTTTGTCTCTCGTGAGAAATCTTCGCCTTAGAAATTTTCTCATCGAGTCATACAGTTCAAAAAGAGAGTCTGGGTACGATACCCAGCCATCCCGGCCGTCATAACCCGTTTCGACACGAATCCGTCCCCGATACAGCTTATCTTGACTCAAGGTGCAGCCCGAATACTCAATCACAGGGGATACGGAGCGGTCTATGAAAAATAACTCGCCAGCACGATGCATTATAATATTCGGCACAAGTTCACTGGGACAAAATTTCATGTGCCAGGATTTCTCGATGTCTTCGACTGCTTTAGGAGTGTTTGTTTCGGACCTGTCTTCAAAGACCGAGATCCCATCCACTGAGAATTCTTTAAGAAACCGATTGGTTTCTTCCGGCATCAGGAAGAAATTGAACTGACTGGTTAGAGGCCGCTGCTTCCCCATCCGTTTTCTGTATCCTCAGCTTTCTCTGCAGTTACTGGAAGTTACTCGCCGTCGAAGAGTACGTAGCGCTCGTGAGGCTGCGTCAGGCCCTTGAATTCGCCGAGGGCGGGCTTGAAGGCGGGGTCGTCGTAGTTGTCGCCGTAATGGTAGAGCAGCGTCTTCTTCTTGATGGCGTCGGGCATGGTGCGCAGTTCGTTCAGCGTCGCGTGCACGGCGTCGTCCTGGTCGAAGAACTGGCAGTCGTGGAAGCACTGGTCCGCGGCCTCCATCATGCGCGAGTACGCCGGGTAGTCGAAGCGCGTGTCGCCGCTGTAGAAGATGCTGCGCCCGGTCTTCTCGTGCTTCACGAACAGCCCGTAGCTGGGCCAGTCGTACTTGCGCTCGATCATGATGTGGTCGGTCGCGAAGATCTCGAAATTGTACGGCCCGATCGAGAAGTGGTTGTTGCTGGGGCTCAGCGCGCGGATGAAGAAGTAGTCCTGCAGCAGGCTGTAGCGGTGCTGGATCGTGTTCAGGCCGCCCTTCAGCGAATGGTCCCACAGGTTCACGAGGATGTTGATCGTGCTGATCAGTTCGGCTTTGAACGGCTTGCCGCTCTTGGGGTCCTTGTAGAAGAAGGTGTTCATCAGCGCCATCTCTTCCAGTCCGCCGATGTGGTCGGCGTGCTGGTGCGTGATGAAGACGCGCCGGATCGCGGGGTAGTAGTTCGTCCCGCCGGGCGACTTGAGGTACTCGTAGCCGGGCTCTTCCTTCAGCTTGTAGAACGCCGCCGGGCCGGTGGCGCCGAAGTCGACGAGCATCGTGTCGTCGGGCTTCTTGTTCGGGACCTTGCCCTTCCAAGGCTTGGCCCAGTATTCGAAGAGCGCGTTGGAGTTGAAATTTCGTTTGGCGAAGGCGGAACCGACACCAAGGAACGTCAGACAGAGCATCGCTAGTCCTCCCGGGCCCTGATAGGCCCACCGCTCGTCCCGGAACCTTGATAGAGCCCGGGTGAGGCCGCCGCACGCGACTCACGTGCAGCGAAGAACTCATGAGCATACCAGAGCGGCGGGGAAATGGGGAGTCAATTTTGTAACTAGCTAATACAGCTTAAGTTATGAAAATCTTGTACCCTGCCCCCGAGCCCTTTCGTGCACTGGACGCGGCCCGCCGGAAGCGGATACAGTGCCCGCGTTTCGCGCATTCAGGAGCCCTTCGATGCCCAAAGCTACCGCCAAGACCCGCAAAAAGACCCGCGCCTCCCGCACTGCCGCGCCGAAGGCCGCCGCTGCCGAAGACGGCGTCGCGCCGCAGCTGGTCACGAAACTCCCCGGTCCGAAGTCGAAGGCCATCATTGACCGCGACCAGAAATACAGTTCCTCGTGCTACACACGCTACATCCCGCTGGCGGTGAAGCAGGCGCACGGCGCGACGATCGAGGACATGGACGGCAACCTCTTCCTTGACTTCACCGCCGGCATCGCCGTCTGCGCGACGGGCCACTGCCACCCCGCGGTCGTCGAGGCGATCCGCGACCAGGCCGGCAAGCTGCTGCATATGTGCGGCAGCGACTACTTCAACGAGCCGCAAGCCCGTTTGGCGGAAAAGCTTTGCAAGATCGCGCCCGGCAAGTCGCCCAAGCGCGTCTTCTTCACCAACAGCGGCGCGGAGTCCGTCGAGGCGGCGTTCAAGCTCGCGCGCTACCACACCGGCCGCCAGCGCGTGATCAGTTTCCTGGGCGGCTTCCACGGGCGCACGCTGGGCGCGTTAAGCCTTACGGCGTCGAAGATTACGCAGCGCGCGCGCTTCGCGCCGCTGATCCCCGAGATCCACCACGTCCCGTACGGTTACTGCTTCCGCTGTCCGTACCACCTCACGCATCCCAGCTGCCAGATCGAATGCGTAAGTGTAATCGAGTCAACGCTTTTCAAGGCCAACGTGCCGCCCAACGAAGTCGCCGGCATCTTCGTCGAGCCCATCCAGGGCGAAGGCGGCTACGTCGTGCCGCCCGAAGGCTACCTCAAGGCGATCCGCGACCTCTGCGACCGCCACGGCATCCTGATGATCGCCGACGAGATCCAGACCGGCTTCGGCCGCACGGGCAAGATGTTCGCCATCGAACACGCAGGCGTCGAGCCCGATATCCTCTGCCTGGCCAAGGGGATAGCCAGCGGTCTGCCCCTGGGCGCGATGGTCGCCAAGGCTGAGGTCATGGACTGGCTGCAGGGCGCGCACGGCAGCACCTTCGGCGGCAACCCGGTCAGCTGCCGCGCGGCGCTGGCCAGCATCGAGCTGATCGAGAAGGGCTACATGAAGAACGCGGCCTCCGTCGGCGCGCACATGATCAAGCGCCTGAAGGAGATGCAGCGCCAGTACCCCGACCGCATCGGCGACGTGCGCGGGCAGGGCCTGATGGTCGGCGTCGAGTTCATCACGAGCAAGAAGGAACGCGCCTTCGACAAGAAGCTGCGCGACGCCGTCGTCGACGACTGCTTCTACAAGGGCCTGGTGCTGCTGGGCAGCGGCGAGTCCGTGCTGCGCTTCTGCCCGCCGCTGTGCCTCACGATGGCGGAGGCCGACCGCGGCCTGGACATCGTCGCCGCGATCCTGGCCAAGCGCTGCAAGTAGCCGTGCACGTCGCGCAACGGTCACTTTGACCTAATTTGTTACCATTCAACAAATTGTCATATCATTGCGCCTAGAGCTGCCCGGCGTGCATAGCGCGCCGGACGCCTCCTTATAATCTGGATTTCCGCGACAGAATCCGCGCCGCGCGCGAATGAAAAGGCATGGAAGCCCTGATGACCGAAGCCGACCGACGCGACGCCGAAGCTTCACCGCATGCCGCCGGTAGACGTTCCGGCGCGTGGACGCCGGCGCGATTCGAGGCGCTGTACGAAGCCCACGTCGCGGCGATGCACCGCTACTGTTACTTCCGATGCGGGCTCGACCGCGCGGCAGCGGGCGAACTGACCGGCGAGATCTTCCTCGCGCTGTGGCAGGGTCCGTGCCCGCCGAAGCAGGAGGAGGCGCCGTTCCTGTACGGCATCGCGCGCCGAAAACTCGCCGACTTCCACCGCGCGCGCGGCCGCGCGCGCGAAGTGCGGTTCTCCGATCTCGATTCAAACGAACGTGAACGCTTCGAAGCGCTGCTGCGCGACGACGAACCTTCCGGAAGCGAAGCGCCCCTGAGCGAGTGCCTCAAGCAGGTGCTCGGCGAGGTACTGACCAGTTTGGATGCGAACACCCAAACCCTGCTGCTCGACAAGTACGTGCGGCGGCGTTCGGTGAAGGACCTCGCGGCCGTGCACGGCAAGAGCGAGGCGGCGGTGATGTCCGCGCTGGCGCGCGCGCGCAGGGCCCTGCGCGAAGCGCTGCTGGCGTGCATGGAGCAGGCGGACGGCGCAAAGGACGGTGAACGATGAACAGCGAACGCAACGAGATGGATAAGGACCTGAACGAGGCGCGCCTGGCTGCGGCGCTGGAGCAGAGTTGCTCCGGCGCGGACGCCACACCCGGCGAACTGGCGGCCCTCCGCGCGAAGCTGGCGCAGGCCGGTGTGCCGGCGGCCGCCCCCACCCCTTCAACGAACAAGGAACTCGAATCCATGAGCAACCCGAAACCCGCAACCCTCAACGTGTTCGCGCCGCGCGAACGTGAGTCGGCCTTCGGCTTAGGTGGATGGATCACCGTTGCGGCCTGCCTAGCTGCGGCCCTGCTGCTGGCCGCCGGCGCCGGCGTCTTCCGCAAGACTTCGGCGCCCGAAGCGAACACGGTGGTGCCGCCGAAGGTGCCCTCCGTCGCCGGCGAAAACGAAAGCAAGAAACCTGAGGATGCGACTGCCCAGGAAACCACCACGGGCGGGAAGGACGCGGCCAGGCGCTCCTCAGAGGCGGCGCACATCTCTAGCATCGAATGGCTGGCGAAGGTTCAGGAGAAAGACGGTCACTTCGACAGTGCGAAGCATGGCGGCCTGGAGAGCCAGGACGTGGCGGTGACGGCACTGGCTGCTATGGCCTGGCTTGGCGCCGGCCACACGCCGAGGACCGGAAGGTACAAAGGGAACGTCAAGGGCGCCTGCGACTGGCTCGTCGCAAATCCCTCGGCCGACAACACGCAGGCCGCGCTGCGCGCGCTGGCGCTGAGCGAGGTACACGGCATGGTCGCCACGACGTACAAGGACGAAGCGCAGGCGGCGCTCGATGAACTGGCCGGCCGTCAGTGCGCCGACGGCGGCTGGGCGATGTCGGCGAACGACAAGCGCGACGAAGGCACATGGGATCCGACGGTCTGGGCGGTCTTCGCGATCCACACGGCAAAGGTATCCGAGTTTCCAGTCAACCCCACCGTCCTGGAGCGTGCCGCGAAGGCACTTGCCGCGTACACCGCGGATCCGAAGCGCACCTCGCAGTCCGCGTACTTGGGCGTTGCCGTGGCGAACGCGCTGATCGAGAATTGGGGCGTTTCGTTGGACGGAGTGGCGAAGGCCAACCGTTACCTCGTTTTGAATGGGCGGCTGGACGACCCAGAACTCGCCAAACTGGGCATCAAGACGGGCGCGGCGAAGGCCGCCGCGCCGGCGTGGCCGAAGGACGGCCTGAGCGATGAGATCGTCGACTGGTACCGCGGCACGCTGCTCGCGTTCATTCAAGGCGGCGCGGCGTGGAAGGACTGGAACACGGCGCTTCGCGATGCGCTGTTGCCGCACCAGGTCCAGGAGGGCGCGGAGGCCGGCTCCTGGCCGGTCAGCGAATCACCCGGCTTCAAGTGGGGCCGGACCGGCGCGACGGCGCTCGCGACGCAGAGCATGGAAATCTACTACCGTTACACGGCGATTGCCAACTGGCAGCGCGGAACGGTCAAAGAAAAGACGGTGAACCAGGAAAAGGAAGACTTCTGAACCTACAGGACCCTTTCCGTGCTGTCTCCCGCCCCGGCGCGCCAAACCGCCGGGGCGGCTTGTTTCATTCGGGATCGCGTCTTGTTTTTCCGGTCTTTGGCCTTGACGCGCGCTTGGTCATATAATAACCTTTTGGTTATGAAACCAAAAGGTTATCTTCCGGCGGAACCCGAACGCCTCGACGCGACCTTCGCCGCGTTGGCCGATCCCACGCGCCGCGCGATCCTGGCGCGCCTGGCCTCTGGGCCGGCTTCGGTGATGGAGTTGGCCGAGCCCTTCGCCATGTCGCAGCCGGCCATCAGCAAGCACCTGAAGGTGCTCGAACGCGCGGGCATGGTCTCGCGCGGGCGCGACGCGCAGCGCCGCCCGTGCCGGCTCGAAGCCCGCCCGCTGGAACTCGCCCGCGACTGGCTGGAGGAGTACCGTCAGTTCTGGGAAGGCCGCTTCAAGAAACTCGACGCGCTGCTGGACGAGATGAAGGCGCAGGCGAAGGCGAAGGTTTCCCAGGGCCGCAGACGCGGCAAACCATAAAGGAACCCGCTATGGGCAACGCAGGCAAAAAGAATGCGCCCGCACGCGCGGCGCTGGTCATCGAGCGGGACTTCGAGGCGCCGGTGGAGCTGGTCTGGCGCGCGTGGAGCGAAGCTGCGCACCTGGAGCGCTGGTGGGGACCGCGGGGTTTCACCCTCCCCGTCTGCGAGTTGGACTTCCGCGTCGGCGGCCGGATCCTGCTGTGCATGCGCGGGCCCGACAGCGAGATCTGGAGCACGGGCGTGTACCTGGAGATCGTGAAGCACCAACGCATCGTCTACTCCAGCGCCTTCTGCGACGAAAAAGGCAACGTCGTGCCGGCGTCGCACTACGGCATGCCGGAAGGCTTCGGCACGGACTTGCGCGTGGCGGTGGGCTTCGCGGCGAAGGGCGGCAGGACGAAGATGACGCTCCGGCATGAGGGCATTCCGGAGTCGATGTTCGAGAGCGCGAACGGCGGGTGGAGCAGTTCGTTTGACAAGCTGGACGACGCCCTCAACCAAAGGAGCGGAACGACGATGGACGTCAACGCTTCGGTGGAGATCAAGGCCTCGGACCGCGAGATCGTGATCATGCGCGAGTTCGACGCGCCGCGCGAACTGGTCTGGGTGGCGTGGACTACGCCGGAACTGGTCGCGCAGTGGTGGGGTCCGGACGGCTTCCGAATCGAGATCGATACTATGGACGTGTGCGTCGGCGGCGAGTGGGTCTTCGACATGTTCGGTCCGGACGGCAAGCGCTACCCGAATGCGTGCGTCTTCAAGGAGGTCGTCGAGCCCGAATGCATCGTCTTCGACACTTACGGCGGCGAGAAGGACGCGTCCCCGAAATTCAATTCAACCTGGATCTTCGAGGACCTGGGCAAGGACCGTACGCGCGTGACCCTGCGCCTGCTCCTCCCCTCTGCCAAAGCCCGCGAGCATGTCGTAAAAAACTTCGGCGCGATCGAAGGCGGCAAGCAGTGCCTGTGCAACTTCGCCAAGTTCGTCGCCAAGTTGATCTCCGAAAGCCAGCGCTGAAGCGCGCTCCGGCCAACGCGCCATGCCCGGGAAGTGAGGAGGCGTGGTGCGGTTGGAATGCACGTGTGCACTGCCCCCTTCTCACCGCCCCCTAAATGGAGTCCTGGGGCTTTCTTTCCAAAATATCAATAATCTTTACGCCTTATGTTAATTAAGCGCCAAATGCCGTGCACTGGTGCAATCTCTAGGAAACCTTGATCCGCAAAGCCCTTGGATTGGGCTGTCTTCCAAGGCTTAACTTCGGGTTCCTACCACAATAGATCCGCATGCTGTCACATGTGCTGCTCATCGCACATTTCTCGTGCAACCCTTTGGGAGGAATTTGCCTATGGTGACCAGGCCTGCCGATTCGGAAGGTGTCCGCTCCGCCGCCAACGCCCATCCCCAGCGACGTGCGCTGGCGGGAGCCTTGGCGCTCCTGACCTTCCTGCTGCTCGGCATGGCCTGCCTGGTGCTTAGCCCAGCGCCCAAGGCGCCTCCCGCCCGCATCGTCAAGACTGCCGCGCTGGCACCCGTGCTGGTCTCGCAGGGTTCGGCGCAGGCCAGCGAACTGCCCGCCGCCGCGCCGAAGGACGACGAGGCCGCCTTTGCGGCGTTCGAGGCCTGGTCCGGCGAGTACCTCGCCGCGCCCGTGCCCGAGAAGGCGAAGCTCGAACAGCGCGGCGTGCAGGCTGCCGCGCACCGCCTCGACGCGATGGCGCGCCTGATCCAGCGCGATCCCGAATTGGCTTACGCGCGCGCGGTGCCGATGACCACCGTCGCCCAGCTTCCGGCCGCGGTGCGCGGGAAGCTGGAGGAGCGCGTCAACGGACGCGGCGATTTCCTGTGCCTGGCCGCGCTGTCCACCGGCGCCGACACGCCGCCCGTGCTGCGCAAGGTCGTACTGCTCGGCAAGTCCTACACCGCGCACACCTGGGGCCGGCGCCTGGAGCAGACGACGAAATACAACATCGCGATGCACGGCATCGCCGTCGGCGGCCAGATGGCCCTCCACCCCAGCTCGCTGCGCGTGCTGGAGCCGGGCGAGGTCCCCGATCCGCGCCTGCCGGTGGCGAACCCCGACGAACGCTGTCCGGTTTCGGGCGTGGCCAGCCGCGACGTGGCGGTGGAAGCGGGCGGGCAGATCTACTTCCTCTGCAGCGGCGGGCACATCATCACCCTGGAAGGCGAACTGACCGCCCAGGAAGGCAGCACGCCCGGCGACGGCTCGCTGGCGCAGTCGGCCTGGACCGAAGGCACCAAGACGGTGCTGTACATCCGCGTCAACTACCCCGACGACCTGACGGATCCGCAGACGGAATCCAGCTGCACGTCGATGTTCAACAGCTCCATCGCACTGTTCCAGGAGTTCTCGTACGGCAAGACCAGCCTGGCGCCGACGATCACGCCGCTCCTGACCATGCCGCAGAACAAGGCCTATTACGCCGGCAGCGCGGGTGACATGGCGATCCTGGCCGACGCGCGCGCCGTGGCCTCGGCGGCGGGCTACAACTACACAAACTACGACCTGGACTGCGTGCGCTTCCAGGGCGCCGGCGGCAGCTACGGCGGCATGGCCTACGTGGGCGCGCGCGGCTGCTGGATGAAGAGCAGCAGCTACGGCACTCTGTGCCACGAACTCGGGCACAACTTCGGGCTGTGGCACGCGAACTTCTGGTCCGCCACCGGCGACAGCGTGATCGGCCCGGGCAGCAACAGCGAATACGGCGATTCGTACGACGTGATGGGCTCCAGCGGCGGCGGCATCAACAACCACTACAACGCCTACGAAAAGAACCGCCTGGGCTGGCTGCCGACCGCGAACGTCTCGACGATCACCGCCAGCGGCACCTACCGCATCTACCGCTTCGACCAGCCGATGCTCGATGCGTCGTCCATCTACGCGCTGAAGGTGCGCAAGGACAGCGACCGCGACTACTGGCTCGATTACCGCCGCCGCATCGGCAACAGCTTCCTTCAGAACGGCGTCGACCTGCACTGGGACCCCTGGGCTAGCAGCAACAGCGGCAGCCACCTGCTGGATACCACGCCCGGCACGAGCAACGGAAAGACCGACGCGGCCGTCGTCGTCGCGCGCACTTTCTCGGACAAGGACGCCGGCATCCACATCACGCCCATGGCCGTGAACGCAACGGCGCCCGAGTACATCGACGTGGCGGTCAACATCGGGACCTTCTCCGGTAACCGCGCCCCCACGGCCACGGTCGGCGCCAGCGCGACCTCCGTCGCTGCGGGCACGGCCGTTAACTTTACCTGCTCGGCGAGCGACGCCGACGGCGACAGCCTGGTCTACCGCTGGGACTTCAACGACAACGGCATCGGCGCGGCGGGCACCAGCGCGAGCAAGACCTACACCGCGGCCGGTGAGTACATGGTCCGCTGCACGGTCTCCGACATGAAGGGCGGCGTCGCCAGCGACAGCGTGATCGTCACCGTCGGCGCGCCGGGCACCTTCCGCATCAGCGGGCAGGTCCTCAGCGGCGGCGCGCCCCTGGAAGGCGCGCGCGTGTACGTCTCCACCAGCAAGTACACCTGGACCGACAGCGACGGCACCTACACGCTGGCCGGGCTGGCTGCCGGCAGCTACACCGTCGCCGCGGTCAAATACGGCTACACCTTCAGCGCCAGCGGATTCACCAATCCCGTCGTGGTCGGCCCCGACGCGGTGGGCGTGAACTTCAACGCCAACATCCAGACGTACTCGATCAGCGGCGCCGTCACGGCGGCCGGCGCGGGCGTCTCGGGCGTCACCGTCAGCGACGGCACGCGCTCGGTCCTGACCGGCAGCACCGGCTCCTATACCATCAGCGGCGTTACGAACGGCTCGTACACGCTGACGGCGTCCAAGAACGGCATCAACTACAATCCCAGCGGCTGGAGCAATCCCATCACAGTCAGCGGCGCGAACCTGACCGGCCGCAACTTCGTCGCGCCCGTGTACAGCATCTCGGGCACCATCTCCGGCGTCACGCAGTCGGTGGTCGTCAGCGACGGCACGCGCTCCACCAGCAGCTACCAATCCGGCAGCGGCAAGAACGTGAAGTGGCTCTACACGCTCTCCAACGTCCCGCAGGGGACCTATACCCTGACGGCCACGCTCAGCGGCACGACCCTGGTACCCAGCGGCTGGAGCAACCCCGTCACCGTCAACAGCAGCCTCACCAACATGAACTTCGCCACCAGCAGCTCGAACAGCTTCACCATCTCCGGCACCATCTACGGCGTCAGCCAGGCCGTCACGGTCAGCGACGGCGTGCGCGCGACGACCAGCAAGCTCACCGGCAAGGGCAAGAACGCCAAGTGGACGTACTCGATCTCCAACGTCCCCGCCGGCACCTACACGCTAACGGCTTCGCTGGCCGGCTACACGTTCTCGCCGAGCAACTTCACCAACCCGGTGACCGTCAGCGCGAACGTCAGCGGCAAGGACTTCCAGGGCACGGCGGCGAGCCAGCAGGACAACAGTGCGCCGGAGATTGTCTCCGGACCGTGGGCCAATCCCAACCCGGTCAAGGTAAATGTGGCCACCACGGTTGACGCCATCGCCGTCGACAGCGACGAAGGTCCCGAGGCGCTCTCGTACCTGTGGAGCGTGGACAAAGGCCCCGGCACCGTCACCTTCTCCGGTAGCACCTCGGGCTCGTCGAGGAAGGCGATCTTCTCGAAGGCGGGCACCTATCGCCTGCGCGTGACGGTCAGCGACGGCGTCGACAGCGACACCGCAACGGTGGACGTGACCGTCAAGCGATAGGCGGGACTCCGAACCCAAAGGCGGGCGAGACGCCCCGGCGCAGACAGCGCCGGGGCGTTTTCATGGCCAATCAGTTCGCCGCCAGCGCTTCGGCGCGGTCCACGGCCTCGATGGGTCTGGCGGGCAGCGGCAGCGTGTCCTTCAACCACTCGATCCAACGCGCGCGCGTGTCCCAGCGGCGAATCGCATCCCCCAGCCCCCGCGCCGCGTCTCGGCATGGTGGCGAAGCCGCCGCGCGGACTGCGGCCTGTAGCCGCGCCGGCGTGCAGCGATCGGCGTCCAGGCGCGCGCCGGCCCCGCAGCGTTCGGCGCAGCGCGCGACCAGGCCCTGGTCAGGGTTCGAAGGCAGGCACAGCACCGGCACGCCTGCCGCAAGGCTCTGGTAGACCGTCCCGTGCCCCGCATGGCAGATGCAAAGCGCCGCGCGCGCCAGCACCGCCGACGGATCCACGGTGCCCAGGAACCGCGCATTCGGCGCCTGCACGCGATGCCTGCAAGCGCCGGTGACCGCGGCGGCGAAGCCTTGCGCGTCGAGGGCCTTCAGCACGGCGGGCAGCAGGCCTTCGTCGCCGCTGCTGCCCATCGAGACGTAGGCCAGCGGGCGGTCCGTTTCGACTTCGCTTGCAGGCGAAGAGCCGCGCGGTGCCCAGTAGAGCGGCCCGAGGTAGAAGTGCCCGCGCGGCAGGCGGCGCGGCGTACCAAAGGCCGGCAGGTCCAGGTACGCGCAGTGCGCGCCGGCCGTATAGTGCAGGCGGAAGTCGCGGCGCGGGCGCAGGCCATATGCCTTGCGCACGGCGTCCAGTGGCGCGGCGAAGGTGCGGTACGCGACGGCCCGTCCGCAGGCGAATAGCGCGTGGCGCAGCGCGCGCGGCACGTGGCGCGAAGGCCAGTGCAGCGGCGCCGGCACGCCGTCGGCCGCCGCGGGGCTCCAGTGCGCCTGCGTGACCGACAGCAGCGGGATGCCTTCCAGTTCGCAGGAGACGGCCAGCGAGAGCCGGAAGTCGGCGACGACCAGTGCGGGGCGCAGCCGGCGCAGCAGCGCGCGTTCGGCCTCGACATACCCAAGCAGTTCGCTTTGCGTATAGAAGAACTTTCCGGTCTCCAGGCGCCCGTAGAAGGCTTCGGGCGCGATGGCCTCAAGCGAAATCGGCTCCAGGCCCTCGCCGCGCGCGACCTCCGCGTAGCGCGCGCCGCACGCGAACGCGGCGCCGTAGCCCGCCTCCCGCGCCCAGCGCGCCAGGATCGCGGGCCGGCCGACGTGCGCGAGCGAGACGGCTTCGCCCCCAAAGAGGATCTTCGGGGCGCCCGGCTTCGCGCCGCGAGCCGGTGCTTCGATGCCCGCCGCCTGCAAGAGTCCGCCGTGAGACAAGAGTGCCCCCCTCGCCGTGCTTTGGCACGGCTCTGAAAAGCGCCTCGAACTTCCCTTGCGGTCAGGGCCCGGCGGGTGCCGGGGCCGATTCGCAGCCTGCTTCGTGGTCCGTGATGCCGTCGGCCGCGGCTGCGGCCTTTAGATTCCAGAACGGCGTGCCTTTCGGATAGAAGGTAATGTGAACCGGGTGCTTTGGGTCGATGGGCGTGAAACGCGGCAGCGCCACCGAACCCACCCGCTTTGCAGGCGTGATTTCCTCGAATGCCTTGAGGTAGGAGGAGATTTCCGGAAGCTCGTCCGATCCGATCTCTTCGACGGACAGGCCGTCCAACAGGCATCCACCCTGGAACATCAATGCTAGCTTTGCGCCCGGCTGCGGAACCGCGGCCATGAAGCCGTTGCCTTGGTTCCGGGGACAGTCCGTCCAGATCCAGTGGTCGGTGATGAAAAAGGTGGCCGGATCCCAGCGATTAAAGTTGGCTGGCCCTGCGACGCCGATACCGTCGAAGTTGCCGACGTACTCGTGGTGGGTCCACGCCAGGGTCGCGTTGAAGCGGTTGCTGCCGGGCATCACCTTGCGCTGGCACGAGACACGAATGGGCAGCCGGTCGGTGGGCACGTCAAAGACAAGAACGGAGTATCCGTCTGGGAAGTGCAGGCAGCCGGAGTTCTCCAGGCCGCCGTCGGGTCGGAGGTTATACGTCCCCTGCACCACGCGGAGGTGCTCGAACGATTCGGGCGTGTTGAAGTCCCATCGCCACGTGCGCTTGGCCGCCGGCGCGATTGCGGGGGATGCCGTAGTGGGCGCCGGCGTTGTGGGCCTCGGCTGCGAAACCTTTGTGGCGGGCGCCCGCAACGCCCACCATCCCGCCGCGCCCGCCAGCAGCAGCACCGCTGCGCCAAGGAACGGCGCTGCGCCCCAGGTCTTGGCCGCCGCCATGCGCCGGCTTGCTTCCGCGACCTCGGAGAGTTCGTCCACGCGGTAGAGGATCTTCTTTGCCAGGCCGGGAGCGTGCCCTTGGCAGATGGCATCCGCGAGGGCGCCGGTCTCGAGCAGCGGCAGCGCCGCCGCGAAGCCGGCCTGCGCGAGCCCGCGCCGCAAGTGCGCCAGTGCGTCGCACATCTTCTTGCTGATGGCCTGCTGCGTCAGGTCCAGCGCCTCGCCGATCTCGCGCTGCGACAGGCCGCCGCCGTAGTAGAGCGCGATCAGGCTGCGCGCCTCGGCGTCGAGGCCCTCGATCTCGCGGTGCAGCGCCGCGGAAAGCTCGGCGTCGCCGCGCGCTTCGCCCGGCCCGGCTTTCGATTCCATTTGGCCGGCGCGGTCGAGGTCGACCTGGCGCGCCTGGCGGCGGCGCTGGCGCAGCGCGCGCAGGCCTTCGTGCGCAACGACGCGCAGGAGCCAGCCGCGCACGTTCGCCTCGTCGCGCAGGGTCCCGGCGTGGCGCCAGACGTTGAGGAAGGCTTCCTGCAGCGCGTCTTCGGCGCGCGCCGGGTCGCGGACGATGTGCAGCAGCAGGCCATGCGCAGGGCGTTCGTAGCGCCCGTAGAGTTCGGCAAAGGCTTCGCGGTCCTGGCGGCGCGCGATCCGTCCGAGCAATTCGGCGTCGGAGGGCGGGGGCGTGCTGGGCGCGTCGCTCGGCATGGCGGCTCCGTCGAGGACCGTTCGGCGTATGGCTGCAACGACCGGCACGTCCGACCTCCCGTATCCTATCAGGAGAGAGTTCCGCGGCCGGGCCCCCACAACCGGATTTTCCGGATTCGATAACCCTATTGTTCGCAACAGGTTGCGCTCCCGAGGGCGGAGCGATTCGACCGCAAAGAGGGCTTTCCAGGCGCTCACTGCGCGGCCCTCGCGAACTTCAGGACCTTGCGCACAGCGGAGCGCATGCCGCTGCCGATGCGTTCGCGCACCTCGCTGCGGATCATCGCATCGATCTTCTCGCGCATGTCGTGGCGCAGCGGGTCGGTGCAGTTTCCGCACATCTGTGGCCACGCACCGGTGCGGCGGATCTCGGCCTTGCGGCGCGCGATCTCGGCCCAGTCGTGCACGTTGATATCGGCGATCGGGTATTTGCGGGGGATGTCGTGGCAGCAGTGCATAACGTGGCCTTCCCATGTGATGAAGGTCGTCACGTCGAAGATCGCGCACGACGAACAGCGCAGGCCCGGCGCGTCCTGCGGGGTCATACCGGCGACTTTCGCATCGCCGTTGCGGTCGTGCATGCGTTGCACGCGGAAGTGGCGAATGCCGCGCGTCCGCCAGAAAACCTTGATCGATTCCTCTTTGTGTGCGTTCTCCTTCGAGACGATGAAATTCACCTGCAGGCGCGTGGCGTGGCCGCGTTGGGCGACCTCGCGCGCGGCGTACTCCAGGTTCGCAAGCACCGTTTCGAAACGCGCGCCTTTCATCAGGCGTTCGTAGGTTTCCTTCTCGAGTCCGTTGAAGCTCACGTCGAGCGTGTCCAGGCCCGCGTCGAGCAGCGGCGGGAGGACCTTCTCATTGAGAAAGGTCCCGTTGCTGGTGATCCACGTCGTGATGCGCGGGTAGCGCGCCTTCGCGAGCGCCAGGAACTCGGGCAGGCGGCGGTTCATCGTGGGCTCGCCGATGCCGACGAAGGCCAGGTTGTCGCCGGCGCGAAGCGGTACATGGTCGAGGAACTTCGCGAAGGTCGCCAGGGACATGTTGCCGGTGGGCGGCAGCAGGTCGCGCGGGCAGAAGGGACAGCTGAGGTTGCAGGCGCCGCAGGCTTCGAGGTCGAAGATCCGCACGCCGAGGACTTTCGATAGCATCGCGCGAGTCCTTTCGTCTCATCTATTCGGGCACGGACCTTCTCCCCGCCTTGCGCCGCACGGTTCTCGCAGCCACAAAACATGCGCTTCATCTACTGCTTAGGAGGATCCCGGAACTCGAACAACTCGACGGCGCCTTCACTGCGCATCACTTCGCCGCCGATCTTCTTCTTCAAGGTTTCAAGGTCCTTCATCTCGGGCGGCACGCTGCCGGGTTCCACGCTGTCGACCGAGATCTCGCGCACCCACCAGTTGCGCACGCGCAGGAAGAATTCGTCGTAAACGACCTCCGTATCGAAGACGACGAGCGAGCGCAACTCACCATTCATACGGTTGACGAGCGCTCGGCCCAACACCCAATATTCGACGTCGGTCTCGGCCGTGCCTGTCATGCCCTGACTCGCCCAGAGGTCGAAGTCGGTCAGTTTGCGGCCGCGAGTCGGATAGACCGTCAGGTGCGCGATGGTGCGTGCTTTGGGCGCCTCCGGATTGGGCCAGATCTTGCAGCGGATTCGGTAGAAGCGGTCCTCGATCTTCATCGGCAACTTGATGAGCGTCAGTTCGTTGAAGTTTGTTAGGAGAAAGTGCCGCCCATCGTAGGCCTCGCCCGTGTTCCAGCGCCCGTAGACGATCTCCATGCCGCCGGGCAGGCCCTTCTCGAAGGTCCAGACGGCGTGGAACGGCGCGCGGGTTGCAGGCACTGCGGCCTGCGCGGTTTGCGCGCCTTTTTCGGCATCCTTGTTCGAGGCGAATTCCGTGGCCTTCGCGGGCGGCGGCGCTTCCCGCAGCGCCCACCACCCCGCTCCGCCCGCAAGCACCAGCAGGGCCGCGCCCGTCCAAAGAAGCGCACTCGATCCTGAAGCCGCCGCCGCACGGCGGCTGGCCTTGCCCGCGTCGATGATGCGCGCCGTGATCTTTTCGCCTAGCCCGGCAGGCACCTCCACGCCGCGGCCCAGCGATGCGCCAAGGCTGTCTTCCAACAGGGGCAGCGCGGCCGCGAAACCTGCCTGTTTCAGCCCCAGGCGCAGGCGCTGCAACGCTTCGGCGAGTTTGTTGGAGACGGCCTGCTGCGTCAGTTCCAGCGCATCCCCGATCTCGCGCTGCGACAGGCCCGCGCCGTAGTACAGCGCCACCAATCGCCGTTCGGCCGGCTCCAGGTGCGCGACCAGGCGAGAGAGCGCCTCGGCGACTTCGTGCTTCTGCGCGCCGGCGTCTTCGGCGGCGGCGTTGGGCAGTATGGCAAGATTATCCTCGGCGAGCGGCCGCACGCGGCGGTCGCGCTTGCGCCCGCGAAGGATGCGAATGCACTCCATCGCCAGCAGGCGGAAGAGCCAACCGCGCGCGTTGCCTTCCTCGCGGAAAGTCTCCGCGCCAGTCCAGACGCGCACCAGCGCTTCCTGAACCGCGTCTTCGGCGGCGGCGGGGCTTCCGGTGATGCGCAGCGCCAGGCCGTACAGACCGCGCTCGTGGCGCCTGTAGAGTTCCTCGAAGGCCTCGCGGTCGCGGCGCGTGCCGATCGCGGTGAGCAACTCGGCGTCGCTGCGTATCCCGGTCTGCGGCTTCGCGGCGGTCACTGGACGCCCTCGCGGCCTGGTCTGCGTCTGCACCGTTGCCATCACCCTAGCCTCCGGTCCGGCAAGAAGTAAAGAACTGCCCTGCCGGCTCACAAGTAATTTCTCGATATGAATGCAACTCGTTCCCCTGTCATGCCTTGTAAGTGCGGTCCAGAGCCGCCTGGGGCGCTTCGGAGGGCCTTTGCGGTGCGGGCGCGTCTTCGGCCTTGCCCTCGGGTGGCGCCAGGAAGACCTCGGCGTTCTCGAGGAGATTCGCGACGCGCGCCATCAGCCGCGCGGCGGGCGCGCCGGCCATGATCTGCCGGTGAAAGCTCATGCTCAGCCAGACGGTCCGGCGCGCGACCACCTGTCCGTCTTCGGCGACGGCGCGTTCCGCCACCTGCCCGAACGCGAAACTCAGCGGCCACGGCCAGGTCCCGACGATGAGATCACCGCCGTACTTGCCCGGCGAAGTGATCAGCACGGCGCCGCCGCGGTGCTGGATCCACAGCCGTGCGGAGTACACGGGGATTGTGGCGAGCGTCTTGGCGACGAAGGCGGGCAGGCGCTCGACGAGGCCGCTGAAGAGCCGCCAGCGCGGGCGGTCTTCCAGGGGCGTCTTGATCAGCGTATCGAGTTCGCGGGCGACGGCATCCAGCGGGCGGTTCGCGGTGTCGCGCAGGATGTCGACGTAGGCGATCTGTTCGCGCCCGGGCACGTCGGCCTCCACGGCGATGCAACAGTCGACGCGCTTTAGCTGCGCGATGCGTGAGTTCCAGGGGCCTTCCAGCAGGATGCGGTTGGCGTAGGGCAGTTCCTCCATCGCGCGGGAGACGGCTTTCACGATCAGCGCGGTGTAGGACGGCGTGTGTCCGGTGCGAGCGTGCTGCGCGGCGCGCAGGCGGTCGGCGGAGGCCATCGCGACTTGGCGCGTGATGCAGACCTTGTCGCGTGGGGCGTTTTCGCGCATCAGGAACTTCAGGACCGGCAGGAAGGGATTGTGAGGAATGGTCTCATAGGCGGGCGCGGTCATGACGACTCCCCTTTCCCCGGCGGCCGGGCCGGTTCTTCGAAGATCTTGTATTCGAACGACACGGGTTGCGGCGGCCGCCGCGTCGGCAAGCTGGGCATCTCATAGACGCCCGGCTTGCCCGCGCGGAGGATCTCCCGCACCGCCGTACGGAAGGCTGCGGTATCGGGAAATTCGGAAGGCGCGATCTGCTTGAGCGAGAGGTCGCGGATGCTGTAACGCCCAAAGGCGATCACGTTCAGCGGCGCGCCAGGACGCGCGCGCGCGTAGGTGATGTTGGTCTGCACGCCGGCCGTATGGGTGACCTGGAACTCGTCGCTTACGTAGATCGTCGCCTTGAATGAAACCAGGTTCCCGAGATGAAGTTTGACGCCGCCGGCGTTGTGGAAGAGGCCGGCCTCGACCAGGTCCTTGTCGGGGAATCCCACGGTGAAGACCCAGCGGTCCAACTGCGTAGCCTCCACCAGTTCCAGCATGGCCTCGATCTTGACGGGATAGCGCAGCGGCGGCGTGGCGATGCGGATCATGGCCGGCCGGTCGGCATCGGTCTGCATGCACCCGCGCGCCCCGCCCGGCGTACCCGGCACATGCTTCCAGGACCCGGTGATCACTTGGAAGTCCCCGGCCGGTGCAGGCTGTTCGAACGGCCAGAAGCGCTTCAACGCCGCGCGCGATTCGGGCGCCGGCAGCGTCAAGGGCGCTGCGGAGTCCGCCGGTTTTGCGGAATTGGCCGCGGGTGCCGCGTCGTCGAGTGCCGCGGGATACAGCGCCCAACCCATGCACGCAGCGGCCAGCAGCACCGTGCTCGCGCAGGCCCACAACGCCGGGAAGCTTTGCTTGCCCGCGGAGGCGGACGCGCCCTTCAGCGCGGTGGCCAGGCCGGACTGCGCGAACGCGGGCGCTTCGAGGCCGCTCGTCAGCGCCTGGCACAGCGCGCCGCTGTCCAGCAGCGGCACCACTGCGGCGAAGCCGGCGCGGCGCATGCCTTCGCGCAGCCGTTCGAGCGCCTCATTGATGCGGCTCGAAACCGAACGCTGCGAGCAGTTCAGCGCGCGGGCGATCTCCTCCTGCGAAAGGTTCCCGCCGAAGTAGAGCGCCACGAGGCGGCGCTGGCTGGGCTCGAGCTCCGCGACCTGATCGCGCAGGGCCGCGATGGCTGGATCGGTCCGGCGCGCTGCGGGCTCGGCGGCGCAATCGTCCAGCGAGCGGCCGCTGTTCTTGCGGCAGCGGCGCGCGACATGCAGGCGCAGGCCCTCGCGGGCGGCCACCTGCAGGATCCAGGGCGCGAAGCGTTCGCGGTCTCTCACAGTATGCGCCGACCTCCAGATGCGCACGAAGGTATTCTGCAGCGCGTCCTGCGCGTCGGCGGGGTTCTGGAGTATCGAGACGAGCAGCGCATACGTGCGGTCCTTGTGTCTCGCGTAGAGTTCCTCGAAGGCCTGCCGGTCGCGCCGCGCGGCGACTGCCACCCAAAGCCGCGCGTCCTGTGCTTCGTGCGCTTCCCCGGCTTGCCGCGCCTGCGCCTGCGCCTCCGCCGCTTGCCGGGCCGAGGTCAGGGCCTTTGTTGCCGTAGTCACGATTCCGTCTCCTTCGTCCACTGGGAACGGGGAATGCCGCCCATTTAGAAGGGAAATGCCGGAATTCGTGCAACCTCAACCGGAATATGAAGTTCCGTCGATACAATAGGGCTAGGAAGGCCCGCCTTGGAAGCCCTGTCAGTGGGCGGGTTTGCGGAAGATCACCGTCATGTGGTCCTTGGTCGCGCCGGGCACGAAGTACCCCGCCAGGGCCAGCGGGATCAACCGCGGGTTGGCGAGGAACGCCGCCGCGCGCGAGGGCTCGAAGGCGCATTCCATGTCGTTGCCGTGCGCGAGCATGAAGGCGTCGCAGAAGCGCTGGCTGGTGCAGGGCCACCAGTGGTCGTAGTACAGCCGCAGGTGGCGTGCGGCGAGTTCGAGGCCGCAGGCGGCGCCGAGTTCTTCCAACGCGCCGGCCGAGAGGATGTGGCGGTGGCAGGGCATGTGCAGGCGGTGGAGGTGCGCTTCGGGATGTTCGAGGTCGATCGCGTCGGCGTTGGGCGTCGTGAGCGCCAGCAGGCCGCCGGGGCGCAGGCGTCGCGAGAGCATGACCAAGAACGCGCGCGGCGATTCGACGTGCTCGATTACGTCCATGCTCACGACCGCGTCGTACGTGCGCTTCATCGCGGCGGGATCCATGTACGCGTCCTCCAGCGCGTCGAAGCCGGTGCAGCGCGTGAAGCCCCGGCCATTCAGGTAGCGCAGAAAGAGCCCGTGGCCGCAGCCGTAGTCAAGCAGTTCGTGCTCGCGCTGGAGCCCCGCGCCGGACATCCAGCGCACGAAGACGCCGTACCACGCGTGCGTGAAGTAGTTCAGGCGCTGTTTGCGCAGCGGGTAGTCTTCGTAATAGCGCGCCAGGCCGGGCGTCTCCTCGCAGTGTAGCGAACGGCAGCGCGCGCAGCGCCAGACCTCGAAGCGTTCGTTGCGGAAGCGGCGCAGGTTCGAGCGCACCCCGGCGACTTCGGCCGGCGCGTCTTTGCACCGGCACAGCGGGCAGGCGCCGCGCATGCGGTCCTCCTTTCCCTTCATGAACAGACCACCGTATGCGCGGGCGAGACCAACCGGTAGCGCGTGCCGCGCCAGGTGATCGTGCGCGTCGACAAGGAACGCGCGACGTTGAGACACAAGAGCGCCATCGTCGCGGGCGTCAGCAGCAGCGCCGAAGTAAAGCGCTCCAGCACCTCAGCGCCCGCTTGCGGGCCCAGCGCCACCGCCACGGCGGGGACCAGCCGCGCGCCCACCCAGGCGTTGGCGAAGACCGGCAGCAGGGTAAGCAGAACTAACGCGGCGACGGCCGGAACGGGCAGCGCGAAGCCAAAAGCCAGCGCGCACGCCGCGAGCGGCAGCGCGGCGATCAGCGCGTGCGCGGCGGCGCACAGGCCCCACATCGCGGGATGGTAGACGCGCGAGATCGTCACCTGCCGGTTGGTGAACTCGATCGTCTCGGCCAGTGTGGAGTCCTCGTAGCTCGGCGCGCCGCACTGCGGCACGAAGGCGATGCGCAGCTTCGCTTCGCGCACGGCGGCACTGAGCAGCATGTCGTCGCTGAGCCCGCGCGCCCAGCGCCGGGGCAGGTCGAGGCGCTCGAACGTGGCGCGCCGGATCGCCATCGCACCGCCCCACGCGTAACCGACGCGTTCGTCGAGTTGCGTGATCAGCCCGCCGCCGATCCAGACCATCCGCAGCAGCGAACCAAGGCCGCCGCGTTCGGGGATGTACCAGCGGAAGCCCGTCGCCGCGCCGGTCCGTTCCTCCTTCAACGGCGAGACGAGCCGGCGCAGGAAGTCGGGCTGCGCACGCATATCCGAGTCGACGAAGACGAAAACCTCGCTCACAGGATCCGCCTCACGCATCGCGGCGCGCTGGTTGTTGAGCTTCTCGGCGCAGCCCTGCGCGCGGCCGGCGATCACAAGGCTCGCGCGTTCGATTGGGATGTCCGCTAAAGCCGCTCGGATAACCGGCACGGCCGGATCTTCGCCATTGCCGACGGCGAAGAGCAGTTCGTAATACGGGTAGTCCTGCGCGAGCAGCGCGCGGATGTTCGCGCCCAGGTTCGGGTCGCAGTCTTTGCAGGGCAGGATCACGGTCGCGCGCGGAGTCCAATCGGATGCAGGCGCGCGCAGCCCGTCGAGCAGCCTGCGCAAGGCGCGGTGGCCCAGCATCAGGGCTCCGACGGAGAGGGCCGTCGATACCGCAGCGAAGCCTGCCAGCGCCAGCCAAGCGTTCAACGTCATAAAGTATCTCCAGAATCGGGCACACAGGTTCCCCGCGCCGTTCCGCGCACGGTCTGTATCCGGCTCATTCGCCTCGTTGGGATGAACTACTGCTTTTGCGTCTTGCGGAATTCAAGCAGTTCCACGTTTTCCTCGCTGCGCATGGGCTCGCCGCCGATGACCTGGATCAGGCCGTCCCGGTCAAGCAGTTCGGGCGGCACTTCGTTTCCTTCCACGCTGGTTACTTCAATCTCGCGCACGAGCCAGTTCATGGTCCGGACGTAGAACGTGTCGTAGGCAATCTTCTGGTCGAAGTCGAAGAGCAGGAAAAGCGCATCGTTGAAGCGGCCGACCACCTTGTCGCCGAGGATCCAGAACTCCTGTAGGGTCTCGCCGCTCTTTGCGCCGATGCTGCGATGCCATCCCGAGAATTCGCCCAGCTTTTTGTCTTGCGTCGGGTAGACCGTTAGCAGCGCTTCGGCCTGGGGATCCGCGAACGCCTCGGGGTTGGGCCAGACCTTGACGCGCACGCGGTAGCAGCGCGCTTCCACCTCCATCGGCAGCTTGATCAGCGTCAGCTGCTTGTACAACGGCCCCAGCATACGGTGCCCCTTGTAGTCCACGAGTTGCCAGCGGCCGTAGACGACTTCCATGCCGTCCGGCATGCCGCTCTTGAAGGTCCAGACCTTGCGGAAGGGCGCCGGTCCGGCATCGGCGGCGGGAGCCGTCTCTGTCGCTGGCTGGCGCGCGGGTGAATCTGTTTCTGAGCCGGGTCCACGAGGCTGTTCTCGCAGTAGCCACCCTCCTGCTCCGCCCACGGCGATGAGCGCAGCCACGCCCATCAAAATCAAGGCGCCGGAGCTCGTGGCGGCGGTCATGCGCTGGCTGGCCTCGGCTGCGGTGCTTAGTTTCGATCCGATGGCCCCCCACGCGCTGGCGGGCGCGGCGTGGCCCGAGGTCAGCGCCGCCGGCAATGCGTTCGCTTCCAGCAGAGGCAGCGTCGCCGCGAAGCCGGCTTGCCGCAGTCCGACGCGCAGGTGTTCCAGCGCCTGGTTGAGGCGGTGGCTGACGGACTGCTGCGAAAGATCCAGCGCCTCGGCAATCTCCTGCTGCGAGAGATTTCCGCCGAAATACAGCGCGACGACGCTGCGCTTCTCGGGATCCAGGGCTCCGACCTGCTCGCGCAGCGCGGCAACGACCTCGTCTGGCAGCGTAGCTTCCTTCGCGGCCGGCTGCGCGCCGGCGTCCATGGCCGCGTCGAGCGACACGCTGCGGCGCTTCTTCTGCCTGCGCGAGGCGATCACGCGAACGCCTTCGCGGGCGGCTACGCGCAGGATCCAGGCCGGGATGCGGTCGAAGTGCTTCACCGAATGCGCGCCGATCCAGACGCGCACGAAGGTGTCCTGCAGCGCATCCAGAGCGTCGTTGGAGTCGTGCAGGATCGCGCACAGCAGCGCATAGACGCGATCCTTGTGCCGCGCGTAGAGGACCTCGAAGGCCGCGCGGTCGCGCCGGCCGGCGATGGCTTGCAGCAACTCGGCGTCGGACGGGGCTTCCGTCCCGGCCGGACAGGCGCTGGCGGATTGCGTCCTCGGTTCGGTCATCGCGAGTCCCATGATACACGCCTCCCTCGGCACAAGGGAACGAGCGCCGCCGGGATTTACCAACGGAATTTCAGGGATCGCGCAACGCTTTCAATGACAAGGAGTTGCAGGTGAGGCCGAGGCTACTCGCCGAGGAGCTTGCGCAGGACTTCCTGGTCCTCGGGCGAGACGTTGACGAAGCGGATCCCCAAGCGGCGCTGGGTCTCGTCCTGGTCGTCGGTCCACATCACGCGGCCGAGAATGGGCTTGGTGTCGGGCATGCCGTCGAGGACGAGGTAAAGCAACTCGCCCTGGTTGATGTTCTCGCTGGTGAGCATGCACAGGCCGCCCATGGAGAGGTCGGAGGTGCGCGCGTCGACGGCCTTGGCTTCGACGCCGTCCTCCTTCCCCTTCGAATGCTGGAACTTGACCTTTGCGGAGATCGGATGGCGCTTCTGGTTGCGCCGGTCGCGGGGCGGCTGGCAGACGCGGTTCTTGCCGCTGTGCTTGGCAACGTACAGCGCGCGGTCGGCGGCCTGGATCAGCGCGCCGCGTTCTTCGCCGTCCATGGGGTACTCGGCGAGACCGATCGAGACGGTCAGGTTGCCGCCCGGCAGAACCTTCTCGTTGGGAAACTCGCGGTCGAGGATCACCTGGCGAATGCGTTCGGCGACGCCTTTGGCGCCCTCGCGGTCCAGGCCGACCAGGATCACGGCGAATTCCTCGCCGCCGTAGCGCGCGACCATGTCGCCCTTCTTCAGGTTGCGGCGCAGGCAGATGGCGACTTCCTTCAGCGCGACGTCGCCGGCGATGTGGCCGTTGATGTCGTTGTATTGCTTGAAGTAGTCGATGTCGATCATCAGCAGGCTGACCTTGCTGTCCTCTTCCTTCGCGCGGGCGATGTCGCGCTGCAGGCGGTCCTGGAAATAGCGGTGGTTAAAGATGCCGGTCAGGCCGTCGGTGACGGCCAGCTGCGCGGTCTCGATGTACGAGCTGGCATCGACGATCTTCACTTCGTCCAGCGCGCCGATGATGTTCTTGAAGTAGTCCAGCCCGGCGACGCGGATACCCACGTTGCGGCCCAGGCGGTCGGACATGTCGAGTTTGTGCGTGAGCAGGTTGACCCACAGCACGCGCGCCTCGGCTTCGTCGTAGCGCAGGTTTGTCAGGGTGAAGATCAGGTCGCTGTAGAAGCTCTCGCGCTTGACCGACTTCTCCTGCGCCAGGCGCATTTCGTGCTGCGTGCTGCGCTCGATGTCGCGCGCCGCGATCTCGATCACTTCCTGCTCGATGTGGCCGGTATCCTTGAGGAACTCCTCGGAGATTGTCAGGCCTTCGGCGTTGGTGCCGCGCACGCTGTCGCTGCGGCGCTTCTCGCCTTGGGCCGGCGGCGAAGCCGGCGGAGGCTTCGGAGGCGGAGGCGGCGGGGCGGCGGAATCTTTCTCAGGCTTCTTGGCCATAGGCTTGGGCGGCGGTCCCTTGCGTAAGCGGCGCTTCGATTCGGGATATCAGAACTTCACGCCGATGAATCGAATGATGTCGTTGCTGGTGGCCAGGACCAGCAGGCTGAGGATCAGGAACAAGCCCACCCACTGGAAGGCCTCCTGGACCCTCGGCGCGACCGGGCTCCCTTTCAGCTTCTCCACGCCCAGCATCAGCAGGTGCCATCCGTCCAGCAGCGGGATGGGAATGAACTGGAGCACGCCCAGGTTGATCGAGATAAACGCGAGGAACCAGAAGTAGTACATGAAGGGCTTCTGCGAAGCCACGCTGGTCATGGCGTTGGCGATGCCCAGCGGTCCGGAAAGCGCCTTGGGGCTGACCTGCCCCGTGATCAGCCCCCGCACGACGGTGAAGACCGAGCCCGAATACCGCAGCAGGTCGTCCCACGCCATGCCCAGGGCCTCGACAAAGGTATCCGCCTGGATCAGAACCTGGCCTTCGACCGGAAATTCCGTGTCCCACGGCCATTCCGCGCGCGGGATCGAGGTCTCGCGCGGCAGGCGCACGACGGAGATCTCGGCGTCCTCCTCCAGACTCTGCGAATACCCAAGGTCCACGGTCTTCTTGTCGCGCTTCAGGCCCAACCCGCGAATGTGGCAGTTTTCGCGTAGACCCGCGGCATAGGCCTCGCTGGCCGGATGGATCTCGGTAATGCGGTCCGATTGCAGCATGGCGATGCCCAGCAGGTACTGCGTGCCGTGGTACTTCTCCTTGCCCTCAGCGGTGATCTCGAGTTCCTTCTCCTGGCCGTTGCGGCGGATGATCAGCTTCTGCGGCTTGCCGGCCGCGTCGTCGACGGCGTGCATGACCACGTACAGGTCGGCGATGGTCTTGCCGTCGATGGAGACCAGTTCGTCGCCCTTTACCAGGCCGACCTTGGCGGCCGGCGTATCCTTCTCGGGATCCAAACGCACCAGGACCTTGCGCTCGGTCTTGAAGCCCATGCGGAAGGGCTGCATCTCCGTGTACGGGCCGATGCCGATCACCTTCGAACCGTGCTCCTGGTCGTAGGCGGCGGTCACGCGCACCGGGTCGTGCTGTCGCTCGCCGTTGCGCTCGTAGTCCAGATAGATCGCGCTGTCCGAGCCGCTGCCGGCGACGGCCAGGGCCACGTCGAGGAAGCACTTCACCGGCTTGCCGTTCACCGCGACGATCTGGTCGCCCGTCTGCAGCGGGCGGGGCTGGTCGCCCGAAGGCGTCTCCCGATATGACTTGTTCTTGATCGGCAGGTAATTGAAGACCTCCCCGACCTTCGCCGGGTTCAGCTCCACGCCCTTCCAGTAGCAGATCGTGAACGCGAACAGCGCGAAGATGAGGTTGAAGGCCGCGCCGGCGGCCAGGATCGCGGCGCGCGCGCCTACGGGCTTGTTGCGGTAGTCGCGCGGGTCGGTGCTGGCCTCCAGGTTCGGGCGCATGTCCTCCTGCCCGACCATCTTCACATAGCCGCCGATGGGCACCAGCGAGAGCGCGTACACCGTCTCGCCGATCGTGAAGGTCAGGATGTACGGGCCCATGCCGATCGAAAAGACCTGCACGCGCACGCCGTGCCACTTGGCGAGCATGAAGTGCCCGAGTTCGTGTATGAAGATCAGGCCCGAGAAGCCCAACGCCAGGCCCAGGAATCCGGTGATCCAGTCAGCCATCACGCCTCCACGGTCTTGCGAACATGCTCGCGCGCCCAGCGGTCCGCCGCGAGCACGGTATCGAGGTCGTCCATCGGTTGCACACGGTGCGCGGACAGCGCGCCGCCCACCAGATCGAAGATCTTCGTGAACTTGATGCGGTCCTCGAGGAACAGGGCGACGGCCTGCTCGTTGGCCGCGTTCAGCACCGCCGGCGCGGTGCCGCCCTTGCGCCCGGCCTCGTACGCGAAGTCCAGCGTGGGGAAGCGGCTGCGGTCGGGCGCCTCGAAGGCCAGGCTTGCCATGCGCTCCAGCGGCAGTTCCGGAAGTGCGCCGTCCAGCCGATCGGGCCACGTCAGCGCGTACTGGATCGGCAGGCGCATGTCCGGCAGGCCCAGCTGCGCGACCACGCTGCGGTCCGCGAACTCGACCAGCGCGTGCACGATCGACTGCGGATGCACCCACACCTCGATGCGCTCATAAGGGACGTCGAAGAGGAAGTGCGCTTCAATGATCTCCAGCGCCTTGTTCATCAGCGTCGCCGAGTCGATGGTGATCTTGGCGCCCATCGACCAGGTCGGATGGTTCAGCGCGTCGGCCTTGGTGGCGGCGGCCATCTTCTCCTTCGTCGCGGTGCGGAAGGGCCCGCCGCTGGCCGTCAGCACGATGCGCCGCAGTTCGCCGTGGTTGCCCGCGCGCGCCGACTGGAAGACCGCGCTGTGCTCGCTGTCGATGGGCAGGATCGTCGAACCGCCCTGCTTGGCGGCCGCGATCATCAGCGGCCCGGCCATCACCAGCGGCTCCTTGTTGGCAATGCCGACCTGCTTTCCTTTCTTCAGCGCGCTGAGCGTCGGCAGCAACCCCGCCGCGCCGACGATCGCGGAGACGACGTAGTCGCTCTCCTGCTCTTCGGCCAGCTCGCAAAGCGCCTCGGGGCCGGCCAGCACTTCGCCGCGCCAGCCGTTGAGGTGGCTCTTCAGTTCCGCGTAGGCGTCCTTGTCGGTGATGGCGATGCGTTCGGGCTTGGCCTCGGCGGCCTGCTCGGCCAGCTTCTTCGCATTCCGGCCGGCCGTCAGGCTGCGCACGCGGAAGCGGTCCGGGAAACGGCGCACCACGTCCAGCGTGCTGACGCCGATCGATCCGGTGCTGCCGAGAATGCATAGGTTCTTCATGCGCTCGCTGGCCCCAGGTCTACCCGTGCTGCGGCTCCCAAAAGGGAAACGCGCCGCGCACTTTCCCCGTTCCGGGAAAATTCCCGCCCACTGGATAAAGGGTGCGGCATCCGAGTTCTATTCCAAACCAGGCCCCAAACAACCCAGTTTAACGGCTTCCGTGGATTGTTCAAGACTTTGGCGTGAAACAAGTTAGGTCCAACGGGCGTCACTGCTCATGTGCGTTCCGGCCGCCCTTGGCGTTCCCCTTCCCATCCCCCTTGGGCTCGTGCTTGCTGAACATCGCCCAGAGCATCAGGCCGATGGGCGGCACGAAGAAAGCCGCCGCGCCGGCCGACGGCCCCAGCCACGCATAGAAGAGGAAGCAGAAGGCGAACCAGAGTCCGCACAGCAGCGCGGCCATGATGGCCATGCCGATGCAGCCGCTGACGCCGGGCGAGCCTTCGCCCTGCGGCGGGGGCACGGCGGGCGGCATCGTTTCGCTCATGGGTAATATAAGGAGGCGCAGCGTCAGCTGGCGATCTCTTGCAGCGCCGCCACGACCGCGTCCGCCTCGTCGAGCGTGTTGAAGTAGCCGGGCGATAGCCGCAGCGTGCCGGTCGGGAAGGTCCCCAGCGCCTTGTGCGTGTACGGCGCGCAGTGCAGCCCCGGGCGCACGCAGATCTCGAAGGCTTGGTCGAGGATCGAGGCGGTCTCGGCCGTGTCGCGGTCCTTGATCGTGATCGAGAGTGCCCCGCCCTTCTTCGGGGGATCCTTGGTGCCGTACAGCGTGAAGCGACTGTCGGCGCCGAGGGACTCGATCAGGCGCTGTTGCAGCGCGCGTTCGTGCGCGAGGACCTTGTTGGGGCCTTCCTTCTTCAGGAACGTCACGCCGGCCAGCAGCCCCGCGATGCCCATGGTATTGGGCGTGCCGCCTTCGAGATAGTACGGCAGTTCGAACGGCTGGTGCGGGCTGGAGCTGTCGCCGCCGGTGCCGCCTTCGCGCCACGCGCGCAGTTCGTCTTCCTTCACGCGCGAACCGATCAGCAGCGCGCCGGTGCCGGTGGGCGCGAAGAGCCCCTTGTGGCCGGGAAACGCGAGGAAGTCGATGCCCATGGCTTCGGCATCGATCGGCACCACGCCCGCGGACTGCGCGGCGTCGACCAGGAGGCGCACGTGCGGATGCTTCGCGCGCAGCGCCTGGCCCAGTTCGGCGACCGGACAGACGACGCCGAGCACGTTCGCGCAATGCGTGATCGCCACCAGCTTCGTCTTGGGCGTGACCTTGGCCAGCACGTCCGCCACGCGCCACGCGCCGGATTCGTCCAGGCCGACCCGGTCCAGCGTGATCTCGCCGTCGTCGGCGGCCTTCTGCAGCGGGCGGTTGACGCTGTTGTGCTCGAGCACGCTGCTGATGGCGTGGTCGCCGGTGCGCAGAACGCCCTTGATGGCCATGTTCAGCGCGTCGGTGCAGTTGAGCGTGAAGATGCAACGCTTGGGATCGCCGATGCCGAAGAACTTCGAGACGGCGTTGCGCGTGTTGTCGATCATCGCCTCGGCGCCGGTGGCCAATCGGTGCCCGCTGCGCCCCGGGTTGCCGCCGGCCTCGGCCATGAACTGCGTCATCGCGGCAAAGACTTCGGGCGGCTTGGGGAAGCTGGTGGCGGCGTTGTCGAAGTAGATCATTTTCAGCTCTCAGCTATCTGCATTCGGCGGTCAGCTTGAAAAACTTACGCGCCCACGTACTTCGCGTAGGCGGTGCGCGCGACGGCGACCTTCTTGGTGCCCTTGATGATCGCGCGGGCGTCGGGGAAGACGGTGATCTCCAGACCTTCCTTGGGCTCGTCGCCGCCCGGCGCGTTGAACTTCAGCAGGAACTTGTTGACGCTGAGGTTGGTGATGTCGCTGGTTCCCTGCAGCTGCTTGGCCATCGCGGCGAGGTCCAGCTTCGCGCCGGTCTTGGGGTTGATCTGCACGGCGTTACGCCCGCACAGGCCGGTGGTGGTGCTGGCGCCCTGCCCTTCCAGGAACTCGAAGTTGCGGCGCTTGCAGCACGGGCAGTCCGCGACCTCGCGGGCCTTCTCGATCTTGAAGCGGTGCAACTCGCCGTTCCACAGGTCGATCTGGAAGAGGCGCTTGTTGATCTCGGCCGTGCGCCCGGCGCAGATCTTCAGCGCCTCGGCGGCCTCGAAGTTTCCGATCAGGCCCGTCACGCTGGCCAGCACGCCGGCGGTGTCGCAGGTGGGCGTCATGCCCGGCGGCGGAGCGGTCTCGAAGATGCAGCGGATGCAGGGCGTGACCTCGGGGATGATCGTCATCGTCAGGCCCAGCGAACCCACCGCCGCGCCGTAGACCCACGGGATCTTGTGCTTCACGCAGGCGTCGTTGAGCACGAAGCGGGTCTCGAAGTTGTCCGCGCCGTCGACGACCACCGTCGCGCCCTTGATCAATTCCTCGACGTTCGCCGGGTTGATATCGGTGACGATGCCTTCGATCTCGATCTCCGAGTTGATCTGGCGGCACTTACGCTCGGCGGCGGCGGCCTTGGGCAGGTTTTCCGCGCAGTCCTTCTCGTCGAAGAGCACCTGGCGTTGCAAGTTGGACTTCTCGATGAAGTCGCGGTCGATGATGCGCAGCTTGCCCACGCCCGCGCGCGCCAGCACGTTGGCGATCACGGTGCCTAAGGCGCCGCAGCCGGCGACGACGGCGGTGGACGCGGCTATTCCTTTCTGCCCTTCCTCGCCGATGAACGGCAGCAGGATTTGGCGGTTGTAACGCTCTAGTTTGTCAGCCATTCGTTTCCCGATCTTTAACCACAGAGCACACTGAGAACACAGAGGACTTTCTCTCGGGTACTCGGAAGAGGTGCGCAGCAGGCGCTCCGTCCCTCGCCCCTAACCCCTGCCATTCAAGGTTCGACGACGTTCATCTCGATCGGATCGACCTTGATGTTGTTCTTGCGCAGCCACTTGAAGGCGTTCTCGATCTCGTCGGGCGAACCGGAGACCTCCAGGCTCAGCAGGCCGACCTCGTCGGTCACCGACGCGCCGCGGATGTTCGGCACCACGTCGAACTTCTTGACCATCTCGTAGATGATCGGCTTGGTGACGGTGTCCTGCGAAAAGGTCAGGTACACGCGGCGGATCATCGTGCCGCCGCTGGCCGCGGGCTTCTTCGGGGCCGCCTTGGCCTTCGCGGCGCCGCCGGCGATGGCCGGCAGGATGCTGACTTCCGAGCCGGCGGCAAGGGGCGTGTCGAGGTTCTGCTGAAAGCGGATGTCTTCCTCGCTGACGAAGATGTTGACGAAGCGGCGCACGTTGCCTTTCTCGTCACAAATGCGCTCCTTGATGCCGGCGTGCTTGGCTTCCAGCGCCGCGATCATGTCGCGCACGTTGGCGGCCTCGACCTGCACTTCGTCGGCGCCGCCGGTCAGGCTGCGCAGCGCTTCGGGGATACGTACGGTCACGGGCATTTCATGGCTCCTTTTCAACCGCAGAGATCGCTGAGAACTAAAAATTACTCACGACCCTGCGCACTCCGTTCTTGAGTACCTTAACGTTGAAGTTGATCAACGGACCTACCCGGCAGCCCGAAAGCTTCAGGTAAGAAATCATCTGCGCTTCATGTACCGAGGTCAGTTTCTCCACGGACTTCAGCTCCACGACCACGCACCCTGCAACCAGCAGATCCAACCGGTAACCGCAGTCCAACTTCACGTCTTCGTACATCAGAGGCAGCGCCTTCTGGCGTTCAACGGGAATCTTCAGCTGCTGCAACTCGTAAACAACGCAGGCCTCGTAAGCCGACTCTAGCAGCCCTGGGCCCAGCGCGCGGTGAACTTTGATCGCCGCGCCAATCACAGCCTCCGTGATTTCATTCAGCCGGGTTCGGTCAGTCTGGTCCGGCTTCACATTCGTCATTTCAGGGCGTTCCTGTTCCAGCCAAAATCCACCCACGTCATCCACCGAAGCTGAATGCTTCCTAAAATTCTTTGCTAACCCAAACCCAGTGGATTCTCGCCGCCCTCACCTAATCCGTCCTCTGCGATCTCTGCGTTCTCAGCGGTTAAACGCTGCTACCCCGCCGCGACGGCCTCGGCCTTCTTGTCCCGTTCTCGGATCTTCTCGACGAGGACCTCGAAGTCCGAAAGTTTCGCCTCGATCACGTCGGGGCGCGGCACGGCGGTCAGGACCGCTTCGGTGGTCTTCAGCCCGTTGCCGGTGATGGAAATGACGACGGACTCGTCTTTGGCGATGCGGCCCTGCTCGACGAGTTTCTTCGTCACGGCAACGGTCACGCCGCCGGCGGTCTCGGTGAAGATGCCTTCGGTGCGCGCCAGCAGTTTGATGCCTTCCACCAGTTCGGCGTCGGTGACGTCCTCGCCCCAGCCGCCGGACTCGCGCATGGTCTTGATCGCGTAGAATCCGTCGGCGGGGTTGCCGATGGCGATGCTGCGCGCGATGGTGTCGGGCTTGACGGGCTTGAAGAGTTCCCAGCCGTTCTTGACGGCGGTGGTGATCGGCGAACAGCCCGTGGCCTGCGCGCCGTAGATCTTCGTGTCAGAGCATTCGATCAGGCCCGTCTTGAGGAACTCCTTGATCGCCTTGTCGATCTTGCAGATCAGACTGCCGCCGGCCATCGGCACGATGACGTGCTTGGGCGCCTTCCAGCCCAGTTGTTCGCAGATCTCGTGCCCGAACGTCTTGCTGCCTTCGGCGTAGAACGGGCGCAGGTTGATGTTGGCGAAGGCCCAGCCGAACTTGCCGGCGATCTCGCTGCACAGGCGGTTGACGCCGTCGTAGTTGCCGCTGATGCCGACCACGTGCACGCCGAAAATGCTGGTGCCGATGATCTTGCCCTGCTCCAGGTTCGCGGGCATGAAGATGTAGCATTCCAGCCCCGCGCGCACGGCCTGGCTGGCGACGCTGTTGCCCAGGTTGCCGGTGGTCGCGCAGGCGACGGTCTTGAAGCCGAACTCCTTGGCCTTGCTCAGCGCGACGCTGACGACGCGGTCCTTGAAGCTCAGCGTCGGGTAATTCACCGCGTCGTTCTTGATCCAGAGTTCCTTCAGGCCCAGTTCCTCGCCCAGGCGCCGCGCGCGCACCAGCGGCGTCATGCCGGTGTTCAGGCCGACGACGGGGTCGCCGTCCAGCGGCAGGAACTCGGCGTAGCGCCACATGTTCTTCCCGCGCGACTGGATCTTCTCGCGCGACACGACCTTCTTGATCGCGTCGTAGTCGTAGTCGACTTCCAGCGGCCCGAAACAGAACTCGCAGACGTGCACGGGCTTCTTCTCGTAGTTCCGCCCGCACTCGCGGCACTTCAGGCCCTTGGCGTACTTGGCGCCCATCGCTTACTCCTCCTCTGTCCGTCCTCAAAAAAGCGTTCGCACGAATGAAAACCTTCGCCGCCGGCACTGGTCGGGACGGACCGCGGCATCGAGACAACACGGGAGTCACCCCGGCGCGGCGCGGCGCGGCCTTCGGGAATGTGAGGAGGCTTGAAACGAAGAAGCCTCTCCCGAAGTCCGCTGCGGCGGGGACAAGTGGGAGAGGCGACAAAATGGAAGCGTGTGCGTGCGGCCGTCAGGGTGGCCGCCGCGTGCTTCCGTCGCGTCCCGCTCATCTCCCGATCCTTGGGGTCGATTCCGGTCAAAACCGGAGCCGCCCTTCGGCATCGCAGGAGGTAGCACTTGGGGCAGGAAACAGAGGCGCGGGGCCTGTGTCTCGCTCCTCAAGCTGCTGTGGCTTCAAAGGGCCTGTTCCCTCAGCCACTCTCGATAAGCGGACCGTCTATTCAGTTGTAAGGCACTGTATTTAACCGCCTTGCCGAACGAGTCAACCCGAAATCGCTCGCGCGTCCGGCTATTGTTACTCAAATCGCTCGAGTTTACAATGTGCAGCCGGGGGAATGCGATGGACCGGAACTTCCGCTACATCTGCGAGATTTGCGGCACGCCGCTGGACGAGCGCCATTGCAAGGCGCGCTGCCCCAACTGCGGGCGCATGATGGACTGCAGCGACCTCCCCGCCCTGCCCGCGACGGCACCCGGCGAGCAACTCGACTACGAAGGCAAACCCATAGTAAAGGAGGTGCCGGCGCCTGTACCCGCCGCGGCCCTCGCCAACGGCCAGGACCTGACGAAGCTGGCCATCCATCCCGCCGTGCTGGCGCTGGTGCCTGCGGAACTCTGCCGCACCCGCTGCGTGCTCCCCATCGACTTCCGCGACCACACGCTGCTCCTGGCCGTCCCGGACCTGGATACGCTGCTGGACGTGGGCGTGCGCCTGGGCGAGTTCCGCATCGAGCCCGTGGCCTTCCCGCGCGAACGCATCGCGGCCGCCATCGAACACTGGTACGGATAGCCGAACGACGAAGTACGAATGACGAATGACGAGTGACGAATTGAGAATAACTCAGCGTTTCTCCGCCACCGCCGCGATTCGCTCCGCGTCCCACGCGCCGTTGCACAGCAGCACGCGGTAGTCGAGTTTCAACGTTGCGCCGGGCGCCAACGGATACTCCTTGTCGAACATGAACGAACAGCTCGCGCAGGCGAACGCCTCGGTGCGCACGAACCACTTGTTCGGGTAGCGCGGATTCCTGGGATTGTCGACCAGCACCAGGGTCGAATGGTCGAGCGTCTCGTCGTGGCGGCCAACGAAGGCCAGCCACGGCGCGGGCTTGCCCATCACGTCCGGGCCCGAGAGCCCGCCCGCGGCGAGGATCTTGCCGCCGCGGAACTCGCGCGGGCCGCGCCAGAAGAGGCTCCCGTAGCCGGCGAGTTCGCGGCCTTTCGTCGTCGGCGAACCGAAGCGCAGTTCGCGGTTCGAGACGTTCTTCAACTCCGTCGCGAAGTCCAGCGCCCAGTAGCCGGCGTCCGGTTTCACCTCGGCGACGGAGACGGTGCGGCGTTCCTCGAGCCAGCGCTCCTCCTTGCATGTGATCCACGTCAGCGACTCTTCGAAGCCCAGCGCTTTGCCGTCGCAGTCCTGCCGCGCGAACTTCTCGTGGCGGATCAGGCCCTGGTTGTCGAGCGCCACGTAGCCCTGGCCGTGCACGTAGGTGTTGCCGCCCCAGAAGTTCTGGTCGCTCAGCACCGCCATCGTCATCGCCAAACCGCGGTGCCACGGATGGTCGTGCGGGCGGACGGCCGTCACCGCGCGGCCGGCCAGCGTGTTGAGCGGGTGAAAGTACGGTTTGGGGACCTCGCTGCGCTCGATCGCGTCGGCATACGCATAGCGGAAGAGCAATTTTCCTTCGTAGCGGGCTTCCAGCGCGCGGGTTTTGTCGTCGCTCAGCGTGAGGCTCATGGCAATAGTTCCTTTACGAGAAAGGTCTTCAGTGCGCCTTCGTCGGGCGTGAGGCCCACGCCGGGCGACGCGTCAAGGTGCACGCTGCCTTTCGCTTCGTGCTTCGACTTCTCCGGAAAGAGCGCCGACTCGTCGATGAACTGGCTCCCGTTCAGCGCCGCGGGCCCGCCGAAGCCGAACGCGAGGGCCAACTGGCAGGCGGCCTGCTTGGTGACGAAGCCATCGGTGAGGCCGCTCACCAGCAGCGGCAGCCCGGCGGCTTCCGCGATGGCGATCTGTTCGCGCGACGGAAAGAGCCCTCCACTGCGCGTGACCTTCACGACCAGGTAATCGACGAGGCCCTCGGCGGCGTAGCGAAAGAAGTCGCCGGGCGAGACGCACGCTTCGTCCACGGCCAGCGGGATCTTCGTCTTCTTGCGCAGCGCGCGCATCAATTCGAATCGGTCGGCGGGCAGCGGCTGCTCCAGCACGTGCACGCCGGCCTCGTGGAAGGCGTCCGCCGCGTAGGCGGCCTCGGCGGGCGTGAAGCCCTGGTTCGCGTCGGCCCAGATGAAAGCCCCGGCGGGCGCGGCCTCGCAGACGGCGCGCGCGACGGCGACGTCGGTCGCGCGGTCGACGGCGGCCTTGAAGTTGAAGTGTTTGATGCCCTGCGCGCGCGCGGTCTCGAGCTGGTCGCGGGCTTCCGCGGCGTCGTGCGCGGTGAGCGTGTAGCTGAGGTCCACGCGGTCCCGCGCGTCGCTGCCGCCGAGAAAGCTGCGCAACGTCTGCCCCGCGGCGCGCGCGGCGGCATCGTGCACGGCGACGTCCACCGCGGCCTTGGCGATCGGCTGGCCGGTGCTGGGCCCGCGCCCGACGGCGGCGTGCATGCGGCGGTGCAACTCGAAGCGGTCGCTCAGCGGCAGGCCGACGACCGCCGGCGCCAGGTGCTTCGCGATCGTCGAGACGACGGACTCCTGCGTCTCGTACGACCACTGCGGCACGGGGCGCGCCTCGCCCCACCCCACGCCGCCGTGGCTGTCGGTGAGTTTCACGAAGACGTGCGGCGCGGTGCCGCCCTTCTTCCCCGCGCTGCCGGAGGCGAACGAGAAACTCGCCGTCATCGGCAGCCGGACGGGAAAGACTTCTATGCGCTCAATGCTGCGCTCGACGGTGCGGACGTTATTTGCCACGCGTCTCCAGGTCTCCGTACACCTTCGCGTAGAAGGGATCGCCGGGCTTGATGGTGCCGCGCGCGACGGACCGCTTCGTGGCGGCCGACTTGTACAGGCTGCTGAGGAACTCGATGGTGCTGCGCGCGTCCTCGCCGCTGGTGCGCGGCGTGCGCTTGGCGGCCATGTCCTCGAGCAGCTCGGCCAACTGCGCGCCGTGCGTGCTGCGCACGTCCTCGCCGATGTTGCGCCAGTCCGCAACGGCGGGGTCTTCGCCGTCCTTGCGTTCGATGCCGGTGAAGGTCCAGTCCTTGTTCTCGTAGCCGTAGAGTTCCTTCACTTCGGCTGTGCCCTTCTGGAAGTCGAAGCGGATCACGGTCTCCTGGCGCGGGGAACAGACGCTGTTGACGATGCTGCCCAGCGCGCCGTTGGCGAAGCGCACCATCGCCATGCTGACGTCCTCGACGGAGATGTTGTGGTCCAGCGTGCCGATGCGCGCGTCGACTTCCTCCCAGCGGCCCATCTGCCAGAGGAAGAAGTCCATGGCGTGGATGCCGTGGCCCATCGAGCAGCCGCCGAGTTCGCTCTTCCACTTGCCGCGCCATTCCTTGGCGTAGTAGTCGGCGCCGCGGTACCAGAGCGTGTGGCAGACGCCCAGCAGCAGCTTGCCCATGGCTTGCTCGCGGATGAGCTTCTGCAGGTGTTTGCCGCCCGAGCCGTAGCGCCACTGAAAGACGCTGGCGCATTTGTTGCCGGTCTCCTTCTCGGCGGCCTGGATCGCGTCGAGTTCCTCCAGCGACGCGCACAGCGGCTTCTCGCACAGCACCCACGCGCCGGCCTTCAGCGCGGCGACGCTGAGCTTGCAGTGGATGTGCGGCGGCGTGCAGATGTGGACGATCTGCGGCCTCTCCTTGGCGAGCATCTCCTCGGCGTCCAGGTACGTCTTGGGGACGCCGTGGGTCTCCTGGAACTTCTTCAGGCTCTCGGGGACGACGTCGGCCGCGGCGACGAACTGCACCTTGTCGCCCTGGGCCTTGATGCCGCGGACGTGGCTGCCCGAGATGCCGCCGGTGCCGATGAGCGCGATGCGAACGGGAGGCATGGATGCTTCTCCTAAATGGGGTGTGGGGGATGCTCTCTTTATATACACCCCAGCCCGGGATAATACTCAAACCGATGCGCGAATACTTGCACGACGCTGCAAAATGTTTGATTGTTCCTGCCGATGGAGATATCTTGTGATCTGCTCTTGAAGCAGCCTCACCGGAGACGCGACGCACATGGCTTTCAACTACGCCGAGCTGACCAATCGGCTCGAGGAACTGTCCGAACGGCTCACCCAGCTCCGAGACTCTCTTTGACGTCGCGCATCGCCAGCAGCGCCTGAAGGAAATCGAAGACGCCATGGCCGGCGCCGACTTCTGGTCCAACCAGGAGAAGGCCCAGGGCATGGTCTCCGAACTGAAGACCCTCAAGCAGCTCATCGGCCCCCTGCCCAGCTACGAGCAGCAGGCGAAGGACCTCGCCGAGTTGCTCGCGATGGCCAAGGACGAGGCCGACGAGTCGAGCGCCGCGCAGGTCGAGCAGGAGTTCGAGAAACTGCTCGCCGACGTCGACAAGTACGAGCTGAGCGCGCAGCTTTCGGGCAAGAACGACGGCCGCGACGTCTACCTGTCCATCCACGCCGGCGCGGGCGGCACCGAGTCCTGCGATTGGGCGCAGATGCTGCTGCGCATGTACCTGCGCTGGGCCGAACGCCGCGAGGGCTTCAAGGCCGGCATCGTCGACCAGCTCGAGAACGACGCCGCGGGCATCCGCAGCGCGACCATCAAGATCGAAGGCCCTTTCGCCTACGGGCTCCTGAAAAGCGAGATCGGCGTGCACCGCCTGGTGCGCATCAGCCCCTTCGACGCCTCCGGCCGCCGCCACACCAGCTTCGCGAGCGTGGACGTGACGCCCGAATTCGACGCGTCGGACACGGCCGTGACCATCGACGAGAAGGACCTGGAGATCAAGACCTCCGCGGCGGGCGGCCCCGGCGGGCAGAACGTCAACAAGGTCGAGACGGCGGTGCAGATCAAGCACCTGCCCACCGGCATCATGGTGCGCTGCACCGTCGAGCGCAGCCAGCAGCGCAACCGCGTGCTGGCGATGCAGATCCTGACCGCGAAGCTGCAGCGGATGGCGGACATCGAGCGCGACAAGGAACTGGCGGCGCTGTACGGCGAGAAGGGCGACATCGCCTTCGGCAGCCAAATCCGCAGCTACGTCCTGCACCCCTACACGATGGTCAACGACCACCGCACCGAGTTGAAAGAGACCAACGCGCAGAAGGTGCTCGACGGCGACCTGGACCAGTTCACCGACGCCTACCTGCGCTGGCGCCTGGCCGAAGAACAGAAGAAGAAAAAGGCCAAGCAGGCGGCCGTGAAGAAGTAGAGCCGCGCGGATGCCCCGAGACTTTGTTTTTACTTTTAGCATAACTGGGAGTACGCGAATCGGCCGCAAATCTGTTCAGGCCGGAATTCGATTTTGAAATGACTTGAATCAAAGCGTTCGCCGTCTAGCCTTTTCCTGATTCCTAGAGCAAGACAGGGTGAGTCGCCTTCACATTTCCCATCGGAGGAACTGTCATGTCGAAGCGCATGACCGAAGTAGGCGTTTGTGCCGTCCTGCTGTTTTGCAGTGCGAAGGGGGCCTCTGCCTCGATCGTGACCACGCCGGAGGAAGCCGAAAAGCATTTCAAGACCAACACTTCCTTCAACCTTGGCCTGATGAAAGCCGACCTGAAAGATACGCTTACGATTTTCAAGGAGAACATGGCCAGCATCAAGGCCGATCTTGCGGACGGCACGCTGACGCCCTTCACCGCCGCTGCGCTGGTGGCCTCCGAAATCCAGAACGCCTATGAAGATGTGAGCCAGGCACTCTCCACCTATGCCGGGGCGGTCGATTCACAAGGCTCCAACTTTATCACACAGATCGGAGGCACCTTCTTCCCAGGCGCGCGCCATGGCGAAGGCAGCACTCTTGACAAGTTCATCGCGGGCGTCAAGAAGGAACTGGACAAGTTCGCGGCCACGATCAACAAGGAACTGATCAAGATCCGCAAGGCATTCATCAAGAACGACGGGAGCTTCACGAATATTAAGTTTATCGCCACCGTACACCCATTCCCCCGCTCCTTCGACCCGACGCCCAGCGACGACTCCGGCAATTTGAACGCGACCTTCCTCAATATGTTCCTGGCGGGCATCGCAGTCATAGATCTTGTTGACAACCGCCAGGACGTCTTCGTGATCGGAATGTGCCGTGCCGCCTTTGCCGACGTGCAGTTCCGGCAGGGTAATCAGACGGGGTCGACCGAAGGCGCATTGGTTCAGGACTGCCTGGTAACCAACGGGATTTTTGTCGCCAGTATCAGCGTAACTGACCTTGTTGTCGATAAGAAGAAGCCGCTCTTTGCCGATGGATTCGAAGCCAACACGACCACCAAGTTCTCGAACACCGTCCCCTGACGCAGAAGCATTCGGACAGCCATCGCCGCACGAAGCGCCGGAGCCCGCAGCCCCGGCGCTTTTCTTTTTCCGGCCGCGCTACGCACTTCGCGCATTCCCGGCCTTCGGCCGTACGCGAAACTTCGTTGCGGGGGCGCGAAACCCGACGTAGAAAGGTGCCCTTTGGGCCGCCGGCCCCGTTGCCCGGACCGTTTCCGCCAATCGCATAGAGGTTTCCGATGCTCAACGAACTCCAGCGCGTCGACCCCGAGCTCTTCCAGGCCGTGCGGGCGGAAGTCAACCGCCAGCACCTGCAACTCGAGATGATCGCTTCCGAGAACTACGTCTCGGTCGCGGTGCTCGAGGCCAGCGGCACGGTCCTGACCAACAAGTACGCCGAAGGCTACCCGGGCAAGCGCTACTACGGCGGCTGCGAGTACGTGGACATCGCCGAGCAGCTCGCGATCGACCGCGCGCGAGAGATCTTCAAGGCCGAGCACGCCAACGTGCAGCCCCACAGCGGCACGCAGGCCAACATGGCCGTCTACCAGGCCCTCCTCAAGCCCGGCGACACGATCCTGGGCATGGACCTGGCCCACGGCGGGCACCTGAGCCACGGCGCCAAGTTCACCTTCTCCGGAAAGACCTACAATACCGCCACGTACGGCGTGCATCCCGAGACCGAGCGCCTCGATTTCGACGCCATCAGCAAGGTCGCCAAGGAGGCCAAACCCAACCTCATCGTCGTCGGCGCCAGCGCGTACTCGCGCACCATCGACTTCGCTAAGTTCCGCGAGATCGCCGATTCGGTCGGCGCGATGCTCCTGTCCGACATCGCCCACATCGCCGGGCTGGTTGCCGCCGGCCTGCACCCCGACCCCGTGCCGGTCTCCGATGCCGTTACCACCACCACCCACAAGACCATGCGCGGCCCTCGCGGAGGCATCATCCTCTGCAAGGGCGTCCACGCGAAGAAGATCAACGGCGCGGTCTTTCCCGGCATCCAGGGCGGCCCGCTGATGCACATCGTCGCGGCCAAGGCCGTGGCCCTGAAGGAGGCCCTGCACCCGTCCTTCAAGGAGTACCAAAAGCAGATCGTCAACAACGCGCAGACCCTGGCGCGCGCGCTGACCAACCGCGGCTACCGCCTGGTCGCCGGCGGCACCGACAACCACCTGATCCTGATCGACATGCGCTCGCGGAACCTGACCGGCAAGCAGGCCAGCGGGATCCTGGACGAGATCGGCATCACGGTGAACAAGAACTTCATCCCCAACGACCCGCTGCCGGCCACCGAGACCAGCGGCGTGCGCATCGGCAGCCCCGCCCTGACCACCCGCGGCATGAAGGAACCGGAGATGGAGCGCATCGTCGACATCATGGACCGCGCGCTCTCCAATCCCTTCGACCGGCACCTGCTGCGCCGCCTGCGCGAGGAGACCACGGACCTCTGCGACGCCTTCCCCATCTACGCGGGGATTCAGCGCCGCCTCGCCGAGCAGGACCGCGGCGCCTACGACGTCGGCGAGCGCTAAACCGGGCCCCTTCGCCCTTTCTATTGAGCTGAATAGGCCCCCCCAAATGGGCGTCTCCTTCCCTGGGGGGCCATGGTATAATCCGCCGATTCGATTGACCCCGTTGCCGGAGGCTGTACCCATGCGTCTGTACGTGCCCGCCCTGTTCGTTGCCGCCGCCTGCCTTGCGGTTGGCCCCTTCGCCCGCGCCGGCGATGGCCCCGAGAAGCCCCCCGCCCCCGTCGATCCCAACGACGAGGAAGCCGCGCTGAAGCGCTTCTTCGACAGCTACAGCCACGCGGCCAAGCCCATCCACCGAGCCGACGCCGTGCTGATGCTGAAGGGCCTGAAGAGCGACAAGGCGCTGGCCAAGCTAGGCGGCCTGATGGGCGACAGCCTGCCCGAGGTCCGCCGCAACGCCGTCGACGTGATGGCCCAGGCCGACGACCCCCGCGGCACGCTGGTGAACTACCTGATCGGCGCGCTGGCCGACCGCGACGCCGAGGTCGTCAGCCGTGCGGTCAAGGCCCTGGGTGGCGCGAAGGTCAAGGCCAAGGCCGTGCAGGCCCTCTACCAGCGCCTGCGCTTCGTCGCCGCCGACCCCGAGCAGGCCCAGCTGGCCGATAAGGTCTGCGAATCGCTGAACCAGCTGACCGGCGCGAACATCGCCAAGGGCAACGCCAGGGAGAACCTCAAGGCCTGGCAGGAGTGGCTCGAGAAGAACAAGGAGAACCTCGAGAAGGCCGACGCCGCGTACCTCGAGGGGCTCGACAAGGCCAAGGCCGACGCCGAGAAGAACGCCAAGGCTGCCGCGAAACCGAAGTAACCGCCCGCCGCGAAACCTCCCAAGAATTCAGCGCACAAAAAAAGACGGTCCGGAGGGTAACCCGGACCGCGCTTCTTTCTGTCCCTGGTACTGCCAAACGGTGGTTACTTCTTGGGCGCGGCGCCCTTGGCAGCGGCGGCCGGAGCGGCACCAGCGGCCGGAGCGGCACCGGCGGCCGGAGCGGCGCCACCAGCGGCGGCGGCTTCGCCTTCGGCGCCCTCTTCCTTCTTGGCCTTCTTCTTGGTCTTCGTCTTGATGTTGCGGACCTTGGGCAGGCCGTTGACCTCGTCGCCGTCCTCGGTCCACTTGCCTTCGGACTCCAGGCGCGCGATGCGCTCGACGCGCGTCAGCACGTTGCGGTGCTTGGTCAGGCCGCCGCCGGTGCGGAGGCTTCGATGGATCGACATGGTATGGGCTCCTTGCAACAAAAGTCCGCGCCGGTGCGAACCCAGGCGCGGAACGAAGCAACAGTTTAGGGGCGGACGACGATCCTGCAAGTCCAAATTGGGCCGGTGGTAAGCCCCCGCCAGACTTTGACTTGGAAAAATCAGCGCATACACTTGTCCATTTAGGGAATCGCCGCACAATCGGGTTTAAGCCAAGCGCCCGGCCCGGAAAGGACCCGACAAAAATGGATCTCAAGCTCGACGAGATGGAACAGGCCGTCCGCGACACCGCCAAGGAATTCGCGGAGAAGAAGGTCCGGCCCATCGCCCGCGAACTGGACGAGACCGGGCGCTTTCCCGAAGAGCTGGTCAAGGAGATGGGCGAGCTGGGACTGATGGGCGTCTACGTGCCCGAGGCCTACGGCGGCAGCGAATGCACCGCCACGGCCTACAACTACGCCGTCATGGAGATCAGCAAGGCCTGCGCCAGCACCGGCGTGATCCTGAGCGCGCACACCAGCCTCTGCATGGATCCCATCCTCAAGCACGGCACCGACGAGCAGAAGGAGAAGTACCTCAAGCCGCTGGCCGCCGGCACCATGCTGGGCAGCTACGCGCTGACCGAACCCGGCAGCGGGTCCGACGCCTCGTCGCTGAACACCGTCTTCAAGGACGGCGGCGACCACTTCATCCTGAACGGCACCAAGCTCTTCGTCACCAACGGCAAGTACGCCGGCGTTCTGGTGCTCTACGCCACCGACGACAAGAACAAGGGCTACAAGGGCATCAGCGCGTTCCTGGTAGAGCCCTCCTTCCCCGGGTTCAGTTGGGGCAAGATGGAGCACAAGCTCGGCATCAACGCCTCGGCCACCGTCGAAGTTGTGCTGAAGGACTGCAAGGTCCCCAAGGCCAACCTGCTGGGCCCGCTGGGCAAGGGCTTCAGCCTGGCGCTGGAGACGCTCGACGGCGGCCGCGTCGGCATCGCCAGCCAGGCGCTGGGCATCGGGCGCGCGGCCCTGGAGGCCGCCTTGAAGCACGTGCAGACGCGCGAGCAGTTCGGGGCGCCGCTGTCCAAGCTCCAGGCCATCCAGTGGATGATCGCCGACTCGGCCACCGAGCTGGAGGCCGCCGAGCTGCTGATGGTCCGCGCCGCCCGCCTGAAGGACGCCGGCGAACGCTACACCAAGGAAGCCAGCATGGCCAAGCTCTACGCCAGCGAGGCCGCCTTCCGCGCCTGCGACCAGGCCCTGCAGATGCACGGCGGGTACGGCTTCTGCAAGGAGTACGACGTCGAACGGCACTACCGCGACGTGCGCATCTGCCGGCTGTACGAAGGCACCAGCGAGATCCAGCGCCTGGTCATCGCCGCCAACGTGCTCAAGGAGCACCCGGTCGGCTGATGTAAAATTTTGCATCCGGGGGCGCTTCCCCTCTTGAAGCGCCGCCCCGCTCCGCTCTACAATTACGACACTTCACGACATCCGGTGCGTGCCGGGCTTTACCTCTGGGAGGCGTACGTCCATGAAGCGGCAGCGAGCGGGCATTCTTGGGATCCTGGTCTTCTTCAGCCTGGGTGCGCTCCATTCGATCACCGGATGCGGCGGCGCCGGCAAGGCCGCCGGCAGCGTAAACAACACGCTCAAGCAGGTCCAGAAGTCCGGCGTGCTGAAGTTCGGCTTCGACCCCAGCGGCGGCGCGCCCTTTGCCGACATGGACGCGAAGACCAACACCGTCGTCGGCTTCGAGATCGAGATGATGGAATTGATCTGCAAGGAGCTGGAAGTGAAGGGCGAGATGCACAAGAACCAGTGGGACAGCCTGTTGGGCGATCTGGTCGAACGGCCTGAAGAGGTCGACCTGCTGATGAACGGCTTCGAGATCAACGAGGACCGCAAGAAGGTCGTGCTCTTCTCGCAGCCGTACTACGTCTACGAGCAGCAGCTGGCCGTGCGCGCCGAGGACAAGGACAAGTACAAGAGCCTCGACGACCTGAAGGGCAAGAAGATCGCCACGCTCTCCGGCGCCGAAGCCAACAACGTGCTCAAGAACGCCGGCTGGACCGACGACCTGATCCTCCAGAAGTCCGACAGCCAGCAGCCCTACGACGAGCTGAAGAACGGGCGCTGCGACGCCGTGTTGCAGGAGAACATCATCGCCGCGTACTACGTGCCCAAGTACGAGGGCGCGCTCTTCGCCGTCGAGAAGACCTTCGCGCCGGGGCAGTACGGCATTTGCTTCCGCCCCGCGGACAAGGAACTGGCCCGCGCCATCGACGACATCCTGACCAAGCTTAAGAAGAACGGCGAACTGGCCAAGATCTACAAGAAATGGAACCTCTGGAACGACCTCCAGGGCCGCATCGAGGTGAAGGAGGCGTCCGAGGAAGAGGCCGCAGCCGAGGCGGCCGACGGGGCAAAGGAAAAGCCCTGACCCGGGCTTTGCAGGAGGCGGAATCATAGACGATCTGTACCTGCCGCAGCTGCTCAACGCGGCCGGCTGGACCGTTCTCCTCACGGCCGTCGCCATGCCCTTGGCCGTGACCTTCGGCCTGCTCCTGGCGCTGATGCGCATGTCGCGCCATCGCTGGATGCGCTGGCCCGCCGCCGCCTACATCGAGCTCACCCGCGGCACTCCGTTGCTGGTGCAGATCTTCCTCGTCTACTACACCCTGCCGGGCCTGGGGCGCTGGATCCACGAGACGATCCTGCCCGGCATCGATCCGGGCTTTCTCACTTGGCCCAGCTTCGCTGTCGGGGTGCTCTGCCTGGCTGGCAACTACGCCGCCTACGAGGCCGAGATCCACCGCGCGGGCATCCAGGCCGTCGATCCCGGGCAGCGCGAAGCGGCGCTGGCGTTGGGCATGAGCCCCATACAGGCGTTCTGCATCGTCGTGCTGCCGCAGTCGCTGCGCATCGTCGTGCCGCCCATCGTCAACGACCTGATCGCGATGCTGAAGGACACCAGCCTGGTCATGACCATTAGCGTCGCCGAGCTGATGTACACGGCGACGGCCATCGGCCGCAGCAAGTTCATCATCCCCAAGATGATGCTCGTCGCCGCGGCGATCTACCTGGTGCTCTCGCTGGTCTGCTACGCGCTGGGCAAGTGGGCCGAGCGCCGGCTCAGCTTCGAGGGCGCGCCGAAGGTGAAGGTGGAGAACGTGCGGCACTGATTGTTCACCACGGAGACACGGAGAGCACAGAGAAGAACAACTTGTTTCCGGTTTCCAGTCTCCCGTTTCCTGTTTTGGCTATGCATGGTCAAAACCGGCAACAGGAAACTGGAAACTAAAGCCGCTGTGCTCTGTGATCTCTGTGGTTAAATCCGTTGAGGAGCGTTGCCATGCCGGAGACAGCCGTCGCCACCGCGTTGCTCGAGGCCCAGGGCCTCAAGAAGCGCTACGGCGACTTCGAGGTCCTGAAAGGCATCGACCTGAAGGTCAACAAGGGCGAAGTCGTCGCCGTGCTGGGCCCCAACGGCTGCGGCAAGTCCACCTTCCTGCGCTGCCTGAACCTGCTCGAGCCCTACCAGGACGGGCGCGTGCTGCTCGACGGCGAAATCGCCAGCGTGGGCATTCCGAGCGGACGCCCGCGCACCCGCGCCGAAGAAGCCGCCGCGCAGGCCCTGCGCCGCCGCATGGGCATGGTCTTCCAGCGCTTCAACCTCTTTCCCCACATGAGCGTGCTCGACAACGTGATGCTCGCGCCGCGCAAGGTCCGCGGCATGAGCGGGCAGGACGCGCGCGAGATGGCCGAACGCATGATCGCGAAGGTCGGCATGAACGAGTTCACGCATCGCGCGCCCAAGACCCTCAGCGGCGGGCAGCAGCAGCGCGCGGCCATCGCGCGGGCCCTGGCGATGGAGCCCGAAGTCCTGCTGCTCGACGAGATCACCTCCGCGCTGGATCCGGCCATGACGCGCGAGGTCTTCAAGGTCGTGCGCGCGCTGGCCGGCGATGGCATCACCATGCTCCTGGTGACCCACGACCTGCCCTTCGCGCGCGACACCGCCGACCGCGCCGTGGTGATCCACAAGGGCCTCGTCGCCGCCGACGGCACGCCCGAAGCCGTCCTCAGCGACGCCCTGCCCGCCGAACTGCGCGAGTTGCTGGCGCTGTAACAGCAGTCTCCGGTCTCCCGTTTCCGGCTTCCAGTTATTGCCTTCCGTGAGCGTTTCGAAAGGACGGCTGACCTCGTAGGAAGGAATCGAACCTCAATTTCCCTTTCCGTTCTTCGCGCCTTGGCGTCTTTGCGTGAGATTATTCGTCCCGGTGCACGGTCAGCGGCGAGAAGGCCGGCAGGCACACGGCGAGGTATTCGGCGCCTTCGGCCTCCGGCGTGCTGTAGCGCACCCACTCGCCCGGCGCGGTCACGATCCCCTGCCCCGCCCGGACCTCGATCACCCCGCCTTCGTGCTCGACGCGCAGCATCCCGCGCAGCACCACGGTGATCTCTTCGAACTCCGGGCGCTGTCCGGGCTCGACCCAGCCGCCGGGCGAAACCATCCGCGCGACGCTGGTCGAAGCGTGGCCGGTGTTGACGCGGCCGGCGAACTCTTCGATCCGTTTGGGCTTGTTCCCGGCGGCTTCGATCACGGCGGGCTTGGCGATCAGGCGCGGCATCTTCGAGTCTCCTTGGCGAGCGTTGATTCCCCGATTCCGTCATCGCGCATTTCGCGCGCAACGCAATCGCGGCGCGGTTGCGCGGCCTCAACGGGCGGTTGAGGCGGATCGGGCCAGCTCGAGACGGCCATGAACCAATCCGAAAATCCGGAAACCGTGGGACGCGCTGCCGGATTCTTGACTCGAACGTACTAGAACCCGGACCTGCACTGGTGCAGCAATAAATGGAAGACGCGCCGCCGCAACGTCTTGCGGAATCGCCGTGAAATCCTCGCAACGGCATGTCGCTTGCCACATCTAAAGGCCGGTACGGAAAATCGAACACAAACCGATCGTGAAAGGGGCACCCGCTGTGCGCAACCGATTCCTTAAGCCGACGGTCCTGGTGGTGGACGACGACGAGGCCAGCCGCGGCGTCTTGCGGGACTTCGTCGCCGACGACGGATTCCCGGTGGTGACCGCCGGCGACGGCGCCGACGCCTTGCGCAAGGCCACCGCCGAAATCGGCATCGTGGTGCTCGACTACACCATGCCCAAGCTCGACGGCCTGCAAACCAGCCGCCTGCTGGCGGCGCGGCCCGAGTCCTGCCACACGCCGGTTATCCTGCTCAGCGGCGTGCCCAGCGACTTCCTGCGCACCCAGGTCACCAGCCCCAACGTCTACGCGGTGCTGGAGAAGCCCATCCGCATGGGCGCGCTGCTCGCGCACCTGAACGCCCTCGCGCGCCTGGACGAAGGCGCCGCCGGCGCCCTGGCCAGGCAGGACTTCGAGAACGCTTTGCGTGAGGAAGGCTACCGCCAAAAGATGATCGAACTGAAGGCCCGCGAGACCTGGCACGCGCTTTCGAAGGCGTGAGCGCGCGCCACCGGCGAAGGAATCCACATCGGAACTCCCACTCCGGATAGCCGCCCCGTACCCTTAACTCCTTTGGATGTCTACCCTACCACATTTCCATACCGGATCGCCCCTATCTTAAAGCGAAGTTTTCTGCTAGAATTCCTTGCTAAGTCGGCGTCCAGCTGGGTTTTATACATAGATAGGCCAGGAGACAACCGGGACGTGAGCACCTTCGATGACGCGCTGAAGGCCTACCAGAAGGCGTACGCCAAGACGCCCGAACGACAAGGCGAGTTGTTCAAGACGATCTCCGGCGACGACGTGAAGCCGCTCTACACGCCCGCCGACGCCCACGCCAACACCGCCGCCGACTACCAGAAGAACCTGGGGCTGCCGGGCGAGTTCCCCTACACGCGCGGCGTGCATTCGACGATGTACCGCGGCCGCCTGTGGACGATGCGCCAGTTTGCGGGCTTCGGCACCGCCAAGCAGACCAACGAACGCTTCAAGTACCTGCTCGAACACGGCCAGACGGGCCTCTCCGTCGCCTTCGACTTCCCCACCCTGATGGGCTACGACAGCGACCACACGCGCTCGCGGGGCGAAGTCGGGCGCTGCGGCGTCGCCATCGACAGCGTCGACGACATGTCGGCGCTCTTCGACGGCATCCCGCTCGGCCAGGTCAGCACCAGCATGACCATCAACGGCCCCGCCGCGATGCTCTTCGCCTTCTACATCGCCGCCGCCGAACGCCAGAAGGTCGCCGGCAAGGACCTGCGCGGCACGATCCAGAACGACATCCTGAAGGAATACCACGCGCAGAACAGCTGGCTGGTCGGGCCCGAGCCCTCCATGCGCGTGATCACCGACATCTTCAAGTACGCGCGCGAGCACGTCCCGCAGTGGAACACCGTCTCCATCAGCGGGTACCACATCCGCGAGGCCGGCAGCACGGCCGCGCAGGAACTGGCCTTCACGCTCGCCGACGGGCTCTGCTACCTCGACGAAGGCGTCAAGGCGGGTTTGGAACTCGACGAGTTCGCGCCGCGCCTGAGCTTCTTCTTCGACGTGCACATGGACTTCTTCGAGGAGATCGCGAAGTTCCGCGCCGCGCGGCGCATCTGGGCGCGCGAAGTCCGCAAGCGCGGGGCGAAAGATCCCCGCAGCCTGCTGCTGCGCACGCACGCGCAGACCGCGGGCGTCTCGCTGACCGCGCAGCAGCCCGAGAACAACATCGTGCGGACGGCCTTCGAGGCGCTCGCTGCGGTGCTGGGCGGCACGCAGAGTTTGCACACCAACAGCTTCGACGAGGCCCTGGCCCTGCCCACCGAGAAGGCGGTGCAGATCGCGCTGCGCACGCAGCAGGTCATCGCGCACGAGACCGGCGTGCCGCACGTCATCGATCCTCTGGGCGGCAGCTACTTCGTCGAGGCCCTCACCGACCGCCTGGAAGCCCAGTGCTACGAGTACTTCAAGGAGATCGAGCGCCAGGGCGGGATGTTCGCCGCCATCGACAGCGGCTTCTTCCGCCGCGAGATCGCGCGCAGCAGTTTCCTGTTCCAGAAGGAGATCGAGAGCAACAAGCGCCGCATCGTGGGCGTGAACGCCTTCAACGGCGAACACCACGCCGACGAGCCGCCCATCCTGTACGTCGATCCGAAGCTGGAAGAGGAGCAGAAGAAGCGCGTGCAGAAGACCCGCGCCGAACGCGACGCGCTGAAGGCCGAGGCCGCGCTGCGCAAGCTGGAAGACGCCTGCCGCAGCCGCGCGCAGAACGTGATGGCCGCGCTGGTCGACTGCGCCCGCGTGCGCGTGACCCAGGGCGAGATGTGCGACGTCTGCCGCAAGGTCTGGGGCGAATACCGCAAACTCGCGGCGGTGTAACGGAATTCACCACAGAGCGCACAGAGAACGGAAAACCGTTTCCCGGTCTCTGGTTTCCAGTTTTGGCTATGCGAATGCGAAA
>JAKLKQ010000036.1 GCA_023150555.1 Planctomycetota bacterium
ACCTCGCCGCTGGGCCCCTGGATTCACGCGCCAAACTTGCATCTTTTTGTAGTCATAAAAAATCAAAAGTTAAATTTTCTATTCCTTATTTTAAAAGGATTTACAGGATTCCCGTGCGGATTTCTCAGACCCATGGTCGTTCAAATAGGGTGCAGGTTCAGTTGGCGGGCTTGAGGTGTCGGATAGTTGGGAAAGGCGCTCGGGTTTTGCCGTTCCTGGCCCCTCACCGCTCGCCGCTGACCCCTGCAGTGCAGTGCAGTACCCGCGGCAGGACGTCGTTTGTTGAACGAGCGAGGTCTCACGCGCCGCGGCTTGCCGGAGCCCGCAGTACGCAGTACCGCCTGTCCCGGGTTCCTCGCGTCCGGAGCGAGGGGCGCGGCAGGCTACGGCAGGCCGTGGAGAGCGAAGGCCATTCGTACGCGCGTTCAAGTCATGCTTACGACCCCGCGCGTTGCACCGGAAGGTCCGGCGCAGCGCACCGCGGCAGGCCGCGCCCCTCGTGACGGAAGTCATGCCGGGGGCCCGGGACAGGCACTTCCACATTGCGGAATGTGGATTTCGGATTGCGGATTGGAGGGCAGGAAAAAGATCAATTGACGACGGAAATATAGGCGCAAACGGAAGCCGGCGGCGAGCCGGTTTCATAACTTCCCCATCGATGCATTTAGATATTGCGATCCCGGACCCATGACTGAATGACACGATGAAAAATTGAATAAATCCAAACAGGAATCAGGCTTCAGGCTTGAGGGTGCAGGGGCGGTGTGTCCTCAATTCGCCGACCGCGGCGGACGCTACTTGAGCTTCGGCTGCTTGGTGCCGCAGTGCGGGCAGAACTCCCAGGTGAGTTCGTTCTTGCGCCCGCACACGGGACAGAAGACGGCTTCGGGTGGCTGCGTCCAGTCGGCGCGCGGCGCGTTGAAGCCCGCCGGGCGCGGGCCGGTGGCCGGAGCGACGGTCAGCGGCGTCTGGGTCGTGCGCTTCGGTTCCTCAGGCTTGACCTCAGGACCGGGCCCGGTGGCGACTTCGGGGCCCTTCACTTCGACGGGCTCCTTCGTCTCGCTCGGTTGAGTGACGGTCTTCGTGCCCAGCGGTTCTTTCGTCTCGTTGGGCTGCGCGACGGTCTTCGTCTCCACCGGCTCCTTCGTTTCCTTCGGTTCCTTCGGCTCCACCTTCGCGGCGGCGACCAAGTCCCGCACGTACCATGGTGCAGGCCCGGGATAGACCTCGAAGGGCACCGGCGCGGTCTTCTGATAGCCGCCCTTGGCCTTCTCGGGGCCGGGGACGAAGGGGTCAGCGGCGGCGAGCTGGCTGCCGTCGTGCTTCTGGAGCATCTTCAGGATCGCGGCGCGGACCTTGTCGGCAGAGTCGTCGAGTTCCTTCTGGTCGTTGATCTTCATCTTCAGGCCGCCGCCGGGCTTCTTGGGCACCGCGGCGAGCATCTCGTCGATCTCCGGCAGCTTCAGCGCGGCGTTGAGCTTCGTGAGGCGCTCGTAGACGGCCTGCACGCGCAGCGCGTGCGAGATGCCGAAGACGTCCTTGCGCGTGGCCTTGCCGGTGCCGCGCATGTTGCATTCCAGCTCGACGCACTGGCCGGTGACGTAGAAGAGGCGCTTGCGGTTCTGCGACATCTCCAGGTTCACCTTGCTGTCGTTGTAGAAGCTGTGGCGGACCTCGCCGTTCAGGAACGAGATGATCTCGAAGTCGCTGCTGTCTGGGTGGCCGCCCTTATTGACCAGTTCTTCGTTGGGGATCGAATGGCAATCGTAGCAGTTGCTGATGATCGCGTAGACTTGGCTGGGCCAGATCATGCCCTGCTCGGCGGTGGTTTCGAAGCGCTCCTTCTTGTGCGCGTCCGACTCGCGGTCCTTGCCGCGGCGGCCGTAATCGTAGTGCTTGGTGAGCCAATCCTTCGCGCCGCCGTGGCACTGTTCGCAGCTGATGCCGGCGGTGGGCTTGACCGTGCCCTCCACGTCCTGCGTCGTGTAATGGCAGCCCCAGCAGGTCGTGTTGCGCGTGATGGAGTCGATGCCCAGGCGCTCGGCGATCTCCTTCGCGCGCGGCCGGCGGTGCAGCGGCGGGAGGGGCGAGCCCTCTTCCTGGATGAACGTGCGGTAGTGGCGCGTCTGCTTCCAGACGTCGTAGTGCTGCGCGTGGCACTTTTGGCACTCGGCCGCGCCGACGATGCGGTGGTGGTCCTCGGTCGCCGCGTAGGGCTTGGGCTTCTCGTCTTCCGCTTGCACGCGCGGGCCCAACCAGGCCGAGGCCAGCAGCAGAGCTATCACGAACCGGAGCTTGGAATGTGCCATGAATCGATGCCCTTTCGCCGGGGCGATGCTACGGTTCGCGGCGCGCGCTTTCAAGCCTTCCCAGCTCCTTTACCGGACGCCTCGAGAATGGAGGCATTCGAGGAATCCGAAAACAAAACGGGCGGCCTGTGAGCAGGCCGCCCGCGTCGATCGCAGCGCAATCCGAGGCGTCCTTTAGAACTTCGCACGAATCTCGAAGCGCACGCCGCTGAGGTCCTCGATGTTGTCGCGGTGCGCGTACATCGCGTCCATGCGCAGGATCCACGACTTGTCGATGGGGATCTGGTAGCGGAAACCGACGCCGAACTCGTCGCCTTTCTGCGCAAGCTTCGGATCGTTGTCCTCGGCCTGCCAGGTGCCGACGTAGCCGAGTTCCAGGATCACCTGCTGGTCGAGATTGAAGAGGTATTGTGCGCCAACCGCCGCGCCGAAGGTGTTGTTGGCGGTGTCGTTGAGCTGCGGGTAGCCGGTCAGCGCGTCGGTCTCGAACAGGATGCCGGTGTTGAACAGCAGGCCGCCGGTGGTGCGCGCCAGGGCCTGGGGCTTGTTGTAGCCGAAGAAGGCGTTGACGTAGGGCACCAGGACGAGCGGCTTGTGCGAGATGAAGCTGTTCTCCAGCAGCACCACGAAGCCGTCGGCGGTGCGCTTCTGCTTCTCCTCGTCCTGCCCGAAGCTGCCGATCACGCGGATGCTGTTGGAGACCATGTTGAAGTAGCGGCGCGTGAAGCTGACGGCCATGCTGTGGTGGCTGAGGTCCCCGGCCTTGCCCGTGCCCTGCACGTAGGCGTAGCCGACTTCCCAGTAACCTTCCAAGGCGTCCATGAAAACATTGGCGCCGTAGATGTGCGAGCTGTGGTCGGCCTGCTTCTCGACGCCCGGCCCGGCGGGCTCGGTGATGCCGGCGTTGGTGACCTTGTCGAAGCCGGCGAAGAGCGTCACGTCCATGTTGCTGATGCCCCAGTGTTTGCTCTGCTGGGCATAGACGGGCGTGACCGCGAAGCCCCAGAAGGCGTCGTTGAGCCAGGTGCCGTTGTGGAAGATCAGGGGCACCAGGCCGCCCGCAATCGGGATGTCGAAGGGCGCGGCGCTGTTCTTGGCTCCGCCGACGATGCTCCCCAGATCGCCTTCGAAGTAACCGGTTTCGAAAACATCGTCGACGCTATCCGGCAACTGAAGATCGAACTCGTCGTCGGGCTCCTCGCCCGAGAACTTGAAGGTGGTGAAGTCATTCTGCCTGCGCAGCGGTTCGATGAATGCGTGGATGCGTTCCGTGCCGGTGATCTTGAGGTCGACGTCCAGGTTCAGGCGCGTGGCGGCCAGGCCCTGCTCCTTGGCGCCGTTGTCGTTGTACGCGACGGCGGTGCGCCAGTCGCCATAGACCATGAAGTGCGGGATCGTCGGGTTGGTGTCGCCGAAGAGGGTCCCCGGCTTGACCAGCGGCCCGCCGGCGAACAGGGGCCGGCCCAGCTCGATGGGCGGGCGCGTGGGCGGCACGGGCTTCTTGGCGCCGTAGATGTCCCACTGAGCCTGCGCGTCGTAGGGCTTGTTCTCGTAGGTCGGATCGCCGCGGAAGTGACCGTTGTCGTGCTGGACCAGGCTAGTTCCGGCGGGCGCCTGCGGCTCGTTTTCCTTGATCTCCGCGCTGGTTTCGCCCGGCACCGGAGGCGGGCCTTCGGCCGGCGCGTGATCGCCTTCCTTGGGCTTGGGCTTGGCGCCCTCGTCCTTTTTGGCGTCCTTGGCATCGCCGTCGTCGGCCGCGGGAGCGCCAAGCGGCACGAAGGCGGTCGAAGTGGGCTTGGTTTCCTGAACCGCGGCGGGTTCGGCGGCCTGGTCCTTGTTGCCCTGGCCGGCCTTGGCGATCTGCGCCTTGAGGGCCTGGACCTCGGCGTCGGTGACGGTCTGCTCGGCGCAAGCGTCACCGGCCGCCAGCAGCGCGGCGGCACCCAGCAGGCAGAGAAGGGTTCGCGTGTTCATCACGGTTTCGCCTTGACCTCGAACTCGACGGTATAGGGATGGATATCAATCATCCACTCGTTCATGGCGCGTTCCATCTCGGACGTCGCTCCGCAGAACTTCATGAAGTAGATGGGCTCGGCGCGGCTGCGCAGGCGCGCGGAGAGCCGGTACTTGCCGGGCTTCTTGAGCAGCTTTCCGGGGACTTCGTAGTCGGCGTTCTTCTTGGACAGGGGCGGGATGCTGCGCTGCTCCATGCGCGCGCCGAAGGGATGGTTCAGCACGCTGGTCGGCTGGGGCTGCGGGCGGACGAAGAAGAGCTGGTCGTTGTCGAGGTTCACCGGCAGGTACATCTCGCGGTCGGTGCCCTTGACGTTCTGGATCAGGAACTTCGTCTGCAGGTTGAACAGCTGCGCATCATGGGGCATCTTGTTGGCGCGCACGTCCAGCGAGTGCAGGTCGCACATGTCGCCGTGGCTATCGACATACCCCGACTCCCAGATGTTCTTGCCGTCCGGATCGGTCAGCGCCACGTTGAGCCAGATCTCGGGCTGCGCGCCCAGCGAACCCGACGGCAGGTTGTGGCCCTTGTCGGTGTTGTGGACCTCGTAGGTGAACTTCAAATCCTTGCCTGCGGTCGGCGCGTCCTTCTTGAAGAGCGGCCCGACGAGCTTGCTGCCGTTTTCCATGACCTGGATGCGCAGGCGCCTGCGTTCTTCCATCTTCGCCAGGTTGGATTCGACGATCTCCCAGGCCTCGATGCGGTCGTCGACGCTGGACCATTCCTGCGGGAACTCGACCTTGGCCTCGCCGGCCTTGACCTTGGCCTCGAAGTCCTTGCTGCCCCACTTGTCGCGGTAATTGAAACGCATCCACGACTCGATCGAGAACTTCCCGGCGTCCTTATGGTGCGGGAAGATGCCCGGATGCGCGATCGGATAGCCGGGGCCGTAGAAGCCGTGGTTGCTGTGCTTGGCGTCGGGCTTGATCTTCTGGTCGCCGATCACGGCGATGGGCCCGGTCGCGAACCCGTGCGCCACGCCCGGCGTGTGGCCCATGTGGCAGTCCTGGCAGCGAATGCCTTCGCGGCGTGCCGGCGAAGCGCGGTACTGGTCCCAGACCACCTCAAGCTTGATGCCCGGGCCCGGATCCAGCGCGACCTGGTGGCAGGAGACGCAGAAGTCCGACGTGCCGATGTACTCGAACTGGATGCCCTGCTTGTGGATGCGCACGCCCTTCTCGTTGGTGTCGGTGGCGACCTTGTACTTGTCCTTGTTCTTCACCACTTCGTCGACGCCGTCGCCGGGCTGGCCGCCGTAGACGGGCTGGAAGATGTCGCCGCGGATGACGTACCGCGCGCCGTTGACCTTGCCGTACGGAATGTTGACGCGGTGGCAGGTGACACAGGTAACGCCTTCGCGGCTGACCTGCGCGCGCTTCCACAGCGGCGCCCAGCGCGGCTCACCCATGGCCGTGCCCACCGTGGCGTGGCACTGCACGCAGAAGTGACCGACGGTGCCCTGGGAGAAGTCGTTGATGGCCTGCTCAAACTTGTGGAACATCGGCGAGATGCTGGCGTAGGCGTGGGCCGAACTGCGCCACTCGTCGTAGATCTGCTGGTGGCAGTTGGCGCACTCGGTGGCGCTGGGGAAGTTCGCCTTGGCGAAGATCTCCACGTGCGGGTCGACGCCGGGCTTCTTCTCGTCGTAGATGGCCTTGGACTCGCGCGCCTTCTTCAGCCGGCGCAGCAGGTCGGCGCCGCCCTCCAGCAGGTCTTCGCCTTCCTTGGCGCCCTCGTCCTTTCCTCCGTCGCCGGCGGGCTTCTCGCCGTCCTTAGGTGCATCCCCTGGGGCGGCTTCGGCAGGCGCAGGCTTCTTGGCGTCGAGCAGGTCGTCGTCGGCCGGCGCGGTCTTTTCATCTTCCTTCGGCTTGGGGGTTTCGCCTTCTTCTGCCGAAGCCGCACGGCCCAGCAGAAGCAGCAGCAAAACAGCCAAGCCCAAGACCATCGCGGGCGTAGTAATCGAAACTAGAGTTTCGCGCTTCACGGACATGGAGGCGTCCCTTCCGTGTACCTAAATCCGAGAGAAAACCTTTTAAAGCGCGCCTATAGTAGTTGGGATTCCCAAAAGTGCAACCCAGATTTCGCCCTCCTTCGGCCCTTGTGCGTGAATTGTAATTTGTTTCATTTCTTGTGGTTATAAGAATCACCCACGCGTGGTTTGGTGCCTGTAGGCGCTGGGCGTCTGGCCTGCGAGCTGTTTGAATTGGCGGGAAAAGAAAAAAACATCCGAGTACCCCAGTGCTTCGGCGACCTGCGAAATGGTAAGTGCCGACTCTGCTAGAAGTTGCCTCGCCCTGTCAATGCGCGCTCGGACCACATAGGCCTGCGGCCCCTGCCCCATCACCTTCTTAAAGATCCGCGCGAAGTGATCGGGCCCGTAGCCGGCTTCCTGGGCCAGGGATTCCACCGAGGGCACATCGTGCGGGTGCTCCTGGATGCGGCCCACGATCTGAAGGATCGCCTCGCGGTGCATGCGCTCGGTGGGGCCTTCGGCCAGATGCGGGCGGCTGGCGTGCGCGTCGAGGTCGCTCAACAGGCCCGACAAGAGCCTGGAAGCAACGGCCTGCGCGTCGTGGCCGCCTTCGCGCTGGCGCGTGACGATGCGCTGGGTCACAGCATTGATGTAAGCGGTGTCGGGGAAATCGAGCACCTGCGGCGGCAGTGGCTCCTTAAAGGAGCGCAGGCGCTCGCGCCCGCCGCTCGCAACGAGCAGATCGAAGTGGATGTAGTTGACGCCCAGAGGGCGGCGCGGGTCGTGGGTCGCCTCGTAGGCGTGCCCAGGCCTCGCCCACAGGCAGAATCCCGGCCGCAGTTCGTACGCCGTGCCGTCGACGGACATTCGCCCGCGCCCGGCCCACACGAACCAGAGGTCGTGGTCCTTCATATTGGCCGACCAGCGTGCGCCGATTGCCCAGCCGGGCTCGGTGCGCACCCGGCCGCAGTTGGCGGCGCGCGCGCGGATCCGCTTCCAGTCCACGAACATGGCGGGAGCATATCGGATAGATACAAACTTTTCCAGGGTCGTTCCATGGTATCTGAGCGTATTTCCTCGTATGGTGGTCGCCTGAATGCAAACCCGGAGGCCCCGCGCCATGACCGCCCCCGCCGTCCCCGCTGCACCGGCCAAGGCCGGCCTGAATACGATCCGCAGCGACTACAGCGACTCCACGGGCGAGCACGACCCGCGCCTGTACCAGCCGACGGCGCTGGCCGAGACGATCCCCAGCCTGGACTCGATCGGCCCCGCCGAATGCGAGCGCTTCGCCGAGCAGGGCTACCTGAGCATCGAGAAGGCCTTCGGCGACGGCGAGATCCGCGAAGCGCTCTTCGCCGTCAGCGACCTGATCGCCGGGAAGAATCCGACTTTCGAGGGCCGCATGGTCGAGAACAAGGCCAAGGCGCGGTTGGCCGAGATGAGCGAATCCGAACGCTACGACGCGATCCGCAAACTCAGCGGTTTCTGCAAGCACGACGCGCGCCTGGATGCGCTGTGCAGGCATCCGAAGCTCCTGGCGGTCCTGCGCAAGCTGCAGGGCGGCGAGCCCGAATGCTTCCAGGACATGGCCCTGCTGAAACCGCCGCGCATTGGACGCGAGAAGCCCTGGCACCAGGACAACGCGTACTTCAAGTACGCGCCGGGCGCGACCGTGGTGGGCGTCTGGATCGCCCTCGACGAAGCCGGCGTCGAGAACGGCTGCATGCACATCCTGCCCGGCGGGCACCGCGCCGGCCCGCGCATCCACTTCAAGCGCCGCGACTGGCAACTGTGCGACACCGAGATGCTGGGCGTGCCCTGCACCGCCGTGCCGCTGCCGCCTGGCGGCTGCCTGCTCTTCAACGGGCTGCTGCCCCACGGCACGCCCACCAACCACAGCGGCAAGCGCCGCCGCGCCCTGCAGTTCCACTTTGCGCCCGCCGGTGCACTGAAGATCAGCGACGAAGAACGCCTCGCCCTGTTCGGCAGCGAAGGCAAGGACGTGGAGTGCTAGCAGCACGTTGAGAACGCGGGATGGTCACGTTGCGAGGGATTTTGAACGGAACGAGGCGCGAGAAGTGGAGGCGTATCAGGAAGATACGCCAAGCGTAGCGCAACGAAGATCAAGGCCAAAAGCGTCGGCGAAAACCTCACAATCAAGTGTGTCCGGCCCCTTGGACCGTGCGCCGGCCGGCGCCGCGGCGGTTCGGTAAACTAGGCCTATCGTGACTGAAGATCCCGCGCGCGTGGCGCCCGGTTCCCGTTATACACACCAAGGCCATTCCTTCCGTGATCCGACGCCAGCCGCGCCCTCCTCATTAGCAGACCCAGTACAGGTGCCCCTCCCGAAATCTCTCCACCGGGTTGAAGAACCTGGGGCATTGGACGTATATTAATAAGGATAGGGAAACCGCTTCCTGTCCGTATTCGAACCGCGAGACCGCCGCGTATGGGCATGCGAATCTCCGCAGACAATCCCGCAGCCAGACACCCCGCCGAAGACGACGGACAGCCGGAATACACTTTGCGTGAATTGGAGGACGGGACGCTCTGCTTTACGCTCACCGGCGCCATGTCCCTGGAGAAACTCACCGCCGCCGGCGCGGAGATCCTGGCGGAGTGCATGCGCCGCGGATGCCGCCGGGCGGTGGCCGATGCCCGCGCCATGACGGGCGACCTGGCGATCTTCGACTGGCACCGCCTCGCCACTGCCTTCGAACACACCTGGACGCGCACGGTCAGCCTGGCGATCGTGGACAACGCCGAACGCCTGAAGCCCGACCGTTTTCTCGAAACCACCGCGCGCAATCGCGGCATCGACGTCATGGTCTTCTCCGATCTCGATGCCGCGCTGGCCTGGCTCCAGGATTGATCCGCCGAATATAGCTCAATTGGGCCGGCGCCATAGGTGCAACAAATGACCCATGTGCGTCATAACTTGTGCAATATTGTTTATTTGCAGCGAATTTGCCGCTTCCTTGTTATCCCAAAGGTATAATGAATCCGATAAGAGTATACTGAATCGACGTTCCCCCCAATTGTACAAGGCCCCTAGATGACCGATTCCGACCGCGAGTCCGGCAAAGGCATCTCGACCCGGCGAGGGGCGCTTCGAGTCTACATCGTGGCTGTAGTTCTAGCTCTTACCCCCGTGGCCTTGCTCTGCTTTTACGGCTGGCGCATGGCCAGCGACGCGCTGGTCGATCTAGTGGCACAGAACAACCTGGCCGCCGCAACCACCACCAAGAAGATGATCGAGACCGAGTTCGCACTGCGCACAAAGCACCTTCAGAGTTTCGCGGAAGGTTCCCTCATGGTCAACGCGGTGCTGGCCCGCGACGAGGAGGCGGCGCGCGGGCGCCTCGAACTGCTGGTCTCGGGCTCGATTCGCGTGGACCGCGCCTTCGTTACGGATCCGGACGGCCGCCTGTGGAGCGATTTCCCCAGGGCCCCCGAATCCCTGGGCAAGAACTTCGCGGACCGCGACTGGTTCAAGGGTATTTCAAGCAACTGGCAGCCCTACGTCTCGAACGTCTACCGGCGCAACGCCGAGGCCAATCCGCTCCTGGTTGCAATCGCCGCGCCGATATTTGATCCGAAGGACCACCGGGTGGCCGGCTGCCTGGTCACACAGATCCGCCTCGAGGGAATCGCCTCCATATTCCGCAGCGTGGAGGTCGGCAAAGGCGGCCACGTCCTGCTGCTGGATCACACCGGAGCGGTGATCACACATCCGAAGGTAGACCTGCAGGCCCGCCGCTACGACGAATACGCCGCGAGCAGTCCGGTTCTGAGCGCACAGCGCGGCGAGATCCGGAACCTCCAGTACACGGACCCCATCAGCAACGAGGAAATGCTCGCGGCCGCCCTGCCCTGCCACGTCGCGGGCAGCACCTGGACCGTCATTGCGCAGCAGCCAATCTCGGAAGCCATCCGTCCTGTGCGCCTGCTGGCCCTCGAGATCGGCGCGGCCGGCGCGTTCCTGGCGATCCTGGGCGTGGTCCTCTTCTCCGGACTGGCCAAGTACCACCGCCGTACCCAGCGCCTGGGCACCGAACTGGCCGCAGCCAACCGCGACCTGCTGGCCGAAATCGACAAGCACAGGCTGACCGCGGAAGAACTACGCAAGGCCAGTGACGAGTTGGAGGACCGGGTCGCGCAGCGCACCCAGGAACTGCAGGCCACCCGCGACCAGCTGATCCAGGCCCAGAAGATGGAAGCCATCGGGCGCCTCGCAGGCGGCGTGGCCCACGACTTCAACAACCTCCTCACCATCATCCTCGGCTACAGCGAACTGATCCTGGCCGACTGGCCCAACTCGGATCCGAAACGCAAGCAACTCGACGAGATCCGGAAGGCCGGCGAGCGTGCCCGTGCACTGACCCGGCAACTGCTGGCCTTCAGCCGCAAACAGGTGCTGAATCCGGTGATCCTGGACTTCAACGCGCAGGTCAAGCACATGCACCAGATGCTTGCGCGGCTGATCGGCGAGGACGTCGAACTGGTTACGAACCTCGCACCGGACCTGGCGCGCGTGGTCTTCGATCCGACGCAGGTCGAGCAGATTCTGCTCAACCTCGCCGTCAACGCCCGCGACGCCATGCCTCACGGCGGACGCCTGACCATCGAGACCGCCAACAAGTACCTCGAGGAGGACTACTGCCGCGTACACGAAGGCATTCAGCCCGGCGCCTACGTGGTCCTGACCGTCACCGATACCGGCGAGGGCATGTCCAAGGAAACCAGGCTCCACATTTTCGAGCCGTTCTTCACGACCAAGGAAAAGGGGCGCGGCACGGGCCTGGGCCTGAGCACCGTCTACGGCATCGTGCAGCAGAGCGGCGGGCACATCTGGGTCTACAGCGAGCCCGGACAGGGCGCCACCTTTAAGATCTTCCTGCCCGCCACCGAGGCGCCCGCCGCAAAAGCCTCGCGCGCGGCCCTGCCGGCTGTGCGCCGCGGCAGCGCCACGATCCTCGTCGCCGAGGACGACCATGACGTGCGCGCCCTGATCTGCACCGTCCTGAAAGGCAACGGATACCACGTGCTGGATGGCGGCGGCCCCGAAGGAACCCTGGCCCTCAGCCGCGGGTATGCCGACGCGATCCATCTGCTGCTGACCGACGTCGTAATGCCGCAAATGAGCGGGCGGCAACTGGCCGAGACGCTGAAGGCCGAACGCCCGGACCTGAAGGTGCTGTACATGTCCGGCTACACCGACAACGCCATCGTACATCGCGGCGTACTCGAACCCGGAACCGAGTTCATCGAAAAGCCCGTCCAACCCGATTCCCTGCTGCGCAAGGTCCAGGAAGTACTCGACAAGGATTCGCCCGCTTAAGGCGCCGCCGGGCCAGAACGCAAAACGGGGCAGGCCGTTCAAGGGCCTGCCCCGCTCCTTAGTAAGCGCAGTGGCTTCGCACGGCTAGACTTCGTAGCGCATGGCCTCGGCGGGTTCGATTTTGGCCGCCAAAAGCACCGGGATGACCGCGCTGACCAGCGAGACGCCCAGCGAAACGGCCACGCTCATCCACAGCAGGTACCACGCGTCGCCGAATCCGAAGACGCGCCACAGGTCGCCGCCCAGCTGCGCGAAGAAGAGCACCACCGTTCCGAAGACGCCCAGCAAGCCGCCGATCAGCCCGCCCAGCGCACCCAACAGCAGCATCTCGAGCAGGAACAGTTCGACGATGTGCAGCCCGCGCGCGCCCAAGCACTTCAGCGTGCCGATCTCCTTGATGCGTTCGGTGACCGAGAGCAGCACGGCGTTGGTGATGCCGGTGACGGCGATCAGCAACGCCACGGCGATCCACCAGCGCCGGAAGCTCGCCGCGCCCGCCGCCGCCTCGTCGACGGTACCGCTCTGCTTGGCGGCCAGGACCTCGAGGCCGCCCATGATCCGTTCGGTGCCCAGCAGCACGGCCAGGAACGCGATCGCGAAAGAGATCCCCAGAATCACAACCAGCATGCGCCCGACGCGCAGCAGCAGGGACTGCAGGCTGAACGCCAGCGCCTCGCGCAGGGGCAGCTGCGAGCGGCCGATCGTCTCGGCGGGCTTGGCGGGCGTGGAAGGTGGGGCGCTCACAGGCGCTCCTTCACGCCCTCGCCGTCGAGGACGATCTCGTCGGGGCGCTCGATGCGCTCGACCTTGCCGTCGCGGATCCAGACGATGCGGCGGCTGGCCTTGATGATCTTCAGGTCGTGGGTGTTGCAGAGCATGGTCACGCCGCGCGCGCGGTTCATCTCGATCATCATCTCGATGATGTGCAGCCCGGTCTTGAGGTCCAGGTTGCCGGTGGGCTCGTCGGCGAGCACGATGGTGGGATTGCTGACGAAGGCACGGGCGATGGCCACGCGCTGCTGCTGCCCGCCGCTGAGTTCGGTGGGCTTGTGCTTAGCGCGGTCGCCCAGGCCGACGAGCTTGAGCATCTCGTAGGCGCGGTCCTCGCGCTCCTCGCGTTCGATCCCGGCGAAGATCAGCGGCAGCATCACGTTCTGCAGCGCGCTCATGATCGGAACCAGATTGAAGGTCTGGAAGATGTAGCCGATCTTGCGGCAGCGCAGCCAGGCCAGTTCGCTGGCGTCGAGCTTGCTGATGTCGGTGCGGTCGATGTAGACGGTGCCTTCGGTGGGCTTGGTCAGGCCGCCGACGATGTTGAACAACGTGGTCTTGCCGCTGCCCGACGGCCCCATGATCGAGACGTACTCGCCCTGCTCGATGGTCAGGTCGATGCCGTCGACGGCCTTCACCACCTCGCCGCCGAGGTAGAAGTACTTCTTCGCGCCTTCCACCGCCACACTGGACGGCGCGGCCACGCCCGTGCGGGACGAGGACGACGACGATGCGCCGGGCGCCGGGGCCTGATCCATGGGGCCCGTCTCCTCCGCTTGTCCGTGCTGCCGGTTTTCGGCGGCGCCGATGCTACGCGCTGCAGCCCGGCGGAGCAAATGCCCGGCAACGGGAAAAACCGCCCTTCCGGCGCTTTCATTTATCGGGCAAGTGTACATACTGGTCGGCGCCCGAAGCCCCCACGCGGAGACGTTGCCATGAAAGTGCTGGTCGTCGGCGGCGGCGGACGCGAGCACGCCCTGTGCTGGAAACTCGCGCAGTCGCCCCGCGTCAAGAAACTCTACTGTGCGCCCGGCAACGCCGGCATCGCGCTCACCCGCGGCGCGGCCTGCGGCGCCGTCGAGTGCGTCGACATTACGCAGGAGAACCTAGACGGCCTGCGCCGCTTCTCGCGCCGCGAGCGCATCGACTTGACGGTCGTCGGCCCCGAGCAGCCCCTGTGCGCCGGGCTCGTCGACCAGTGGGAAGAGGAAGGCCTGCCCGTCTTCGGACCCACCAAACGCGGCGCCGAGATGGAAGGCAGCAAGGCCTTCACCAAGATGCTTCTGCGCAAGAACGGCATTCCCACCGCCGACTTCCAGATCTTCACCGACCCCGAGAAGGCCACCGGCTACTGCCTCGAACACGGCGGGCCGTTGGTCGTCAAGGCCGACGGCCTGGCCGCCGGCAAGGGCGTGATCATGGCCAAGACCGGCGCCGAGGCCGCTGCCGCCGCGCGCAGCTGCCTGCAGGAAGGCCGCTTCGGCAGCGCCGGCGCGAAGGTGGTGATCGAAGAGACGCTGCGCGGCGAGGAGGCCAGCATCCTGGCCTTCACCGACGGGCGCACGCTGGCCGTGCTGCCCAGCGCGCAGGACCACAAGCGCCTGGGCGACGGCGACAGCGGCCCCAACACCGGCGGCATGGGCGCCTACTCCCCCGCCCCCGTGATCAGCGAGCAGATGGAAGGCCGCGTCATCCGCGAGATCCTGGTCCCCACGCTGCACGCGCTGCGCCGCGAGGACCGTCCCTTCAAGGGCGTGCTGTACGCGGGGCTGATGATCACCGAGCACGGTCCCAAGGTGCTGGAGTACAACGTTCGCTTCGGCGACCCCGAATGCCAGTGCGTGCTCCCGCGCCTGAAGAGCGACCTGGTGGACGTCTTCGAGAAGGTCATGAGCGAGAAACTCGAGGAGGACGGCGTGGACGTCCTGCCCGACCCGGCGGTCTGCGTGGTGATGGCCAGCGGCGGCTACCCCGAGGCCTACGCCAAGGGCAAGGTCATCTCGGGCTTCAACGCCGAAGGACAGGTCGATGTGGAAGGCGTCACCGTCTTCCATGCCGGCACCGCCGCCAATGCCGACGGCAAGGTGGTGACCTCGGGCGGCCGCGTGCTGGGCATCACGGCCACGGCGGCCAGCCTGCCCGAGGCCGTGAAGCGCGCCTATGCCGGTGTGGAGCGCCTCACCTTCGAAGGCGCGCAGTACCGCAAGGACATCGCCGCGCGGGCCCTGAAGCGGTAACGCCCGCCCCAACCGACAGCACGATGGACGACCGGACTGCCCGGCAGGCACCGCGCGTCCTTCTGGAATTCAAGCAGGACGGATCGGAGAAGGATGAATACCGAGGTCCTTAAACTCGACGGCTCCGAGCGCGACATGGGCAAGATCCGCCATGCCGCCAAGCTCCTGGGCGCAGGCGCCCTGGTCGCCTTCCCGACCGAGACCGTCTACGGCCTGGGCGCGGACGCCAACAACCCCGAGGCGCTCGCGCGCATGGCCGAGGCCAAGGGGCGGCCCAGCGGCAAGCCCTTCGCCCTGCTGGTGCCTTCTATAAAGGAGGCGGAGAAGACGGCCGGCGTCCTGCCCCGCCCCGCCAAGAAACTGATGCGCCTGTACTGGCCCGGTCCGTTGACGACCGTCGTCCCCCGGCGCGGCGGCGGCGCGGTGGGCCTGCGCCTGAGCGAGCACCCCGTGCCGCGGGCCCTATTGGCCCAATGCGGATTCCCGATCGCGGCGCCCAGCGCCAACCGCAGCGGCACCCGCGAGCCGCTCACGTCCGAGCAGGTCCTGCATGATCTGGGCGGGCGCATCTCGCTGATCCTCGACGGCGGACAGGCTTGGCACGGGACGCCCTCGACCGTTGTCCGCATCGACCCGCAGGGCATCCCGGCCGTACAGCGCGAAGGCGCGATCCCGCAGTCGGAGATCATGGAGGCCGTGCGCCCCACGATCCTCCTCGTCTGCACCGGCAACACTTGCCGCAGCCCAATGGCCGAGGCGCTTTGCCGGCACGCGCTCAAGGAATCGGGCATGGACCAGCCCAACGAGCTGCCCTTCCAGGTACTCAGCGCAGGCACCAGTGCAACCGAAGGGCAGTCAGCCGATCCGATGGCCATTAAAGCCATGGTGGAACTGGGGATAGATCTGAGCAGCCACCGCACCCGCATGGTGGTCCCCTCCCTGCTTGACCAGGCGGATTGGATATTCACCATGACAGCCGCGCACCGGGATAGTATCTTGAAGCTAATGCCGGAGTGCCGGGACCGCATTCGGCTGGTATCCGCAAGGGGCGACGAGATACCGGACCCGGTCACCAAGTCGTACGAGCACTACCTGCAGGTCCGCGACCGCATCGCGCAGTGCCTTCGGGACATCCTGCGCATCGTAAAGGGCAGCGTCAGTTGAGGATAGCGGCGCGCGGATTCGTGAAATCGGATATATAAAGGGCCGGGGACTGCAAGCGGGAGGCGTTGCCGAGTGAAGCCCTTCAAGATCGTGATGGCCTCCGATCACGCCGGATTGCGCCTGAAGCGCCACCTGAAGGCCTTTCTCGAGGCCAAGGGCTGCACCGTCACCGACGTGGGCGCCCATTCCGAGGAATCCTGCGACTACCCGGACTTCGCCGCCGAAGGCGCGCGCCGGCTGGCCGCCGGCGAGTTCGAACGCGGCATCTTCGTCTGCGGCTCGGGGATCGGCATCTCCATCGCCGCTAATAAGATTCCGGGCATCCGCGCGGCCACCTGCACGCTGGAGTATCTGGCTGAAATGACGCGGCGCCACAACGACGCCAACGTCCTGTGCCTGGGCGAGCGCGTGGTGGGCGAGGGCCTGGCCGAGGCGCTGGTGACGCGGTTCCTGGAGGCGGACTTCGAGGGCGGCAGGCACGCCCGCCGCGTGGGCAAGATCAGCGGCCTGGAGCAGTCGAAGGCGACCTGTTGACGCAGGCGGGGCAAGGGCAACATCCGGTTCTGGAGGCATCGGTTGGGCGGCATGGCTAAACCGGAAATCGGCAGCGTTCTGGGCGGTTGCGAGATCATCGAGGTGATCGGCCATGGCGGCATGGGGATCATCTACAAGGCTCGCCAGCGCTCCCTCGATCGCGTCGTCGCGCTGAAGGTCCTCTCCCCCAAACTCGCCGACGACATCAACTTCGTCGCGCGGTTCCAGCGCGAGGCCCGCGCGATCGCCCGCGTCAACCACAGCAATATTTTGGCTGTCTACGACGTCGGCAACGACAGCGACATCCACTACATGATCATGGAGCTCATCGAAGGCAAGAGCCTCGCCGAACTCCAGGAAGAGACCAACGGGCCGCTGAAGGTCGAGGACTGCATCGACTTCGTGCGCCAGGCCGCGCAGGGCCTGGAAGCCGCGCAGTCGGTAGGCATCACGCACCGGGACATCAAGCCCGAGAACCTGATGCTCACCAAGAAGAACGTCATCAAGGTCTCCGACTTCGGCCTCGCCAAGGAAGCCGACAGCGGCGCCACCTCCACCGACGCCGTCATGGGCACGCCGGCCTTCATGAGCCCCGAGCAGTGCGACGGCAAGAAGGTCGACGGCCGCACCGACATCTACAGCCTCGGCGGCACCTTCTACAAGCTCCTCACCGGCCGCCTGCCCTTCGAAGCCGAAACGGCCATGTCGATGATGTACCGGCACAAGCACGAGGCGCTGATCCCGCCCAAGGAGATCGTGACCTCCATTCCGGGGCCCATCAGCGAGGTCGTCGTCAAGATGATGGCCAAGAAGCGCGAGCGGCGCTTCCAGACGATGACCGAGGTCATCGAGGCCATCGACCATGCCGTCAAGCAGGGCAACGTCGATCCGCTGCGCCCCGTCCTGCCCGCTTCCATGGCCCGTTCCGGCGGCGTGCCCCCCGGCGGCGAAGACATCAAGGTCGTGCTGCCCGAAGGCGCGGGCGGACCGCCACCGGCGATTCCGCGCGGCGTAACCGGCATCCTGCCGCGCAGCGGCAGCCCGCCGTCCCTGCGCGAAAGCGGCCGCATGGCCCCCCTGCGTCCCGGCGACCACGGCGACAGCGAACGCATGCTCACCCGCCCCGGCATTCCGGGCGGCGCCAGTTCCGCCCGCGGGCCGCAGCCGGCCATGGGCGGCACGCCGGGCGAAGACGGCTTTGGGCTGGCGGCGCGCGGCGACGAGTTGATCGGCCGCGGGGACCGTCTGGGCGGCCTTAAACTCTTCCGCCAGGCCCTGCAGGCGCACAACCTGGACGGCGTGACGCGCAAGCGCCTGGAGGACGAACTCCAGAACGAGATCGGCCTGCGGCGCCAGGCGGGCGAGGGTCTGCTCGAGCGCGGCATGCTGGTTGAAGCGGGGCGCGAGTTCCGGCTGCTGCTGGAGCTGGATCCCAAGGCCGAATCGATCCGCGTGAAGCTGAAGACCATCGACGAGAAGCTGGCCCACAAGCGCACGCTGGTGAACGACATCCGCACCCTCATCGCGGGGCTGAAGTTCGAGGAAGCCATCGCGATGTGGGACAAGGCGCCGCCGGACCTGCGCGAGGAGGCGCTGGGCAAGCAGGTCGAACACCTGCGCAGCGTCACCGTCCCCAGCCTGAAGCTCTGCGACCAGGGCGACCTGTACAACGAGCAGGGTCGCGTCGAGGAAGCCGTCTCGGCCTTCCAGGACGCCCTGCGCATCGACGAGAACTGCGAGCGCGCGCGCCACGGGCTCAGCGACGCCGAGCAGAAGCTGCACCGCATCGACACGATGCTGAAGGAAGGCTACGAACTCGCGCTGCGGCAGGAATACAAGGAAGCCATCGACACCCTGCGCCCGATCCTGACGATGTACCCCAACCACCCGCGCGCGGTGAAGTCCATCGTCGACGCCTGCCAGGCCATCGCGCAGGACCGCCGGCAGAACGGCGACCTGAAGAGCGCCCTGAAAGCCTACGCCCAGGCCCACGAGGTCGATCCGCAGAACCGCAGCATCGCCAAGCTCTACGACGAGATGACCGACCTCCACGACAAGGAGGCCGCCCTGCTCGACCGCGCCGCGCAGGCCACCGCGCGCGGCAACCCGGGCGAGGCCATCAGCTACTGGCAGGACATCCTGCGCATCAATCCGGCCAACACCGAAGCCGCGAAGGCGCTCATGCAGCTGAAGTCCCAGCGCGGCCGCCGCTCGGTGAAACTGGTCGTGGTGCTGGTCGTGCTCGCCGCCCTTGCCTGGGTCGGGTACCAGGGCGTCTCCGAGTTCCTGATCTACCACGAGGCCACCAGCCAGCGGGAAGCGAGAAACTACGACAAGGCCCTTGAGCTCCTGGAAGGACGGGTCTTCTACTTCTACAAGGAAGAGGTCCCTGAGCTTCAGCGCATCTGCAAGCGCGACGCCTACGAGCAGAAGGCCGACACTCTGTACGAAGCCGGCGGCGACGTAAAGGCCGTGCTCGAATACTACGACATGGCGATCCGGGCTTGCACGCCCGAAGAGGAGACCCTGAAGGCGCAGTACGAACTTAAAAAGGTGTTGGTCGAGGCCGGACACCAGATGGCCGAAGGCGAGAAGTCCATCACGGCCGAAGCGTGGGAAGAGGCGGTCAAGGCATTCTCCCTGGCCTATAATATCGCCGACAAGCTGCGGAAAGTTCCCGAAGCGCAGAAACTCGCCGAGAAGGCAAACTATTCAAAGCTCTTCGGCAACTATTGCCTCGCCGCAACGAAAGCCGAAACCCAGGAAGAAGCGCTGAAGCACCTGCTGCCCGCCCAGGACCTGCGGCCCGACAACGAATGGGTTAAAAAGCAGTTGGAAAAACGGGGCTACGATCCCAACAAATTCAAGAACGCACTCGGGGAAGCCGTCTCGCTGCTGGATAAGCCCTACGATCCCGAGAACGCGAAGAAGGCCGTCGAGCTGATCAAGAAAGCGCAGGGATCCGGCCTCAACAACGAACGCGCCATAACCCTCCTGAACTTCGCCCTGGACGCGGAGTTCTGCGCCGAGAACGGCATGGTCCTGGTCAACCACTACGACCCCAAGAACGAAGCCATGAAGTGGACCAACCGCGAGCGCAGACTCGCCTTCTGCGTGGACCGTTTCGAGTACGTCGAGAAGGACGCCAAGCTGCCGAAGGTCAACGTTTCCTGGGTCGAGGCGCGCCAGATCTGCCTCGACGCCGGTAAAGACCTCTGCTCCTTTGCCCACTGGCAGGAAGCCTGCAAGGCCAAGTCCCTGGGAGCCATCTACCCCTTCGGCGAGGAAGCCAAGGGCGACGAGTGCAACTGGCAGAGCGAAGGGCCCGAAGCCCCGGGTTCGCGCCCCAAGTGCGTGAACACCATCGGCGCCTACGACATGAGCGGAAACGTGGCCGAATGGACCAGGCCCAACGATATGCCCGATGGCGAGAAGGCCCCCGCACAGGCCAACATCGGCGGCGGGCATTTCAAATCAGGGCCCAAGGACGCTACCTGCTGGAGCGATGTCACCGCTTCGGCCGCCGGCAAGAAGCCCGAGATCGGATTCCGCTGCTGCAAGATCCTGCCGGGCTTGCCCAAGCAATAGTCGCAATCGCGGGGTAGCGCATGGCAACCAACCAGGCCAGGCAACTCGGGCAACTTGGCCTGTTGCTCTGCGTGATGCTGCTCTTGTCCTTCGGCGTCTATCTCTGGACCTACGAGTACAAGACCTCCACCGGCCAGGCCATCGAGACGGTGCAGGGCGTTACCGGCACCGTCCCCCCCAATCCGCGCATCAGCACCACGCTGTGGGCAAACCAGGCCACCTTTGACCCGGCCGGGAAAGGCAGCGCCAAGAACCCCCTGCAGATCCACATCGTGCTGAGGAACCACGGCAACGAGGCCGTGCCGGTGCTCGACGCGCCGCTCACCACCGTCCTCTACGACGTCCAAGTCACCGGGCCCAACGGCCGGCGCTTGGTGCAGAAGCCTGCGGACACGCGCCGTCCAGCACCGGCCGTCGTTCCGCCCGGCGGTTCCGCGCCTGCCACGCCGCGCGTGTACCGCATCGTCGAACTGGTCCCCGGCCACGAACTGCACGTGCCCATCCCGCTGCTGGACCTCTTCGACTGTTCAACGCCCGGCCTGTACAAGATCGCCGTGCAGTACCGCCCCGCCGCCCTGCGCAACCAGGCTGGCGACGATCTGGCGGACGGCACGTTCTACGCCGGGATGCAGAACACCGAGACCCTGAACCTCTACATCGGCCCGGTCAAACCCGCCGACAAGGCCCTGGTGCCCGCAAAAACCGAGGCCGTCGCCACTCCGAGCGTGACGGAACCCAGCATCGACGTGCCACAGGGCGAATGAAAGGCACCCATGAAATTGATGCGCTATCAGTGCGAGCCGGACGCAGCGCCGCGAATCATGTACGCCTGAAGGATTCCCGATTCGTCCGAATTGAAGAACGCGAGGGTCCCGTCCGGCGACAGGAAGGGATGTATATGCGCTTCCTTCTTCCAGGATGACCGCGGCAGAGCCAGACACGTCCATTCCGACAGGGCTTCCTCGCCCGCTTTCCCCAGCGAAGCGGTGAAGACGCGGCCGCCTTGGTCGCTGCGTCCGGAATCCGTGACCAGCCGGCGGCCCGCAATGTCCGTCGCGAAGTGCCAGAAACAGGGTTTCTGAACCGTCCTGCTCAGGTGGTTGCGGATGCCGGCGGGCGTTGCCAAGCCTGCATGGCCCGAGACCGCCACGGCTCGGCTTTCGATCAACTGCTCCACTTTCGGCTCCCGCGTGCAGGTGCTCGTGATGGCCCACTCCGACGTGCCCCGCCAGCATTGGTGCCCCTGGCAGAATTCGTTTCCGTCGCGGCCCCAGGGCATCGACCGGAACTGCGTGCCGTCGTCCCGGAGTACATGGATATCCGCGCCCGCGCCGCCGGTCAGCGTGACGATGACCCCCGCCCGGTCGCAGGCGTTCCCATGGTTCTCCTGCACAAGGATATCCTGCATGGCCTCGGGGTCTTTCGACCGGCAGTACTGCGGGTGGATGTTGCACCACGAGGGTCCTGCCAGGATCACCTCGCACGAAAGCGTTTCGAGATCGAAGACGAGCAGCCCGTGGTCGCCGCCCTCGTTCTGTCCGTCGCCCAGGTAGCAGGCCAGCGCGATCTTCTTGCCGTCCGAGCGGATCGTCGAAAGCGGGTAGATGCGGCTTGGCCGGCAGGCTGCGTTTCGCGGAGGTCCGTCCAGTACCAGCAGGGTCTGCCGGTCGGACCCGTCCATGCGCACGCGATTCAACAGCAACCGGCCCGCGTTGGGCGCCGTCTGGTCGACGAAGTAATAGAGGTAGCGGCCGTCGGGCGAAACCGAAGGCGCCGTGGCACCCGTTTCGTCCGTGATGGGCCGCAGGGCGCAGCGGTCGTCCAGGTCGCAGACCAGATACCGGTGGCGGGGATCGTCCTTGTCCGAACCGTGCGCCGTTGCGGATTCATGCAACACGAAGCGCTTGGAATCGGGCGTGAAGATCTGCGCCTCCATATACACGTGCGAACTTGGCAGATCGCCGGACGTCAGCTGAATCACCTCGACGCCTTTCGGCGCATCGGGCGAACGCAGGTCGGGTCGTACGATCGGCTGAATCATGGGGCCCTCCTCCACACCGCTACCTGCCTTCTTGGGCTTCTGCCTGCCTCGCCGTTCGCCTTTATTCGGGCGGGAGGGCCATTGCAAAGGCCTTCGCGGTCCCAGGAGCGGCGGCCGCCGCCACCGGCAAGGCCGAAATGCAGGTAAAAGGATGCGCGCCCGCCGCCCCTGCGCTTGACGGAATGCACCGGTCTGTTAGGGATAGTTCTTCCGGCGAGCTGCCGCCCCGAATTCTGCCGCATTGCCAGGGTAGCTCAGTTGGTAGAGCACCGCACTGAAAATGCGGGTGTCGCCAGTTCAACTCTGGCCCCTGGCACCATCTTCAAACCCAGTTCAGCGGAGCGCGCTTCCGGCCCACGGGCCGGAAGCCCTCCGCGAACGGGCTTTCCGGTTGTCGTTGTTAAACGTCAGGGCTTGAACTCGAACTTCTCCTTGGCGCCCTGCCACCAGATCTTCCACGTCTTGTAGTCGTACTCGCCGCTGTCGAAGTTCGTGCCCGTCACGTACTTGAGCGCCGTCAGCGCGGGGTAAAGCTCCGTCTCGTCGCGCTTGCCCAAGTGCGAAGGCTCGTCGACGCTCAGGCCCATCGGGTCGTCGGTGCCCAGGCCCGCGGCGGGCTTGCGCAGCGGGTTCTTGGGATCCTTCGCGTTGCCGCCGGCCAGTTCGAACGAGACCGCCGCCAGCAGGCGCTCCACCGCCTCCTTGTCGCCGTAGCGCATGATCGCGATGCAGGCCAGCCGGCGCGTCGTCGCCCACGGCCGGCTGGGCGAGATCGCCACATCGACGAGCTTGCGCAGCGCGACGGGTTCCTCCAGCTTCGGCAGCGCCTTCGCGGCGGCCTCGCGCACGCGCACGTCCGGGTCCGTGAAACAGGACTCCAGCAGGCCCTGCATGGCGCGGCGGTCGCCGGCGCGGCCCAGGATCTCCGCGGCGCGCGTGCGGACCGCGCCGTCTTTCACTTCGCCGCTGTCGGGCAGGCCCGGCGCGCGCATCACGCGCACGAAGAGATCCGGCTTCTCGGCGGCCAGCGCCACAAGCGCCTTCGCTTCGGCGTTGTCCTCGAAGGCCGAACCCGGCGAGAGCTCCAGCTTGGCCAGGCGTTTGGCCAGTTCCTGAGCCTCCTTGCGCAGCGTCGCAGCGTCCGGCTTCGGTTGAGCGGTTGCCTGGCCTTCTGCGGCGGGACTGGGTTCGGCCTGCGCGATCCAGCGTCCGGCGCCGTCCTGCACGTAGCCCAAGGCCTTGCCGGCGCCTTCGTGGAAGGGGTCGGCCTCCAGCGCGAGGTTGAACTCGTAGCGCGCCTCGTCTTCGAGCTTGTCCTTGCGCGCCGCCAGGCCCAGGGCGTAGTGGCCCGCGGCGTCGTCCAGGCGCAGCCGAGCCGTCTTGGCGAGGTAGGCGTTCATCACGGCGCTGTGCGCCTGGCGGCCCACGACGTCGGCCTTGAGAACGCGCAGCACGCGACCGTCGCGCGTGGTGATCACCAGCACGTCGCCCTCTTCGGCGGCCACACCGACAACCTCGCGGTTGTCCTTGAGGATGAAGGTGTCCGCGCGCACGAGGCTCGCCGGCAAGGCAACCCCAGCCGCGGCAAGCACTAATACGATTCGAAGGGCGCCCTTCATGATGCAGACCAATCTCCGTCCCCGCAGACCAACTCGGCCGCTTCATATTTTAGACGCATCCGGCCTCTCTGCGTAAGCCTATTAATTGGCCCGGATAATGAGCTTCCGCAAGGGTGATATCTTCTTACATCTCAATGGGTTGGGCAGGATTTTCCGCACACAGCCGATTGACACCCTTTTGTTCCCCTCCTACCATCGCTGTTTCAGGCAGCCCCGAGGGCGTTCGGGGCGCCCCGCGGAGCCTCGCAGGACCCACGATGGCCGAAAGCAACGAACCCCAAGCCCCCGCCGCCGAGGCGGCGCACGAAAGCGCCGCGCGCATCGAAGTCACGGTCACGGGCATCCACGAGAAAGCCCACATCCTGGTGGTCGACAGCGAGGTCGCCTTCCTGCGCCTGGTCGAGATGGCGCTCAAGCGCCGCGGCCACGACGTCAGCGCCGTGCCGGGCCCCAAGCAGGCGCAAGAGATCGTCTCCGCACAGCCCGTCGACCTGATGGTCAGCGAACTGCACTTTCCCGAAGGCGGCGGCTACGGCCTGCTCGAACGGCTTCGCGCCGACAACGCCACCAAGCGCCTGCCCGTGATCATCCTCACCAAAGACCGCAAGGCGCGCAGCCGCGTCCGCGCGCTGGAGATCGGCGCCGACGACGTGCTCCACAAACCCCTGCTGCTCGACGAACTCTTCGTGCGCGTCGAGAGCCTGATCCGCAAGACCCGCGACCTCTTCAAGGCCGCACATTCGGTGAAGGGCGACTTGGCCGGCAAACTCGGCTCGCTGCCCGTCCCGGAACTGTTTCCCCTGCTCGAGAAGAACCGCATGACCGGCCTGCTGCGCTTGGGCGAGGGCGGACAGGAGCTGGCCTGCGTCTGGTGGCGGGACGGCGTGGCCGTCGCGGCCAGCTTCGGCCCGCTGCAGGGCGACGACGCCGTCTACGCGCTCTTTCCGCTGCGCACGGGGAACTTCGAGTTCCGCACCGGCGCGCAGTACGAGGGTGCGCCGAACATCGAGAACAACGTCACCACGCTGCTGCTGGAAGGCATGCGGCGCATGGACGAGACCGTCACCTTTCAGCTCATCGGCGGGCGCCCGCTTCCCGGCCCGCGCGGCGCTCACATCGAGTGGTTCGAGGACATCGCGGCGCAGGCTGCGTCCGCCGGCAACGGCCACGAGTCCGTGCCCCACGCGCGCCCCGGCCCGCTGGCCGTGAAGGAGATGCTCGGCGCGTTCGAACGCCGCTTCCGCGCGGCGGTGACGACGGGCTTCGAGTTCTCGGACCTGCGCGAGCTGCGCAAGCGCTTCGCCCAGTCCCCCAGCCTGACGCTGAACGTTACGCGCCTGGCGCTTCTGTGCGATCTGGAGGATGGGTTGCAGTTGCTGACGGCCCTGCTGGGCCCGCCCTCGGCGAAGCAGCTCCAGCGCGGCCTGCGCAGCGGCGTGGAACTCTTCCCCTCCGCGCAGGTGGAACTCGACGCGCAGCACACGCTCCAGGTGCTGGTCGCGCCGCTGAAGGAGGTCGACGTGCTGGCCGGCGCCCTGCAGGCCCTGGACGCCGTCTACGTCGCGCCGCCCGGCGGGCGCTGGCTGCCGCCCGAACTGCGCGACGACGTATTGCACCTGCTCAAGCGCACCAAGCCCTTCGTCTGCCAGCCCGTCGGCGACGGCACCGTCGTGCAGGGCCTGACCGGCCTGCTGCGCGACGCCGGGCTGGAGACCGACGTGATGCCGGTGGCCGAACGCATGGCCGCGACGCGCATCGAGCTCGCCCGCGTGGTGCACCGCCTGCTGCGCGGCATCGCCCCGGGCGAGGGCGGCGCCGCGTGATTCGCAGCGCGCTGGTGGGCGGCGGGATTTTCCTGCTCGCCGCGCTCTTCTGGGCCATCCACGATCCGGTCTGCGCGTTCTTCGAAGTCGCCAGTCTCTCCTCCCCCGAACTAGATCCGCGGTTCGTCGAGTCCTCGCTCCTGGAGCGCCGGCGCGGCGCCGTGTGGGCCCTGCACAAGGCCCAGGGCAGTTGGAACGCCGCCACGCGCTTGCGCAGCGCCCGCCTGCTGGCGCTCCTGGGCGACGACTATTACGACGGCGTGCTGCTGGAGGCCCTGGCGCAGGAGGAGGATGCGGATTCCGCCGCGCTGGCCGAGCGCCTGCTGCTGTCGGTCTGGGACCGCCGCAACGGCCCGGCCGACAACGAGATGGCCGCGCGCATGCGCGAGGCCGAGTACACCCACGCGGAGATCCCCGTGTCCGAGCGCGAGCTGGACATCCAGCTGCAGCTGCACCCGCTCTGGGCCGGCGGCTACGTGGCCCGCGCGCGCCTGCAGCTGCGCAACGCCAACCTGGGCGGCGCGCGCGCCGACGCGCTGAACGCGCTGCGCTTCGAGCCCTACGACTTCGAGGCCATCGTGCTGCTGGGGCGCTGCTACCTGTACCTCGACGAACCCGAGAGCGCCCTGGAATGCTTCGAGCAAGCCCTGGCGCTCAACCCACGCCTGAAGCACGAACTGAGCGAGGAGCTGAAGACCGCGCGCGAGGAATCCAACGCGGCCCGCGAACGCCGCCAGATCGAACGCTACCGCAGCCTGCCCGCCGGCTAGCAGGTAAATCCGCAAGCGAAGGCATGAAAAAAGCGCGGGGAGCACCCGCGCTTCTTGCGTTTCAGGAAGGTTTGGGAGCGGATCAGCTCTTGCCCATCGCAGCCTGGCGTTCGGCTTCGCGCTTGTTGGCGGCGCGGTCGACGAACTCTTTCAGGATCTTGCGGTCGTTCACCGAGGCGTTGATGAACTTCACGCCCAGTTCGGGCTCGCCGGCGTCGGTGCTGTCGGTCAGGCGCACCACCTGGCATTCGCCGACCAGGTTTGCCAGTTCGGGAAGGTCGCCGAAACGCACCTTGAGCGTAAAGTTGCGCAGGGGCAGGACGTTCTTGTTCAGGCGGATGTTGGTCAGCAGCGCGCCGCCGACGCCGATGTTGCGCGCGGTGGCATCGCCGTGGTCGAAGACCTCGCCGCTGTCCAGGATCACCTCGATCTTGGCCGGGGCGTTGATCTCGGTGCGGCCGTATTCGCGCTTGAAGGGGCGCCGGATCGTCGTGAAGTCGTAGCCCATCTTCTCGGCGGTCTTGAAGACGAGGTCGCGGGTGCCCTCGCTGGCCGAGTATTTCGGGTCCCGATTGAGGATCTTGGTTACCGTGGTGCGCGAGAGACCCAGGGCATCGGCGATCGCTTGCTGGCTAACCCCCATGTGCAATTCCTCCCTCCCAGGAAGCGATGCGCATTGTGCCCAAGTCGCACCGCTCAGTGTGCATATTCAGAATGCACAGAGTGTACTAAGTCCGCAAACCGTGTCAATACTTGGTTTTGAATCAACGGGGCGGGCTTTGAAAGGGTCACGTTCGGTTCTTAATCGAGCCCTGGCATGACCTTGTGTGAACAAGGGGCGCCCCAATGTGCAGCACGATTTCACTTCGTGCAAAATTCTTGGCTGCCGGGGCCTGGCGATCCAGATTGGCCGAAAAGGAAGGCGGCCCGGGCTTCTTGCGAAACCCGGGCCGGGCTCGAGGGTGGAAGCGGCGCCCACGGGGGTAAGCGCCGTTCCGTTTGAGAGGCGGTTTCAGGTCCTCACGGCATCCAGGAAGAGCTCACCGGGGCTGCATCGGCCGTGTCGGTGCTCTCCCCTTCGCTGCTGCTGCGCTCATGCGTCGCGCGCGAGCCGGCGGTGACGCGCGGCTGCGGCGTGATGATCTCGACGGCGTTCTCGCTTTCGCTGCCGCCCCGGGCGCTCGCGGAGGCTGGCATGTTTCCACGCACGCGCAACTTCTGGCCGATCTGCAACCGGCCGGGGCTGGGCAGGCGGTCGCGGTTCCATTCGTACAGGTCGTTCCAGCGGTTGCCATCGTTGAAGAGCTTGCGGGCGATGCGTTCCAGCGTGTCTCCGCTCTGCACGACGTACTCGCCGTCGGTCGCCGCGGCAGGCGCAGGCTCGCTGGCCCCAGGCGTGGGCTGCGTCACCGTGCCCCCCGTCGAAGCCGGAGCCGCCGCCGCTGCGGACGCAGGCACCGCGGGAATCGTCAGGACCATGCCTTCGCGCATCGTGCGCGGGTCGGCGAAGAGATGCTTGTTGGCCTCGGCCAGCAGCTTCACGCCCGTCTGCACACGCCCGGGGTAGTACTTGGCGGAGATGCCGCTGAGCGTATCGCCGGACTGCACGGTGTAGCTCTGTGCGGCGTTCGGCTGCGGAACGGGCACGGGCTCGACGGCGGTGCGGACGCGCGACCAGTCGAACGTACCGGGCCTCGGCTGCGCCTGGGCCGCGTTCGCGTTCGCCTGAGCGATCTGGTTCTCGCGGAAGATCGACTGCATGCCGCCCGGCTGCGAGCTCGCGCCGTTCAGCGGCTGGCCGGTGGTCATGGTGCGGCCGGGCTGGTTCTGCGCGGCTACGCCGCCGGCGTTGGGATTCCCGCTCCAGCGCGAGCCGTTGTTCACCGCGCCGGCCACGCCGGGCGGCGTCTGGGGCTGCTGCTGGATGGGCGGCGCGGACTCATCGTTGAAGCCGCCCGCGTAAGCCAGGTCCTGGCCGGCAGGCGCCGGCGCGGCCGGGGCTCCGGGGGCCGGCGGCGGTTCGGGCGCCTGGGCCTGGTCCTTCTTCTTGCCGTTGCCTTCGTAGATGATGCTGACGACCACCACCATCAGCAGGAGGAGCGTGAGCAGGCCCCACTTGAACTCGCGGAAGATACGCGCGGCGCCGTTGGTCATCGTACGGCTGGTGCCGTGCGCGCTGTAACTCGCCGCCCCCGTAGCGCTGACGTTGCGCTCGAAGGCTGATGGCGAGGCCATGTTGCTGCCGGGATCGTCGTGCACGGCGATTCCCCCCCAGGGAAAGCGTCTGCGGATAGAAAAAGCGCCTGCCCGATAGGGCGGCGGTCTTTCTCATTATCGAACAAGTGCAGGACGGGCTTGAGGCAAATCGGCGCGCCGCACGATAACCCGGCGCGCAGTCTGATGGGCAATTAAAGGAGTCAGATGCCCAAATTGAAGACGAAGAAGATGCTCCAGACCACGGTCAAGACCGGTATGATCAGGAATGGTATCGAGTATCTAATAATGTACCCGAAGAAACTGGGCATCTTCACGCCGCTGGTCTCGGCAATGGCCTTGACCATGAAGTTCGGAGCGTTGCCGATGTAGGTGTTCGCGCCGAAGAAGACCGAGCCCAGGCTGATCGCCAGCAGGATGTCCTTGGCGGCATACCCGGTCGTGCCGACATGTTCCAAATTGAGCCACTCGTGCGTCTGGCCGCCAATGTTCTCAAGTCCCATCTGCAAACCAGCCAAGCCGTGTGCCGCCTGGAGGAAGTTCAGGTAGGTCGGCGCGTTATCCAGGAACGAACTGAGTGCGCCCGACGCCCAGTAGAACTTGGTGGGCGAATTCACCCCCAGCGACGCGGCGTTGTTGCCCAGATAGTCGAGCGCCGGGACCATCGTCGCGAAGAGGCCCACAAAGATCAGCCCAACCTCCTTGATCGGCCCGAAGCTGAACTCGTTGGCCTTCAGGTTCTTTGGATTAGCTAGTTTGTAGGCTGCGACCGCAGCGAAGATCTGAAGGAACGCACCGGCGCCGTGGAAGTGAACGTGAGCCACATCTTCCAGGATCTGGTCGAAGAAGACGCCGAGCAGCACCACGGCCAGCCAGCCGAAGTTGGCCCAGCCGCTGAGTTTGATCTGGTTCTTCTCGGGGGGTGGCAGGGGCTCGCCGGCTTCCTCGCGTTCCTGCTTGAACTTCTTGAGCGCCTTCGTGTCCATCACGAAGAAGACCGTGAGCAGAACGAGGTTGGCCAGCGCCCAGGCTTCAACGCAGTGAATCAGGGTCCATTCAAAAGGCACGCCCTGCAGATAGCCCAGGAACAGCGGCGGGTCGCCGATGGGCGTCAGGCAGCCGCCGCAGTTGGCCACCAGGAAGATGAACAGCACCACGTGAAAGGCCTGAATGCGTTCCTTATTGACCTTGATGTAGGCGCGGATCAGCAGCGCCGCGGCGCCCGTCGTGCCTATGATGTTCGCGATCACCGCGCCCGTGGCCAGGATCGCCACGTTCAGCTTCGGCGAGCTGGCGCCCTTGATCTCGATGTGGATCCCGCCGGTGACAATGTAAAGGCTGCCTACCAGCGCGATGAATTGAAAGTACTCCATCCCCACGTGCTGCATGCGATGCAGGCCGTACCCTTCGTGTCCTTCGAGCGTCTTGAATCCGGAAAGGCCGAAGATGTAGTAGCTGATCATGATCCCGCCCAGGAAGAAGGCGAAATCGGGGAAGTGGTGTTCCCAGAAGTGCAGGTTGATGAACGGCATCAGGGCGATCGAAAGCAGCAGGGCGGCGAATGGTATCGAGAGCATCGCGCCCACATTGGGCGGGCCTTTCTCCAGCGCTAGCGGTGGCGTTACCGCCATCGACAGGACAATGCCCACCGCCAGTCCCGCCAGCAAGGTCAAGGCCCAGCACTTGGGTCCGTGAAAGCCCTTGGATCCGTGGTGTTCGCTCAAAGGAGACCTCCCCCGCACGATCCGGCTTTGGTATCCGGTTCGCAGGCGGTGCAGCGGGTTATGATTACAAAACGAAGGCGGCTCCCTTTTATTACATCAATTCCGTCTCCGCCAGAAGAAACCGGCGCTGCGGCTCCTTGACGAACGCCCCCCTTGCCGCGAGAACCTTCCCGTATGGAACCCAAGAAGCTCGAAGCCCTGCTAAAGAGCGTCAGCGCCGGCACCTGCAGCGTCCAGGAAGCCGCCGCCGCGCTCTCCGAGTTGCCCTACGCGGACCTCGGTTTCGCGAAGGTCGACCACCACCGCGCCCTGCGCTGCGGCTTCGCCGAGGTCGTCTTCGGCGCGGGCAAGAGCGTCGCGGAGACCGTCGCCATCGTCGAACGCGCTCGCCGGCACGCGCCCGTCGTACTCGCCACGCGCGTGAACGACGCACAGGCCAAGGCTTTGTCGAAGAAGTTCAAAAGTGCTGTCCACAACGCCCGCGCGCGAACCGTGCGCGTCGGCACGCCCGAAGCGATGCCCGGCACCGGCTTCGCGGCCCTCGTCAGCGCCGGCACCAGCGACGGGCCCGTCGCCGAGGAAGCCCACGAGACGCTGCTGGCCTTCGGCGCGCGCGTGCGCACCTGCTACGACGCCGGCGTGGCAGGCATCCACCGCCTGCTCAAGAACCTGCCCGAACTGCGCGAAGCCAGCGTCGTGATCGCCGTCGCCGGCATGGAAGGCGCGCTGCCCAGCGTCGCCGTGCCCACCCGCGTCGGTTACGGCGCCAGCTACAACGGACTCGCCGCGCTGCTGGGGATGCTGAACACCTGCGCCAGCGGCGTCACCGTCGTGAACATCGACAACGGCTTCGGCGCGGCCGCCGCCGCGCTGCGCATCCTGCGCCAGATCGAGGAAGACCGCGCGAAGAAGCACGCCAAGAAGCGATAGATGCAAATGCCGCAGCAATTGCTACACTGTTTTCTGCTTCGCTAAACGAAAACTCAAACCTTAAGGAGCCGAACCCGTGTCCGCCAAAGAGACCATGAATCGCATCGGAGCGTGCGGCGCCGTGCTGGTGGTGCGCTGCGAGAGCGCCGAGGAAGCCGTCGAAGGCATCCGCGCCGTCGTCGAGGGCGGGCTCAAAGCCGTCGAAGTCACCTTCACGGTGCCCGGCGCGCCGTCGGTGATCCGCAAGGTCGCTCGCGCCTTCGGCGACCAGGTGCTGCTGGGCGCGGGGACGGTCACCGAGCCGCAGCAGGCCGAAGAAGCCATCGACGCCGGCGCCACGTACCTCGTCGCGCCCAACACCGATCCGAAGGTCATCGGCGCGGCCAAGCGCCTGGGCGTGCCGATCCTGCCCGGCGGCTTCACGCCCACCGAAGTGCTCAACGCGTGGAACCTCGGCGCCGACGCGGTGAAGATCTTCCCGGCCTCGCTGGGCGGCCCGTCGTACCTGAAGGCGCTCAAGGCCCCGCTGCCGCACGTGCTGATGGTGCCGACCGGCGGCGTGGACGCGAAGACGGTGGGCGAATTCTTCAAGGCGGGCGCCTTCGCCGTCGGCGCGGGCGGATCGCTCTTCGACCTGAAGCTCCTCCGCGCGAAGGAATTCGGCAAGATGACGGAGATCGCCAAGACCTTCGTCGCGGCCATGAACGCCGCGCGCAACGGATAACGAATTCACCCCAGAGGACACAGAGGAAAAGCTTTTGGGGACCCTATAGTTGGATGTCGCTTGGTTCGTTTGCAGCCGGATCCTGTCAGGCATCCACGAATGAAGAAAATAGAAGGTCAGTTCTCTGTGGTCTCTGCGGTTAATTTTTTGACAGGAGTCCGCGTGCTCAAGCCCCCGCCCCTGCCGAAGCGTTCCAAAAGCGCCCACAAGGGCGACTGCGGGCGCGTGCTCGTCGTGGGCGGCTGCCGCGGCATGTCCGGCGCACCGTGCCTGGCCGCGCGCGGCGCGCTGCGCGGCGGCGCGGGGCTCGTGAAGGTCGTCGTCCCCGACGTAATCTGGGACGTCGTCGCGATCAAGCTCGACGAATGCCTCACGCTGGGCCTGCCCGATACGCAAAGCGGCTGCTTCGCCAAAGGCGCCAAGCAGGCGCTGCTCGACGCCGCCGATTGGGCCGACGCGGTGGTGCTGGGGCCGGGCGTCTCGCAGCATGCGCAGGCCGCGGCGTTGCTGCGCGATACGCTGCCGCGCATCGCCGCGCCGGTGGTGCTCGACGCCGACGGACTGAACGCCTTCGCGGGCAAGGGCAAGGCCCTCGCGCGCGCGCAGGCCGTGCGGCGCTGGCATCCGCTGGTGCTGACGCCGCACCCCGGCGAAGCGGCGCGACTGCTGGGATCCACCATCGAGAAGGTGCAGGCCGATCGCAAGGCCGCCGCGCTGGGCCTCGTGAGACTCGCCGGTCCCGGCACCGTCGCGGTGCTGAAGGGCGAAGGCACGCTCGTCACCGACGGCTCGCAAGTTTACGTGAATATGACCGGCAACCCCGGCATGGCCAGCGGCGGAACGGGCGACGTGCTGAGCGGCCTCGTCGCGGCGCTGACCGGGCAAGGCCTGAGCGCCTTCGATGCGGCGTGCCTGGGCGTGTACCTGCACGGCCTGGCCGGCGACCGCGCCGCCAAGCGCCTGGGCGTCTGGTCGCTCACCGCGAGCGACCTGCTGGACGAACTCCCCGGCGCGTTCCTGCAGCACGCGCACGGGCGTTGAACGATGCGAGACGCGAATCTTGGTTTCGCGAAGGGGTTCTGGTGGCTGGTCTTCGCCTGCGGCGCGGGCGGCATGCTGCTCTTCGTCTTTTTCCTCTTATCCGGTCCATTGGTCCCACACGACTACCTCTATTTCGTCTGGCCTGGCGCCGCTCTCGCCATGGGCTTCACCGCCGCGATCAACCTGCACGGCTGTTACGTCCGCGAACCGGCACGGGCGCAAGGCGCCTCGCAGTTCATGCTCTCCGATCTCCTGGCAGCCTCACTCCTGACCGGAACGGTCCTGACGATATGCTTTGGCGCGCTCGAGCGGGAAATCTTTCTGGTGTACGGAATTTCCGGCTCGCTCGCGAGCGGCGTCGCCTGTGTCGCGTCCCTGGCCGCGGCAGCTCGAAAGGGCTTCAACGGGTCGAAGCGCAGGCACCTCTATGCGGCCGGGTACTTCGTCCGGACGTTCGGGTTTCTGGCGACGGGCGGCTTGGTCTTCATGCTGTTGATGCTGCTTCTGACCGGCAACAATCCGCTCAAACTCGTCTTGCAGTTATTCGACGTGAAGCGGACCGGCATCACCGGCCCGGACTGGCTGGCGTGGCCTTACCGCCTCGGACTTCCATGCCTGATTCTGGGCACGGTCAGTTGCCGCGCGCTGGAACGCGGCCTGCCGAAGAAACTCCCGCCGCCCGAAAAGGATCGCGTGACCTCATCCCCTCCCGATGGTACAAATGGAGGGGCCTGACGTTCGCCACGCAAGGAGATCCACTATGTTCACGCTGCGCCTGAGTCTCTTGATCCCCGCCTTGGCCTGCTGCGCCGCCGCGCTGCACGCCGAAGACGCCCTGCCCGCCAACAAGGACAAGCCCGCGCGCGGCATGGAAACCGGCGGCTGGTCGCTGGAGCCCTGGGGCAACCCGGGCACCGCCGACAAACTCAAGGACGGCGACCGCGCCGTGCTGAAGCTGCTCTACACCAAGGGCGAGAAGGACAAGACGGCCTTCAAGCACTTCACCGGCACCAGCGCCGACCCCAAGGGCAAGCTGCGCATGTGGGTCTACGCGCCCGACGAGAAGGCGCCGTCGGTCGCCGTCGCGCTCTCGACGTCGCCGGCATACGTCTGGTTCGAGTCGCGCGCGTTCAAGCTCAAGCAGGGCTGGAACAAGATCGAGGTGCCGCTGGAGAAGTCGCACTGGAAGTCGGAGAAGACCGGCTGGACGTACGCCACCGGCGTCGAGCACCTCGACCAGATCCGCGGCGTCGACGTGCTGGTCTTCAACGGCCAGGCCGAGGGCCACCTGCTGCTCGAAGGCCTTGCGCTCGACCCCGACGAGACCGCGCGCAAGGTCGGCGAGCTGATCAAGGAACTCTACAGCGAGGAATCCGAAAAGCGCACCGCCGCCGAGAAGGCGCTGGTCGAGATCGGGCGCCCGGCCATCGAGGCGCTCTTCCAGGTGCGCGCGTCCAACCCGCCCAGTTCCGTCCTGCTGCGCGCCGGATGGGCCATCAAGCAGATCGAGGCCAAGGAAGAGGCGCCGCCCGCCGACCCGCAGGTGCGCGAGCAGGTCGAGAAGCAGAAGGAGGAGATCTTCTTCGACGAGGCCAAAGCGCGCGTCGACTTCGCCTTCTCGGCGCTGAAGAACGAGCAGGCCCGGATCCTGAAGGCGCTGACCGACGCCGAGGAGGCGCTCAAGCGCGGCCGCGACGAAGCCGCGCAGCTGAAGAACACCGAAGAGGCCGACCAGAAGGCCTTCCTCGCGAAGCTCGACGACCTCGAACGCCTCGCCAAGGAAGTCTCCGCCGCGATGGAGGGCGCCAAGCCCAAGACGGGGGAAAAGAAGGAAGAGAAGACGGCCGAGAAGAAGGAGGCGCTGAAGCCCGCCGAGCGCCAGGATGTCCCCGCCAAGACGGAGAAGGCCGAGAAGTCCGCCAAGAACGAGCAGCCCGAAAAGACGGAGGCCGCGCAGACCCGCTCCACCGAACCCAAAGACACCATGACGGAGCCGATGAAGAAGGAAGGCAGCGAAAAGGAATAATCGCCGCTCCGCTTTCCTTCCGCAGCACCTCGATTACAATACTCGCGGTTTGGGACCCGGCTTACACTGGGTCCGTTTTCATTTGGACGGGAACCGACATGCCTCCGCAATTCGTCTTCACCACGCAGGGCCTTAGCAAATACATCGACGAGCGCCCCATCCTGGAGAACATCTCGCTCTCCTTCCTGCCCGGCGCCAAGATCGGCGTGCTGGGCAACAACGGCGCCGGCAAGTCCACCATGTTGCGCGTGATGGCCGGCGTCGAGAAGGACTTCGACGGGCAGGCCGAACTCGGCCGCGGCGTCAGCGTCGGCTTCCTGCCGCAGGAACCCTTGCTGAATCCCGAAAAGGACGTGCTGGGCAACGTCGAGGAGGCCGTGCACGAGACGAAGGAACTGCTCAGGCGCTTCGAGGAGATCAACGAGAAGCTGGGCGGCGAGCTGGAGCCCGAGGAGATGGAGAAGCTGCTCGAGGACCAGGCCAAGGTCCAGGAGCAGATCGACGCGAGGAACGGCTGGGAGCTGGACCGCCAGCTCGAGATCGCCATGGACGCCCTGCGCCTGCCGCCGGGCGACTTCGACGTGAAGACCCTGTCGGGCGGCGAACGCCGCCGCGTCGCGCTGTGCAAGATCCTGATGCGCGCACCCGACCTGCTGCTCCTCGACGAACCGACCAACCACCTCGACGCCGAGTCCGTCGCGTGGCTGGAGCACCACCTCAAAGAGTACCCCGGCACCGTGGTGGCCGTCACTCACGACCGCTACTTCCTCGACAACGTCGCCGGCTGGATCCTGGAACTCGACCGCGGCAAGGGCATCCCCTTCCAGGGCAACTACACGTCGTGGCTGGAGCAGAAGCAGAAGCGCCTCAGCGACGAACGCAAGCAGGAGTCCGCGCGCAAGAAGAAACTCGCGCGCGAACTGGAATGGGTCCGCACCAGCCCGCGCGGGCGCATCGCCAAGAGCAAGGCGCGCCTGGCCGCGTACGAACAACTTGCCGCGCAGGAGTTCAACGAGCGCGAGGAAGACATCGACCTGCAGATCCCGCCGGGGCCCCACCTGGGCGAGCGCGTGCTGAAGGCGAAGGGCGTCAACAAGGCCTTCGGCGAGAACGTGCTGTTCGAGAACATGGAGTTCGACCTGCCGCGCGGCGGCATCGTCGGCGTGATCGGCCCCAACGGCGCCGGCAAAACGACGCTCTTCCGCATGATCGTCGGCGAAGAGAAGCCCGATGCCGGCCAACTGGAGCTGGGCGAGAGCGTCGTGATCAGCTACGTCGACCAGAACCGCGAATCGCTGGATCCGGAAAAGACGGTCTGGGAGGAAGTCGGCGGCGGGCTGGACTACCTGGAGTTCGGCAAGTTTCGGCTCCACACGCGCGCGTACCTGGGGCGCTTCAATTTCAAAGGCAGCGACCAGCAGAAGAAGGTCGGCGTGCTCTCCGGCGGCGAACGCAACCGCCTGCAGCTGGCCAAGCTCCTGCGCAAGGGTGGCAATCTGCTGCTGCTCGACGAACCGACCAACGACCTCGACGTCGACACCCTCCGCGTGCTCGAAGACGCGCTCAGCGAGTTCGCCGGCTGCGCCGTAATCGTCAGCCACGACCGCTGGTTCCTGGACCGCATCGCCACGCACATCCTGGCCTTCGAGGGCGAAGGCAAGGTGCGCTGGTTCGAAGGGAACTTCCAGGCGTACGAGGAACGCCGCCGCGAAGAACTCGGCGACGCCTACCAGCCCCACCGCATCAAGTACAAGAAACTGAAGCAGTAGAATATAGAGGCGTTGAAGGCGCCTCCCATCCGCGCGTCGAAGCTTTTACACCTTTCCTACAGGTGCACGGCTGGACATCGCCTCCTTTATATGGGTGAATGGCAGAGCATGACGACGCGCCCGACGCTCCACGCCCTGCTGCCGCTGCTTTTGCTGCTGCTCGCCGGCTGCGGCGACGGCAGCCAGAAGCCGCTCGCCACGCAGGCCGCGCCGCCCGCGGCCAAGGCCGAAACGCCGCCGCCTGCTCCGGCGCCCAAGGCCGCACCCGCGCCACAGCCCGCGCCCGACCCCAAGCTCACGCAGCCGGCGACCGGCGCGAAGGCCGCGCCGATGCCGATGCCCGAAACGATCTCGCTGCTGACCCTGAACCTCTGCGTCGATCCGGTCAACGTGCCGGAACGCATCCCCGCACTGCGCAAGCTGCTCGCCGAGCACCACGCCGACATCATCGCGCTGCAGGAAGTCGCGACGCCGTTCGCCGAGGCGCTGGCGCGCGAGAAGTGGGCCAAGGGCGTCTACGACGTCACGCGCATGTACGACAAGCCGACCAGCGTGCGCGGCCTGTACCTCATGTCGCGCTTTCCCATCAAGAAGATGGACTTCAAGGTCCTGCCGAGCATGCAGGAACGCGGTGCGTTGGTCGCGTACCTGGACGTGCGCGGACGCACGTTCGCCGTCGGCACAGTGCACCTGGAGAGTTTTCTGGAGGACGGCCCGCGCCGCGCCGTGCAACTGGACCAGACCTTCCCGATGCTGGACGAAGCCGAGGATGGCGTGCTGCTGGGCGACTTCAACTTCGGCGAGGGCGAGCCCGAAAGCGAGCACCTCGACAAACGCTTTGCGGATGTCTGGCGCGCACTGAAGCCCGACGATCCGGGCTTCACCTGGGATCCGGTCAAGAGCCCCTTCGCCAAGCGCCAGTCGCTGCCCAAGGAAGGCCAGCGCCGCATCGACCGCATCCTGGTGCGCAGCGAACGCTGGACGCCGAAGTCCATCGAGCTCCTCGGCGACCAACCGATCGACGCCGAACACCCCGACCTCTTTCCTTCCGACCACTTCGCGCTGCGCGCGGAACTGGAGTGGAAGGAGTGACCTTCGCCGCTTGATCCCGCGCGGCCGCGCGGTAAGACGGCGCCCATGGAACGCATCGAATACGCCGGATGGCCGAACTGCGTGCGCCTTTCCAATGGCGCCGTCGAGTTCGTCGTCACCGCAGACGTCGGCCCGCGCGTGATCCGCTTCGGCTTCGCCGGCGGCGCGAACGAGTTTCACGAGGTTCCCGGCGAACGCGGCAAGACCGGCGGCACCGCGTGGCGCCCCTACGGCGGCCACCGCCTGTGGCACGCGCCCGAGAACGACCCGCGCACCTATTACCCCGACAACGATCCCGTCGAGGTCCAGGACCACGGCGCGTTCGCGCGCTTCGTCCAGCGAACGGAAGCATCGACCGGCATCGCCAAGGAACTCGATATCGCGCTGGAGCCGAAGCGCGCCCGCGCGCGCGTGACGCACCGCCTTATCAACCGCAACGCGTGGTCTGTCACGCTCGCGCCGTGGGCCATCAGCGTACTCGCTCCCGGCGGCGTGGCGATTCTGCCGCTGCCGCCGCGCGGCGAACACCCGCGCGACCTGCTGCCGACGAGTTCGCTGACGCTGTGGGCCTACACGGAGATGAACGACCCGCGCTGGACGTGGGGCCGCCGCTTTGCGCTGCTGCGCCACGACGCCAAGGCGAAGATCCCGCAGAAGGCCGGCGTGATGACCCATGAAGGTTGGGCGGCCTACGCGCGCGGCGGCAATCTTTTCCTCAAACGCTTTGCGTCAGACCCGTCCCGCACGTACCCCGACTTCGGCTGCACTGTGGAGAGCTTCACCAACGCGGAGATGCTCGAACTCGAGACGCTCGGCGCGCTCGAACCGATCGAACCCGGCGCTTGCGCGGAGCACATCGAGACGTGGGAGCTGCACGCGAACGTCCCGGTGCCGAAGTCCGACGCGGACGTCGAACGCGACGTCCTGCCGCGGGTCAACGATTGAGCACTCCAGCCTTGGCTGTTGACCGTTAAAGTCATGCTTTTCGCCACACAGGGGCGGGTTAACAACCCGCGCCACGTGCTTGTGCGTTCCGCAGTAAGCGCACCATCGTTCGGCACTGCTGGACAAGCGGCACCGTGGCGCCCAACAGGCCTCGCATTGTTTTTCGGTTTTGCAGATTTCTCGCCGCACCCCTTCTTCTCCGGATGCCGGAGTCCGGAATCCGGGGTCCCTCTTTAATACGCTTTACGTAATTACACTTTGAGCAACGTAACACATCCACGATGTGCAATGTAACACCCGCCGTTCACATAAACCCTATTTGCACCCCGCGCAGCACCTCGCGCAAAAACGTCATAAGTCCAATAATTCCGTAAAGCGCACCATGTTAAATATGCGATTAATTCGATACAGTATGTCATTTTGACAAATGCACCCGCATTCACGCATCGTGCTGCACATGATGGAGAAAGAAATCTTGCAAATCCGCGGATTTTCTTCCCGGAACGCGCGCGGAGGATTTCACTTCGTGCAGCGGCGCTGGCCTACTTCGTGACGATCTTGCCGGTCTCGACGGCCTCCAGATCGCTGCCCTTGACCTTCTTCAGCCAGCGCAGTTCGTCGTCGTTCCACTTCGGATTCGGCGCGCCGGAGATGAACCAGTCGCCGCCATTGTCGGCCAGGATCATGCCGTAAGTCTTGAGGCACCTCAGGATCGCCTGCGCGGACTTGGGCGCCTTCGAGTCGTCGAAGCCGGCCTTCAGCCGCACGCGCAGGCCCATGGGCGGCAGCTTGGGATCGCTGCTGCGGCTGGCGAAGTGCGTCGCCGGCGCGATGTAGCCGCGCTGCGTCTTGCGCACGGTGAAGCGCAGCGCGTGGCGGATCTCGCCGGCCTCGACGGCTTCGTCGTAACGCGCCAGGCCCGGGAAGACGGGCAAGCCCGCGGCGTCGGCGCTGGTCCAGCCGGCGGGGCGCAGCTTGTTGCTGGAAAGGTCGAAGATGGCGCCGCTGCCGGCCTTCCAGCCGTCGGCGGTCTTGTGCGCGGCGAAGAGTTCGTAGAGCTTGTTATTCTTGGGATCGAGCACCAGGATGTGGCGGTCGCCGTCGGACTTCTCGCCGCCTTCGATCGGCGCGTCGGGCGGTATGGGGTACGGGCCGGGATCGCTCTCGTCGGCATACTCGAACGAGACCTTCACCTTCGGCTGGTTCGGCGGGACGACGCAGAACGGGATGCCGTTGGGCGCGCCGTTGTACTCGGTGCCGAAGTCCGGATGCAGCGTCTTGTCGGCCCCGATGGAGGCGATGTAGTCGGCCGAGTGCGCGTGCACGGGCAGCTTGTCGACGGGCTGGTTCCAGGGATTGTCGGCGGGGAAGATGGCGACGTCGCCGTGCGGCGTCTTCAGCACGGGGCCCGTTTCCTTCGCGGCCTTATCGTTCTTCGCGGGCGAGCCGGCGTAGAGCGGATTGGTGGCGACGGCGATCGTCACGACGAGGGCGATGCGATACATGCGGGCCTCCTCTTGATTGAGCGGACGCGTCACGCGCCGAAGTATTCTTTCCGTTTGCGCTTGAGGAACTCGACCGAGCGGCGCATCTCGTCCATGCCGTTCATGCCGTCCTCGATGCTGATCCAGCCGCCGAAGTTCACCTCTTTCAGCCGCGTGAAAATGGCGTCGAAGTCGTTCATCCCCTCGCCCGTCACGCCGTGCTTCAGCAGCGAGCTGTAGCCGGTCGCACCGATGTCCTTCATCAGCTGCTCGGCGGTGGCGCCGGGCGCGAGGTAGCGGTCGCTGGCGTGCATCGTCACAACGCGCGCCTTGACGCGGTCGAGCAACTCGACGGGGTCCTCGCCGCAGACGACGCAGTTGCTGGGGTCGAACTGCACGCCGAAGTTCGGCGCCTCGATCTTGCCGACGATCTCGCAGAAGACGTCCATGTGTTGCGCGAACTCGGGGTGCGTCCAGTAGCCGTCCTTGTAGTGGTTCTCCATCGCCAGCGTCACGCCGCGCTTCTCGGCGTGCGGCAGGCAGGCCTCGATGCATTCCACCACCCAGCGCACGCCGTCGGCGCGCGAGACCTCTGGACGGCGCTGCCCGCTGAGCGTGCGGCAGAAGCCGCCGCCCAGGTCGGCGGTCAGGTCGATGCGCTGTTTCTGTTTTTCCACCTCGCGCGCGCGAAAGGCCGGATCGGGATGCGTGAAATCGGGGCTGAAACAGAGCATGCTAAAGGCCTGGCCCGTCTTCTTGATCGCGCTGCGGACCTCGGCGATGTACTTCGCCTCAAAGGATTTCAGGAAGCCGTCGTAGAGCTCGCAGCCGTCGGCGCCCAGCTCGGCCGATTGCGCGATCCACTCCAGCAGCGGCTTGCGGCCCGCGACGATGTCCTCCAGCCAGCACTTGGGGAAGGTGCTGATGCGCGGGACGGCCTTGGCGGCGGGCTGCTTCGCAGGCACGGTGGGGTTCTCCAATCGGCAGCACAAGGCTAGCAGCGCGCCCCGGCTTCGCCAAGAGCAGGCCGGGGTGCCGCCTATAACTCATTGAAACAAAAGGAGTTGATCGTAAAGGACGCAATGGGGGTCGCGGGGCCGGGCTTTGAACTTGACACATGTGCGTTTCCCTCTATAAAGCTCTGCTGGTCCTAGCGTTAACATCGGGCGGCCCGGGTTGGGCCGCCGATTTTTGTTCAAGGGGCTTAGGTCGCTGACCAAGCGACCGGCCGATAGCGGAAGACTGAAGCCATGGCAAACCCGAAGCGCCGGCACTCCCACGCCCGAACCCGATTGCGCCGAAGCCACGACCATCTAAAGAACCCCTCGGTCGGTACCTGTTCGAAGTGCGGCTCTCCCAAGCGTGCCCACCAGATCTGCGGCTACTGCGGCTACTACGCGGGCGCCGAGATCATCAAGATGGAGCCCGAGGAGACCGAGGAACAGGCCAAGGCCTGAACGCCTCGCCGCCGAGCCAAGCCCGTTAGCCGCGCGTCCCGCCATGGGCGGGCCGTCCATGCGCGTGCCGAGCGGGCTCGTACTGCACCGAAGGATGGCAAACCATGGCCAGCGATACCTCCGCCGCCATTCTGGGAACGGGCTCGTACGTGCCCGAACGCCGCCTCACCAACGCAGATCTCGAGAAGACGCTTAATACCTCCGACGAGTGGATCACCACGCGCACGGGGATCAAGGAACGCCGCATCGCCGCTGACGGCGAAGTCACCAGCGACATGTGCCTGAAGGCCGCGCAACTTGCGCTGAAAGACGCCGGCCTGACGCCCGAAGCCCTCGACCTCATCATCATCGCCACCCTCACGCCTGACCAGCCTATGCCTTCCACCGGCTGCATCCTGCAGCAGAAGCTGGGCCTGGGCGAGAAGGGCGTTCCGGGCTTCGACCTCAACGCCGCCTGCAGCGGTTACCTGTACGCGCTCAGCTGCGCGAAGGCCCACATCGAGTCCGGCATGGCCAAGACCGTGCTGGTGGTGGGTGCCGAGGCGCTGTCGCGCATCGTCGACTACCAGGACCGCGGCACCTGCATTCTCTTCGGCGACGGCGCCGGCGCGGCCGTGGTGGGCCTGCCCCGCGAAGGCCGGCCCGCGCACCGAATCAAGTCCGTCCACTTGTGGGCCGACGGGCGCGGCGGCGAGCAGCTGATCATTCCCGCCGGCGGCGCCAGGCAGCCGGCCAGCCACGCGTCGGTCGACGAGCGCCTCCACTACGTGCGCGTCAACGGACGCGAGGTCTTCCGCTTCGGCGTTACCAAGATGGTCGAGATGATCCAGCGCCAGATGGCCGAGCACGACCTCAAGGCCGAGGACATCGGGCTGATCGTGCCGCACCAGGCCAATATCCGCATCCTCGACTCGGCGACCGAGCGGCTGGGCCTTCCGCCGGAACTCTTCTTCACGAACCTGGAGCAGTACGGCAACACGTCGGGGGCGTCCGTGCCGCTGGCGCTGGACGAGGCCGCCCGCCAGGGCCGCATTCCCCAAGGCAAGGCCGTCCTCCTGCTCGGTTTCGGCGCCGGGCTGACCTGGGCGTCGGCGCTTCTAGAGTGGTGAGCATGCCGGATCTTCCCGTTCTCGTCTTTCCGGGCCAGGGCGCGCAGGCCGTGGGCATGGGCAGCGACCTAGCCGAGGCCGTTCCCGAGGTCGCCGCGCTGTTCAAGCGCGCCGACGAGGTACTCGGCTTCGACCTGACCCGCACGATCTTCGAAGGCCCCGAAGAGGCCCTGCTCGACACCGCCGTCCAGCAGCCGGCTCTGGTGCTGGTCAGCCTCGCCGCCGCCAAAGCCCTGGAAGTGCGCCGCGGCAAGCCGCTGGAAGCCGCCGCAGCCGCGGGCTTGAGCCTGGGCGAGTACGCCGCCCTGGCCGCCGTCGGCGCGCTGGCCTTCGATGACGCGCTTAAGCTGGTGCGCCGCCGCGGGCAACTGATGAAGGAAGCCAGCGACAAGGTCCCCAGCGGCATGGCAGTAGTGCTGAAGCTCGAGGCCGACAAGATCGCCGCCGCCTGCGCGCAGGCGGCCAAGGAAACCGGCGGGGTCGTCTCGCCGTGCAACTTCAACGGCGGCGGGCAGATCGTGATCGGCGGCGCGCACGAAGCGCTGGACCGCGCGATGGCCCTGTGCAAGGAAGCCGGCGCCAAGCGCTGCATGAAGCTGCCCGTGCACGGCGCCTTTCATACCGAGATCATGCGGCCGGCCGCCGAAGGCTTGAAGGAGGCGCTGGCCAAGACGCCCATCCAGGCCGCCCGCGCGCCGGTATATGCGAACGTCAGCGCCAAGCCGGTCCGCGAGCCGGGCGAGATCCGCGCGGCCCTGGAGGCCCAGCTGACCAGCCCGGTGTTATGGGAGCAGACGGTCCTGAACCTTTCCGCGGCGGGCCACACGCGCTACCTGGAACTGGGCGCGGGCAAGACCGTCAGCAACATGATCTTAAAAATCGATGGTAACGCGCAGACCAGCGCGGTTGGAAGTGTGGCGGACCTCGACGCGGTGGGGGCCTGAGCCATGCGCAAGATCATCGGCATCGTGCTGATCCTGGCGGCCGGCGGCCTGGGGTACCTTGCCTACAACGAGTACCGCGAGCACAACAAGGTCGCCTTCGCGCTCGAGGAAGGCATGAAGGACTGGAACGACTCGATGAAGGATACGCCCTTCACGGTCAACGCGAAGGTCAAGAAGGAAGTGCCAAACAATACGATCTTCGCCGGAGCCGGCGCGGTGTTGTGCCTGCTGGCCGGCGCAGGTCTGGTCGTCACGGGGAAGTAACGGGGTAACGAGATGACGTTCGACGGCAAGGTGGTTCTGGTCACGGGCGGCGCGCGGGGCATCGGGCGCGCGATCGCGCAGCGCTTCCACGACCTGGGCGCGCAGGTGGCGATCTTCGGCCGCAACGTCGAGGCCGCGCAGGCCTTCGCGCAAGAGCTTTCGAAGAGCGGCGCGCCTGCAAAGGCTTACGGCTGCGACGTTTCCAGCGCCGATGCCTGTAACGCGGCCGTCGAAGAAGTATTGAAGGATTTCCAGAAGATCGACGTCCTGGTGAACAATGCCGGCATCACGCAGGACGGCCTCTTCGTGCGCATGAAAGACGAGGCTTGGCAACAGGTTCTGGAAACGAACCTGGGTGGGGCCTTCCGCATCATGCGCGCCTGCGCGCGTTCGATGCTCAAGGCGCGCAGCGGGGCCATCGTCAACGTGGCCTCCGTTGTGGGCTTGATCGGCAACGCCGGGCAGGCAAACTACTGCGCCGCCAAGGCGGGCCTGGTGGGACTGACCAAAGCCGCCGCGCGGGAGTTCGGCGCGCGGGGCGTGCGGGTGAACGCCGTCGCGCCGGGGCTGATCGAGACGGACATGACGGCCTCGATGACCGGCGACCAGAAGCAGGCCCTGACCGGCAACCTGCCGCTGGCCCGTGCAGGCAAGCCGGAAGACGTCGCTGGGGCCGTCTGCTTCCTGGCCAGCGACGATGCGGCGTATGTCACCGGGCAGGTCCTGAGTGTCTGCGGCGGGATGGTCATGTAGACGCCGGGGCGAAAATCGGGATAATCCGTGTTGCTGAAAAGCCGTGTCGAAGGGATAGGAAGTACAGGAAGTTGGCGATAGAGAGGAGCCGCGCCGCCCCAAGGGGTATGGCCGGCCAGGGAAGCCCCAGGGAGGCAGCGTACGAGCATGAGCAACCAAGAGACGGCCAAGAAGGTGATGGCGATCGTTTGCAAGCAGCTGGAAGTGCCCGAGGAGAAGGTCACGCCGGAGACGAAGTTCGCCGAAGACCTCGGCGCCGACAGCCTCGACACCGCCGAGCTGGTGATGGAGATCGAGGACGAGTTCGACATCAACATCTCCGACGACGCCGAAGGCAAGATCAAGTCGGTCGGCGATCTGGTGAACTACATAGAGGACGAGATCAAGAAGAAGGCTTGATCCGGGCAATCGGAGAAGGAATAGATCCATGTCGACGCAACGGCGCCGCGTGGTCGTGACCGGGTTGGGTGCGGTCACGCCTATTGGCCTGGGCATGAAGCCCACCTGGGAAGCGCTCCTCGCCGGCAAGAACGGCGTGGGCCCGATCACGCACTTCGACCACAGCCAGCACGAGGTCCATTTCGCGTGCGAGCTGAAGGGCTTTGACCCAGAGAAGTACGTCGACAAACGCGAAGCCCGGCGCATGGATCCCTTCGCCCAGTACGGCGTCGCCGCCGCGAAGGAAGCCCTCGAGGACAGCAAGCTCGACCTGACGAAGGAGGACACCGCCCGCATCGGCTGCGTTTTCGGCACCGGCATGGGCGGCATGGTCGAGTTCGAGGAGCAGAAGGAACGCCTGATGACCAAGGGCCCGGGGCGGGTCAGCCCGTTCATGGTGCCCAAGATGATGCCCAACGGCGCCGCCGCCCATGTCTCGATCCAGTTCGGGCTGCGCGGCCCCAACTTCTGCGTCGTCACCGCCTGCGCGGCAGGCGGCAACAGCCTGGGCAGCGCCCTGCGCCTGATCCAGTACGGCGAAGCCGACATGATGGTCGCCGGCGGCGCCGAGGCCGTGGTCACGCCGCTGACCATGGCGGGCTTCGCCAACATGGGCGCGCTCTCCAAGCGCAACGACGAACCCCAGATCGCCAGCCGCCCGTTCGACAAGGAACGCGACGGCTTCGTGATGGGCGAAGGCGCCGGCGCGCTGGTGCTCGAAGAACTCGAGCATGCCCTCAAGCGCGACGCGCGCATCTACGCCGAGTTCGTGGGCTACGGCCTCAGCGCCGATGCCCACCACATCACCGCGCCCTGCGCCGACGGCAACGGCGGCATCCGCGCCATCGAAGGCGCGCTGAAGGACGCCGGCCTGAAGCCCAGCGACATCGACTACGTCAACGCGCACGGCACCAGCACGCCGTTCAACGACAAGAGCGAGACCGAGGCGATCAAGAAGGTCATGGGCGAGCACGCCTACAAGATCCCCGTCAACAGCTCAAAGTCGATGACCGGCCACCTGATCGGCGCGGCGGGGGCCTTCGAGGCTGCCGTCACTGTAATGTCGATCTACGAGGACAAGGTCCACCCCACGATCAACCTGACCGTGCCCGATCCGGAGTGCGACCTCGATTACGTCAAGGAAGGCGCTCGCGAGCACAAAGTCCGCGTCGGCCTCTCCAATTCGCTCGGCTTCGGCGGTCACAACGCCGTGGTCATCTTCGCCAAGCCCAAGCTGTAGGGCCTTTCCGGGAGTTCCGCCATGGCCGATCTCGTCGCCGACCTCGGGCGCAAGGTGCTCGACGAGGGCCACAAGCTGACCCGCGAGGAAGCCCTGGCGCTGTGCGCGCCCGGCATCGACGTCTACGACCTGATGTACTGGGCCAACAAGATCCGTAAGAAGTACCGCGGCGACGAAGTGAAGGCCTGCAGCATCGTCTCCGTCAAGACCGGCGCGTGCAGCGAGGACTGCAGCTTCTGCGCGCAGTCGTCCAAGTGGAAGACCAACAGCCCCGTCCACGACTACCTGCCGCCCGAGGACATCAAGAAAGCCGCGCGCGCCGCCAAGAAGAGCGGCAGTTTCGCGCTGGGCCTGGTCGCGCAGGGGTACGGCCCCGGCGAAGGCGACCTGGATCAGGTCATCGAGTACATGGACGCGATCGGCGAGGTCGGCGGCGTCGAGAAGCACGTCAACGTCGGCATCATGAAGGAGGAGCAGATCGAGCGCCTGAAGGACCACGGCATGGTCTGCTGCGGCCACAACCTCGAGACCAGCCGCCGCTTCTTCCCCAAGATCTGTTCCACCCACACCTACGACCAGCGCATCGAGACCCTGAAGGCACTCAACCGCCAGGGCGTGAAGATCTGCAGCGGAGGGCTGTTCGGCATGGGCGAAGACTGGGCCGACCGCGTCGACCTGGCCATCGACCTGCGCGATTACGGCGCCGCCAACATCCCCATGAACTTCCTCAACCGCATCGACGGCACGCCGCTGGAGAACCTCACGGCCATGCCGCCCCTCGAGATCCTGCGCACCGTCGCGCTGTACCGGTTCGTGCTCTTCGACCGCGACCTGGGCGTCTACGGCGGCCGCGAGATCAACCTCCGCGACCTGCAGGCGATGATCTTCTTCGCCGGCGCCAACGCCCTGATGGTCGGCAACTACCTCACCACCGCCGGCCGCCCCGTCGAGGTCGACCGCCAGATGGTCGCCGACCTCAAGCTTCACTTCGCCCCGCCCCGCCAGCTCGAGAAGCTGCCCGATGCGCCCGAGGCCGCCGCGGCGAGGCCCTGATCCACAATCTCCGAGGCGTACGATCCATGCGCCCGACGCCGACGATCCTCCTGCTCACGCTTTCGGCGCTCTGTACCTGCGCCCGCGCCGCCGATGGTCCCACAAGCACGCCCTTCGATCGCAGCAAGCACCCCTGGGCCCGCTTCGGCGAAGGCACCTGGGTCACCGGCAAGCTCACGTCGACCATTGGCGACCAGGTCACCTCGCTCTACCGCACCGTGAAGGTCACGAAGGTCACCGAGAAGACCTGCACCATCTGCATCTACGAAGGCCCTTCGGCCGACGGCGACAAACTCAACGAGGTTACCTTCGCGCTGGTCAAGCCCGAGGCGCTGCTGGTGCCGATGCCCGACGACGGCGAACCGACGGTACCCAAGGCCGTCGGCACCGAGACCATCAAGGTCGGCAGCATGAAGCACGAATGCACGCTCTGGGAACTCCCCGCAGGCCGCGAGTGGTACGTCACGCAGTACGCCGTGGACGCCAAGGGCCAGATCGTGCGCAAGGCCAGCGGCGTGAAGAAGAACGGCAAGCTCCTGCAGCCCAAGGTCGACCAGTTGACCGCCACCGACGAGCAGGTCGAATGGAGCGGCAAGGTCTACTCGTGCCGCGTCATGGAGTGCATCAAGGACGAAGAGGGCGAGAAGCGCAAGGTCTTCGAATGCAGCGACGTCCCCGGCGGCATCCTGAAGAACGAGGAGACCACCGTCAACGGGGAGGAAGTGAACCAGATCGAAGAACGCTCCATCTCCTGGCAAATCGTCGAGCCTAAGAAGGAATGAACGAGCCCGCCGCCCTGGTCCTCGGCGCCTCCGGCACGCTCGGCAGCGCCGTCGCGCAGGCACTGGACGCACGCGGCTGGCGCCTGGGCCTGCACGCCTTTCGCCACCCCGAACGCTGCGCGCCCGGCGAAGGCGGCAAGGTCTACGAGGCCGATTTCCGCGACGCCGCGCAGATCGCCGCGCTGGCCAAGGCCTTCGTCCAGGACTTCGGCCGCATCGACGCGCTGGTCTGGGCCGCCGGCATCGTTCACGACGCGCCGGTGATGACGCTCGACGAGGCCAAGCTGCGCGAAGTCCTGAGCGTCAACCTCGACGCCCCCTTCCACCTTCTCAAGGCCTGCTCGCGGCAGTTCATCAAGCAGCGCGCCGGCGCCGTCGTGCTGGTCTCCTCGCACGCGGGCCTCAGCGGGCGCGCCGGCGGCGCCGCCTACGCCATGGCGCAGTCGGGCCTGCTGGCCTTCATGAAATCCCTGGCGCGCGAATGGGGTCCATCGGGCGTGCGCGTCAACGCCGTCGTGCCGCCGTTCGTCGAACAGAGCGCCATGGGCCAGGCCGCGACGCCGGCTTTTGTCGAGTCCGTGCGCCGCAAGAACGTGCTGAAGAGCGACGCCAACCCCGCATCTGCCGTAGGGACGTTCGTCGCCGAACTGCTCGCCAACGGCACCGCCTCGGGCCAGGTATTCACGCTCGACGCGCGCATCGCGGGATGATCCGCTCGCACCCTTGGAGTATGCTGCGCCCATGACTTCCTGGGCCCGACGCTTCGACGACCGACTTGCCGGCTGGCGCGACGAAGGCCTGGCGCGCCGCCTGCGCCGGGCAGAAGGCCGCGGCGTGCATCTGCGCGTCGACGGGCGCGCGGTCGTCAGCTTCGCCTCCAACGACTACTTGGGCCTCAGCCAGCACCCCGCGGTGCTGGCCGCCGCCAAGGCCGCCGTCGACCGCGAAGGCGCCGGCGCCACCGCCAGCCGCCTGATCTGCGGCAGCCGGCCCGTACACGAGGACCTCGAGGCCGCGCTGGCCGACTTCAAGCGCGCCGAGGCGGCCCTGGTCTTCGCCAGCGGCTACCATGCCGCGCTGGCTTCCATCGGCGCGATCCTTTCCGGCATCGAAGACGCCGTGGTGATGCTCGACCGCCTCTGCCACGCGAGCCTCCTCGACGCGGCGCGATTGACCGGCGCGCGCATGCGCACCTTCAAGCACAACGACCCCGGCGACCTCAAGCGCTTGCTCGCCGCCGAAGCCGCCGAGACGAAGGAAACGACGTCCGCCGCGCGGCCGGTGTTGATCGTCGTCGAGTCGCTTTACTCGATGGATGGCGACCTCGCGCCGCTGGGACCGCTCTACGCGCTGGCCCAGGAGTTCGGCGCGCTGTTGCTGGTCGACGAGGCCCACGCCACGGGCGTGCTGGGCGAAGGCGGGCGCGGCGCGCTGGCCGACGTCTTCGCCGGGGCCCTGCCGCCGGACGTTGTGAGCCTGGGGACGCTCAGCAAAGCCCTGGGCAGCCAAGGCGGCTTCGTGTGCGCTGCGCGCGCGGTCACCGAGACGATCGTGCACGCCGGGCGCGCGTTCCTCTTCTCGACCGGCCTGGCCCCGGGATCAGCCGCCGCCGCACGGGAGGCCCTGGCGCGCATCGACGACGGCGACCGCCGCCGCCGGCTGCTAAGGCGCTGCAACGAGGTCCGTACTGCGCTGCGCATGAAAGGCCTGGAAGTGGGCGGCGGTCCGGGGCCGATCCTGCCGATACCCGTAGGCGAGGAAAAGGAGGCCGCAGCGAAGGCCGAGCGCCTGCTGGCGTCCGGTTTCTGGGTCCCGGCAGTACGCTATCCGACGGTCAAGCGCGGGCAAGCGAGGCTGCGCCTTTCGCTGTCGGCCGAGCATACCGACGCCGACGTAAAGGCTTTGCTCGAAGCGCTTTAAATTCGCACTGGGGGCCGTTTCCGAGTTGTCGGCAAGGGCGGCCAAGGCTACACTATGCGAGCCATGGATTTAGCGAGACACGTCCGCTTCGCCCTGCCGGCGCTGGGCCTCGTGCTGCTTTGCACGGGCTGCGAGCGCCCCAACTGGCGCAAGCCTCCCGAACCGGTGGGCGAGCACGTCGCCATGCCGGCGTCGGATACCTCCAAGCTCTCCGAAAGCCAGTACCTGATGCGCAAGGCCACCGTCGGCTCGCGCGCCGAACGATTGGAAGCACTGGACGTGATTGAACGCGCCGGAAACAAGGACGAGATGCTGCCGTTTCTGCTCAAGCGCCTCGAGAAGGAAGACGACCGCTTCCTCCGCATCAAGGTCATGCACGTGCTGGCTTCGCTGCAGGACGTGCGCGCCGTCGATCCCCTGCGCGACATCGCGCGCTGGGACAACACCCGCGTGGGCATGGAAGCCGTTAAGTGCCTGTACGAACTCGGCGACGACAACTTCGTCCCCAAGCTGATCCGGATCATGCGCAACCGCGACGAGTTCCGGGAGCTCAGCGGCCTGGCCTGGCGCAGCCTGAAGTCAATCTACCAGGTCGACCTGCCGGCCAACAGCCGCGTCTGGAACAACTACTACCGCAGCCACCGCCTAACGCCCTACCAGAGCATGCGCTGGTACGAAGCCCTGCTGCCGCCCAAGCCCCCCGTCGTCGAAGGCACGCACCAGGTCGTCCCCCACCCGCGCGGCGCGCCGCAACTGCCGCAGGAAGAGACGCGCGTCCGCCGCCGCCTGCTGACCTTCTACGAGTTCTGGAAGCCCGACGAGCCCTAGCAGCCCGTTGAAAAAGGGGCCAGGCCGCGTTGCGAGGGATTTTCGAACTGAACGAGGCCCGCGAAGCGGAGCCGTAGCTGGAAACTACGGCGACGAAGTTCAGGACGAAAAGACCCGCAACCCACTGGGCAGCCTTTTCTTGCGATCCGGCCCTGCGTTGCGCTTCGCTGCGGCGTACCTCCTAGGTACGCCTCGACTCCGCGCGCCTTGGTCCGAATCACAATCCAAGGCTGCGCGGCCGGGCCCTTTTTCAACGGGCTGCTAGGCGCAGAGGCGGTGTTCAAGTGGCAATTCACACGTAGTTCATTTTCCCGTTATCTTTTGGTTCTTTTCTCAGCCTTTCTCAGCCAAAGTACAGTCGCACGTCCCGCGGCAGCGGTGTACAAAGTGAATAATTGATCTGCTTTTGCCATCTGAATAACGAGGAGATCCCGCCCATGCCACGCCTAATCCTGCCCAGAGCCCGGCTCCTGACGCTCGCCGCCTTGTGCGCCGCTTGGCTGCTGCCGAGCGGGGCGCGCGCGGGGGAGGCTGTCTGCAAGGTCGTCGCGGACAACTCCATCGCCAGCTTCGACGGCAACCCCGACGAGCGCACCGAGAACGTCGGCAACGCCAAGGAGTTGAAGATCAAGGGCATCGAGAACCAACCCATCCTCACCTTTGATCTCTCGCCCGTACCCAAAGACGCGTCCATTACCACGGCCGTACTGAGCGTGAAGCTGACCGGGCCCGAGTACGCCATCAACCAGATCGGCTACTCCACTGTGCCCACCGAGTGGGACGAAGGCACCGGTGCGGCACCCGACGTGAAGGAGCACGCCTTCTGCTGCCACCGCTGGCCGGCCGGCGGTAAGACCTGGGCCGGCCCCGGCAGCGACATCCTCAACGTGATCCACGGCGTCGGCGGCAACGTCAACGGGTGGGTCCTGGCCAAGAAGGTGGGCGAACGCTACGAGATCGAACTGCCCGGGCGCGTCTTCGAGGCCATCCGCGCCGACCAGCCCGGCGGACTGCTGCTGATGGACGAGTCAGGACGCTGGGCCGGCAAGCGAAGCAACATATACTTCTATTCGCGCGAGGCCGGCACCGACGGCCCGGTGCTGACCGTCACCTGGAGCGACAAGAAAGACGCCGCGAAGCCTTCCACGCCGGGCCTGGCCACGGCCGAGGCCGACCTCGACGACGGAGGCGTGCTGCTCGAGATGGCCTGCGGCGGAGACGACGATGCCAAGGGCATGGCGCTGGGCTTCGACATCCGCATGCATAAAGGTGGCGCGCTCGACGCCGCCGGCTGGGAGAAGGCACAGGCGCTGCCGCGCTACCGCATCCCTCGCCCCAAGGCTTCCGGCGAGAAGCTCCGCCTGTGGGTGCAGGACCTGGAGCCCGGCGCCGAGTACGGCTTCGGCATCGTGGCCTACGACGAGGCTGGCAACCGCTCCGCGCCCGCTTTCGTGAAGGCCAAGGCCAGCGGGCCGACCGCGCCGGACCTGAAGGCCGCGCCGCTGCCTATCGCCACCGGCGGGCCTCGCAAGATCGGCGGCGCGCTGCAGCTGTGGGCGGCCGACGAACTGACCAAGATCGATCCCGTCAGCGGCAAGACGCTGGGCGGCGAAGGCTACGCCGATACCAAGGCGGCCGAAGGCAGCGCCGTCTGGAACGGCAAGGACGGCACGGTCGTCGTGGAAGGCGCGCGCAACGAGGCCGTCAGCTTCCGCCTGGCGGTGCAGACGGCCGGCGATGCCGGCGTCAACGGCATCACCCTCACGCCCGGCGACTTCAAGAGTGACGGCGGCGCGATCGAGGCCCGGCACGTTCGGCTGCTGCGCGAGTGGTACCTAAAGAGCGAACAGAACTGGTACGGCGAGGCTTTGCCGGTCCTGAACGAAAAGGACGGCGGGAAGTTCGACGTGCCCGCTAAGGACAACGTCGTGCCCGGCCAGACGGTGCAGACGATCTTCGTCGAGATCCAGATCCCGAAGGACGCCAAGCCTGGCCTGTACCAGGGCGCGCTGGCCGTCGCCGCAGGCGACGCGAAGGGCGAACTGCCCGTCGCGCTGAACGTCCACGAGGCCGTGCTGCCCGATGAACTGACCTACGTGATCGAACTCAATGCGTACGGCCAGGGCAACAAGGACGACTTCTACGCCATCCACCGCCTCGCACACCGCTTCCGCCTGGGCTACAACACCCTGGGGTACGGCCACAGCGGCGGCACCTCGCTGCCGTTCATTCCCAAGATCAACGGCGAAGGCGCCGAGTCCACCATCGCCGACTGGTCGGCGTGGGACGACTGGATGGGCCCGCTGCTGGACGGCTCGGCCTTCAAGGACCTGCCGCGCGGCGCGGTGCCGATCCCACACTTCTACCTGCCCTTCTTCGAGAACTACCCGGCCTCGGTGCACACCGAGTACCTGGGCGGCAAGATTCACGCCGCGCGCCCCAAGATGTCGAAAGAAGACTGGCCCTTCTTCATGTGCCAGAACGACGTCTTCGTCGCCGACGGGTTCAGCGATAAATGGAAGGCCGCGGCAAGGAAAATCGCCAGCGAGTACGTGAGGCACTTTGAGGAGAAGGCCTGGACACGCACGCAGTTCCAGATCTTCGCCAACAACAAGGTCTTCAAGGGCGGCGACAAGGCCACGGCGTTGTGGTGTCTCGACGAACCCAGCTTCGGGCGCGACTTTCACGCCATCGCGTTCCTGTACCGCAGCTTTCAGGAGCCGTTCAAGGGTTCCAAGCTGCGCTGGACCACGCGCGGCGATATCTCCCGGCCCGAGTGGCAGGGCGACCGGCTGGACGGCGCCTGCGAGACCGTCGTCGTCAGCGGCGCGTTCTACGGCAACCAGGATATCATTCAGCGCCGGCGCGTGGAGCAGGGCGACAAGTACTGGCTCTACGGCGGCGGCGGCAGTTTGGGCGCCGACAAGGATCTCGCGCAGCTCGATGCCTACTACGTGAAGTCCTGGTCCCTGGGTACCGACGGCGGCCTGGCCTATTGGACCAGCTTCCACGGCAATCAGTGGGACGAGAACGATCCGCTGGCCATCGTCGTCGGCCCCAAGAACGGATACTCCACCCGCGCCACCGCCACCGGACGCCTGGCCGCGCAGCGCCGCGCACAGCAGGACGCCGAGTTGCTCAACCTTCTCAGCGCGAAGAAGGGCTGGTCACGCCGCCAGGTCGCGCGCGCCGTGGCCAAGGCTATCAACCTCGAGGCCGACTCCACCAGCAAGGGCGCGGACGATCCCGGCGACATCCGTTTCCGTGCCATCGACGCCGCCAAGCTCGCCCAGGTGCGCGCCGCCGTCTACCGCCTGCTCGACCAGAAGGACTGATCGGGACATCCAGCCGGACATCTCTTTGCAGAGGAAACTCACGATGCGCTGGTCGCTTGATCTGAAGTCACCGCACTTGGTCGCCGGTTCCCACGGCCTTGGCCTGCCGGCGGAGAAACTCGAGGCCGTCGCCCCCACGCTCGCGCTGGGCCCCGACACCGCCGGACGCACTGCCAAGGTCTGGATCGCCAGCGACGGCGTGCGCGCCGAAGTTGCGGTGACGGCCTGCGGCGTCGCCGGCGCTTCGCCGCGGCCCGACTTTCCCGAGTGGTACTTCCGCAACCACATCGTCGTGACCTTCAACCCCACCCACGACCACGGTACGCGCTGGATGTACAGCGTGGACGATTCAGGCAAGGCCGAAGGCGGCTCGGTCTACACCGCACCCGGCGAGGAATCCGGCGAAGGCCCCAGCAAGACCAACGAAAAGCCGCCCGCGGCCCATGGCGAATTCCGCGCGCTTCAGGAGCACGCCTACTTCGCGCGGCTGACCCTGCCCGCCGAGGCGCTGGGCACCTCGCCCGAAGTCCCCGCGGGGCTGATGCTGAAGGTCGGATTCCACGAGGAGGTCATCGTCACCCCGCTGCAGTGGCCGCAGCCGGTGCGCTGGTCCAACGACATGCCCCTGACCTTCGGCGACGTGTACACGAAGGCCCCGGTGGTCGCCGTCGAGCGCGTCGAGTTTCCCGAGCCCGCGTGGGGAGGCGCGCCCAGCAGCGTCGTGCTGCATCTGCGCCGCGCGAAGAACGCGCCCGCTTCGGGCACCGTGCACGTCGAAGTAAACCTGCCGACCGACAGCGAGACCCGCCAGCCCGACGCGACCTGGAAGGGCGACGGAGAGACGCTGGCCGTGCGCGTGCCGGTGGTCTTCCCGCACCGCGGCAAGTGGGCCAACGGTTTTCACGACATCGCGCGCCTGCGCCTGGCGCTGCACGATTCCGAAGAGAGACGCCAGTGGGCCGGCGAGTTTCCCTTCGGATTCGACGCCGGAGTGATCGTTCGCGAACGCTACGGGCGCCAGGGCAAGCCGCTCGCGCCGCGCCCGGACAAGAGCGACCCCGACTTCGTGAACAAGATCCGCGCCTACCTACTGTCCCGCCTGCCCGACTACCGCCCGCGCACCACGCGCGAGGGCGCGCCGTCCGACTTCTACCTCGAGGACCGCGACGGGTTGGCCCACCTGGATCTCTCGGCTGCCGACGCGCTCGACCAGGTTGCCGCGCTTTTGGCCGAACGCTTCGGCGACTGGCAGGACGCGCTGTGCGGCGCAGCGCTGTGGATGTACCACCCGCGCGTGACGCGCCATTCGGGCACCTGGTCCAGCGTCTCGGGCAAATGCGAGGTGCGTTCGATCCCGCGCATGGGCGGATGCTTCTGCGGCGACACCACGCGCCTGGGCGCGAGCCTGGCCGAACGCATCGGGAAGAAGATGAACGTGGAACTGAAAGGTCTCTCGATGGGCCTGCGCGGGCACCTGACCACACTGGTCCGCACGCCTATCGGGCGGGTGGTCATCGACGGCATGCACGGCATGTTCTACCACGCGCTGGACAACACGCGGCTGGCGACGCTGGAGGAGCTGCGCGAGCAGCGCGAGGTCTCCGAGCGCATGTGGTACTACCCGAAGGCAGGCGGCCACCACTTCTTCTACAAGAACTACGCTCAAGTAATCCGCCCGTGGGTGGATGGCCCCCTGGAGTGGCCCTCCGGGGAGTCGGAAACCTAGGCCCGGAAGCAAGTTACACGATCAGTGCGGGATTCCATAAGGGGCGCGGTCCGCCTTGACAGCATCCTCGTTGGTAAGTACCTTGGCAGCGCTTCCAACGCGACTTTTTCAACCTCCCGACGTTTGGATCCGGGGCGGCGCATGTCATTGACCCGCATGAACTTGAGCGCTGCATTCTGCACCGCCTGGCTGCTCCTGCCGGCGCTTGCCCTGCATGCGGCAAATGCACCCAAGCCGATCGGCGATAAGGAATGGCAGGATGGTCAGCTGTCGCCCGAAAAGATCCGCGAGCACGTCGAGCAACTCAGCAAACTGACTTCCCGCGTCGCCGGGTACCCCGGCGCCGAACAGGCACGCGACTACATCGTGAAATGCCTTGGCGGGATGGGCTACGCCGACGGTACCCAGGACCGCGACGAACCGGCCGAAAACGATCTTTTCAACCGCGTCGGTTCGCACCGATTCTGGGGCCTGACGCCGGTCGATAAGGGCAACGGGCGCCTCAAGTTCACCAGCACACCGCTCTCCGACCTCCCCGCCACCCTGCCCGTCTATGCCGTCTGGCCCAACGGGGGCGCGGTCACCTCCACGGGGCCCCAGGGATTGACCGGTCCCCTGCTGTACGGCCACACGGGCAAGCCCGAAGACTTTGATGGGATGAAAGTAAGCGGCGCCATCGTGATGCTTGACCTGACCGCCCAGACCGACTGGACCATCGCGGCGGGACTTGGCGCGCAGGCGGTGCTGCTGGTCGAACCCGCCGACGTGCGGCGTCCGGACATGGAAAACCTGTACCTGAACACGCCGGTCGAGTTCCCGCGCCTGTGGCTGCGCCGCGAGCACGGTGAAAACCTCAAGCGCGCGCTGGAAGCCAACACGCAGGCCGGGCAGCCCGCGCCGGAGGTGAATGTCTACGCGCGCATGACCTGGGAAAACAACATTTGGGAGAACCTGTACCTGCTCGTTCCGGGCAAAGACGGCCCCGGCAAGGACACGGTGATCCTGTCCGCGTATTACGACTCCAACTCCATCGTGCCGGCCTTGGCACCAGGGGCCGAACAGGCTCTCTCGTGCGCGACGCTGCTGGAGGTGGCGCGTTCGTTCAAGGCGCATCCGCCGGAGCGCGACACGCTGCTGCTGTTCTGCGCCGGGCACTTCCAGGGCCTGAAGGGCGAACGGGAATTCTTCGCCGAGATCGAGAAACTGCCCAAGGCCGACAGCGACCAGAAACTTTATACGCTCCGCACTAAGCGCCTGATCCTACAAGACATGGCGCGCCGGTTCGCGGAAGGCGGTGAGCAAGCGCTGGCCTCGGAGGACAGCCGGGCGCGGCTGCTGGCCATGTCTGAAGAGTCGGTCAAGGAGGTGGATGCCGACGCCGACGCCAAGGCCGCAGCCTACAGCGTGGCAGAGGCCCAAAACCAGCACAAGTACTCCTGGGCAGGAATTACCTTCGGCATCCTGCTGGTCTTCTTCGGCATTTATGCTCTGCTGCGCATCCAACGCGGGCGCACGGCCATCGCGACCGTCTCCTTCTCGCTGGGCGCCATCGTGCTGCTCATGCTGGTGGGCCTGCCCATGGCCAAACAGCACCTGCGCAGCGCCGAGAAGATCGCCGACGGCCCCCGGCGCCTGGAAGACATGCTCAACCTGATCAAGGAAGAAGTCGCCACGCAAGAGACCGCCATCGAGCGCAAGATTCGAGAAAAACGCGGAATCCTTTTTCACAAGGACGATGACACCGCGGAAGCCGCTGCGGACGCTGGCGACGTGAAGGCGCTCGAAGAGCAGTTGCAGCAACTTCGAGACCGGCGCCTGGCCTACGAACACGCCGGCCGCCTGCTGTACATCAATTCGGCCTCCGGGCATGGCCAGCGACCGCCCGAAGACCCGCACGAACTGTGGGCGCTTATCGCACCCGCCCTTAAGACCGCGCAGGCGCGCATCCGCAAGGAACTGGACTGGGCGGTAGCCGAGACCGACCGTCGCGAACGCAACCGTCCCTTTAAGGCGCTGATCGATGCACGGCTGCCGTCAGCAGAGAAGGCCACCGAGCGGAAGGATGACGAGAACCGTCCCAAGATCGTCTTCCTGACCCTGGATCTTTCCGCCGGCAGCCCGGCCCTTGGCGCCTTCTATTCCGGCGCGATGTACAACAAGACCATCGACGGCCCCTACAGCAATTTCGGCAAGCAGGTCTCCCAGCCGATCGCGGAGGCCGTGGAACGCAGGATGGGTGTCGAGGAACTGGGCACCCTGATCGCCAACACCATGAAGTACGGCAAGGACACCGACTACGGCGAGCGCCACAGCCGGCTTTGGTACACCTACCTGCCCACCGAACTCGCTTTGGCTGCCGAAGTCGGCGTGCAGGCGACGATCCGATCCCTCACCTTCGCCACTACCTACGATCACCGCATGGTCTGGGACACGCCGCAGGACGACGGCGCCCCCGAACGCCTCAACTGGGCCAACGTCCGCATCCAGGCACAGATGGCGGGGCCCCTGCTGCGGCGCTACATTGGCGCCGAAAAACTTCTCGAGTCCAACCGCTTCTCCAACATCAAGAACACCGGCTTATGCCAAGTCACCTTCCACGCCGTGCGCCGGGGCGGCACGCGCAGCCTGTTCCCCAACGTACCCGTGGACCAGGCGGTCTTCTTCAAGATCAACGAACGCCGCAACGCCGCCGGCGTGCGCCTGCCGCTATCCGAAATGACCAATCCGCTGGGTAACGTGGTCATGAACGGCCTCGTCGAAGATTACCGCGTCAATATCGAGACCACCGCCTGCGATCCCGACACCGGCGAGATCGTCGCGGCCCTGAACAAAGCCAAGCAGCGCATCGACGTCAACAACAGCTTCAGCTTCATCGGCAAGCGCATGGTCTACGAGACCGTGGAACTCTGCCGCGTCCAGGGCCTGGCCATTCTGGACGTGCTCGATCCCGGCCGCCTAGTTGTCCTGAAGAAGGTCAATCTTCTGGCCGCGCAGACCGAATCGCGCCCCCTGGAGTTCGGCAGCAGCCACCCGTACGACAGCGAACCGCACCGCGTGGTCTTCGCCGAGCCCAATTCGCGCATCAAGTGCCTCTTCAGCGAAGGCCAGTTCGGCGTGCGCCTGGCGCTGCTGGGCGTGCCCAGGTCGACCTTGAAGAAGCTCCTGGATCCGGCACAGGCCGGCGCTGTGGAGAAGAGTGAAGCGCGCGGGCCCGGCGTTAAACTCGGCACGCGCAAGGTCGTCGACTGGCTGCCGCTGCGCACCGCCACCGACCTGTGGAGCATCAGTGCGCAGCGACTGCTCGAGATGCAAAAGCACTCCATCGGCAACGCCAAACTCTACAACCCCGCCTACCCCGGGCCCTACTCGTCCGGAACCGTCACCGTCCAGAACGGCGATGCGACGGTGCGGGGCCAAGGCACCGCGTGGGACGAAGGCGTCGTCAACCTGCCGTTCAAGGTCCTGGGCGTACCGGGGGCCTACCGCGTCGAAGAACTGAAGGCCGATGGCAGCCTGCGCCTGGACCGCGGCTACGAAGGCCTCTCCGTGGCCGGCGCGAAGTTCGTCCTAAGCAGCGAAGAACCCGGCCTGCACAACCTCGCGCGGCAACGCCTGGAGGAAGCCCTGGCGGCGCGGGCGGCCGGCCGCGTAAGCGAGTCCTGGCGCAAGGGCATGGAAGCATGGAGCATCGAGTCGCGAGCCTTCCCTGGGGTGCTGGGCACCGCGAACGATTCGGTGATGGGCGTCGTCTTTTACCTGTTCCTGCTGTTGCCGTTCTGCTTCTTCCTCGAGCGGCTGATCCTTGCCTGCAAGAAGATCGAGCGCCAGATCGCGGCCTTCTTCGCGATGTTCACGTCGGTCTTCGCGCTGCTGTGGTTCGTGCACCCGGCCTTCAATCTGGTGGCCGCGCCGCCGATCATCCTGCTGGCCTTCATCATCATGACGCTGGCGGGCATCGTCATCGCCATCGTGTACGGAAAGTTCAACAGCGAAATGCACCTGATGCAGGCCGGCATGCAGGGCGTGCAGTCGGCGGACGTGAACCGCGCCAGCGCCGCCGTCGTCGCGGTGTCCCTGGGCATCAGCCAGATGCGGCGGCGCAAGTTCCGCACCTTCCTCACGGCCCTCACCGTCGTCCTGCTGACCTTCACCGCGCTCAGCTTCACCAGCCTGGTGCCCAGCCTGGGGACCGCGAGCATCGACCTCTCGCCCGGCAACGAGAAGGACGCCCCCTACCAGGGCATCCTGCTGCGGCAGCTGAACTGGGACCCGATGCGCACCGAGGCGTACGACCAGTTCGAACGCGTGTTGGCCGCCGACGGCATCCGCTGCGCGCCGCGCTTCTGGTTTAACAAGTGGCCCACGCAGGACGAAAAGTCCCGCGGCCAGACACCGCGCGACCGCTACTTCGACCTTGTGCCCGAGGACCGCGCCGGCGACCCGCTGGCCGACGCGAAGCGCGTGGTCTCGCTCCAAAGCCTGCTTGGCCTTTCGCCGCAAGAACGCCAGATCTTTCGGACCGCGGGCAAGGATCCCATCCAGGACGCGATGGTGGCCGGCGAATGGCTCGCGGACGGCGAACGCGATGTCTGCCTGCTGCCACTGGAAGTCGTCGAAGCGCTGCAACTCGGCAAGCCCGAGGACGAGGCTTGGCGCCCCGACCACGCCATCGGCAAGCGCCTGCGGCTAGGCAGCTACACCGTCACGCTGAAAGGCATCTTCAACGCCGAGAAATTCGCCGAGATCACGGACCTCGACGGCGAACAGCTCACGCCCGTCGACTACACCAGCAGCGAATCTTCCCGCGGCGCGCAGGAGACGTCCGCCGGCGCCGCCGGCGTCGAGAACCTCAGCCCCACCACCCTGCAAAGCAACATCCACGTGATGGCCGCGCAGACGGTGATCGTGCCCTGGCAGATGGCCGCGCTCCTGGGCGGGGAACTGCGCGCGGTGGCCGCGCGCGTCGATGACCCCGCGCACCTGTCCTTCACCATCGACCGCCTGCTGAAGCTGCTCGAGAAGAATGTCTTCGTGGGCCAGGACGGCCGCCGCCGCATCTACGCGTCGACCGGAAAGACCAGCCTCGCCGGACTGGAGAACCTGATCGTACCTCTGCTGATCTCGGTATTGATCATCCTCAATACGATGATCGGCGCCGTCTACGAGCGCGAACGCGAGATCACCATCTTCAGCGCGCTGGGCCTGTCGCCCTCTCACATCTCGGCGCTGTTCCTGGCCGAGGCCTTCGTCTACGCGACGCTGGGCGCGCTACTGGGCTACCTGTTGGGCCAGGGCGTGGCGAAGTTCATCCAGGTCTGGGGCGAGCAGCTAGGCATCGGCGGCCTGTACCTCAACTACTCCTCCAGTTCGGCGGTCTTCGTCACCGCCATCGTGATGCTTTCGGTACTCGCATCCACCATCTACCCGGCCATCCGCGCCGCGCGGGCCGCCTCGCCGTCCGAAGAGCGCAGCTGGTCGGTGCCCGCACCGGTGGGCAATGAGATCTCGCTGGAGCTGCCCTTCAGCTTTCAGCGCGACCTGGTCCCGGGCGTGGCACTGTTCCTGCACGAATTCTTCGACAACCACGCGGAGTCGACGGTCGGCAAGTTCACCGCGCGCGAGGTGACGCTCGAGGCCTTCCACACCGACCAAGGCCAGGGCGTCTGCCTCTTCTTCCTCTCGTGGCTGTCGCCCTACGACCTGGGCGTATCGCAGGAGGCGCAGCTGTACATCGTGCCGACGGACCAGGGCCTGTACATCTCCGAGGCCTCGTTCTTCCGCATATCCGGGCACCTGGACGCCTGGCAACGCGTGAACTTGCCGTTTCTCAACGCGCTGCGCAAGCATCTGCTGATTTGGCGCACATATTCTCCCGAGCAGCGGCACGAGTACTCGCTGCGCGGGTACCTGCAGTTCCAGGAGGCCTTCGAGGCGGTCGGCTGGCCGCCGCCGGAGGGCCTCGAACCCGGCGAGCCCGACCCGGACCTGGTTCCTTCGCACGGGCCGAACGAGGGCCCCGCGGGACCGGCGACGGTGGTCGTGACCTCAACGGCATGAGGGCGTTCGTAAACGGGCGGTAAGCGGTTCAGGAAAATCGGACAGGCGGAAACATGGCACGCGCAGCCGTCGACAAGGAACTCGAAGAATACCGGCGGATCATGACGCCCCCCGAGCAGTTCGAGGAGGGCTTCTCGTACCGCACGGTGCTGGGCGCGATCTTCCTCGGGTTCGTGATGATGCCGGCGTCGATGTACATGGGGCTGGTAGTCGGCCCGGCGCACATCGGCGACGCCGCGCGCTGGGTGACGGTGATCTTGTTCCTGGAAATAGCCAAACGCAGCCGCGTCTCGCTCAAGCAGCAGGAACTGTACGTCCTCTACTACATGGCCGGTATGGCGCTGTATTCGCCCTTTGAGGGCCTGCTCTTCCGCCAGTACCTCGTCGTGTCGCCGGCAGCCACCGACCTGAACCTGATCGAACACTTCTCGCAGCCGGATATGGGTTGGGTCGCGCCCTCGAAGCAGTACATCGACGACCACGGCCGCAATTTCTTCTGCGGCGGCTGGGTCACCCCCATACTCGTCATCGGCCTGGCCACCGTCCTGCACCGCATCGACCACTTCGGCCTCGGCTACTTCCTCTATCGCCTGACCAGCGACGTCGAGCGCCTGCCCTTCCCGCTCGCGCCCGTCGGCGCTGCCGGCGCGGTGGCGCTGGCCGAGAGCACCCAGGAGAAGCAGACCTGGCGCTGGCGCACCTTCTCCATCGGTACGATGCTGGGCCTGGCCTACGGCACGATCTACAACGCGGTGCCCGCCGTCACCGGAGCGCTGTTCGGGAAGTCGATCCAGATCGTCCCCATTCCGTTCATCGAACTCACCGACAAGACGCGCGACATCCTGCCGGCCGTCGCGACAGGCCTGACCGTCGATCTGGGGCTGATCATCCTCGGGTTCGTGCTGCCGTTCTGGAGCGTCGTGGGCGGAATCGTGGCCGTGATCGGCACGATGGTGCTCAATCCGTTCCTCTTCGAGACAGGTGTCCTGCGCACCTGGACCCACTCGATGAAAACACCCGAAACCCAGGTGGCCAATTATTTCGATTTCTACCTGAGCTGGAACATCGGAATGGCGCTGGCCATCGCGGTGATCGGCTTCTGGGGCATCGGGCGCGGGCTGATCGCGCTGCGAAAGAAAAAGCAGGAAGGCGAGGACACGTTGGACTTCTCGAAACTCTGGACGAAGAACGTCAAGCGCGGCGACATCTCGATCTGGATCAGCCTGTTCATCTACCTCTTCTCGACCTGCGCCTACATCGCCTTCTGCGCCTGGCTGGTCCCGGGCTTCCCGGTGATCTTCTTCCTCTTTTACGGATTCATCTTCACGCCGCTGGTCAGCTACGCGACGGCGCGCCTGGAAGGCCTGGCGGGACAGGTGCTCAACATCCCGTTCGTCCGCGAGGCCGGTTTCATCCTGGCCAGCCGCTGGGGGAACTACCAGGGCCTGGGCATCTGGTTCGCACCCATCCCGATCCACAACTACGGCGTGCAGACGGTCGGCTTCCGCCAAGTCGAACTCACCGGCACCAACTTGCGCAGCATCATCAAGACCGAGTTCACCGTATTGCCCGTGATCCTTATCGCGAGCGTGCTCTTCAGCCAGTTCATCTGGGGGTTGGCGGCAATCCCCTCGGAGGCCTACCCCTACGCAAACCTGCTGTGGGACATGCGTGCCCGCCAGGAGCTGCTGCTGTTCAGCTCCACGACCGGCGGCGAATCCCAATTCTACGACGCCATCAACTCGGCCTACATCGCTACCGGCTTCGGCGTGGGCATGGTAATCTACATCGTTCTGGCGATCTTCAGCCTGCCCACCCTGTTCATATACGGCGTGGTACGCGGCTTCGGCCATGCCAATCCGCACGGGCTGATCTTCGAGATGTTCGGGGCGATGCTCGGCCGCTTTTACTTCGAACGCCGCTTCGGGCGCGACAAGTGGCGCCAATACGCGCCGGTCCTCATGGCAGGCTACTTCTGCGGTGTGGGGCTGATCAGCGCGGCAAGCATCGCCGTCAGCATGATCTCGAAATCCGTCTCGCAACTCATGTATTGAGCATGCCGCGTCGCCTTGCGTCCCGCTCCGCGGCGGTTATCGTGGGGCACGGAGGGAGCAAGGGAGCGCGCCGATGAGCGACCAGCCGTACTTCGACGTCGAATCCAAGAGCCGCAGCCTGGAATCCGCCACGCCCCAGGAGATCATGGCCTGGGCGCTGGAGTTCTTCGGGACCAGCGGCAAGCTCTGCATGCTCACCTCCTTCCAGCTCGGCGGCATGGCGCTGCTGGACATCCTCGGCAAGCTCGAGAAGGACGTTCCCCAGGACAAGCGGTTGCCGGTGCTGTTCATCGACACCGGGTTCCACTTTCCCGAGACCCTTGCTTTCCGGGACGAGGTCGTAGCGCGCTACGGCCTGAACCTGCGCAACCTCACGCCCATTGTCGACCGCGAACTCTTCAAGGCCATTTACGGCGACGACCAGCTCTACTACCGCAATCCGCAGGAATGCTGCCGCGTCAACAAGGTCGCTCCGCGCGAGATGGCCCTGAAAGGCTTCAACGCGGAGATCTCGGCGCTGCGCCGGGACTCGTCGCCCGAACGCGCCAACATCCAGATCCTTTCGCGGCGCACGGACGGTTCGTTCCAGATTCATCCACTGGCCAACTGGACGCGCGCGCAGGCCATGCAGTACCTGAAGGACAACGACGTCCCGATCCACCCCCTGCACGCCAAGGGGTACAAGACCATCGGGTGCTTTCCCACCTGCTGCACGATCCCCGTGGGCGAGCACGCCCCCGAACGCGCCGGCCGCTGGACGGGTACGGGCAAGACCGAGTGCGGCTTGCATCTGGTGGGACAGAAGCAGGATACCAACGACTTCGCGATCTAACCTTCAGGCAGAATAAATGACCACGGCCGGCCGGAAGAATCCGGCCGGCGGGAGTCTGCGAGAAGATGGCGAAAAAAGGGGGTCAGAGACCGCGGACGATGCTGCGCAGCTGTTCGCGCAGCGCTTCGCGAATCATCCGGTCCAGCACCCGCTTCTGTTCTGGGGTGAAGATTGGCTTCCGCCCGCGTTTGGACTTGCCGCCGGCGGCGGCCTTTCCAGCTTTGCGGCCACGGCGTTTGCGTCCACGGGGCATCTTCGATTCTCCTCGGCTCAGGGTTGCAGTCGGACTGTCCCTTCTACTGCAATTAGACCCCTTGTAAAGGTAAGAATTTCGCACGGCTGCCGTAGGCATTAGAGCGGAAGAAGACGCGGGTTTCGGGCAATGGACAAGGCGTCTCTGGCATTCACAGGTCCGCCAAAGGCGAAATTAAAGGCGATTCGAGACAGCGCTTTTTGTTTTGATTCAGACGCCAGAAAGGAAATCCATGAGCGACTGCGTCTTCTGCCAGATCGGAAGCCGCGAACTGCCGGCCATGGTCGTGTATGAAGACCGGGAATTTCTGGCGTTTCGGGATATTAATCCGCAGGCGCCCGTGCACATCCTGGTCGTCCCCAAGCGTCACTGCAATTCGATCCTCGATTTCCAGGACGGCGACGACGGACTGCTCGGACGGATGGTCCTGGCCGCCCAGCGCATCGCGCGGCAGGAACACTTGGCCCGCCGCGGCTTCCGCCTGGTCCTGAACTCCGGCTCCGACGGCGGGCAGGCGGTCGGCCACGTGCACTTGCACCTGCTAGGCGGGCGCACGCTGAAGTGGCCGCCGGGCTAACATTTCCGCGCCCTAGAGCTTCAATTCTTCCTTGTTCATCATGATGGTGCGGCCGCCCTGCACCGTGGCCGACATGCGCCCGTGGACGCCGAATGGGCCGACGCCCTTGAGCTGGATCAAGTGGACGCGCTTGCCGTTCGCCGCATCGAAGACCTTCAGCTCGAAGTCCTGCCGGTCGCCGACCAACGCCACCAGCTGCTTGCCGTACACGTGCGGCATCAGACTAACCGCCGGCTTGCCATGGTAGCCCTCTTCCTTCTGGCTGAAGAGCAGTTTTCCGGACTGGCACTCGCGCCCCACTACGAAGAACCCCTGCCCCGGATGCACGCATAGCCCGTACACCTTTTCACCGTCGCAGACGACCGAATGCATGGGTTGCGGGGACTTGGCGTCCTTGGGATCCGTCTGCCACAGCACCTCGCCCGTCTCCGCCGAGAGCATGTAACTCACCTCCTGGTCGTAGTTCTCCTTCAGCACGCAGAAGTACTTCTCGTTAAGCGCGAAGCGCATGGCCGGCGTGCGCGTAACGTCGTTCTCGTCGATCAGCCGCTTCCACTCTACGGCGATCTTCTCCACGTCCACCGCGATGTAGTACCACGTGTCGCTCAAAAGCAGCCGCTTGCCGTAATGCGCGATGGGCAACTCTTCCGGGCCGCCCTCGACCAGCGGGTGGGTTTCGTGCAGCGACAGGTCCGGCAATTCCAGCCGCCCGATCAGCTTGCCCGTCGCGCGGTAGCGCACCGTTACGTTGAAGGGCAGCTTGCGCACGCTTACCAAGCGGTCGCCGTGGAAGTACGGCGCGTGGTAGATGTCGCCGGCCTCCTTCTCCTGCCAGGCGACCTCGCCGGCCGGGCTGGTGGTCGGGATGTACAACGCCATCGTCTCGGCCTTGCCGCCCAGGACCAGCAGGTCGCCGCTCATCACGACGTCCTTAATTTCGAAGTCGAACGGTACCAGATAGCGCCAGCGCAGCTTGCCGTCCTTGATGCCGAAGGCCAGCACATCGAACAATCCGTGCACCACCACCAGGTCGCCGTAGCAGAAGGCCTCGAAGAAACCCGGCTCTTGACCGGTGCCTTTCAGGCGCAGGTCGGTGAACCAGTCGTTGCCGCGCGGCTCGCTGGCTTCCCACAGCTTCTCGCCGGTCTTCAGGTC
>JAKLKQ010000037.1 GCA_023150555.1 Planctomycetota bacterium
CGAGACCTTCATCGCCGTCCTCACCTACAACCTCATGATCCTCGCTCTACTTCTGCCTTTGTTTTCAACAGAGCAACAAATGGCAATTTTGGGGGCTGTTTTACGGTCTCGGTGCCCGGATACCAGAGCTCGGCCTCCGCCGAAAGCTTCCTACAAAAATTCCTTGTAGAACGCGGGCGTCTTCTCGCCGTGGTAGTTGTGTTCGCCCTCGAAGACGTGCTGGCGGCAGCGTTCGGGCACGCCGGCGGCGGCGTAGATCGTCTGCAAGTGCGCGTAGGCCTCGCGAACGGCGGCGATGGGGAAGATCGCGTCCCGCGTGCCGGACTCGATGAGGACCGCGCGCGGAGCGATCAGGCCCGCGACGTCGGACATGGCGCCCCAGCGCGCGAAGCCGGGGCAGCACTGCGAGCCGCAGAACTGGTTGAGTTCCACGGCGAAGGCCTGCCACGTGCAGAGGTACCCGCTGACGACGGCGGCCTTGATGCGTTCGTCCAGCGCCGCCATCCACATGCTCATCGTGCCGCCGAAGGAGAGGCCCACCGAACCGATGCGCGTGGCGTCGACGTCGGCGCGTTGCGCCAGGTAATCGAGCGCGCGGCGGTGGTCGAAGAGGTTCAGGCCCATCAGCGTGTAGCCCAGCAGCGAGGCCTTGTTGCCGTTGACGTTGCACTTGTCGCGCCCGCCGAAGGGCGTGTTGCTGCCGTCGCCGCGCTCGTTCCAGCCGCGCGCGTCGATGGCGATGGCGACGTAGCCGAGTTTCACGGCCTGCACGGCGTAGTCGTAGCGCGCTTCGTCGATGTACTTGCGCCTTTCGGGGTTGCCGTGGTCGACGCCGCAGACGTTGTCCTTGGCGTCCCAGCCGTGGCCGTGGCAGGCGAGGATGCCGGGGCGGCGTTCGCCGGGCTTGATCCCGTCGGGCACCAGCACCCAGGCGGGGATGGGCATGTGGCGTTCGGCATGGAAGACCACCTTTTCGCGGCGGTAGCCGTCCAGTTGCTCGCTGCCGACGCGTTCGGGCTTCAGTTCGGCGGGTTCGGGCAGCGGACCGAGCAACTCGGCGATCTTGGCGCGCAGTTTCGCGCGCCAGGCGTCGACGTCGGCCTTGGTCTTGCCGGTGAAGTGGAGCGCAGGTTTCGTCTCGCGGGCCAGCGTCATCCAGTAGCGGTGCATCACGCCGTCGTAAGGCATGGAGCCTCCCGGGGAGCGGCTACTTCCCTTTCCTGATGCCGTAGTGCTTCTCGACGGCGTCGACGAGTTTGTCGGTGCGGCCGAATCGGTAGACGTCGGTGGCGGGCAGTCCGGTCTCGGCCTCGACCTTCTCCACTTCGCGCTTGGCGTCGGCCTCGGTCATCTCGAAGGTGTTCAACCCGATGGCGACGACCTTCGACGGGCAGACGAGCCCCGCGAGTTTTTCGTGGAGGTCGATGAGGAACGGCAGCGGCGGGATGGGCGTCTCGACGCTGTGCGTGACTTTGCGCGTGGGGCAGTGGCACATGACCATCGCATCCGGCGCGCAGCCGTGGATGAGCCCCAACGTTACGGCGCTGTAGGCCGGATGTCCGATGGCGCCCTGGCCTTCGATGAAGAGGATCTCGCGGTTCTTGCGTTCCAGGACCAGGCGTTCGCTGGCGCCGTTGGTGAAGTCGCTGATGGTGCGGTCCATGGGGATGCCGCTGTCGGCGATGATGATGCCGGTCTGGCCGGTGGCGACGAACTCGGCGTCCCAGCCGCGCTTCTTGGCCTCCTTGGTCATCTCAAGCATCACGGACATCTTGCCGAGGTTGCAGTCGCTGCCGACGGCCAGCACGCGCTTGCACTTGGTGTCCTTGGCGATGTTCTTGCTGCAATCCAGGTCGTCAGGCGGCACGCGAACGTCCCAGATTTTCCGCTTGTACTGCTTGGCGGCCTTGGCGAGCACCGGGTCGTCGTTGAGGAAACTGTGGAGGCCGCTGATCACGTCGAGTCCCGCCTTCATGGCCTCGACGATCTCCTTCTTCCACGAGGCGGGCAGTTTTCCGCCCACCGGGGCGATGCCGATCATCAGCGTGGTGGGCTTCAGCGCCAGGGCTTCCTTCAGGTTCTTGACGATGGGGATGCCCTTGCCGGTGCCGACGAGTTTATAGAGGTCCTGGCCGGCGGCTTCCTTGTCGAGCACGCAGGCGATCTCCTCGGGACGATAGCGGATCACACTGACGGCAGTCTTGGCGTTCCAGATGTTCAGGCTGCCGTGGGTGAGGATCACCATGCGGCGTTTCTTGGTGCTGGTGCGCTTGCTCATGGTCTCTTCCTTCGCTTTCGCCTGCGTTTCGTGCCGGAGGTAGGGCGCGCACGCCGCAGCGTCTCGGCGACCAGCGCGTCCAGCGAGTCGACGACCGGCACGCTCAGGTCGCCGTCGCTCAAGGCCAGGGAGATTTCGGTGCAGCCCAGCAGCACGGCCTGTGCGCCGCGTTTGACCAGCCGCTGCCCCATCGCGCGCATGGCGCGGCGGGCTTCGCGTTCGCGGCGGCCGGCCTTGATGTCGTGGATCCCGCGCATCAGCGCGCGCTGTTCGGCCGGCGAAGGCGAGACGGCCTCGATGCCCTGCGCTTCGAGTGTGGCGTGATACAGCCCCGCCTTCATGGTGCCGTCGGTGGCCATCACGCCCAGGCAGCGCGGCTTGCCGCGCACGCGCCGGCGCGCCTCGGCGATGGTGCATTCGACCAGGTGGACCAGCGGTACGCCGGCGGCGCGGCGCAACTGCGGGTACCAGATGTGGATGGTGTTGCAGGGAATCACGACGAAGTCCGCGCCGGCCTGGCGCAGCGCGCGCAGGGACCTCGAAGCCGCCGGCACGGGGCTGGGCCCGCGGCCCAGGCGCGCGGCGGTGCGGTCGGGGATCTTGGCGTTGTTGTCCAGCACCACGCGCAGGTGGTCCTGGTCCTTCGCCACGCCGGGCGTGCGGATCAGCAGGCGGCGGCAGAACTCCAGCGCCGCGGCCGGACCCATGCCGCCCAACACGCCCACGACGCGTTCGGTGCGAGCCATTGAAAACCCACTCGGTTCAAGGTGTGCAACGAGGGTCCGAGATTATCCCAAGGGCGCGGGGCGTTCCAGCACCGGCTTGCCGCTGAGGAACGTGCGGTGCCACAACTCCAAGGCCAGCAATGCGTAAAGCCGTTCGCCGTGGTTGGCGGTCCCGGCCTGGTGCTCGTTCCAGAGGTTCTCCCAGTAGCGCGGGCGGAAGATGCCATCGGTGGCCAGGTGCGAGTCCTCGAAGCGCGCCTGCGCCTCCTTCCTGAGCGCCCCGCGGAACCACTCGTCCAGCGGCACGCCGAAGCCGCGCTTGGTGCTTTGCGCGACCTGCGGCGGCAGGCGTTCGCCGGCCAGGGCCCGCAGCAGGGGCTTGGTGCGTTTGCCGGGCATGCGCACGGCGTCCGGTATCGAGAGTGCCAGCGTCACGAGGTCCACGTCCAGGAAAGGACTACGCACTTCCACGCCGTGTGCCATGGACATGCGGTCCACTTTGTGAAGGACGTCGCCGGGCAGATAGGTGACCAGGTCCGCGCGCTGCTGTACGCCCAGTTCGTGGCAGAATTTCCCCGGCTCGTCGGTGTTGTGGATCTCCATGGCGGCGCGCTTGAGGGCGTTGGCAAGATCCTCCCGCGCGTCGAGCCCGTCGGTCTGCACGGCGAATTCCGGGTGGTACAGTGCGCGGGCCTGGGCCTGGTCGAAGAGCGTCAACGCCGAGACGTACGGCGGAAAGCGCTCCTCTTCGGTCTGCCGGCACTTCTCAAGCCAGCGCACCAGGCGATCCCAACCCTGGCGGCTGGGCGTGGGATGCAACGCTTTCGCCAGGGCAACGAAGCATGCACGCAGGAAGCGCGGCGTCTTCATCCACTGTGTGTAGTACTTCATCCCGGCGTACCGCTGGTATCCGGCAAAGGCCTCGTCGCCGCCGTCGCCGCTCAGGACCACCGTCGCCAGCGGCTTGGTGCGTTCGGCGAGCGCGAAGGCCGGCAGGCAGGAGCTGTCGAAGAACGGCTCGTCGGCGTGCCAGACGACCTGTGGCAGGAACTTGAAGACGTCGGCAGGGACCTCGAAGGCGGTGTGCTGCGCCTTCAAGTGCGCGGCGGTGGCGGTGGCCAGCGCACGTTCGTCCCACTCCGGCTGCGCGAACCCCGCCGCGAAACTGCGCATGCCCGGTTCCATGAAGCTGGCCACCAGGCCGCTGTCGATCCCGCCGCTCAGCCATGCGCCCAGGGGCACGTCGGCGAGCAGACGGCGCTTGACCGCCGCGCGGAGTACGCCTTCCCACCGGTGTTCGGCGATCCAGGTGGCGATGCCGTCCATGCCGCTTTCCTGCTGCATGGCGGTCATGCCGCGCGCGGCGTTCTTCCACGCCTCGGCGTCCGTCGGCGGCTTCCACCAGCGCCGGTAGACGAACATGCGCCCGACGGCGTCGGCGAGGCTGCCGGGCGGGAGTTTCTCGACTTCGTGGAAGCCGCTGCGCGGCGCGGGCACGTAGCGGTAGGTCAGCGCTTCGTGCACGGCGACGGGGTCGATCTCGGCTTCCACCAGGCCGGTGGCGAAGAGCGCCTTTGGTTCGCTGGCGAAGAGCACGCTGTCGCCGCGCTCGGCGAAGTACAGCGGTTTGACGCCCAGCGGGTCGCGCGCGAGCACCAGGCGCCGCTTGGGCGCGTCCCACAGCGCGAAGGCGAACATCCCGCGCAGCTTCGGCAGCAGGGCGTCGATGCCCCATTGTTCGTAGCCGTGCAACAGGACTTCGGTGTCGCTCTTGCTGCGGAATGCATGGCCGGACTTCTCCAACTCGGCGCGCAGTTCGCGGAAGTTGTAGATCTCGCCGTTGAAGACGACGCGCAGCGTGCCGTCCTCGTTGGCCATCGGCTGGTCGCCGGCGGGGCTAAGGTCGATGACCTTCAGGCGCCGGAAGCCCAGCGCGCAATGCGTATCGTGCCACAGGCCTTCGCCGTCGGGCCCGCGGTGCGCCAGCACCGCCGCGGCGCGCTTGACGCGCGCGGGGTCCTCGGGGTCGAGGCCCTGCCAGCGGAGCATTCCGGTGATGCCGCACATGGCGGCAGTCTGGCGCTTGGGCGGCGGCCTGTAAAGCGAGGGTTGCAAACGGAACGCGGGCCCGGGATCATGTCGTTTTCCCCTGCGGAGCAGCCGATGGCCGACGTACCTTCCGCCAGTCCCGCCGCCGAGGTCCCTGCTTACGAACGCGGGTCGCTGGCGCTGACGGCGATCGTCGTCAACTATCGCACTTGGGAGGAGACCCACGCGCTGCTGGACATCCTGCACGCGCAGTTGGACCGGCAGTCCCACGAGATCCTGGTCGTTAACAACTGTCGGCGCACGCACCCGCCGGCGGAGACCTACGAGCGGCCCGTGCGCTTCGTCGAGTCCGTGCGCAACGTCGGCTTCGCCGGCGCGGTGAACCTGGCCGAGGCCTGCGCGCGCGGCCGCCTGCTGCTGGTGCTCAACCCCGACGCTGTGCCGCAGCCCGGCGCTGTGCCCGCATTGCTGGACGCGCATGCCCGGTACCCCAAGGCCGCCGTGCTGCTGCCAAAACTCGTCGATGCCGAAGGCCAGGCGCAACCGAGCGTGCGGACCTTTTACCGCTTCAAGACGATCCTGGCCGCGCGCACGCCCTATGGGCGAACCGCCGGCGGGCGCCGTGAACTCGACGCGCACCTGTACCGCAACGGCGCGGGCGCGCCCGAGCGCGTTGACTGGGGGCAGGGCGCGGCGATGCTGATCGACCCGCAGCGCCTGCCTCGCGAACGCGGGCGCCTGATGGACGAGCGCTTCTTCCTGTACATGGAGGACGTGGACCTGTGCTTGCGCGCGTGGCGCGGCGGGTGCGAGGTCCGCTACGTGCCGCAGGCCGTATTCGCCCACGGGCACCGCCGGGAGAGCGGCAGCAAGCCGATCAGCCTCGCCAACCTGCGCCACTTCACCAGCCTGTTGCGCTTCCTGCTCAAGTACCGCGGCCTTCCGCAACGTCCGCAGTAACTGCCCCTTCCGGTCTACTTCTGCGAGTCGTATACTGGAGCCTTCGTCTGCCGCCCTTTCTTGCCAGGAAGAACGATGAGCAAGGCCACCGAAGCGCTGAACGGATACGAAGGGCTGCTGCCGCGCGGCGCGGCGGCGGCTCCGCCCGTTTCCGCCGAGCCGCTGGCGCCGACGCAGGTTCGCCTGCGCCTGCGGCGGCTGGAAGGCTTGGGCGCGTGGCTGCTTTGGGCGTGCGACATGGGCGTCGCGGCGCTGGCCTGGGAAGGCGCTTGGGCCCTGCGCGAGGCCTTGAGCGACCGCCTGGGCCCGTTGCTTACGATGGAGCAGGTGACGGGGCGCAGCGCCTGGCTTGCGCTGCTGGTCTTCCTGGCCGCCTATAGCGCCAGCCTGTACCTCGCGGGCTGTTACGCTACGGGGCGCGCCTGGTGGACGGTGCGTAAGCAACTCCACGCGCTGGTGGTGGCGGTACTGGTCTTCCTGGTCGTCTCGTATTTCCTGCGCTGGTTCAACCATTCGCGCGCCTTCCTGCTGCTTCTGCCTGCGCTGTTGGCGGCGGGGGCGCTGCTGGAGTGGATGGCATTTTCCTTGATTCGGCGCCTCCTGCGCCCGTATGGCCTGGGCCACCGCCGCGTTCTGGTGGTGGGCAGCCCGCGCAGCGCGGCCTGGGTCCTGCACGATCTGGCGGGCGACGCCGCCGGTTACCGCCTGTTGGGGCTCTTGACCGACGCCAACAATGCCGCTGCGGCGCTGAAAGACGACGCGCCGGGCGTGCGCACGTTCCGCGGCGTCGCGCGCGCGGCACGGGTCGCGGCGCGTACGCATGCCGAGGAAGTGGTGCTCTGCCTGCCCGACTGGCAGGCCAAGCGGCTGGTGCACCTGCTGCAGGAACTCTGGCCGCTGGGCGTGCGCGTGCATGTGCTTTCGCCCGAGCTGTCCGTATACCTGCGGCGCATCGAGGTGCCGCAGACGGCCTTCCAAGGCTTGGCACTGATCGACTTCGGGCGCAGCCCCATGGTGCCGCACGGCCTGCCGTGGAAGCGCTTCGAGGACATTGTCCTGGCGCTCCTGCTGGGCGTCATGGGTGCCCCGGTATGGCTGCTGATCGCCCTCGGCCTTTGGATCACGCAGGGCCGTCCGGTTCTGTACTGGCAGGACCGGGTGGGGCCGGGCGGGAAGCGCTTCCGCATGCTGAAGTTCCGCACCATGCGCCCCGGCGCGGAAGCCGAGCAGGAGGAACTGCTCGCCGCCAACGAGGCCATCGGGCCGATCTTCAAGATCCGCGACGATCCGCGCGTGACGCCGCTGGGGCGCTTCCTGCGCCGCCACAGCCTGGACGAGATCCCGCAGCTGTGGAATGTGCTGCGCGGCGAGATGACGCTCGTCGGCCCGCGCCCGCCGCTGCCCGGCGAGGTCGCCTACTACGAACCGTGGCATCACCTGCGCCTGGCCGGCGTGGTGGGATGTTCAGGACTGTGGCAGGTCTCCGGGCGCAGCGACCTGCCCTTCGACGAGATGGCCATGCTGGACATCTACTACCTGCACAACATGACGCCGCGGTTGGACCTGCGCATCCTCGTGCGCACGGTGTGGGCGGTGCTGATCGGAAAAGGCGCGTATTGAAAGTTATGCGGAGTCCGGGCGCCGGGATCCGGTAACCGGTTGAATATGAAGAATTGAGTTTCAATGCTGTTCCCGGTGTCCGGATACCAGACTCCGGTTCCCGTTAATGACTTCCCAGCCGTTTCACTTCTTCGCCGGACAACAGCGCGTGGGCTTCGGCCAGCAGGCCGGGGATCTTCGCGGCGTGGGGCGAGGACTTCAAACAGCCGGAAAGGTCGATCTCGCTCACCTTGTCGGCCTTATTGCCCGGGAACCAGTGCCCGCCGCTGCCGAGCAGGTTGTAGCGCATCTTGCCGTACTCGATCATGTCGAAGGCCTTGGCGAAGTTGCGCAGGCGCAGGATCTCGAAGATGTTGACCTCGCCCGGCACGCGGTCCCACGACGGCAGGCCGTGGTGCCACGTCTCGAGCCACTCGCGGCCAAGGGACTTCTCCAACTCGCGCGATAGGCGTTCTTCGATCGGCGCCAGCAGCTTCGCGATGTCCTTGCCGCTTTCCATGATGCGCACGGCTTCCAGGTGCGCGTCGAAGTCCGCCGGCTTCGATGCGCCCAGGCTCAGCGTGTGGACCTCCGGCCGCAGCAGGCAGAACAAGTCGTTGAAGACCATCGGCGCCAGCGGTTTGGTCAGTTCGACCAGCTTCGCGCTGGGCTGGTAGAGTTTCCCGCCCTTGTCGTTGGGGCTGATGATGAAGACGCCCATGTCGAGTTTCGTGGCGGCCTCGATGGCCGGCCAGTTGAACGGGAAGACGTAGTACCAGTGCAGGTTGACGTATTCGAAGCGCCCGTCGGCGATCGCGGCGAGGATCGTGTCGAGCCCCGCGTGCGTCGAGAACCCCACGTGCCGCACGCGGCCCTGCTCCTTGAGCTTCAGCGCGGCTTCCAGGCAGCCGCCATCGCGCACGGACCACTCGAGGCGCTCGGCGTTGTTGATCCCGTGGATGCCCAGCAGGTCGACGTGGTCGAGCTTCAGCAGCGACATCGATTTCTCGAAGGTCTTGAGGAAATCTTTGGCGTCTTTCGCGGGCCCGACTTTCGTCTGCACGATGATCTTGTCGCGCGGGAGCTTGGGCAGCACGTGCCCGAGCTGCTCTTCGCTGGTGCCGTACCCGCGGGCGGTCTCGATGTGGTTGATGCCTGCATCGACGGCGCGATGAATGGTGGCCTCGAGGTTCTTCTGGCTCTCCGGACCGAACGGATCGCTGTCCTTCCACGACTGCTGGTAGCGCATGCCTCCGCAGGAGAGCACGGGCATCTTGAGCTCGGTTCGTCCGAAGCGCCGGTAGATCATCGTCGCGGCTCCCTCCCGGTGCGGGCGGCGGATGGCGTAAAAGCACGATCTTACTCCACTCGTGTTCCCGGACCAGAGGCTTTGGGCCGCGGTTTCGCCGATTGACGCGCCGGAGCGGTCCTTTAAGAAGGAGGCGCGAATCCCCTCAAGCGACCGGAGCCTGCGCCGCGCATGTCCATTCAGGAAGTCAACAACGCCTGGATCTATCTCGATAAGGGCGGGACGATGATCTGGCAGAAGGGGGTCTCCGCATCCCAGGGCGTCTTCCAGCCGATCCACTGGGTGGCCTTGTCGCGCATGCAGGCCGAACTGCGCCTGGCGCCCTATGAAGGGCGCGTTGCCGACATTGGCTGCGGGCACGGCATCGTCAGCGTCAACCTGGCCTGGAAGAAGCCTCGCACCGAGGTCATCGGCATCGACCCCGACGAGACGCGCCTGTCCATCGGGCGGCAGCTGGTCGAGGAGCACCACTTGCGCAACTGCAAATTTCAGAAGGGCAGCATCGACGAGCCCGGCATCGAGCCCAAGAGCTGCACCGGCGTCCTGTGCACCGAAGTGCTGGATCACATCGAGAACGTCAAGCCGATGCTGGAAGACAAGATGGCCAAGCTGATGAACCTGCTGGTCGACGGCGGCCGGCTGATCGTCAGCTTTCTGGACGAGCGCGGCGTGGCGGAGATGGGCGCTAAGCCGCCCGTGATCCTGTCGCTGGACGACTTCGCATTCATCGAGGACAAGGTCATCGACCGCAACTGCCCGCGCTGGTGGTACCTCTTCTACGTGGACAAGAAGTAGACGCGCAACCTATCCGCCTTTCCGCCGCAGGGAGTCCGACATGGCCAAACTCGGTTCGCTGTTCCCAGAAGAGATGCAGCCCAAGAACGCCGCGCGCGGCCGCGGCGCCGGCAAGTCCGGCGCGAATGTGCCGGCCGCCGGAGTAATCGGCGGCGAACGCACCGAGATCGCCGCGCTGGAGCCCGGGCAGGTCGTCGAGGGCGTGTATTTGGTGAAGGACGCCTCTCTGCGCGCCGCCAAGAATGGCAGCAAGTACATCCAGGCGACCTTCTGCGACAAGACCGGTATGATCCCGGTGCGCCATTGGGACGCCACCGACGCCGATCACCAGGCCTACCAGGTCAACGGCTATGTGAAGGTGCGCGGGCGCGTGGAGACCTACCAGAACCGCCCGCAGATGATCGTCTTCAATGCGCAGACGGAGAAGCCCGAGAACGTCGCCTCGGCGGACTTCCTGCCCGTCAGCGCGCGGCCGATGGCAGAGATGGAGAAGGAACTCGACGCGCTGCTGGCCACCTTCACAGACCCGGACTACAAGCGTCTGCTGGAGTCGATTTTCTCCGAGGAGAAGACGCGCGCGGCCTTCACGCGCAGCCCCGCGGCCAACGCGATCCACCACGCGTGGGTGGGCGGGTTGATAGAGCACGTGCTGAGCGCGTGCCAGACGGCGGAGGCCATCGCCAAGCAGCGCCCGTTCCTGAACCGGGACCTGCTGATGGCGGGCGTGATCCTGCACGACATCGGCAAGACCGAAGAATTGGATGCGGGCCCGGGCTTCGGCTACACGGACACCGGCAAGCTGTGCGGGCACATCGTCCTGGGCGTGCTGCTGGTCGAACGGCATATCCTGAAGCTGAAGGACTTCCCGCAGGCCAAGCGCGACCTGATCCAGCACATGATCCTGAGCCACCACGGCACGCGCGAGTTCGGCAGCCCGGTGACGCCGCTGTTCGGAGAGGCCGTCGCGCTGCACCACCTCGAGTGCCTCGACGCGAAGGTGCAGGGCATCCAGAGCATCATCGAGAACGAGGAAGAGCGCGGCAACACGGGCGACTGGAGCGACTTCGCGCGCGTCGTGGACGGCCGCGTCTATAAGAAAGCGAACGAACAGAAGGAAAAAGGCAAAGAGTGAAGTTTCAGAAGTGCCGTTCGATATATACGAGCGCGTCCTCGAGGTTGGGCAGGATCTTGGTGCAGAAGCGCACCATCCACGGCGAGCAGTCCTTGAACGACATGGGCGCGAAGGCGACGACGAACTTGCCCAAGTCGTTGCTGGCGTAGAAGACCTCCATGCTGGTGCCTACGCTGGCCTTCGAGTAGTTCACCAGGATCAAGTCGGCATCTCGGATGTCCTGCAGGTCGAACTCCACGATCTCGTTGGCGCTGTCGATCTCGTTGTCGCGGAAGCTGCGGCGCATGGGGTCGAGCAGGATGAAGCGTCCCGCGAGGCGCTCCTTCGCGCGAGTGCGCCAATCCTTTTGCTCGTTGGGTGCGGCGTCCATGATCGGCCCGCAGAGGTAGATCTTCTTCGCGCTCATCGTGGTTCCCGCTCCCGGTTTTGACTGCCTGCTCCTAGTTTCCATTCTTCGCGGCGCCCACCTTCTCGGTCTTGGCCAGTGCCTTGCGCACGGCGCGGGCGATGTCGCGCGCCAGGCCGTTGACGTCTTCGTCGAAGGACGGCCGGTACACGAAACCGGTGCAGGCCCGCGAGAGCATCAGGTTCAGGCCCTTCTCCTGGTTCTGGCGGAAGTCGGTGCGTACGCCCACGACGGGGATGCCCTTCGCGAAGGCATAGCCGACCTCGAAGCTGGTCCCGCTGTCGGCGTCGGGACCGTCGAGCCACGCCAGCACCACGTCGCAGCGGTCAATGCCGTCGATACAGCCCTGGAAGATCTTTCCGAATGCGCGTTCGTCGTTGAACTTCCCGTCGTGCTTGAAGTCCTGCGGCAGCAGCACTTCTACACCGGGCAGTTCGAGGCCGATCGCCTTGGCCAGGCTGCGGTTGGCGCGGCGTTCGAGCAGCGTGAACAGGGCCGCGGCGAAGTAGAGGCGGAACTTCGGCGGGGTCGGGGTGCGGTTGGATCCGGCCATGGTTCCAGGGGTGTAGCGCCCTTCACGGCTCTTGGCAAGCACTCAGGCCTCGGGGGTAAGCGAGGGCTTTGGCGGAGCGATAACCTCCCGCGCGCCGTTCTTCGTGCCCTGCAGGCGCAGCGCGGCCGCGACGGGCCTCAGGCCCAGTGCCATGCACGCGCAGAACCCGGTGAGGCCAGCCATGGCGAAGAATGCGTGCCGGTATGCCAGAACCCCTCGACCACCGGCGTCGGCGATGGCGCCGACCAGGTACGGACCCAGGGACCCGACCAGGATGCCGCTGGTGATTACGATACCGAAGACCAGGCCGCGAAGTTCGACGGGCGTGCGGTCGGCTATCAGTGCTTCGTAGGTGGGGATGGTGGCCATGATCGCCGAGCCCATCACGAGGTAGCTGACGACGACGAGGTGCGCGGGCACCAGCGGCGTTGCGATAAGGCCAAGGGCCAGGATGAACAGCGCCGCGGCGACGACGCGTTCGCGCCCCAACGTGTCGCTCCAGGTGCCAATCAGCGGCTGCACGACCAGTCCCGGAGCGAAGATTACCGCCAACAGGAAGCCTGCGTTGGGCGCGGGATCGAAGGTCTTGTCGACAAACTGCGCCGTCACGGCGGTGGTGCCCCAACTGGCCAGTTCGCGTCCGCCCATTACCGCGGCCAGGAAGACCGCGAAGAGCAGGATCGGGCGGAGCTTCGTAAAGGTCGATTCCCCGGCGGGCCGCAGCGGGGCCAGGCCTTCGGGCGCGCCCTGGTCGCTGTGGCGCGACGGCACGAACGCGAAAGCAAGCGCTCCGCACAGCATGCCGTAGCAGCCGTAGAGCAGCGTTACCTGCTGCCAATCCCAGCCGGCTCGTTCGACCAGCGAGCTGGCGCCCCAGGGTCCGACGATGAAGGCGAGGCTCGCGCCGACGCCCGACCAGCCCAGCGCGCGGCCTTTGGTGTGCGGAAAGCGCTCGGTCAGCAGCAGGTTCGCGACCGGATGATACAGGCCGCCGCCCAGGGCCCCCAACGCGAAGAGCGCGCAGGCGTATCCGTAGCCGTTCGGGCCGACCCACGAGAGCGCCATGAACGCACCGCCGTTGAGCACCGGGCTCAGGGCCAGGAGCAGGCGCGGGCTCATTCGCGCGGCCAGCACGCCCGCGCCGAGGTTGCTCACGGCATAGACGGCGAGGTACAGCGAATGAAAGAAGGTGACGTCGGCATCTTGGGCCAGCCCGAAATAGGTCTTCAGATGCAGGTTCAGCGGCTGGAGGAAGGTCCAGTAGATGTGCGTGGCGCCGTGGAGCAGGGCGACCACGACGAGGACGCGCAGGGCGCCGGGCTTGGGCATCGGGCTATTGTAGGAGGCTCCGGCCGGTACGCCAGAGCCGCCTGCTCCGCGCGCCTACTTCCTGTTGATCTTGTCGATTTCGGCGCGGAAGAGCTTGATGTGTTCGGGCGTGGTGCCGCAACAGCCACCGACGATGTTGGCGCCGGCCTCGACCAGGTCCTTGACCCGGGCGGCCATCAGTTCGGGTGTCTCCTGGTAGACGATCTCGCCCTTGACCAGCTTGGGGATGCCTGCGTTGCTGTGGCAAAGGATGGGCTTCTGCGTGAAGCTGCGCATCTCGCGCACGATCTGGACCATGTTCTCGATGCCGTTGCCGCAGTTGGTGCCGATGACGTCGGCGCCGAACTCTTCCATGCCCTTGGTCGCCTGCTCGACGCTGACGCCCATCATCGTCTTGAAGCCGAAGGCGCCGGGGTCGAAGGTCATCGTGGCCATGGTGAACATGCCGCAGTCCTTTGCGGCCTTGATGCCCAGCTTCATCTCTTCGAGCGCGAAGATGGTCTCGATGACGACGGCGTCGGCGCCGCCAGATTTCAGGGCCTCGATTTGTTCCTTGAAGGCCTCGTACATCTCCTCTTCGCTGACCAGGCCCAGGGGTTCGACAAACTCGCCTGTGGGCCCCACGCTGGCGGTGACGAAGACGCCCAGCGGGCCGGCAGCTTCCTTGCTGCATCGCGCGCCGGCCTCGTTGAAGGCCTTCACTTCGTCGGCTTTGCCGTAGTGCTTCTGGCGGAAGCGGGTCCCGTTGAAGGTGTTGGTCAGGACCATGTCGGAGCCGGCTTCGCAGCAGCGCTGGACTAGGATCTTGACCTTGTCCGGATGCGTAACGTTCCACTCGTCGGGGTTCGCGCCGGCCTCGAGGCCCAGCTTATTGAGTTCGGTGCCCCAGGCGCAGTCGGAGAGCAGAATCTCGCCGGCCTTAAGCCGCTTGAGGAAGTCGCCTTTCTTCTGCGCCATGGAAGGTCTCCGCGGGCAAGTCGTTTCAGTTTCTGGCTTCGTTACCTTCGCCGTTTCGGGGCGGTTTGTCAATCGAACCGCACCGATCCAGAATGCATCCTACAGTTCGGCGGGCCGCGCGCCCAGCAACCGGCGGTTGCGCGCGCTCAACGCCCGCGTCAGCGTGTGGGCTCGGCGGCACCTCGCAAGCCCGGCAAGTACACGGCTACGAAATACAGCAGCGGGCCCAATACCGGAACCAGCATCATCAACCGCCACAAAGTACTGCGCGGGCGCAGCCGGAAGGCTTCCACGCCCATCCAGACCCAGAAAGACAACAGTGCCAGGCTCAGGATCGCTGTCAGGATCGTGCTGGCCGCTAGGTCGGCGCTCTGTTTCTGGCCCAGCGTGTCGAAGAAGGCCGAGTCCGCCAGGTGGACCTTGCCTTTTGGGCTGACCTCGACGATGAACTCGCCGTTGTACACGTAGTCGTGGAGTAGTTTTTTCGCGCTCAGGTCCTCGTGCTGCAGCCGCAGGTTCACCCAAACGCTGTGGCGGTTGTATTCCTTGGAGGGAAGTTGTTCCTCGGGCTCAAGCTCCGCCAGTTCGAAGCGCGTGTAGCGTTGTGCGTGGAACTCCCGATCCAGTGCGCGGTGAATGCTCCCTTGGCGCCGGTCTTCCTCGTCGCCGTGAGCGTTGAAGAGCGCCATGGCGGCCTCGGCGTCGCCGACCAGGAAGGCCTTGGAGAGGTCCTCGCCGATGAGCGTGCGGATTTTCTCGAGCGTCTCAACGGTGAGCGAAGGCTGCGCGAACGTACGCGCGCCGTTTTCGCCGGCAGCTTCGTTGCCGGCCTCGGCCTCGCCCTCGCCTGCGCACGCCGCCGCCAGCAGCAGCGTTGCGGCCAGGCTGCCGAACAGGCGAACGGGCATCGGCGCTCCTTGGCGCGGCGTATCGGGCTTCACTTCCCGTCCTTGATGAAGATCTCGCGGATATCGCGCAGCGAGTAACCCGAAGCGCACAGCCGGCGGATCAGGTCGACGCGTTCGTATGCCGACGCATCAAAAAGACGCTGGCCGCCTTTGGTTGCCCCCACCGGTTGCAACAGGCCCATCTGGACATACAGGTGCACGGTCTGGCGGGTCAGCCCCGCGCGGCGCGCCAATTCGCCAATCTTGATCGGCGCTTCGGAATTGCTCTTCGGTTGCACCGGTGCGTTCAAGCCATTTCTCCATAACTCCAGGCAGGACAATGATAAAGGTGTGTTAGGGCAGCGTCAAGAAAGCGGCTCATATACAGAGTTCAGGCGGGGCCCAGGACCGAAGGGCTTATGCAAACAGGGTGCAAAATGGTTGTTATCGGGCCATCTTTCGGTCTAAATACAGCGGTAGGGATACGTCGTAAAGGTAGCGACGGAACGCCCTTGGAAAGGTGGCTGGTATGAAAAGTCTGACTTGGCTGGTTCTCCTGCTCGCCGCGACGGTGTGGGGCCCGCTCCAGGCAGCGGATGACGCGGGCGGCGCGGGCGATTCCGATCCCACAATCGTTCGCCGCAGCGACGACGACCAGAAGGATAAGGATGCAGTTCCCGCGAAGGATCTAAGGCCTTCGCAGCGCATCGAGAAGGCCTTGCAGATGAAGCTCGACGCGCTGGACGACAAGGAGCACACGCTTTCCGAACTGCTGCAGCTGTTCGGAAAGATCACCAGCGAAAACTTCGTGCTCGACCCCAGCCTGCCCAAGGCCGTGGGCGACACGCGCATGACGGTGCGCGTGCGCGCCGGTGATACGGTGCTCGATGCCTTCGCGGTAACGCTGGCGCTTGCGGGCCTACGCTACGCGATTCTGGACGGCACGGTTTTCGTCTCGACCGAAGGCAAACTCGCCGACCGGCTGCTTTACGGTGGCAATGCGGCGGCAGCGGTGGGCCAGAGCGCCACGCGGCAGCCGATGACCGTTGGCGACGCGGTGGTGCGCAGCCAGCCCTTCGATCCGTACCAGGACGAATTCATCACCGCGCGGGACTTCATCTCGAACACGCCGTGGCGGCTCTGGGAACCGGCGCGATACAACCCCAAGACCGGTCTGACCGACTTCCCCGGACCTCCGGTGTGGATGGAGGACCCGGACATCGGCAATCCGCGCTTCCGCTACACTTCGTCGATGTTCTTCCTGAAGCCCGAGTACCTTGCACTGGAGCAGGAGAAGGCCGAGTTCCGTCAGGCGCAGGCCGACCGCGCCGCCGCGGAGCGCGCCTCCAACGACCGCGCCCTGTCTGCGCTCGTCGAGTTGCTCAAGCAGCATCCCGACATGAAGGCCGAAGAGGTGCTCAGGAAACTGGGCATCGAAGAGAAGAAGTAAGCCACGAATCGAAAATCCCGACGGTGCCTTGCAGGAACGCCAAGCAGCCCGCCCAGGATTCCAACATACTTCCGAGTTTATTTAGTCCCATAACCCCAATAAGACAAACGGGTTGCTGGTTCATAATTATTTCGGAGAATCTCCTTCTACCGGATGCCCCGTGCGCTTTTGTAGGATGGAAAGCGAGCGGCGCATGCGCTCCCTGGTTGTTCACGGCAAAAAAGGCTTCCCATGGCGAAAGCGGCTTCCAGCAGGCGCATAGCGGCTGTATCGGAGGATCCCTCAGATCAGCTGGTGGCCGTTGCCACTGCCCGCGACCGTGCGGCCTTCGGGCGCCTCTTCGAGCATTACAAAGACCGCGCCTACAACCTCGCCTACCACATCACGGGCCGAGCCGAGGCCGCCGAAGAGGCCGTGCAGGAGGCCATGCTCCGCGTGTGGACGGCGGCAGCGACTTTCAAGCCCGGCAACGCGGACGGCTGGGTTCTGCGGATCGTTGCGCGCGAGAGCCTCAAGGCCCTGCGCACGCGGAAAAAGGATCGCAAAGAGATGGCCATCGAACGCGAACGCGAGCACGCGCCCCGCGAAACCGCGCCGGGCGAAGACCTGGAGCGCGACGAGCTTCTGGTGGGCCTGCGCGGCGCAATCGCGGGCCTGGATCCTGCCGCGCGTCGGCTGGTGGCGCTTTATTTCGGCGCCGGCATGACGCAGGAGGAGATCGCGCAGGAACTCGAACTCAGCCAGCGCGGCGTCTCGTACAAGATCGACGAGGCCCTCGCGGCGCTGAAGCGGCGCCTGGCACAGGCCGGCCTGGCCGCGGTGCTGCCGATGTTGAACGCGAAGGGTCTGAGCGAGGCCCTCTGCACGGGCGCCCGGGCGCCGGCGGGCATCGAGAACGCGGTCTTTCAGTCGCTGGGCCAGGTGCTGCGCGAGTCGGTCAAGCATTCGGTGCGCGGCGCGAGTTACGGCGGATCGGTGCTGGGTTGGGCGATCGCGGCGGTGCTGGTCGCGGTCGGAGCCGGCGGCGCGTGGTACCTCAACGAAACCTCCGCGCCCGCAACCTCGGCCCCGGCTGCGAAGGCCGACGCGAAGACCGAAGCGCCTCCTGTTGTGCAGGAGGCGCGTGCAACGAACGAACTGAAGCTGCCGTTGAAGTGGACGTTCGAGAAAGGCACCCCAGAGGAGTTGAAACCCTTCTTCCGAGACTGGGTGAAACACGCACCGGCAAAGGATGGATTGCCTGCGAGGCTGGTGCCGGGCGGGGGCGTCAAGAACACCGTTTACTTTCTCCTGCCCAAAGGCCTCCCGGCGCGGCCATTCGTGGTGTCCTTCGATTTGAGCCTGAACCGCGAGGATATGCCGGATGATTCCTGGTTCGGCAAGAATATCCGTTCGGGCCTGCATGTGCTGTGGTCGGTCGGTTTGAAGGGCGCCGTTCCGCACCGCGGCTGGTTCCGGAAACAGAGCATGGAAGGTGTCTCGGGCAATCGTGTTGTGCTGCGCCAGCACGTGTACGCCTTGGGGCGCTTCCTGATCCGTACGGACGAAAAGGGTGTGCCCTATGACGTGGTTGCGGTTTCGGCGGCCTACCCGACGGATGAGGTCTGCGTTTCCGTTAACGGATACGCTTTGGAGTCCATCGAGATCTGCGAACTCAAGGACGAGGATATCCCGGAACCTCTGCGCGATTGGGAACAATTGGGCGAGGAGATCGTTGCCGGCACGCGCGGCGCTGATGGGTGGGTTCCGAAGGAATCCCAGAAAGTAGACGAAGTTTACTTCACGCCGCGCAATTAGATTCAGGAAGCGGCCCTGGACCACGCCGCTGCCGTTGAATTGCCATAACCTCATGTTTTCAAATCACTTAGCATCACCTATTTTCTTCCCGATTAGCGTTGCTGAGCTCAGTGTTTCCGCTTTTGGAAGGGGCGAGCAGGCCGGGAACTGGCCGCGTGACCCGGGCGCGGCGAAGTCGTAAGATGGGAGGCATCGAAGAGGTGGCGAGCGTGGCCGTTACGAACGGACCGACCATGAAGGTGCGTAACGATCAGGCACTGATCGAAGCGGTAGCGCGGGAGCGCGACCGGTCCGCCTTTGCCGAACTCTTCGAACGCCACCGCAACAGCGCCTACAACCTCGCCTGCTACGTGACCGGAAACCGGGAATCTGCCGAGGAAGCCGTGCAGGAAGCGATGCTGCGCGTGTGGACCTCGGCCGCCACGTTCCAGCCCGGCAACGTGCGAAGCTGGATCCTGCGCATTGTGGCGCGGGAAGGCATCCGCGTGATCCGGTCTAGAAACAGGAAGCGGAGCGAGATGGAAAGCGAACAGATCGACCGCCATCCGTCGCGCGGCGCCGCGCCCGAGGAAGATGCCGAGCGCGGCGAGCTGCTGGGCGCCCTTCGCGGCATGGTCGCACGGCTGAACCAGGGCGACCGCGAACTGGTCGCCTTGTACTTTGCCGGGGGGCTTTCGCAGGAAGAGATCGCCCGCGAACTGGACATGCCGCAGCGCACCGTCAGTTTCCGTATCCAGAAGTCCATCGAACAACTGCGCGGTGCCTTGACCAAGGCCGGCTTCGCGGCTGCCGTGCCGCTTTTGAATGCCGAAGGCCTGGGCCAAGCCCTGGCCGGCAACGCGCCCGCGCCCGCGGGGCTGGGGGAGCAGGTGCTCGCGAAACTCTCCGCCGAAGGCCTGCGCCGGGCCAGCCGGGCGATGTCCCGCCGGGTCGCGGCCGGCGGCACGTCGTGGATTGCGGGCACCGTGGCGGCGGTACTGGCCGTGGGTGCGGCCGGTGCCTACCTGGCAATCGGCGGCACCGAATCGAAGCACGCGCCCGCCGCGTTCGAAAGCGCGGGCGCGCAGACGGAAGCGCCTGCCGGCGCCAAGGAATGGGTCCGGCGCTGGTCCTTTACCGGCGGTCCGCCCGGCGTGGATTTGGAGGTCGTCGAAGGCGAATGGTCCTGGCGCCCGGCGCGCGACGGTTTTCCCGCCGGGATGGTTGTGCCGGCACCGGAAAGCCGTGTGCCGGACAATCGTCGCGAAGTGATGGTGCTGCTGCCTGACGAACTGCCCGCCGGCCCGCTGTTCGTCTCGATGCGCGTGCGGCGCTGTTCGATGGAGACGAAAGTCGGCTTCGGCTCGTTCGTTTCGGATGGCAAGAGCTACGCGCCGTTCCGGCTCTGGACGCGCAGTACGACGCTCCTGCTGGACAAGGATTGCGTCAACATGGTCTACTACTTCGAACAGGGCTCGGTGAACACCGTCGCAGACGTACCGACCACGCTTCATATCGACCTTGAGCCGGCACCGCGCAAGCGCCTCTCGATCGGCATGACCGAAGGACTGATTCTGCAGGAAGTGGAAATCCGCTCGATCCGAGAGGAAGAGGTCCCCGCCAAGCTGCGCGACCTGGAGGCCCTGAAGGCCGGCTTCAGGGATCCGCCCGTCGACCATGCCGCCAAACCGGTCCGCTCGGCGGATGCCTTTGAGCGAAAGCCCGTCGAAGATCCCACGATTCGCTTCGAGCGGCATTGGTCGTTTGCAAAGGGCGTGCCGCAAGACATCCTCGACTACAACGGTCCTGAGCTCGGCTCCTGCTGGCAGCCGGGCAAGGACGGGTCTCCCGGATACCTTCACGCGCCGGAAGAGCGGAAGTTGCCCATCCGCCTGCCGATGGCACTGCCCAAACGCCCCCTGCTGATCACGATGACGCTCCGAGGCAACGGCAATAAGAACCGAGTCAACTGTGGTGCCTACTGGGTCGACGGCACGCGCATCCCCGGCCGTGACTTCTGGTGGTCGCCTATCGACCTGAAGAATACGGCCACGTGCGAAGCCCACGTCTGGTTTTGGGAACGGTACTGCGTACAGTTCATGGGCGGTGAAGCTTTCGCGCTGCGCCGTTCGGACAAGGCCTATCCGGGAAACCAGCTCTACGCCTGGATCATGAACTGCAACGCCGAAGAGATCGCAGTGCGCGAAGTCACCCTTGAGGATATTCCCGCCCAGGCGCGTGCTTTCGACGTTCTGTGCAAGACGATGAAGGATACCTTCTCGCGCGTGCCGGAAGGAAGCATCCGTCCGCCGGCCGGGAAACTCGAGAAGTCCGCCCAGTACGACAGCATCGATGACGCAGAGGTGCGCCCGTGATCGCTCGCGCTAATGCCGCCGCCGGCACCCGCGCCGATTCCACGCGCGCCGCCGACGTGGCCGCGCTGCGTTCGCGCGCATCCCTTGCGCCGGACGGCCAGGCGCAAACCAGGGATGTGCCGTGGAGCGTGGACCGCTGGGGCAGGCTGATCGCGGGGGCTTCGGTGCTGGTCTGCACGGCGCTGGGCTTGCTGCACCACCAACTCTGGCTGGTGGGATCGCTGATGTGCGCCTTCAATCTGGTCCTGACCAGCATTACCGACCGTTGCGCCGTGCGCGCGCTGCTCCGGCGGCTCGGCGCGCGCGAACGCGAGGACCTTTTCCTGCCCGGCGGCGTTCCGCGCAAGCTGTAAGGCCGACTTCCGCCCGCTCCCCCCAGCAATCCACGCCTGCCGTGCACGTCTAATCTCATCTCGTTGATATTAAACGAGTTACAGCGACTACTTTTTTCAGGATTCAGCCTTTAGGATTGAACTTCGCGAGATCAGTACGGACGAAGAGGGAGCCGTCCGCCATGCTGGTCAGCGCAAAATCATCGACGGTCCGGAGCCGCAACCTCGCCATGTCCCCGCCTTCCGACCACGCGCTCATCCGCGCCGTTGCGACCCGCCGGGACCGGCAGGCCTTCGAGGAACTCTACCGGCGCCACGAACGTGCCGCCTTCAACCTGGCCGCGTTCCTGACCGGACAGCGGAGCCTCGCCGAGGAGGCCGTGCAGGACGGCATGCTGCGGGTCTGGAAGCACGCCCATACCCTGCGCGACGACGGCAACGCGCGCGGCTGGCTGCTTCGGGTCATCGCGCGTGCCGCACTGAAGGCAGTGGCGAACCAACGCAGGACGCGCGACAGGGAGGCGAACGAAGAGACCATGGAGCAACACGCATCCCCGGCCGTTCGCGTGCAGGAAGGCGCGGTAGAAAAGGAGGAGGCGCTGGCCGCGCTGCGCGGCGAGTTGCACAAGCTTTCGGAGGAGAACCGTCGGTTGGTGGCGCTCTACTTCGGCGCCGGCTTCACTCAGATGGAGATCAGCCACGAACTGGAGCTTTCGCAGACGGCCGTTTCGGAGCGTCTGCGAAAGGTACTCGAGATGCTTCGCACACGGCTGTCGGCTGCCGGGTTTGCCGCGGCCGCGCCGCTGCTGGGCGCCGAAGGCTTGGCGGATGCGCTCCACAGTGGCGGCAGCGCGCCGCCGGAGTTGGGCGCTCGGGTGTTCGCCGGCCTCGACCAGGCCACTCGATACAGCGGACGAGTGGCGGGCAGTGCGGCTCTTTCATACTTGGCGCTGGCTGCGGTTGTCCTGGTGGCGGCGGCGGGTGGCGCGTGGTGGGTGCTGGGAGGGAGACCTGTACCAACGGAAGCCATGCGGTTGCAGGAACCGGCCACGTCCTCAGCGAACGCTGCCGGCGAGACGAAGCCGCTCAACGTGAAATGGGACTACACGAAAGGCCCGCTGCCGGACCTGCGCGTGGTAGTGGGGGAAGGCCGTTGGGAGAAGGACCAGGACGGAGGGTCTTTCGCGGTGCCGCAAAAGCCCGGAGCGTACGTGCTTCTTCCGGTTGATCTGCCCAAGGAGCCGGTCCTGGCGCGGATAAAAGCCCGCATCGACAACGACGGCGACTTCTATCTGGGCGGGTTCTGGGCCATCGGCCAGGACCTGATCCCGAACAAGCACTGGAACAAGTACAACAGGTTTCAGGGAGATCCAGGCAAGGGTTGGGCCCTGGACTGCACCATCTACCTTCTGGACCGCTACATGATCGTCCAACATCAGGGCATGACCTGCCTGATCCGCGAGGCGGGTCAGCCGTATCCCGGCAACAAGCTGCTCTTGAATTCCAGCAACGTGAACCTGCTCGAGATTGAACTTCGTTCCCTTCGGGAGAACGAGATTCCAGAATCACTGCGGGACATTCCGGCTTGCATCCGGGCTATGGGATCCAAGCCGATGATGATGGACAAGGACGGCCGGAGCTTCGATTGGACTCCGCCCCAACCTTAGCGGCCGATGGGATGAGAATTCAGCCTTGCAGGGCCGAACTCTTTCCTGCACCTGGCGTACTCAAGGAGCCAGCCATGGCAGTGCTCGAGACCACGCCTCGACAACGCACCTCCAGCTCGCCGGACTCGCGTGAGTGGACGGAGATGTCCCGGCATCGCGTGAACCCGCCGTGGAGCGTTGACCGTTGGGGCCGGCTGATCGCGGGGGCCGCGGTGCTGGCCTGCACGGCTCTGGGGCTGCTGCATCACCAACTCTGGCTGGCTGGATCGCTCGCGTGCGCCTTCAATCTCGTCCTGACCAGCTTCACTGATCGCTGTGCCGTGCGTGCGGTGCTCCGGCGGCTCGGGGCGCACGAACGCGAGGACCTCTTTCTGCCCGGAGGCGCGCCGCGCCCCTCCAAAGATTAGCCTGCAGCGTTCCAGGCGCTGACACCGGATTCCCTAGCTTGCGTGCAACTGGTCAAATCTGGGCCTCGCGTCGGAATGCTCAGGTGCAATTCCTATCGACCACTTAACCTATTTTGAGTCAATAACTTAAATAACACCGCGGAGCCATCCCTCGATTATATTTTTTGCGGAAACCACTGCTTGGAAAGCTCTGGTGTGGTTTTGAAAGGCGAGAGCGGAGGAGACGCCTCCGCCATTCCGGAGGACCGCACCATGCACATTGTCGAATCTGAAAACGCCAACGGCAGCACCTTGGATGCAACCCTGCTCCCCCGTGCTTCAAACATCTCCCAGGCACTGAAGGCCGTCAGCCGTGAGCCGGTCGCGGCCGAGGCTTCCGAGATCGAGATCCGGCTGGTGGAGACGCCGTGGGAGATGGAAGCCGTCTACCGGCTCACCCACGATGCCTACGTCGAACGCGGCTACTGCGATGTGCAGCCGGACGGTCGGCTGGTGCACTATCCGCACTTGGATGGCATCCCGCAGACGAAGGTCCTGGTCGCGCTCGCCGGGGGCGAGATCGTCGGAACCAACAGCCTGACGCTCGACGGACCCGCGGGCCTGCACATGGACGACGACTTCAAGGCCGAATGCGACGCCGTTCGCGCCGAAGGCCGAACGTTGGCCGCCTCCTGGCGCATTGTCACCAGCAGCACGTGCCGCAGCGAACGCACGGTCGTGATGGGCCTGATTCAACGTACGGTGGACCTGATGCTTGCTCAGAAGATTCAGACCAGCGTCTTCACCTTCAATCCGCGGCACGAACGCGTCTACCAGCGATTGCTGAACATGACCACTGTGGCGCGCAAGGATTCCATCGGCGGGCTCAAGAATGCTCCGGCGGTCTTCATGCGCCTGGACATGGAGCGCATTCCCGTGCGCTGGCTCTCGGGCGGCGGGGCCTGACTGGCCTACCCATGGAGGCCGGCGATGGCTACGCGCGGCGCCAGGAAATCCGTCGCATGCCGTAGTTCCTTGGCCCATAATAGGATCCATGATCCCGAAGGCGACGGCCCAGCCGCCGGTTCAAAGCTCCGAAAAAGCCGTGCAATCCGCCGTGAACGGCGGTCATTCTCCCCGGGCGCCCAAGAGCGGCGTCCGGAACGGAGCGGCATGGCCCATCCACACGCCCCCGAGGCTCGTGTGAACGCACCGGCTTCAAGCTCGACGCTCGCCGACGACGAAGCGCTTTATGCGCGCTTTGCCGCGTCGCGCGACGCCGAGGTCTTCGCCGAGTTGGTGCGCCGGCACCAGGCCTTTGCCTACCGCGTGGCGTACTGCATCTGCGCTCAGGCCCAGCTGGCCGAGGAGGCCGCACAAGAGGCCTTCGTGCAGATCGCGCGCCCCGATGTAGCCTTCCGTTCGCAGGGCGCGGGAAGTTTCCGCGCCTGGTTCTACCGCCTGGTCGTCCAGGTGGCCCGAAGCCAGCTGCGAAACGAGAGGCGCAATATGAACCGCGCGAAGAGCCGGCGTTACCTCGACGAGGTCCAAGCGGTTGCCGCGGCGCGCGCCGCGGGTGAGATCCCGACTGCCGCGGATCCCGAGAGCCTGGACGCGGTGCGCTCCGCGCTGTGCGCTTTGAAGGAAGATCTGCGCGCGCCGATCGTGATGCATTACATCCAAGGCTTGAGCCAGGTCGATGTGGCGCGGACCATCGGCGTCAGTGCGGCGCAAGTTTCGCGGCGCATCGCCAAGGGCCTCGAGGCGTTGAAGCGGCGCCTGGCGGAGAACGGCGCATCGCTGTCGGTGATCGCGCTGCCTGGCCTGCTGCAAAACGAAGCCCTGTTGCCGTCGCCGCCAACGCTTGCCGCGAAGCTTGGGAATCTGAACCTCAAGTCTTTGGGCGCGAAGGCGGCGAAGCAGTCGTTGCGTGTGGCGGCGGGGAAGGGTGCTCTTGCGTACGTTGTGCCGGCGGTGCTGGCACTAAGTGCCGCGGCGGGCGGTGTGTGGTACCTGCTGGCACCGCCTGTACCGGAAAAGCCAGCGGCGTCGAAGGACATCGCTGCGCCGGTCGCGCCGCGCTTTAAGATGACCTGGGACCTGGCCAAGGAGCCGCCGAAGGATCTGAAAATCATGCAGGGTACTGGCTATTGGCAGCCGCCGCAGGGAGACCGTCCTGGAAGCTGGGTCTTTCCGCCGCGCACGGACCGCGATCCGATTTTGCTGCTGCCTGTTCCGGCGCCGGAGGAGGGCCCCTTCATGCTGGAGGTCATCTGCGAGCCCGTGGAGTGGACGAGGTGGGCTATGGGCGCCGGCTGGGCCACGGAGTCTTATTACGTGGGCCCCAAACAATTCTGGAAGTCGCACAAGGACATCAAACTGGGTACCGTGCTCGTTTTCCGTGCGTTCTTTTACGACCGGTATGTCGTCTCGGATTTCGCCGACCAACCCAACGTGCCGATCAACGTAGTCGAGTACGACCGCTGGCGCGCCGGCCATCTGTTGTATATCGCGCCGACGAACTGCGGCATCCATAAGATCAACCTGCGTTCAATCGAGAAAGAAGAACTGCCGGAGATGGCGAACGATATACCGGCACTTGTCGCGAGCCTTGAACCCAACGGCTCTCGGGCGGACAAACCTTTTGCCGGTCCCGACGGGCCCGATGCCGCGTTCATGGACGGTTTCAAGCGCTCCGTGGATTACCACAAGTCGTGGACGTTCGAGAACGGTATCCCGGAAGACTTCGAGTTTTTTCAGACCCGCAGTGAGTGGCTTCCGGCCACGGAGAAGTTCCGGGCGCGTATCGTGAAGCAAGCCCGGCCCGGTTCAGTCATTGCGATCAAGGGCGGCGTGCCTGTAGCCCCGATGCGGGTACGTTTTACCGCGATCATGCAACCCAAGGATCCCGGCATCGACGCGGTCTGGATGCACGACGCCGCATCGCCGCCCCTGGTGACCTGGTTCAAGCGCCTGCCGTGCGACGTGAACCAGCGCTGCGTCTTCGACGTCTACCTTGTAGGCGCTTACATCTTCAAATTCCGCGACGGCGAACTCAATGCGATCGTCAAGTTCAGCCGCCCGTGGCCGGCCAGTAACCTGCGGTTCGCCAGCCGCGACACAGCGATCGAGTCCATCGAGATTACCGGCATGAAGTCGGTTGAGGAGCTTCCCGCCTTGATTCGCGACCCGGAGAAGGCCATCCGGGAATTCGGCGGCACGCAGGCCGAACACTCGTCCTCGACGATCAACCCGGTGACTGAGCCCACCGCCCCATAGCTCATAAATTGATTGCACAGAGTCTGAGCGCCGTCCTCCACCTTGAAAAGAGGGCGCCGTGCACCTGTGCAAGCGATTCGAGAACAATTGCTCGATCTTTCCGGATTCCATGCAACGCGCTCGATCTGGCGGCCATTCTCGGGCGGAAAGGGGAGGACGCGCAATGCGAGCGAGCGGCACTGGAAGGGAGATTCGCGAATCCCGGGAGACGGCCGCGCCCTGGAGCGTGGACCGCTGGGGACGACTGATCGCCGGCCTGGGCGTTCTCGCCTGCACGCTGCTGGCCTTGCTGCATGACCCGCGCTGGCTGTACGGTGCGCTCTTCGCCGGCCTGAACCTGATCGCCTCGGCGCTCACCGATTGTTGCCCCGTTCATAATCTGCTGATCCGTCTGGGTGCGCGCGAACGCGAGGACCTGTTCCTGCCCGGCGGGAGCCTGCGGCGGATGTCCGCGCTGCCCCACAAACCTGCGACGCTCTCGGCGCTCATTTCACCCGCCGAGATTCGCGACGAGGTACCCGCGCGCGTCGCGCGACGATCCAGTCGCATTGAGCGGGCGCGCATGAACTGAGAAGGATCAGAAGCAGACACCCGACGCTTGGAGGAGCACGCCATGTTGACACACGAAAAGACCTCCACGGCTGGCCTGACGCCCGCGGACCGTCTTCCTCGCCGTGTCTCGAATATCTCGCAGGCTCTTCGCGCGATCGACCGCGAGCCCCTCGAATCAGACGCCGCCGCGCACAAAGTCGTCGTGCGCCCGGTGCGCAGCAGCCTGGAACTCGAAGAAGTCTACCGACTGACACACGACGCCTACGTCGAGCGTAACTATTGCACGCCGCAACCCGACGGAAAGCTGATTCACTATCCGCACTTGGAGAACATCCCCGAGACCACCGTGCTGGTTGCACTGCAGGATGGCAAGGTGATGGGCACCGTCTCATTGACGTTGGACGGCCCCCAGGGCATCCACGCCGATTTGGACTTCGCGGATGTTGCGCGCCTAGCGCGCAGCGAAGGCAGAAAGCTGGGCGCTGCGTGGCGCATGGCGACTCGGCAGACGCTACGCGGTGAGCGCCAAGTTGTAATGGCGCTGATCGGCGAGGTGGTCAGCTACGCGTTCGAGGTCTTCGACCTCGATACGTTCCTGTGCACCTTCAATCCGAGGCATGAACGCATCTACGGGCGTCTGCTGGGCATGCGCACCATCGCGCGCAACGAAACGAGCGAAGGCCTGGAGAATGCCCCGGCCGTCCTGATGCGCTGCGATCGGGAGATGGTGCCCGAAAAGTGGCTGAAGCGGACCCTGGCGGGACAGGACTTGAGCCTCTGCGCGTCCCGCTGAGACGTTCGGAAGCCCAGAAACAAAATCGCACATGTGCATGTCATTTTGACCTGGCTGAGCGGCGCCAACCGTCCGGCGGCGTGTCTGTAAGTCTTTAACTAGAAAAGGGTAATAGATGTGAAAAATCAGGAAAAAGGACTGCTGAGATCGCGCCAGCGCAGATATGGATTGGTGGAAGGCGACGGGGAAGGAACCAGACCCCAGGAGAAGCAACCATGGTAGCGACCCCTGAATTCCTCTACGACCAGGCATTCGCGCGGAACCTGGGTCTCGTCAGCGAAGCCGAGCAGGCCAAGCTGCGCCAGATTCGAGTGGCCCTGCCCGGCTTGGGCGGCGTTGGCGGCGCTCACCTGCAGGCGCTGGTGCGCATGGGCGTGGGTGCCTTCAACCTGGCCGATCCCGATGCCTACGAGGTCGTCAACTTCAACCGCCAGCTGGGCGCCACGATGCCCACCGTCGGCCGCGGCAAGGCCGAAGTGATGGCGCAGATGGCCCGTGACATTAACCCCGAGGCGTCGGTCAGAACGTTTCCCGACGGCATCACGCCGAAGAACATCGACGCGTTCCTGGATGGCGTGGACGTGGTGGTGGATGGCATCGAGTTCTTCCGCATCGAAGACCGCCGCATGCTCTACAAGCACTGCCGCGCGAAGGGCATTCCCGTCGTGAACGCCGGCCCCATCGGCTACGGCGCCTCGGTGATCGTCTTCACGCCGGACGGCCCCAGCTTCGACGAATACTTCGCGATCAACGACGAGATGACGCGCGCCGAACAGCTGTTAGCCTTCGGGCTGGGCTTGGGCCCGGGCCTGAAGGGCGACATGGATCCCAGCCGCGTCGACCTGAAGAACGAGAAGGGCCCCGCGCTGGCCAGCGCCTGCATGCTCTGCGCCGCCGCCGCCGCCACCGAGGTTTTGAAGCTGGTGACCGGGCGTGGCCGGCCCGCTACTGCCGGGCACGGCGTCTACTTCGATCCGTACCGCAACCGCACCTTGGCCTTGAAGGCCGTTCCGGACCTGAAGCACAGCCTGCGCGGCCGCATGATCCGCTGGATGGCCTTCCGCCGGTTCCCCGAGATGCAGGCGCTGCACGAGACGGAAAAGAAGGCCCGAGAATCCGGCCTGCACAATGCGACTGCACTTGAGCCTGCACCAGCCGTACAGTCTTCGACCGTATAGGCACCGAATCTCCAGATATTGTTGTGGTAATTAAGCGATTGGGTGGGTTTGGAATAGTGAGGGCGCGCGGGGAAGACAGGGGGGTAGTTACCGTGGCGCAACCCATGACGAACCAGGAAATCGAAGAGCTGGAGGCGCTAGCCCGCCAGTACTGCGAGACGGCGGTCCGCTATCGCAGCCATCAGGCCGCCGGCGACCTGGACCGCGACGCCGACCGCAAGCTCCGCCAATACCTGAACAACCTGGATCTGTGCCTCCGCCGCCTTCAGAGCTCCAACGAACTCGAGCGCATGCGCGCTTGGGACGGCGACGAAGACGGGGCGGGTGATGCCGCCGAGCGCCTGGACGGTACGGCGCCGCGCTGGAGGGATGCACTATGAACGGCCGCCACCGCGAGATGCTGGACCTCGTTGCTTCGGCCGTGAAGGCCCCCAGCGGCGACAACCTGCAGCCTTGGCGCTTTGTGCTGGACGGCGAGGCCCGCCGCATCGAGCTGGAGCTGGACGCCGCCAAGGACGCTTCGCCGATGAACGCAGGCCAGCGCATGTCGCGCATTGCCTGCGGCGCGGCGCTGGAGAACATGCTGCGTGCGGCCGAACGTAACGGCTGGTGCCTGGAGCTGGAGAACCAGGGCGCCGAGCGCGCCTGCGTGCGCCTGGAAGAAACGGCCGGCCGTCACCACGTGGCCGATCCGGTGGTGGATGCGCGCGCCAGCAACCGCCGCTTCTACGAAGGCGGCACCGTGCTGGCGCCCACGCGCGTGGAACTGCTGGAAGCCTCGTTGCCGCTGGCCGGCCTGCGCACGCACTGGGTCTTCGACCGCGCGACGGTGCAGGCCTGGGCGGGGATCGAAGGCGCCTGCTTCGCGCGCATGTACGGCAACGCCTCGATGCGCGACGCGATCCTGGGCAACATTCGCTGGAATGTGGGGCCAGGGCAGAAGAACCCCGAAGGCCTTTCCCCCGCGAGCCTGGAGCTCAACGCTGTCCAGAAGACCGCTATGAAGATGATGCTCGGCAAGCCCACCTGGCTGCTGAAAGCGGGCGGCTCGCTGATGGCCATGTCGGCCTTCGTGAAGAAACTGGTGCGTTCGTCCTCGGGCTTCTGCGTGATCGAGGCCCCCGATGCCGACGCCGACACCGATTGGCTGGTCGGCCGCTGTGCGCAGCGCGCTTGGCTGGCGCTGACCGAGGCGGGCCTGGCGGCCCAGCCGATGATGACGCTGCCGGTGCTGGAAAATGCACTGTGCAATGGCAGCGAAGAATTGAGGCAGGTACTGGACGCCGGGCGTATCGAAGCGTTATCCTCACGCTTCCAGGCGCTGCTGCCCGAATGGCGCGGTGGGCGCGTCGGTTTCGTGCTCCGGTTCGGGTTTGCGCCTCCCCCCACGGGCCGCTCGGGCCGCTTGCCCCTGGGCAAGGTGATTGCTTGGCGTGGCGCCAAGCCCGTCGAGGCGCAGGAAACGCTGGTCGCATGATCTCCATCGGATGGCGAAACCTGAAGCGCGAGCCGACCCGCATGGTAGTTGCGGTCTTCGGCGTTGTCTTCGCCGTGGTGCTGGTCACGGTTGAGGTGGGGATGCTGCTGGGTCTGGTTCAGAATGCGTCCCTGCTGATCGACCGCAGCAAAGCGGACATCTGGGTTTCCACCGTCGACGTCAAGACCTTCGACTTCGCCACGCCCATCGACGCTCGCAAAAAGGACCTGATCCAGGCCGTGCCGGGGGTCCAGAGCGTCGAGGAGTACAATGTTTCGTACAGCGTCTGGAAGCTGCCCGACGGAGGCAATGCGAACATCCAGGTCATCGCGTTCGACCTGAGCGGGAATATGGCCTGCGACCTGCCCCTGGTGGAAGGCAGCATCGAGAACCTGCACAACCAGGACGCAGTGATCATCGACGAAGGCGAGCGCGCCAAACTGGGCAACCCGCACATCGGCGATTTCATCGAGATCATGCAGCGCCGCGCCAAGATCGTCGGCTTCACGCGCGGGATGCGCAGCTTCACCACCACGCCCTACGTCTTCACCTCGCTGCGCCGGGGCGAGACCTACGGCTGGCTGACGACCTCGCCCATCACCTCCAAGGACACCTCCGGCCGCGTTATCGGCGGCAAGTCGATCTACTTCCTGGTCAAGGTCGCCGACGGCTACGACGTCGACGAGGTTCGCGCCGGCATCGTTTCCCGCGTCTCGGATATCGAGGCCAATACGCGCGAGAGCTTTGCGTGGCGCACGCGCATCTACTGGCTGATCGAGACCGGCGTGGGCATCGGTTTCCTGGCCGCGGCGCTGCTGGGGCTGCTGGTCGGCGGCGTGATCGTAAGCCAGACGCTCTACGCGATGACCGTCGAGAAGGTGCCTGAGTTCGGAGTCCTTAAGGCCCTGGGTGCCGGGATGGACGAACTCGCCCGCGTGGTGCTCGAACAGGGTATGATATGCGGTGTGCTGGGCCTGCTCCTGGGCCTGGCGGTCAGTTTCGCGGCCGCTTTCGCGGCCAGCAGCACGGGTACAACGGTGCTGGTCCCTTGGCCGTTGGTGGTGTTCGTCTCCCTGCTGACGGCTGCGTTGTGCTCAGGTGCATCTTTGGTCTCCATCCTCCGCTTGCGGCGGGTGGAGCCGGCCATGGTCTTCAGGGTGTAAGCGATGGCGCATGCAACGATCGAGACCGACCGGCTGGGCAAGTTCTACGGCGAAGACGAAGTCGACGCCGAGGACGCGCTGGTCTGGGCCGTCAAGGACGTCTCGCTGTCGGTCTTCGCCGGCGAGGTGACCGTGCTGATGGGCCCCAGCGGCAGCGGCAAGACCACGCTGCTGACGATGATCGGCGGCCTGCTGGATCCCACCGAGGGCACGCTTCGCGTCTGCGAAGAACGCCTGGACCTGATGGATGAAACCCAGCGCCAGCACTTCCGCCGCCGCAAGGTCGGCTTCATCTTCCAGAACTACAACCTGCTCACGTCGCTCACCGCCGGCGAGAACGTCCAGGTCGCGCTGCAACTGCGCGGCATCGAGGACGGCGATCCCGCCGAACTGCTCGAACGCGTCGGCCTGGGCGACAAGGTCGAAAGCTTCCCCGCCCAGCTGTCCGGCGGACAGCGCCAGCGCGTGGCGATCGCGCGCGCCTTGGCCGGGGAGCCGCCCGTGGTGCTGGCCGACGAACCCACCGCCGCGTTGGACGCCTTCCAGGGCCGCCGCATCATGGACCTGATCCGCGACCGCGCGCACAAGGACGGCACCACCGTGCTGGTTGTCACCCACGACCCGCGCGTGCGTGAGTTTGCTGACCGGGTCATCGAAATGGAGGACGGGCGCCTGCGCAAGATCGTTCGCCGCATGCGCGGCAGCCGCCGCCCGCCCGTGGACTGGTCGGCGCTCGAGCGCGGCTCGCCGCTGGCCCTGGAAAGAATGCGCAATGGCTGATCACGATCTCATGGACCTCGAAGAGGCTTGCGGCATCCTCAAGATGTCGCCGCCCAAGTTCCAGCTTCTGCTGGCCTCCGGCCGCATTCCCGCCTTCCGCTCGAACGGAAAAATTGGCGTGCGACGCGAGGACGTCATTGAGGTCATGAAGGAGCGCACGCAACGCCAGGAAGCCAAGGCCCAGGCGAAATCGGTGAAGGCCGGCAAGTCCGCTGCCGGAGACTCGAAGGACGGCAAAGACAGCTCTCCAGAAAAGAGCGACAAGGATGGTACGCACGCCGGCAATGGCAAGCCGCGATTCAGCGGTTTCCGGAGCCGCATCTCCAGCGCCGGCGCGCCGGCGGTGACGCCCGTGCCAGAAAGCAGCGAGTTGCCTGCCGTTTCCGTTGAGCGCGAAGAAAAGGACGAGGTCGAGGAGACGTTGCCCGAGCCCGGTCCGCGCCCGCGCGTGGCCGCTGCGGCTTCGGAAGTGGCGTTGGAGACCAAAACGGCGCCGCGCGCCGAGATCGAACGGGCGCGCAAGGAGCCGGAACTCGAGTTCGAGTTACCCAAGAGCGAGACCAAGCCGGCCTCCGCGGCGCCGCCCGCCCGTTCAGTGCGCCGCCGCAAGCGCAAAGGCGGCATCAGCTACCTGGCCGTGGGCGCCGTGCTGGTGACGATGGGCGTCGCCTATTTCACTGTTAAAAAGGCCCAGCAAGGCCATGGTGTGGCCAGCGAGCCCACCACGCCCTCCCGGGACGGCGCGCAGAGAGGCTTGGTCGAGCGCCCTTACGAGCACTGCCGCACTGCGCCGGGCAAGGTCGAGTCCGTATCCGGCAACCGCCCGCTGGCCTTCCAGCTGACCGGCCGCATCAAGGTCGTAAGTGTCGATGAAGGCCAGGAGGTCAAGAAGGACCAGATCGTCGCCGAGTTGGACAACGACGAGTACCAGGCGTACGTGGCGTCCGCGAAGGCCGAACTCGGCGCCGCCGAGGCCCAGGCCAAGAGCCTGGAAGCCAACATCGAAGCCGAGCGCATCGGCGCAGTGTTCGACGTCGAACGCCTGCAAGCCGAATACGCCCAGATGAGCACCGGTGCGCGTAAGGAATCCGTCTTGGCCGCACAAGCTGCGGTGCAGCAGGCCAAGGCCTTGTACGACAACGCCGAGACCGAGGCCAAGCGCTACAGCGATCCGGACGGTATTCGCAAGGGCGTCTTCACCGAGAGCCAGCAGGCCAACGCCTTGAACAATGCCAAGGCCGCCAAGGCTGCGCTGGACGTCGCGCAGCAGCGCCTGAGCGAACTGGAAAACGGGTACCGCGACGAGGACAAGAAGAAGGCCCTGGCCATGCTGGAGAAGGCCAAGGCCGACGTCGTTCGCATCGAGACGACCAAACAGTCGCGTCTGGACGAAGCGAAGGCCGCGGTGGATAACGCGCGCGCGCAGTTGAAGCTCGCCGAAGTGAACCTGGAGAAGACGGTCCTGCGCTCGCCCATCGACGGCGTCGTGGTTCGCAAATTCCGCTACGCCGGCCAAACCGTGGGCATGCTGCCGCCCGAAATCGTCGTCACCGTCGCTGACATGGAACGCCTACAGGTGGTGGCCAGCGTCGACGAGGGCGACTATCCGGATATCTTCCCGGGCCAGGAGGTGCGCGTGACCGCCGTGGCCTTCCCCGGCAAGAACTTCGAGGGCACGGTCGAGAAGGTCGGCAAGGAAGCCGGCGAGAAGCCGTTCGAGACGGGCGAGGCGCGCGAACGCGTCGACATTAAGATCGTCGAGACCGTCGTGCGCTTCAACGGGCCGGTGCCGCTGAAACTGGGCCAGCGCGTGACGGCCTGGTTCAAGCTCAAGGACGAGCCGGAGAAGTAGAAGCCACGCCGGCAAGTTCCTTCTTTAAAATCTCCCTGTCCACGAACGGCGGCGGCGTCCACGCATTGGGCGCCTGCGCGCAGACTTCTTCGGGCAGCGCGTGGCCCCGCTGCGTCAGCAGTGCGCCGATCTCGCGCAGCACCCTGCGCGGAGTGATCGGAACCATGCACTTCAGATGTGCGCAGTTTGCGCCGCTGACGATGCAAGGGCTGCATTCGGGTTTCGACCAGAGGTTGGTCTGCCGCTCGTAGCCGGTCTGCGTAGGCAGCACGAACCCGCCGAAGATTGAGACGCACGGCGCATTCACGGCTGCGGCTACGTGCATCAGCCCGCCTTCCTGCACCACCATGGCGTCGCAGGCCTGGAAGAGCGCCGCGGCCTCGCGGATCGGCAGGCGGCCATAGTTCGGCAGCTTCTGGCCGTCCACCATCAAGGGTTCGTCGCCGCTGATCTGGGCCAGCCGGGCGTGCGGTGCCAGCAGGTCGGCAAGTTTTTGGTAGTTCTCAAGTCCCCATTCGCGATTGTGCGTGGGCTTGAGTTTCCCGCCGGCGCCCAACAGCACCAGCGGGCGCGTGTCGCTGCCGCCAGCACCCGCCAGCGCCTTGCCCGCGTCCGCTTCCTGAGCGGTCAGAAAGAGGTCCGGGTGGGAACCGTCCAACGTGGGAACGTCCTTGCCGTCGTGTAATCCGGCGTCGGCCAGTTCCTGCCAGAGTCTGCGCCACTGGATCGCCACGACGTGTTCGTGGCCAGTCAATTCTTCCCGGTGGTAGCCGGCCTTGACCGTGCATCCCGTGCGCATCAGGTGCCAGCCGCGGTTCTCGTCGATGTTCGGATTGTGCTCGAACAGCACGGGAAATCGGCTGGCTACTCCCACGCGCCACTGGGGCCGGGCCTTCTTCAGGCCGCGCGCGAGGGCGCTTACCATCAAACAATCGCCCAAAGCGCCGCGATGCCGCAGGAAGGTGACGGTGACGCCGCCGGAAAGGCGTCGAACGAGCCAGCCGGGGAGTTCCCGGACGAGAGTGAGCGCGTCGGTGTAGAACATGGCGCTAGGTATCCTACGCCCTACGCCAAGGGTGGAAAGGGCGGAAGGCGGTCAGGCGATGACCTTGATGCTGTGGATGCCGGCGCAACGGAGGTGCCGCAAGAATCAACCCTGCCAATCCCACCGTTCGCCGAGCCACTCCCACAACCGCTCGTTGTGCGGGCGAAAATAGGCACGCAGGCGTTCCGTGGTCTTGGCGTCCATCGATTCGGAATAGCCGCCGACGTTTTCCGGTTTGTGTTCGAAATCTTCCCAGTTTCGGAGTTCGAGGAACTCCAATACGCGCTTCATCACCGCATCGGGCGTTCGCAGGTAAGCTTCGGCTTGAAGGATGAGAAGCTGCCGACGTGGAAAATGCCGCGTCCAGGCCGCCAATTGGTCTACGTACACGCCGCGGGCCATGTACGAATGGCTGCGGTAGGCAGCGCTGCAGTAGGGGTCGCCACCGCTGGCGTCAGCCTTCGCCTTCGCGAGGCGTTCTTCTTCCGCATCCAATGCGGCTTCGAAGGGGAGGTCTTCCGCTCCGATGCGGTGCATGTGCTTGTAATGGCTGAAGGCGCGCGCACCGGGTTCGCGCAGCAAGGCAATGAGCTTAATGCCAGGGAGCCGCTCATGAACGCGCTCGGGCGCCTGCGGATGAAAAAGGTAATAGGTGGACGCGTCGCAGGTGTGGAAAGCCCTGCCCGTAGCGCGCCTCCAGAGCTTCGCCGTCCAGGCCGGGTAGTGCGCGCGATACCAAGCGGCGCTTCGGTCGTAGCGGTAGCTGAAGTAGTTGGGTTCCTTCTTTCGAGGATGAAGGATGTCGGGATGCTGCATCAGTGAGGCAAAGAAGGTGGTGGTGCCGCACTTCTGCCCGCCGATGATCATGAAATCAGGGTAGACGCCGATGCCGGATAACCACTTGAACCTGTACCAGATTTTTTGCGGCAGGGACTTGGGCGGCTGTTTGAAGGCGTCCATGAAGCTCAGTCCCCTGACGGCGTTGTGAATCGGCGGCGGAACTGGCCTGCGGTCTATTCCCAATCCCACCGTTCGCCCAGCCACGTCCACAGCCGTTCGTTGTGCGGCTTGAAATAGGTGCGCAATTCCTCGCGGATGGCGCTGCCCATGGGTTCCTTGTACCCGCCTACGTTCTCCGGCTTATGCACGAACCCGTTCCAGCGCGGGAGGCCCAGGAAATCGAGGACGCGGTCGGTGACCGCCTGGGGGTCGCGCTTTAAAGCCTCCGTTTGCAACACTAGGAGCCGCTCACGCGGAAACTCTTTCGTCCATTCCATGAGCTGGTCGACGTAGATTCCGCGCGCTTTGTAGGAGAGGAACCGGAAGCTGTCGGAGTTGAAGCCGTCCTCTGAAAGCATCTTTTCGCGCTCTCCGGACAGGCGTTCTTCCTCCTTTGCGATGGCGTCTTCGAATTTCAGTGTCTCGCGATTGATCCGTATCATGTGCTGGTAGTGGCTGTAGGCGCGCTCAACGGGTTCGCGCAACAGCGCGATCAGCTTTACGTCGGGCAACTGCGACCGCACGCGTTGCGGCGCGAGTGGGTGAAAAAGGTAATAGGGCGAGGCTTCGAAGGTGACGAACCGCTTGCCCATCAGTTTGCGGGCTGCCTTGACGGGGTACGACGGAAAATTGGCCCGATACCACGCCGCGCGGCGGTTAAAACGGTGCGTGAAATACATCGGTTCCTTTTTTCGCGGCCGAAATATGTCCGGATGTTGGATCAAGGTGCCGAAGAGCGTTGTGGAACCACATTTCTGACCACCCAGAATCAGGAAATCAGGTTTGACTCCGATTCCGGTTATTCGCTTCACACGATAACAGACTTGCTCGAACCAGGTCTGTTCCTCTTCCTTCAATACCAGCATTGGGCTATCCCGGAAGTTGTGCGGCTGTGCGGCTTTGGTGAAATCCGTGCATATTGTACACGGCCAGACTTCCCTGCAAGAGGCTTTCACTTCCCTGACGTCGCGGCGCTCTTTACTTTTCTCCGCGCGGGATTGCCCTAAGGTGTTCGCTACGGACTTCATTTCCCGACGCGAGGCCGCCATGCCTGGACCCAGACTTGCCGTCTTCGGACTCGACTGCGCCGAACCTACACTGGTCTTCGAGCGCTTTCGCGAAGAGCTTCCCACGCTGCGCGGCCTGATGGACAGCGGCTGGTGGGGCTGCTTGCGCAGCTGCGATCCGCCCATCACCTGCCCGGCGTGGATGGTGATGGTCACCGGGCGCACGCCCGGCGAACTGGGGATCTATGGATTCCGCAACCGCACCGATCGTACCTATGCGGGCCTGGGCCTGGCGACGAGCAAGTGGATCAAGACCGACACCGTCTGGGACGTCCTGGGTCGCGCGGGCAAGCGCACCGTCAGCTTTGCCGTGCCGCTGACCTATCCGCCCAAGCCTGTGAACGGCTGCCAGATCTCGTGCTGGCTGACGCCGGGCCCGGAGAGCGCCTTCGCGTATCCGCCGGAGTTGAAGGACGAGATCACGCGCGCCTGCGGTCCGTACATCCCCGACTTTAAGTTTCGCATCGAAGACAAGGACGAGTTTTACCGCGAGTTGCAGAAGGCCACCGAGAACCATACCGCGTACGCCGAGTGGCTGCTGAAGAACCGGCCCTGGGACTTTTTCATGTCGGTCGAGATGGGCACCGACCGCATTCACCATGGCCTGTGGAAGGAGTTCGACGCCTCGCATCCGCGCCACGAGAAAGGCAATCCGCACCAGGGCAAGATGCTGTCGTACTACAAGCAGATCGACACGAACCTGAAGCGCTTGCTCGCGCACGTTCCCGACGACGCCTGGGTCGCCGTCGTCAGCGACCACGGCATCAAGAGCATGGCCGGCGGCATTGTCTTCAACGAATGGCTGATCCGCGAGGGTTATCTGACCCTCAAGAAGCGTCCCGAGAAGGACACGCCCATCGGCAAGTGCGAGATCGACTGGGCGAAGACGAAGGCCTGGGGCGACGGCGGCTATTACGGGCGCCTGTTCCTGAACGTGCGCGGCCGCGAGCCTCAGGGCGTCGTCGCCCCCGCGGACGCCGACGCGCTGCGCCGCGAACTGAGCGCCAAACTGGAGGCGCTACCCGATGAATCCGGCCGCCCGTTGGGCACGCGCGTATTGTGGCCGGAGAAGATCTATCCGCGCGTCGAAGGCATCGCGCCCGACCTGATCGTCTACTTCGGCGACCTGTCCTGGCGCAGCATGGGCTACGTCGGCGGGCCCGGCGCCGCGAAGATCTACACCTACGAGAACGATACCGGCCCCGACGACGCGAACCACGCGCCCGACGGCATCTTCATCCTCTCCACGAAGGCGCGCATCGCTTCAGGCACGAGAGGCGCCGGCGAGATGCAGGGCTTGAAGATCCACGACTGCGCGCAGACGTTCTTGAAATTGATGAAGGTGCCGCCGTCCGAGATGGTGGGCGGCGTGCCGTTCGCCTTCACGCCTGACTAGCGGTCGCTTGCGCGGCTTGGAGGATCTCCGGCGTGTTGGCGTGCTCCAACCGTCCGCCGTCGGAGAGATCCCGCGCGAAGGCCAGCCAGCCCTCCAGCTTCGCGCGTTGCGCTTCGCTGGTTTCCTTACCCAGCCAGTATGCGCGGACTGCGGCCTCGTCGAGCGGGTCCTTTGGGCGCTCCCACGGCTCGAACTTCCCCGAGAGCAGGCAGAAGAGCAGTCGGCGCGCGTACCCGCGGTCGCGGTCTCGGCGGTTCTTGAAGTGCGTGGTGAATCGAAGGTCGATTACCACTGCGCGGCCGCTCTTCTTCTCCAGCAGCACGTTGCGGGGGCTGGGATCGCCGTGGCGCAGGCCGCGCGCATGGAGTGCCGCCAGGGCCAGCAGGATCTCGATCCAGACTGTCTGAAGGCGTTCGGGCCCGCCGGCGCGGAAGGCCGGATCGGCGAAGGCCTGTTCCAGCGTTGGGCCTTCGATGAACGGCATTACGGTATAGAACAGTCGCACGGTGCCACGCTGCGGGTCCGGGTGAGGCACGCGGAGCGCGCCCGTCGCGCGCAGCGCGATCAGGTTCGGATGAGCGGGGGCCCACCAGCGCAGCAGCTTGTGGCGGACCAGTTTGCCGAAAGCAGTATCGTTTCGCCAGCGATCCAGCGCGGCGATGGTGGTGACGCGCACGGCCAGTGCTTCGCCGTCCGGTCCTCTGGCGCGAAAGACCCACGCGTTCTGGCCCTGGCTCAGCGGCGTGAGGTCGCGGTAGCCCAGCGCCTCCAGGTGCGGCCGCAGGTCCGGCAGGGCCTCCGCAGGCGCCGAAGGCGATGCTGGCGCGGGGCCGGCGGGGTCTCCCGTCGCCGCGTTCATGATTCGGCTATTCCGCGTCCCGGCGCTGGCCTACCAGGAACAGCTCGCGGCTGAAGAGCACCGGGAACAGGGACATGAGGATGGAATGTTTCCGCGGGAAGCAGCCTTTGATGGTCCAGCCGCAGCGGTCCATCAGCGCTAGGGCTTCGCTTGGGGTCATGAAGTTGCGGTGGCTGGGGCTCAGCGCGGGGAACTTGCCGCGCAGCATGCGCAGCCGGTTGCGGATTGAGACGATGTTGGGGATCGTGAGCATCAGGTAGCCGCCGGGCGACACTTTGTCGCGGAGGTTCTTAAGGAACTCGTCGGGCCGGACGATGTGATGCAGCACCTTGGCTCCGACGATGGCCTGGAACTTCACGCCGAAATCCGGCAGGCCCTCGTTGAGGTTGCAGCGCTTCATGCGCTCGGGCGGTGCCTTGAGCTGGTCCAGCGCGACCTGCGCGGCGTCGCAAGCGTACATCTCGTACTTCCTCTCCTGCAGCGCATGGAAGAGGTGCCCTGGCCCGGGTCCCATCTCCAGCACCTTCGCGCCGGCGGGCACGAAGCGCGGGATCTCCTCCAGCATGCGGACGTGCATGCTACGGAGGTCCTCCGGCATCGTCTGGTTGTTCCAGTAGGCGTCGTAGTCGTCGACGCCGTAGGTGTGGTAGTTGGCGTGCCGGTGCTCGGGCCAGCGCGTCTGCGGTGCGGGCGCGGGCTCGGACGAAGGCGACGGAGAATCGGCCATGCATGCCTCGGGGAGAGCGGCGCAAAAAGACTATTAACGCGCAGTTCGTGCGGCCTGTCAAGGCGGGCGTGGGGCGTCTTTTCCACTACGTGCAGGGCGAGTTCGTGGGCTCGTGGTCGGGCACTCGGCGCAGCACGCCGTCCATGGGGCCGTGCGGGGTGGGGGCCTCGCTCGCCGGCGGCACGGGGTCCTCGGCCAGTTCCTTCGGCACGGGGTCCTGATCCAGGCCCAGGGCCGCGCGGGCGCGGCGCCAGATGTCCGTGCGGATCCAGCGTTCGTGCTGCAGCACCCAGGGGCGAGCCATCAACGTATCGATGGCCTCCTGGGGACGGCCGGCACCGACCAGCCGGTCGGCGATGCGTTCGACGACGCGTCCTTCCTGCGCGGGAAGGCGGTCGAGGATTTTCTCGCGCGCGGCATGGTCGCCCATGTGGGCCAGCAGGGCGTCGTGGTCAAGCAAATGGCCGGTGTCGTCGATGCCGACGCGTTCGAATTCTTTGCGGGCTTTGGACAGGTTGCGCTCAATGCGCCAAGCCAGCAGGCCGCGCACGCGGCGGCCGTAGTCGTCGCCGCAGTCTTCCAGCACCGCGGAGGCGTCGCCGAAGCGTTCGCGCGCGGCCAGCCAGGTGCCTAGCGCGGTGCGGTAGACGGCCTTGTGTTCCGCGGCCCAGCGCAGGGCCTGTTCGAGTTCCAGGCCCGTCGGCGGCCAGTCGGTGCCTGCTGGATCGTAGGCGGGAATCGAGGAGGGCGCGTTCTTGCGGTGCGCGTCGAGCAGCGCCAGCCAGACCTTAGCTTCGGGGATGTGTTCCATGCCGAACCACTGAGGCGGGTGTGTGCCGAGCTTCGGCTGCGGGAGTTTTGCCTTGCGAATCGCGTCGACGCTGTCCGCGCCCGCCCAGAACTCCACGTAGCGGTGGCCCTGCCCGGGCGCCATCGTGCCGAACTCTTCCTGCGTCTTGAACGCACCGGATTGAATCTCGGCGTAGCCGCGGTGGTCGTCGCTGAGCAGGTCCGCCCAGCGTTTGGTGCCTTCCCAGCCAAAGGTCCACAGCTTCATGCCCGGCACCAACTTGGGGTCGGCCAGGTGCATCATGCCGTAGCCGCGGCTGTGATGGAAGATGCCGTAGTAGACGTCGGTCTGGTCGAGCCAGAAGAGCCCCAGCATGCCTTCGCGCTCCCCGACCTTCGACCACTTCATGGGCCAGCGGTCGTACTGGTCCTTGCTGTTGTGCACGAATAGCTTCGCGGGCGGGTAGATGAACTCCGAGTCCGCGTAGGCGTCCACGCCGCAGTTGCTCCACAATTGCCACTTCGCCGGGCGCTGGGTGGGGTTGTGGAGAAAGGTCTCCTGCGTCAGGAAGTAGTCGTCGTCGCCTAGGCTGTAGCGCACCAGCCACTGCAAGCCCAAGCGGCGCTCGGTTTCGCCGATTTCGGCGTAGGCGCGGTCGTTCTGCTCATAGTGCCGCTGCGCGACAGGCTCGACGCTGGTGTGGCTGTGCGCGACGGGGAAATTGATCTCGATGCCGGCGCTGATCCACGCATTGCGGGGTTCGACTCGGTATGGTTTCACGACGCGGTTGGCGTAGAGCAACTCGGCGCCGAGTTCGTGGCCGGGGGCCTGGTCGTCGGCCGGCGCGCGCAGGCGCTTGTCGCGGATCGAGTACACGCGCCCGCCCAGTGCGGGAGCGATGAGCGCGCGCAGGAAGCGGTTCTCCAGAGCGAGGAACGTGTAGGTGTGCGGTCGTGCGGTCTCGGACGTGCGCACGAACTGCGTGTAGGGGTAGACGGGCACCTTGCCCTTCTCGAACAGCGGCGCCAGGCGCGAGGCCAGTTCGGCCTCGTAGGTCGGCAGCGTCAGCGAGAAGGGGTACGCGCGGGCGGACATGGAGCGTTCCTCAGAGGTGGCGGAGAACCTGCCCGCGCCGGGCGCGGAAGCAGGGCATGTTGGGCTGCATACACCGGGAAGCGGGCGCTGTCACGGGGCGTGCGGGATGGTCTGGCCGTGGCTGAACTCGACGACATTGCCGTCGGGATCCTTTACTGCGCAGAGGTAACCCACCACGCCACCCATGTCTTCGGCCGGCCAGTGGAGGATGCCCTCTCTTTTACCGCGAGCGGCCAAGGCGTCCACTGCGGCGCGGCTGTCCAGCGCCATGCCGAGGTGGTCGAAGAGACTCGTCGCGCCCGCGCCGCGAGGGGCCTGCAGGAGCACGATCCAGACGCCCGCCACGGGCTTGCCGGCGCGCTGCGGGGCCATCCAGGCGACCTCGACGCTGCCCTTCTTGTCGGGCGACGGATCGCTGCGGCGATGCACGACGGCCATGCCGCACCAGTCGCGGTAGAAGGCGATGCTGCGCGCCAGGTCCGCGCAGCGGATCGCGATGTGGGTCCAGGCGGGTGTTGCGCTCATGGCTTTCGAAGGCTCTCCAGGCGCGCCTTCAGTTCGGCAGAGTCGGTGAAGACTTCCAAACCTTCTTCCTTGGACACGACTATTCCCGCAGCTTCCTTGGGGATGGCGCCGAGGTGAGGCTCGAGTTCCTTGCGGAGTCGGGCGAAGACCTCCGGCCGGTCGGGAGGCAGATACATCACGAGCCAAGATGGGTAGCCATAGAATTCATCAACCACACGGTCGATCGCTTGGCGTTCGGATGCATCGTGGGTGAAGAACAAAGCTCTGTATTCCTGCTCTGAGCATACGCTCGCAATGCAGAGCGCCGGCGCGAAGGCGCCCAGCGCTTCCAGCTTTGCGCCAACCGGAACGGCCGGACCCTGCCGCCTGTACGTGCTGCTGAACTCCCGCATTCGCGGCCGGACCATCGCCGCCAGCGCGTTGACGGACGGGCCGTCAAGCGACGAGTCTTGCAGCGGTTTGTAGACGGCGCTCAGGCGGCCGAGCGCCGGCGGCGCGCCGTCGCCCTTCAGAGCGCGGTCGGCGTAGCAGCCGTCGGCCGCATCGAGGAAGCGCTCGTCGAGGCGCTTTACCGAAGCCTCCGCGGCCTCGAAGTACCGGTCGTCGCCGGTGGCGAGGTACGCGTCGGTGCAGGCCAGCGCCAGCGCGGCCTCGTCGTTCGCCAGGAAGGGGAATGAGACGCTGCCGTCCGGCGCGATCACGTGCCCGGCGCCCTTGGCCGGGTCGGTCGCCTCCTTTAATAGGCGGTCTAGCGTCTTGAGCGCGAAGGCACGCACGTCGTCGCGGGCGAAGGCCCCGGCGGCCAGCAGGCAGGCGCTGATGGCGCGGGCGTTGGCGTCGACGAGGATGCGGCGGTCCACCGGCGGGGCGGGGCGCTTCTGGCGCGCGGCGCGGAGCTTCTGCAGGGCTTCGCGCAGCACCTTCTCGCCTCCGGCGCGGTCGGCATGCACGGCCTTCGCGGCTTCCTCAATACTGCATGCTTTGAAGAGGACGTTCCGGTGTGGGTTGGTCTCGGGCAGGTCGCCCCAGGCTTCGATCTCGTAGAAGCGTCGCACCAGCCCGCAGCCTTCGTCCTCGGCCAGCGCGGCTTCCAGTTCGCCCAGCGTCCAGGTGTAGAAGGGCTCTTCGCCCAGCTGCCCGGCGAAGAATCCGCCGCGTTCGCGGTCGGCCAGCGCCTCCATCATCCACTGCAGCACGCCCTCGGCGGCCTCGCGGTAGTCCGGATCCTTGGTGAACTGCCAGGCGTGCACCAGCAGCTGCAGCATCTCGGCATTGAGTCCCAGCAGCTTCTCGAAGCGCGGCACGCGCCAGAGCCGGTCGATGGACACGCGGTGGAAGCCGCCGCCCAAGCGGTCGTGGATTCCCCCGGCCAGCATCCCGGCGAGCGTGTGCCTCAGGACGTTCAGGCTGGCGGCGTCGCCGCTGCGGGCGTGGTGCAGCAGCAGCAGTTCCAGCGCCTGCGGCGGCGGGAACTTGGGGCCTTCGACGCCGGGCCCGAAGCCACCGCCCACGGGATCGAAGCGCTCGCACAGCGTCGCCGCGGCATTCTTCAGCGCGGCCGGGGCGTCGAACTTCGGAGCATCCTCCTTCGGGGTCTCTTGCTCAACCTGCGCCGACTGCGCGCGAAGCTTTTCCTCGAGGGATTTGGCGCGCTCGAGCAGTTCGTCGCGGCGCTTCTCCCAGTCCTCGGCCACGCCGCGCAGCACAGTTTCGAACGCCGGGCGCTTCTCCAGGAAATCGTCGCGCAGGCGGAAGTGCGTGCCTCCGAAGATGACTTCGCCGGCGGGCGTCAGGAACGCGACCAGGGGCCAGCCGGCGTTGCCGCCGGCCGAGCGCACCGCGGCCTGGTAGCGCACGTCGATGTCGGGGCGTTCGTCGCGGTCGATGCGCACCGGCACAAACCATTCATTGACCAGCAGCGCGACGGTGCCGTCGCCGAAGACTTCGCTCTGCATCTCGGCACTGCGGGGGCTCCAGCGCGCGTCGATAATCAGCAGGATGGGCTTGCCGCGTTCTTTGGCCTCGGCGAAAGCCTTCTCCTCCCAGGCGCGCCAGCGCACGTCGGCGGCGAGCGCCTGGGTAGCCCAGGCGGCCAGTGCGGCGAGCACCGCGGCGGGCAGGAGAAGGGGTCGTCCCATAGGCATGGCCCTAGTGTAGAGGCGCGGCGCAGGCTTGTCAGGAGCAGAGTGGCAGCGCCATGAAGGCGGGCAGTGGCGCCCCGTTCCGCCGTGTGCTACGCTGAGCGTCAGACGGAGGGACCCTTTATTCGCCAGGACGGGAATCCATGGCCGACAAGAGTTCCAAGAAGGACGACGGCGAGGCGGATCCGGCGGGCGAGCGCAAGCCCGCGCGCCGCGCCACCGACAAGCCGCAGGATCCCCCGAGCGACGAGCCCCTGCCTTCGCTGCGGCAGGTGAAGGCCGAGCCCGTCAAGATGGCCGCCGACGGCAAGAGCGGCGAAGGCGGGGAAGAGGAGCAGATGGTGATTCTGCTCCAGGACCCCGAAGGCTTCGCGCCCAGCCCGGCGGTGCTGAGTCCCGTGGCCTTTGCGCTCGCGTCGCTCTTTGACGGCCAGCGCACGGCGCAGGACGTGGCCGAAGTCTTCGAGGCGCAGTACGGCAAGCGCGTCGACCCCGAACAGATTCATCTGCTGGTGCAGGAACTGGACCAGGCGCTGTTTCTCGACACGCCGCGGTTCGAGAGCACCGTGCGGCAGAAGATGGTTCGCTACCTGAGCAACCGGGTGCGCCCGGCCGTCCACGCGGGGCAGTCGTATCCCGAGGATCCCGAGGAACTGCAGAAGAAGATCGAAGGCTTCTTCACGCTCGACAAGGCGCCCGGCGCGCTGCCCAAGCCCAACGGCTCGGTGCCCGACCGCGTGCGCGGCATGGTGCTGCCGCACATCGACCTGAACGTGGGCGGCGCGACGTACGCGCACGGCTACAAGGCGCTGCTGGAGGCCAGCCAGGCCGACCTGTTCGTGGTGTTGGGCGTCGCGCACCACGGCCCCGGCGACGGACTGTACAACGTATCGACGAAGGACTTCGCCACGCCGGCGGGCCCGGTAAAGACGGCGCGGGGCATCGCCGAGCGCCTGCAGATGGCCTCGGGCGTGGAGACGGTGCTGGCCGAGCTGACGCACCAGAACGAGCACTCCGTCGAGTTCCAGGCAGTGCTGCTTGCAACGCTGCTGGGGCAGCACGCGGGGCGCAGTTTCGAGATCGTGCCGGTGCTGTGCGGAGCCAGCGAGCCATTCATCGAGACCGACCGCAACCCGGCGAACGACGAGACCTTTCAGCGCTTCGTCGATGCGCTGGGCGAGGAACTGGACAAGTCCAACCGCAAGTGGTGCATCCTCTCGAGCGTGGACTTCAGCCACGTGGGCCCCAAGTTCGGCGATAGTACGACGCTGACCGACCGCCTGCTGCTGCCGGTGGCGCGCGCGGACATGCGCATGCTGAAGCGCATCGAGAGCCTGGACGCGGACAGCTTCTACTTCGAGGTCGCGCGGACCAAGAACAGCCGCCACGTCGACGCCGTGATGGCCGTGCTGACGATGCTGGCGGTGGGCCGCAAGACCTTCTCCAAGGGCGTGCTGCTGCATTACGACCAGATGCTCGAGGCCGCCACGCGCTCGGCGGTCAGCTTCGCCAGCCTCGCGCTGGAATAATCTTCAAGACAAAAGTGAGAAGGGACCGGCGGGCAGTCGTCAGATCGCTTCGCTGCCATCGAAGTGGTCGGCCTGCGGGCGGCCTCGGGCGCGCAGCAGCATGGCACGCTCGCTGAAGACTCGTGCCTTCGCATACTGCTTCTCGCGCTCGAGGTGGAAGGCGATATCGTCGAGTTCGTCGGGCTCCTTGAAGAACGGCGTGGGCACCTTGTCGAGGTAGTTGATGGCCTGGTCGTTGTCGCCCTTGTCGCGGTAGGTGCGGTAGAGCAGGTAGTGGGCCAGGTGCCGCGCGTCGCCGCGGCCTTCGCGGGCGACGGAGAGCAGGTTGCTGACGGCGCCGTCGTAGCGCTGGGTCTCCATGTAGGTGCGCGCCAGGCCCAGCTTGGCTTCCAGGCTGCTGGGGTCGATCTGAGCGGCCCAGTCGAAGTACTTCTGGCTCTCGATGTACTTGCCTTCCATCAGCTTCACTTCGCCCAGGCAGATCAGGGGTTCGGTGGAGGACTTGTCCAGGTCGCGGGCGCGCTGGAAGAGGCGCTCCGCCTCCTGCGTGTCTTCTAGGTGCGTGGCGAAGAGGCGGCCCAGGCTGATCATCGCGCCGGCGTCCTGGCTGAAGCGCCGGCCGGCCTCTTCGGAAAGCTTGCGCGCTTCGTCTTCCTTGCCCGTGACGAGGCAGAGGTAGACCTGGTTGACCAGCGGGGCGCTCATGCTGGGGTCCAGCCCGGAGACGTCGGCGAAGACCTTCTGGGCGTCGTCCATGCGGCCTTCGGCGACGGCGACGACGCCTTCCATCATGCGCATGACGGACTCGTCGAGCTTTGGCGACTTCTCGGCCCAGACGTCCTTCCAGTAGGCCAGGCGCGAAGGGCATTTGCGGCCGCGCATGTCGAGCAGGCGCTTGAGCAGCGCCGCGCAGTGTCCCGCCAGTTCCTCGTTGAAGCCGCCCCAGAGGTGGAAGACGTCGTCGAGGAAGCTGCGCTTGGCCTCGCGCAGGTTCTGCGCGTTGCGGCAGCACTCGATGACCTCGGGGATTTCCGCGGTGGGATAGCGCAGCACGCCCATCTCGACGCAGCCGTGGTAATGCAGGTCGCGGAAGAAGCGCGGGATCTCGGTGTTGGTGATGCGCAACTGGGTGCTGACGATTAGCGCGAAGAACGCGGCCATGCGGCGGACGGTCTCGGTCTCCTGGCTCAGCAGGCCGTCCTGGCCCAGGCGTTCCAGCATCTGGCTGGCTTCCTGGTAGTACTCGCGCTGCAGTAGCCGCACGCCCACCAGCAGCGCGCCGCCGCCGCGGCCGATCAGGCGCCGCATCGGCTGCCACCACTGGCTGTAGCGCTCGCGCGCGCCCAGCACGTACACGCGCCCGGTCAGGAACTCGAGCACTTCCTCGGCCTGCCCTTCGAAGGGCGAGTGGTGGTTGTCCAGCGCGGCGATCATCGCGTCGATGAGGTCGATGTATGCGGTGACCATCTGGTCCATGTCGCGGCTGGTGCAGTCGGACAACTCCTTGGCCAGCATCTGCCGGCGCAGCGGCACGCGGCCGTGGCTGAAAACCAAAGCGTGCACCTGCGGGAAGCGTTCGCGGTAGTTGCTGACGGTGCGGCGGTTGCGGATCAGCCAGCGCGTACCGGCCAGCGCGCGCAGCCAGCGCGCGGTCTTCTGGACTTCGGGGTCGGCCTTTTCCGTGATGTCTTCCAGGATCGCGATGGCGCGTTCTTCCTGCTCGCGGTGCATGGTGATCGCGGCCTGTTGCAGCACCTGGCGCTCGCGGCCCAGCCCCGGCAGAACCTTGCGCAGCCGCGCCTGAAAGCGCACGTACGCGACGGCCGCGCGGCACTTCTTGCCGAAGGCGACCAGGAAGACCAGCAGCGCGCTGCCGGTCCAATAGAAGTACTGCGGGTAGAAGGTGCGCGCGATCTCGTCGCCCCAGAGGTCCTGGCGAAAGAGCGTGCCTACGGCAACCAGGAACAGCGCCAAGCTGAACTTCATCGCAAACTGGTAGATGCGAGAAGGGTTCATAGGCCGCTGTACCTGCTGCGCCGCCGCGGGGGCGGGCAGCGAACGCGCGGACGGACCGTGGCCGGACGCAGGCGCCAGCCGAACCGGCAGGACCGCGGTGCGAGTACGTCTCCTCCAGCATCAATTTGACGCCTGGAAAGTCCAAAGTCAACGCTTCTCTATCCTGGTATGAGCGGCACGCGCGCACAGGTGCAGCGGGGCGCCGGCGCCGCAGGAGAAAGCGGAAGGGAATCGTCGAAGCGATACGTCTTCTCCTCTGGCGGCGGATGTGGCGTAGACCCTCTTTCAACGGGCTGCTAGGATTCGGGTTATTCGGCCCTGCATCTTTTGAACCTATGGATCCCGCGCGAATGGAGTTCCGTTGAGCTTCCAGTCCTGCATCAAGTGCGGCAAGCCCATTCCGGCTTCGATGCTCCGCGACGGCCGGGCCCGCAAGATCGGCGCTGGCTTCGTCTGCCCGGCCTGCCGCATCGAACGCGCGTCGGCCTCGACGCCCCAGCGCCTGCCTTCGACCCAAGCCGAACTCCCGGCCGCCCACGGCAGCAAGGGCGTGCCGACCCGGCGCAGTTCCAAGAACCTGCCCCTGCCTTCGGAGAACGGCACGCACCGGGAGGCCGATCGCGTCGACTTTCAGCTTGGCGACCAGCTGGCGTCCGCTTCGGGACGCGCGCGCGGGCGGCTTTCCAGCACCACCGCCAAGAGCCTCAGCAAGGTCAAGCGCTCGGCCAAGGAATACGCCAACTCGGAAACCGAACGGACGGTGCGCGGCGAACAGCACATCACCAAGTACATCGTGATCGGCTCGCTGCTTCTGCTGGCGGGCATCGCCGGCGTGATGGTATTGAACGCCACCTCCAAGCCCAGCCAGGAAGACCGGGAGCGCCAGCGCGCGCGCCTGGAGGACCGGGAAAGGCAGGAGGCTAATGAGGAGAAGGAGCGCGAGGCGGCCAAGGACGCGCCGCTGGTGGTGAAGATCGAGGACGACCCCGAACGCGTGCCTCAGTCGGAGCCCGACGAGTTGGGCGTGTTTCTGCCCGGCGACGATATGCTCGACGAGGTCCAGCGCCGCGAGCGCGACGCCTGGAGCCGCAAGCGCGGCCAGCCCGCTCCCGGCGAAGGCCCCTTCGTCTTAGGCGACTTCGAGTCGGACGAAGAGCTCAGAATGTGGCGCTTCGCGCCGCAGAAGGACGTGCTGGCCTGGTTGGGCAAGAAGGGTATCGCCACCGGGAAGATCGCCCTGCGCTTGCAGGTGCCGCCGTGCGGCGAGACCCCCGGCGAGGCCTCCTTCTACCTGGCGACGGCGGCCGACGAAGCCTGGGACTGGCGCGGCGCGAACGCCGTGATCGCCGAGGCCTTCAACCCGCAGCGCCGCGCGCTGAAGGTAGCCCTAGAAGTCGGCAGCGGCGAGGGCAAGAAATTGCGCTGGGACTTCGAGGTGCCGCCGGGGAAGTCGTTCGAACTGCGCGGCGAGTTGCAGGGCGCCGACTTCGAACCGCTGAAAGTCCAGCGCGTGGGGCTGAAGGTGCCCCGCGACGCCAAGAAGGAACTCGTCATCTACCTCGACAATTTCCACCTGGAAGGCTCGTTCAAGTAACGCCGCCCGTCGACGCAAAGCACCAGTGCCCCGCTCGATCGGCGCGTGAAGAATCCGGCCGCACAAGCGTCCCTTTGAAGGCGACGGATCAGGGCTTCTCGCCCTGGCAGGCACAGGGGATCTTGCCGCAGCCGCTGCATCCTGTGGCGTACTTGGCGACGGCCTTCTCCATGTCGATGTCGCTGAGGTTGGCAAGCGTCATCAACCAGGCGAAGACGTCTGCGAACTCGCCCTCCAGGTCTTCCTTGGTGCCCTCGCGCAGGGCGGTAGCGAGCTCGCCGACTTCCTCGATGAGCCACAGGAAGGTCGCAGGCGTGCCGCGGGCGCGGTCCTTCTCGAGGTAGGTGCGGCGAATGACGTCCTGGAAGGCCTTGATTTCCATGATTCTCCCCTTGCCTAAATGCCGATTTCCGTTCAGTTTAGTACCTTCCGTGGAACAGGGATAGGGCCGATGGGAACGTATCGCATCGTGATTCCATACAGTGGTGTGGCGGGGGACGACTCCGGCCATGTCTACCGCTTCAGCGGCGAGCTGGAGTGCAACAGCACCGCCGAAGCGCGCCGCGTCGGGATTTCGGCGTTCCGCGAACTCGCGGTGGCGACAGGCTTTCAGAGCGCCAATCCCCCGCAGGAGAGCGACGTCTTCATCGAGGAGATCGACGTGCGGCTGAGCGCGCCGCTGGAGATCTGCGCCCTGGAAGTCGCCAAGGGCGTCTTTTGCATGCGCCTGGTGGGGCCGCTGGAAGGCCAGATGGCGCTTCGACTTGACCGCGAGAGCTACCGCCTGCAGCGCCTGGGCGCGAAGAGGCTGGCCATCGACTGCGGGCAGGTCCATCCGCTGGGATCGGCCGGCCTGGGCGTCCTGCTGGGGCTCCACGACCGCATGGACGTCCGCTTGGTACGCATGCCCTCCAACGCCCGCGAGACGATCAAGGTGCTGGGCCTGGACGCCAGCATGGCGTTCTTCGACAGCTTCTCTGAAGCCCTGAAGTAGTCCTCCGCTGCTGTAAGTCTCCTGCACACCGGCATCGCGAAACTGCAATTATGCGAAAATGTTCGTCGACGAACATTTTCAAGAAAAACGCCGTAAGCTGTTGGTATCGAACAGGTGCCCTTCGTGCATAGTGTTACATTGCACGAAGTAGATTCAATGTCCGTTAGGTGAGCACGTCGTGCTGCACCTACTTCGTATAATCAAGGACTTATGGGATTGCTCGCGAAATTTCGCGACCTGCGAACCTATGCACCATGGGTGTTATGCAGAATATGCTGTGACCGACACATGGTGCACACTTGCAAGTCCTTATTTTTCGACCAATTGCACCATCGTGCATTAACGACTTACAGGAACGCCGCACGCTGTGCTGCGCAAGGTGCATATTACGCAATGCGTAAAGTGAACGGCGGCCTACATCAGCCCGGCCATGATCTCGTCCAGCGCGGCCTTGGGCGGGCGCAGGCGCGATTGGGGTAGTGAAGCGAGCGGCTCGTCGACGAGGTTGTTCTGCTCGGCGCAGTTGGCGCCCTTCGGGTCGAGGTAGATCAGGCCGGTGATGAACTCCTTGGCGTCGCGGCCGCGTTCGATGATGCGCGCGGCGGCGCTGCGGCTGGTGGGGTCGTGGTCGCCGTCGAGTTTGCGCAGGCGGATGGTCGAGCCGTCGTAGAGTTCCACGTCGCGGACTTCGCCTTCCTTCAGGTCCACTTCCGGCTGCGGGTCGAAGTGTGCGATGAAGTCGATCTCGTGCAGCGGGATGTCGTGCGTCTTCGAGAAATTGTACGACTTGGTGCTGTCGGGATGGTTGTTGAAGGTCACGCAGGGGCTGATGACGTCGATCAGCGCCATCCCCTTGTGGTGGATCGCGGCGGCCAGCAGCGCGCGCAGCTGCTTGTGGTCGGCGCTGAAGCTGCGCGCGACGAAGCCGCAGCCCAGTTCCAGCGCCAGGCCGCAGCAGTCGATGGGCGCCATCTGGTTGGTCTCGCCGTAGTGGTGCGTGCTGCCCTTGTCGGCCGTCGCGGAGAACTGGCCCTTGGTCAGGCCGTAGACGCCGTTGTTCTCGATGATGTAGATCAGTTCGGTATTGCGCCGGACCAGGTGGCAGAAGTGGCTGAGCCCGATGCTGGCGGTGTCGCCGTCGCCGCTGACGCCGATGCACTTCAGCGAACGGTTCGCCAGGTTCGCGCCGGTGGCCACGGCGGGCATGCGCCCGTGGACGGCGTTGAATCCGTGCGCGGTGCCCAGGAAGTACGCCGGCGTCTTGCTGCTGCAGCCGATGCCGCTGAACTTGGCGACGGCGTGCGGCGCGACGCCCTGCTCGTAGAAGGCCTGGATGATCGAACGCGTGATCGAGTCGTGCCCGCAGCCGCTGCAGAGCGTGCTCGGCGCGCCGCCGTAGGCCTTGGCCTCGAGCCCGATTCGGTTGACCTTCTTCTCCGGCGCGGGCTTCGCGGGCGCCTTCGTCTCGGTGGCCATCTTCGTATCGCTCCTTATGTGCGCGCGGCGCGCAACGAATGCTACTTGCCTTCCTTCTCCAGCGCGGCGATCTGGTCGCATACCGTCTGCGCGTGCACGGGCAGGCCGTCGTAGTGGCGGATGCTGCGCAGCTTGGCGAGCAGCTCGACGGGCAGGTCGGCCTTCAGCAGCTTCAGCATCTGCGCGTCGCGGTTGAGGTCCAGGACGTAGACGCGTTTCTTGGCCTTCACGAAGGCCGCGACGTCCGGATGGAACGGCAGGGCCTTCACGCGCAGCGCTGCGGCTTTGATGCCGGCGGCGGCGAGCTTGTCGAGCGCCTCCTGGCGGCAGGCCTCGGCGCTGCCGTAAAGAAGGAGTCCGATCTCGGCCTTCGCGTCGCCGGTGGGCTCGGGCGCGGGCACGTGCGTGCGGGCGGTCTCGTACTTCCTGGCGAGGCGGTCCATCACGCGCACGTAGGCCTCGTGGTCTTCGGTGTAGCGCGCGGCCTCGTCGTGGCCGCTGCCGCGCGTGAAGTAGGTGCCTTCGGAGTTCTCGTTGCCGGGCACGGTGCGGTAGGGGATGCCGTCGCCGTCGGCGTCGCGGTAGCGTTCGAAGCGTTTGCCCGCTTTCTTCAGCTCGGCGACGGCCTTCGCGTCCAGGACCTTGCCGCGGTCGAAGTCCCCTTTCGGATAGGGCAGCGGGTCGGCCATCCAGCTGTTCATGCCCAGGTCCAGGTCGCTGAGCACGAAGACCGGCGTCTGGAAGCGTTCGGCAAGGTCGAAGGCCGCCATCACGTGCGCGTAGCATTCGTGGACCGTGCCCGGGATCAGCGCGATGTGCTGCGTGTCGCCGTGGCTGAGGTACGCGACCTCCAGCAGGTCGGCCTGCTGCGTGCGCGTGGGCAGGCCCGTCGAGGGCCCGGTGCGCTGCACGTCGACGATCACCGCGGGGACCTCGGCGTAGTACCCGAAGCCGGCGAACTCGGCCATCAGGCTGATGCCCGGTCCGCTGGTGGCGGTCATGGAGCGCGCGCCGGCCCAGCCGGCGCCCAGCACCATGCCGATGCTGGCCAGTTCGTCCTCGGCCTGGATGGCCGCGAAGGCCGACTTGCCGGTCTGGGGATCGGTGCGGTACTTCTTCGCCAGCGAGATCAGCGTCTCGCACAGGCTGCTGCTGGGCGTGATGGGGTACCACGCCAGCACGCTGCAGCCGGCCATCAGCGCGCCGATGGCGGAGGCGGCGTTGCCTTCGATGATGATCTTGCCGGCGGTCGCGTTCATGCGTTCGGCGCGGAACGGCGCGGGGTCGCCGTAGTGCTCGCGCACGTACGCGGCGCCCAGTTCGGCGGCCTTCATGTTCAGCGCGACGGCCTTGGGCTTCTTCTTGAACTGCTTGTTCAGCGCGGCCTCGATCTCCTTCGTCTCGATGCCGGCCAGCTGCGCGACGGCGCCGACGTAGCACATGTTGGCGAGCAGCTTCTTGAGGCGGTTGTCGAGGTCCGGGATCTCGTTGATCAGTTTCGCGAAGGGGATCTCGAGGAAGCGCACGTCGCTGCGCAGGCCCTTGAGGTTCAGCGGCGCGTCGTAGATGCACGTCGCCCCGGCGTGCAGCGCCTGGACGTCGGCGCGCGCCGTCTGCGGGTTCATGCACACCATAAGGTCGACCTCGACGCGGCGGCCCAGGTAGCCGGCCTTGTTCGCGCGGATCGTGAACCAGGTCGGCAGGCCCTGGATGTTCGATGGAAACAGGTTCTTGCCGCTGACGGGGAGGCCCATCTGGAAGAGGCTGCGCATCAGCACCATGTTGCTGGACTGGCTGCCTGAACCGTTCACCGTCGCGACGTGGATGGTGAAGTCGTTGACGACGGGCTTGGCGGCGGGATTCGTCGACGAGCGGTGAGGCTTGGCGGCCGGCGTGGTGCCCATGAGAGCTATCTTCCCGAAGGTTCGTTTTGCGGGGCCGCTGCGCCACCCCTGACGCGCGCGGCTGCCTTCACCATTCATCCTAGGTTTACCCGCACTTTTTGCAACCCGGAGTGCCTCCCGCGCGGTATCCTCGTTCACGTGATCCGGAAATCCTGGATCGTCCGGCCGGGGCAGGGAGCGGAGCAGTATAAAGGAGGTGGTTCATGCGGCGCCTATCGGTCTTGGGTTTGGCCCTTCTCCTGGCCGCCGGCTGCGGCGAGGTCAAGACGAAGACCGGCGAGCGACGGGAAGGTCCTCCTCCGCCTTCGCCCCTGGAGCAGAAAGCGCCCGCTCCCAACCCGCCGCCGCCCGCGCAGCCGCTGCCGTCCGCACCGCTCGATCAACCCGCGCAAGCCGAGCCTCCCGCCCAATCCGAACCCCTTGTCATGGGCACACCCACGCCCGAGAACTTGAAGTGGCTGGGCGGGAAGACGCCCGAGCAGGTCCTGAAGCAAGCCGGCCCGCCGGAGGCCAAGTGCTTCGACGGCGACGGCGAGTTCTGGTTCTACCGCACAGTCGTGAAAGAGGACGACGGCAAGCAGCTCTGTCCCGCGGTGCTCTTCCGCAAGGGCAAGGTCCAGCAGAGCAACCTGTATCCCAAGGACGTGATGGAGAAGAACATCGAGGTCGCGAAGGCGATCGGCGACTGGAAACCCAGCGGAAAGCCGCGGGAGAAGGCGATCAGCTTCCAGGACTCGCCGCCCCCCGGCTCGACCAAGGAGGCGGCACTGGCGAAAGTGGGCGAGCCCGACGCCAAGCGCATCTTTAACGGGGTGGAGTTCTGGGACTACTACAAGGTGCCATTCAAGCCCGGCGACGAGAAGACCTACACGCTGTTCATCGAATGGGAAGACGGGAAAGTGAAGCAGACGGTGGGGAACTGACGCGCGCCGCGCTCACTCCTTCTCCATCGCCTCGACCTCGTCGTGGACCTTCAGCCAGCGGTCCTCGGCCTCGCCCAACTTCGCCGCGACGTCCTTGAGTTCGGCGGCCGCGCGCTGCGCTTCGGCGGGGTCGGCGGTCTCGAGTTCGATCTTGTCGAGGGCCTGCTTGCGTTCCTCGAGCTTCGCGATCTTGCGCTCGAGCGACTTCAAATCGCGGCGCAGTTCGTAGAGCTTGCGGTTCTTCTCCTTCTGTGCGGCGCGCTCCTCGTCGGTCATCGCGGCGCGGTCCTTCGTGGCGCGTTCGGCCGGGGCGGGGCGGTCGCCCTCCGCGATCTCCTTCTCCACGTAGTAAAGGTAGTCGGCGTAGCCGCCGGCGTAGTTGGTCACGTGCCCGTCGCGGACCTCGATGACGCACGTCGCGATGCGCTCCACCAGGTAGCGGTCGTGGCTGGTGAAGAGGATCGTGCCGGCGTACTCGCGGATGGCCTCGGAGAGCGCCTCCAGCGTCTCGACGTCCAGGTGGTTGCCGGGCTCGTCGAGCACCAGGACGTTGTGGCGGGCCAGCAGAAGCCCGGCGAGGCACAGGCGCGCTCGCTCGCCGCCGCTAAGCACTCCGATCTTCTTGTCCACGTCGTCGCCGCGGAAGAGGAAGCTGCCCGCCGTGTTCAGCACCACCTGCGTGCTGACATTCGGCGCGGCTTTGCCGAGCAGGTAGCCGCGCACGGTCTCGTCGGGCGGCAGGGTGGCGTAGACGTGCTGGGCATAGACGCCGATGTCCGAGTTGTGGCCCCAGCGGAACGAGCCGGCGATGGGCGGCAGCGAATCGACGACCGTGCGCAGGAACGTGGTCTTGCCTTCGCCGTTGTCGCCCACCACCGCGGCGCGCTGGCCGCAGTCGAGTTCGAGGTTGATCTCCGTCGCGATGGTGCGTTCGGGGTAGCCGATCGCCAGGTCTTCGCAGCGCAGCGCCAGGCCCTTGCGGGCCTCGATGGGCTGGATGCGGATCTCGACGGTGGGCTCGGGCGTGACGAGCTCCTTCTCCTGCGCGCGAATGCGCTCCACCTCCTTTGCCTTGCTGCGCGCCTGGCTGGCGGTGTTGGCGCGCGCGCGGTTCTTGGCGATGAAGCGTTCCAGCTGTTTGCGCTTGGTTTGCAGCGTCTCGTTGGTGCGCTCGTCGTGCAGGAGCTGCTCCTTCTGCCACTCCAGGTACGCGTCGACGTTGCCGTTGAACATCGTCAGTTGCCCGCGGGCGAGTTCCAGCGTGCGGTCGCAGACCTTCTTCAGGAAAGCCCGGTCGTGGCTGACCACCAGCAGCGCGCCCTCGAAGCTCGAGAGAAACCGTTCGAGCATCATCTGCGTGCGCAGGTCCAGGAAGTTGGTGGGTTCGTCGAGCAGCAGCAGGTTGGGCTCGTGCAGCAGCAGCGCGGCCAGCTTCACGCGCGTCTGCCAGCCGCCGCTGAGTTCCTTCACCGGCGCGTCCAGGCGCGGGGGCTTGAGCCCGAAGCGCCCGGCGACCTCGCCGCACTTCCAGTCCGGCTGCCCGCTGTCGCGCATCAGGAACGCGAGCACCGACTCGCCGGGCTCGAACGGATCGTGCTGGCGCAGGTAGCCCAACCGCAGGCGCGGGTGCTTGACGATCTGGCCGTCGTCGAGTTCCTCGTCGCCGACGAGCACGCGGCAGAGCGTGGACTTGCCGCAGCCGTTGCGCCCGACCAGGCCGACCTTGTGGCCCTCGTGGAGCACGAAGCCGGCGCCGTCGAGCAGGTTGATCTCGCCGTAACCCTTGTAGGCGTCTTGGAGTTCGAAGAGGACAGACATGGACCCAAACCCGGCCGGAACGTGCGAAAATCGGAGGGGGAAAGATACCTGCAACCTGCCGTCAGGTCAATTTCGGCTCGCGGACTTCCTTGAGCAGCATTTCGACGAGTTTCACCGCGTCGATGCCGTTGGATTCGGCCTGGAAGTTCGTGCCGATACGGTGGCGCAGCACGGGCACGGCCACGCGGCGGACGTCCTCGCAGCTGACGTTCACGCGCCCTTCCATCGCGGCCAGGGCCTTGCCGCCCTTGATCAGGTACTGCCCGGCGCGCGGGCCGGCGCCCCAGTCGACGTACTCCTTGATGAACTTCGGCACGTCGGGCGTGGCGGGGCGGGTCTGGCGCACGACGTCGGTGACGTACTGGATCACGTAGTCGCTGACGACGATGCGGTCGACGACGCTCTGAACGCGCGCGATCTCTTCGGCGCCCAGCACCGGCTGCAGCTTGGTCGGGCGGCCGCTGGTGGTGAAGCGGTAGATCTCGCTCTCTTCTTCGGCGCTGGGATAGTCGACGTGGATGTTGAACATGAATCGGTCCTGCTGCGCTTCGGGCAGCGGGTAGGTGCCTTCCTGTTCGATGGGGTTCTGCGTCGCGATGACGAAGAACGGATCGGGCAGCGGATAGGTGATGTTGCCCACCGAGACCTGGCGTTCCTGCATCGCCTCCAGCAGCGCGGCCTGCGTCTTGGGCGGCGTGCGGTTGATCTCGTCGGCCAGCACCACGTTGGCGAAGATCGGCCCTTTCAGGAACTTGAAGTCGCGGCGGCCCGTGTTGGGATCTTCGTCGATCACGTTCGTGCCGGTGATGTCGCTGGGCATCAGGTCGGGCGTGAACTGGATGCGCTTGAAGCTGAGCGACAGGGCCTCGCTGAGCGCCCGCACGATCATCGTCTTCGCCAGGCCCGGCACGCCGACCATCAGGCAGTGCGAGCCGCAGAAGAGCGCCGCGAGGATCTGGTCGATGACCTCGTGCTGCCCGATGATCACCTTGCCCAGTTCGGCGAGCATCCGCTGGCGGGCTTCCTGGAAGCCCTGCAGGTCCTGCTGGAAGGTGGCGCGGTCGTCCATGACGGGCATTTCGAGCAGGGCCATTGCGTGCCGCCTCCGGGACCGGTCGCGCGATCGGGCCCACACGGCCCCAAGCGCTGTTTCAAAGACCCGGTTCGAAGGTCGGTTGTGACCTCCTTTTTATAGCCCGGCGCCCCTGCGGTTGCCAGCGGACCGGCGTTCGCCCAGCCGGTGCTAAAGTCCGGCCCCGAAACGGCCGAATACTATCCTTACAATGGGGGGGCCCATCGAACCGCTTTCACGCGACGCCGCCGAGGCGTCGGCCTCCGCCGGGATCGAACCGGCGGTACGGGCGATTCCGCTGCGCGCGGAAGCCCTGGCCGTCGCCGCGCCGCCGGCACCCAAGCGCTCCAGGCGCGAGGGCGCCGCCAGCCCCAACGTCCTGCGCCCCTGTTTCCAGCCGCTGCGTCTTCCGCGCCGGCTGGGGGCGATCCTGGCTGAGCACCGCGCCGCCACGCCCGCCTACTGGATCATGGCCGCCGCCGCCGGCCGCGTCGCGCGCGCCAGCCGCCCCGACGTCCCGCGCCGCGCGCTGCAAGGCCTGGCCACCGTCTTTCTGCCGCGCATCGCGCACGACCATGCCGGCCGCGAACGCGCCGCCGCCTGCCGCAAAGCGCTGGAACTTGCGCTGCCCGAAGCCGCCTGGACGGCACCCGACTTCCTGGGCGAGGTCCTGCTGGCCGCGCGCAACGCGCACCGTCTGGGCGCGAAGGCCGCGCGCGAAGGGCGCGCCGGCCGTGCCAGCGAGGCCGACGTCTACACGCCGGCGAGCATCGCGCAGTCGATGATCGAGGCCGTGCACATCGGATCGAAGCGCGTGCTGGATCCCGCCTGCGGGGCCGGCGTCTTCCTGCTGGCGGCCTTCGAGCGCGCCTATCGCCGCCGCGTGGAGGGCGGGCAGGAGCCCAAGGACGCCGCACGCGCCGCGCTGCGCAACGAGATTGCCGGGCTGGACGTGGACCCCGAGGCCGTCGCGTTGGCGAAGTTCGGCCTGCGCCTGGCCGCCTGGGAGGCCGCGGGCCTGGATGAGGAAGACCTGCCGGCGGTGCACCGCGCCGACGCGCTGGTCACCAGCCGCGGCTGGGAAGGCCGCGCGGACATCGTGATCGGCAACCCGCCGTTCGTCGAAGGCCGCGGGCTGACGCCGCGCCAGATCGATGCGCTGCGCGGGCGCTTCCGCTGCGCGGCGGTGGGCAAGGTGAACCTCTTCGCGGTCTTCGTCGAGCGCGGCCTGGAGTTCCTGCGCGAGGGCGGGGTGCTCTCCTTCATCCTGCCGGCGACCTTCCAGCGCAACGACCGCTACCGATCCCTGCGCGAGCACCTCCTGAACTTCACGCTGGAATCGATCGAGCCCCTGGGAGGCGCGGCCTTCGGCGGGCACGTGGTCGAGACGGTGGTGCTGCGCGTGCGCAAGCAGCCGCCGGCGCGCAGCTGGCGCGTCTCGCTGCCGGGCGGGAAACTCGTCCAGCGCAACCTGCCGGTGGGCCCGGGCCTGCGCTTCTGCGACCGGCTCAGCGACGCCTTGCGCCGCCAGATCGCGATGATGGAACGCCACGGCGTGCCGCTGGGCAACCACTTCGAAGTGCGAGACGGCATCTCCACCGGCTTCCAGCCGTTCCCAAAGCGCCTGCTGGGTAAACGCAGCGGCGACGGCAAGCACTTCGTCGCTGAGGACGGCACGCGCGTGGCCTTCGATCCCCAGCGCCACGTAAAGGTCATCGACGGAGCCGAGTTCACCGCCTACGGGCCGGTAGCGTGGGCCGGGCGCTTCATCGAGTACGACAAGCGCCACGAGCACGAGCCGCCGCATCCGGGCCGCCCGTTCAACTGCCAGCTGCGCGAGCGTGCGATCTTCGACCGCGAGGAGAAGATCCTCTCGCGGCAGACCGGCAAGGGCCTGACCGCGACCGTCGACCGGCAGCGCTTCTTCGTGCGCAACAGCGTGCACGTGCTGTACGTGAAGCCCGGCGCGGTGCTGCCCGAGGCGGGCGCGAGTGCGAGCGCGGGCGCGAGCGAATCCACTTCGTTCTCGCTGGCGGCGCTGTGCGCGTGCCTGAACAGCCGCTTCTATAAAGGATACTTCCTGGCGGTGACGGGCGAGAACGGCGCGGTCTTCCCGCAGGTGCACATCGCCGATCTGCGGCGCATCCCGGTGCTGCCGGGGCTGCTGCGCGCGGGAAGTCCCGTCTGCCGGCTGGGCGAGAGCCTGCTGGCGCTGCACGGCGGCGGCGGGCTGGGGCAGAGCGAACGCATCGCCAAGCTGCAGAAGGACGTCGAGCGGCTGCTCGAGGAGGCCTTCGGCCTGCGCGACTGACGGATTTCCCATTCCATTCAGGCAAAAAAAACGGCCGGCTCGCGTGAGCCGGCCGGTTCCGCAGGCCTTTTGACCGCGTAGCGGCGTTACTGACCGCCTTCTTTTTCTGGCTTCACGCGCGGCTGGAAGGGCGCGGCCTTGTAGGTCTCGTCGAACCAGGCCTTCCAGCGGTAAGGTTCGTCGTCGTAGACGGCGTCGGTGAGGAAGTGCAGGGTCTGGACGGCCTCGTTGCGCACGGCCGGATTGACGCGCTGGCCATCGAGGATCCACAGGCACTTCTCGATGGCGTTGCGGCGCTGGGCGTCGAAGGCGGGCTTGCGCGACCAGAGGTAGCTGAGCGAGAAGACGGCGGCCTGCACGATCGGCTCCTTCTCCTTCATCTTGGCCTCGGGATCGGTGAAGAGATCGATGGGCGTGAAGATCATCGCGGTGATGCGGTTCACGCTGGCGGCGTTGGGCTTCTCGATCTGGTTCTCGAGCAGGCGGCCGAGCGTCTTCATGGAGGCCAGGCGCACCTTGTCCGAGTCCTTTTTCATGAAGTTGACTTCGCTGTAGAAGTCGCGCAGGGCCTTCTCCATGCTGTCCAGGGCGCTGTCGTCGGCGATGATGCCCAGTGCATCGATGGCGGAGACCACCAGGTCCGGGTCCGTGCCGTGCAGCAGAATGTCGTTGATGACCGCGTCGAGTTCGGAACTCTTCTTGATGATGCCGCGGGCTTTCAGGCGCGCGCAGGCCTTCAGGCCCTGCCCGCGGGTCTCGTTGGGGACGGTCTTGTCGGAGATGATTCCGATGATCTTCATCTGGATGGGATAGGGGAGGTCTTCGGTGGTGACGTTATCCAGGCGCGCCAGCAGCTTGCTGAAGCCCCGCACCACGGCCTCCCGCAGGCTCGCGTCCAGGTTTATCTCGTTCATGACCTCGCCGAAGGCGCGGAAGGCCGCCGGCGATCCGAAGCCGGCGATGGCGTCGACGAGCTTGATGCGGAAGCCCAGCGCCTGCTGTTTGTCCTTGCAGAGATTCAGCATGCCGTCGAAGACCTGCTTGTCGCGAACTTCCTCGTCCTTGCCCATCACCTGAAGCGTGTCGCTGAAGATGTCGCAGACGGCGCCGCGCAGCATGTGGTGCTCGGTCTTGTTCTCCAGGATGCTCTTGAAGGGGTCGAGGTACTGGTGCTTGGCGAAGTGCCCGCTTTGGAAAAGGGTATGCTCCAGGCGGCCCAGCGCCTTGATGCACTCGATGCGCACCCGCAGGCCCTCGGCGGAGGCCTTCGCGACGTCCAGCAGCGCTTCGACGACCTTCTGGTCGCGCACCGTGGCGTCGTCCTGAAGCTGGCTCAGCTGGCGCGCCACCTCGACGCGGTCCAACTCCCACAGGGCGCGGGCCTTGAGCTTGTCGAGCAGCTCGGCGGTGGTCTCCTTCTGTTCGGCGGCCGACAGGAAGGCCGGCGCGAGCAGGAATGCGGCGGAGGCCAGCACCCCGGCATGGACGATCCGGCGGCTGAGCTTCGTACCGTGGCGCATGGTGGCTTCCTCCCGGCTAAAATACCCGGACCCGCCGCCGGACGGGCGGCTCGTCGTTCCGCTAACTCAAGGGCTGACAAAGGGCTTTGTATTAATCCCGCGCACCACTGTCAACGCGAAAAGAACGCCCTCCGATTCGCCCTCTGTTCGGTCTCCCGCAGCCGCTATCCGGGCTGCGGCCGGCGGGGAGTCGAGGCCCTTCCACCTCGCACCCCTTCGACGACCTAGGCGCGCACGATGTGACCTTTATTCATCGATTTGCGGGGACCGAGGCCCGGGCTCCGGACGCCGGGCAACGGCAAGCGCACGCAGCGGCGCCAAGGCGCAAAGAAGGGAAGGGCGCGAGACCCGAAAGGGGCTGACGAATCCGTGGTAGAATCGCGGCGTGGGACGACTCGAAAGAATTCGCAAGCTGGTGCGCCTGCCGCATGTAAAGCGCTTCTCGTTGCGCTCGCTGCTGCTTTGCGTGCTGCTGATCGGGAGCGCCGCCTGCCTCTGGCTGAACTGGGGGCCATGGGTGCCGGCCTTCCGGTTCGAGATGGGGGAGGGGGACGTCTTTCCTGAATATTTCGTGCCGCCGTACGATCGGGAATCCGACACGTTCTGGGGCGTCACCACTGGAGGAGATTTGCTGGTCTGGAATGGTTCTTCTGGCGCATGTGCACTGCGAAAGCGCATCGGCGAGGGCAAGGCCTTTCTTGGCTACAAACTCCCGGGCGAGATATACCTCTATCTTCTGAATGAAAAGTCAATGGTTGCAAACGTAATCGATCTTCGAGAGAAGGCATTTGTAATAGAATTCACACTTCCTAACGGAAAGGAGGCAGTTAGTGCAATCCAGTCCATGGATGGCCAATGGCTTGCGTGCGGAAGCGATGGAAACGTCGTCCAGATTAGGAGAGTAGCGGACTGGACCGTAAAGTACCAGATCCCGAAGAGGGTGAATAGATTTTATAGAATTGAATTTTCGTCCGATTCAAGGCGGATCAAGGTTGCGCCACCCGAAGAAACGCAATACTGGGATCTGGAAAGTGGCACAAGAGTATGGGTCGGCGCGTCATCAAATGAGGCTTTAACCTCCCAGAACTTTAGGCGCTACCTGGATTTCCCTGAAGGTTCTCCGCCAGTCATTCGTGCCATTCCCGACAACCAGCCGTTCATAGTGATCAAGGACCCGGATGCCACTAAAGTAAGGGGATGGGATTGGGTCGGAGATTCAGTATTGCTTGCTTTCCAGTCTTCGCGGAAAGATTCGGCCCTAGTGATTGATGCTGCAAATGGAGAAGTTGTGACCAGAATCGAATCAACTGTCGGTGAAGTTGAATCCATAGTCTTACCTAATGGCACAGCCTTAGCATTGGTGGTTAACTCAAACGGCGAGGCATGGGTCGTAAAGTTGCCATCGGGGGAATTGAAATGGAGATTCAGCTCTGCGGGCCAGGAGATAGTTCGTGTGGGAATTATTCACACTTTCGCTCATGCTTATACAGTGGATAAATTAGGGATGGTTTGCTCTGTTGAAAACAAAGGCAGAAGTAGAGCGAGGATCATGAGGTTGTAGGTGAGGACGGCGATGAAGGTCTCGC
>JAKLKQ010000038.1:0-61451 GCA_023150555.1 Planctomycetota bacterium
GGGCGTTCCCTCGACGCCCCCACAAACTAGGTTTCGGCGGGGTGCCCAAGGGACTTAAGAACTTTTCAACAGAGCAGTTATTCGTCATTCGTAGCTCTTCATTTCGCGCAGGGGAAACCCGCTTGTCCGCGCCCAAGAACCTTCTCTATGTAATGACCGACCACCAGCGCGCCGACAGCATCGGGATGGTGCAGGCGGGCGTGGAGGTCACGCCGCGCCTGAACGCGCTGGCCGCTTCGAGTGCGAACTTTTCGCGCGCCTACAACGCCTGCCCACTGTGCGTGCCCGCGCGCACCGCGCTGGCCACCGGGCGCTACCCCACGTCGAACGGCGTCACCTTCAACGACTGGGAAGGCGCGGCCGCCGGAAACTTTCCCACCCTGCACACGCTGCTGTTCGGCGAAGGCTACGCCGTCGCGCATGCCGGCGTGCACCACATCCGCGTCCAGCCGGACCTCAAGCACGCGCTGCCCTGGGCCGTCTGGGCCGACGCCGCCGACTACGACGCGTGGGCGAAACTCGAAGGCGGCATCGATCCCGCCGCGAAGGAACTCAACAAGCCCTTCAAGAAACTCTGCCTCGACACCCGCGACGGCCAGCCCTTCGAGATGAGCTACAGCAACGCCGCGGTGGGCCGCTGGCCGGGAAAGCTCTCCTCCTTTAAGGACTCCTACTTCACGCGCCTGGCCGAGAACTTTTTGCGCGCCGAGGCCCCGGGCCTGAAGCAGCCCTTCGCGCTGTTCGTGCATCTGTGGTCGCCGCATCCGCCGCTGCTGGTGCCCGACGAGTACGCGCGGCTCTTCGATCCGGAGAAACTCGATCTGCCTCCGAACGTCGGTGCGATCTCCGACGGCGAGCCCGCCGCGTGGCGCCGGGGCGTGCCCGCGCAACTGGCCGAAGGCCTGAGCGAAGCCGACTGGCGCCGCGCGTGGTCCGCGCACTTGGGCCTGGTGCGCCTCGCCGACGACTGCCTGGGCAGATTGCTCAACGCGCTCGACGCTTCGGGGCGCGCCGCCGAGACGGCGGTGGTCTTCTTGAGCGACCACGGCGAGCACCTGGGCCAGCACCGCATGTACCAGAAGATGGAGATGTACGAGCCCGCCGTGCGTACGCCTCTGGTGATCCGCGCACCGGGCGTGGCGCCGCGGACGATCGCGACGCCGGTGAGCCACCTCGACGTGCTGCCGACGCTGCTCGAACTGTTCGGCGTGGACGCGCCGCAGGGCCTCGACGGCGTCTCGCTCGCGCCGGCGCTGCAGGGGCATAACGAGGTTCCGCAGCGGCGCATCTTCTCGATGTACGCGGGCAACTACGGCGCGACGCCGCACCGCCGCGCGTGCATCGACGGGCGCTGGAAGTACATCTGCGACCCGGCATCGCGCGACGAGGAGCTGTACGACCTCGAGGCCGACCCGCTGGAGATGCGCAACCTCGCCGCCGACCCCGCGCACGCCGCGCGCAAGGCCGAGCTGCGCGGGGCGACCCGCGCGTGGCATCAGGCGAGCGGCGATTCGGTGGCCTGGACCGGCGCTTAGGGCCTCAAGTCGCATACCGAACATTTACTGCAAAACGAAGTCGTAAGTCGGGCGGTTCAAAATTGCACCATGTGTGAATCGCCATTAGAAAAATACATTCATATTGTGCACCTTTATAAGCTGGTTGCTCGACGTGCAGAGCCCGGCAGCGGCTCCCAATTCCGCTCTAAATTTGTTGCAGAAATATCAGTCGTGGCCTAGCGCACGTCGTGCAGGTTCGCGGCTCGTAAAACAAAGCCGTGCGCGCCCGCGGCCCGGTGTTCCAAGTGTGTGCCCGGAAGGACCTTGCGGCAGTGCCTCAGCGGCCCGGATCGCCGAACCCAAGGCTTGATTCAAGCCTAAGCCAGTGATATGGTTAGGTGAAGTATCGGACTTCATCACCAGGTGCATAACTTGCCCGAAACCAAATCCGTCCCTGCCGCATCGCCCCCGTCGTCCCTGCCGCGCACCGCCTCGGCCTTGCACCCACTCGAAGCGCGCTTCATCAAGCTGGCCCTTTTGCGCCAGTTTCTGACGCCATCGCAGATCAAGGAAGGGCACGAGCTGCTCCAGAAACGCGTCGCCGCCGGCGAGCGTAACGTCGTTCTGGAACAGATCTTCCAGGAGCAGGGGATCCTCACCGACGACGAGTGCGAGGAGCTGTGGGAGGTCATCGCCAAGACCAGCGACACCAACGTCCGCGACGAGATCACCTCGCGCAAGATCACGCGCCCAGGCGAGTCCCCCGCCATCGCGCGCCCCGGCGACGAGGAGCATCCGCGCATCATCGGCGGCTTCGAGATCAAGGAACTCCTCGGCCGCGGCGGCATGGGCGCCGTCTACCGCGCGCGGCAAACCACGATGGACAGGGATGTTGCGTTAAAGCTCCTGCCGCCCGACCTGGCCTCCAACGCGAAGTACATCCGTCGCTTCATCCGCGAAGCCCGCGCCGCGGGCATGGTCAACCACCAGAACCTGGTGCGCGTCTACGACGTCAGTGAGGCCGACGGGCGCTATTTCATCAGCATGGAGTACGTCGAAGGCCTTACCGTCAAACAGATCATGCGCCGCGAAGGGCGCATCCCCGTCGTCACCAGCTTGAAGATCATCGAGCAAGTCGCCGCGGCACTCGATTGCGCGCACAGCGTGAAGATCGTTCACCGCGACATCAAGCCCGACAACATCATGATCACGTCGCAGGGCGTCGCGAAGCTCTGCGACCTGGGCCTGGCCAAGCTGCTCGAAGGCGGCCCGATGCAGGACACCGACACGCAAGACGGCCACACGATGGGCACGCCGCATTACATGAGCCCCGAGCAAGCCAAGGCTGCGGGTAAGGTCGACGCGCGCAGCGACCTCTACAGCCTCGGCGCGACGCTGTACCACATGATCACGGGGCGTGTTCCGTTCGACGGCGAGACGCCGCTGGAGATCCTAATGCGGGTCACCAGCGAGGCGCCCGTGCGCCCGGACCGCTTTGAACCCCTGCTGCCTCCGCCCCTGACGCGCCTGATGCTGCGCCTGCTGGCCAAGAACCCCAGCGAGCGCCCCAAGACGGCCGCCGAGGTCCAGGAAGCGCTTCACGAACTGCGCCGCGACATCGAGTTGGGCCGGGTCTTCGTCTTCGACGACGCGCCGCGGATCTCGCGCGGGCATCCCCTGCCCGCGCCGCCGTCCGCCACGCGGCCCCCGTGGGTCAAGCCGGCCATCGGACTGGGCGCGGCCGCCTGCTTCTTCCTGCTGGCCCTGTGGGTGCACGGGCGCCGCGAACGCCGAGCCGCGCCACCGGCGCCGTTGGTCTTCTTCGATGCCCCACCCTCCGAGGCCAAGACCTCGCCAGAAAACACCACCGAAACCAAATCCGACCCCATCGTCATTGCCGAGCCGCCCTCGACTGTGCCGGTGGCCACGATGCCGCCGGACGACGTCTCAGCGCCGGAACTGAAGGCCTCCTCGGCCGAGGACCAGGTCCGCTTCGCCGCCCTGCGCGACCGCGCGGTCAAGCTCCGCGACCAGGACGCGCAGGAGGTCTTCGCGCGCCTCAAGCGCGGCGTCTGGGACCTCGCTCACGCCGGGTACTACCGCCAGGCGCGCAACCTTCTGATGGACCTGCCGGTGAAGCTGCGCGAGGCCACCGGCCTGCGTGATGCGACCCAGGCAGAGCTGACGGCTTTGCACCTGGCCGCGCAATCCGACGCGAAGGCACGCGGCGCCGAGTTGGAAGCCCTGGCCAAGGCCGGCCTGCACCACTTGGCCCTGGACCTGGCCCAACGCTGGAAGGACGAGGCGGCGCGGGACGGCGAGGACCTGACGCCGGAACTGGGCGCCACGCGCAAGGCCGCGCTCGCGAAGGCCGCCGCCGCCGCCGACCAGGCCTCGGCGCAGGCCCGCGCCGAGGATGCCCAGCTGCAGGCCATCCGCGAAGGCGTCGATTCGGCCCGAAAGCTCTCGAGCAAGCACGATCTTTCCGGCGGGCGGCGCATCGCCATGGGCCTGCTGAACCGCGCAAACAATGAGCCCAACGAGAGCATCGTATATGGCGCCGAGGTCATGCGCCTGGAGTTCGCCCAGGGCCTCTTCGACCGTCTCGCGCAGGGCATCAATACCCACCCGGGCATGGTCGCCGAGCGCGACTTCCGGCCTGGGGAGGCCCTGAGCGGCAAGGTCACGTCGCTGAACATGGAGGAAAACTATTTCGTCATCGTGCGCCCGGACGTGCAGTCGCGCATCAACCTCTTCACGATTCAGCGGCGCGAGATGCGGCGGCTCTTCGAGATCGTCTTCGTCGAGAAGCGCATGACCGACGACGATCCCCTGGGCCGCCTGGCCTATGACCTTGACGATCGCGATCCGCGCCTGATGCGCGCTGCCATCGCGCAACTGGCCGATGCCGATCCCGCCGGAAACGCCGCGCGGCTGCTCGATCGCCTGATCGCCGCCGACGGCCCCTTCGTGCGCCAGGAGGTGCGCCAGCAACTCGACGCCGCCGAAGAGGCCGCCCTGTCCGCACGCTACGGCGATGCCGTCGGCCGTCTGGGCAAGGCGCGCTGGGCCCTGGGCGACATTCAAGACGAGGCCCTGACCACGCGCTACCGCGAACTGCTGAAGCGGGTCACCGAGGTGCGGGAGGCGGGCGAGCCCTACGGCATGGACCGCCGGCTCTTCGACCGCGAGCGCGGGCGCCTGGAACTCGACGGCTCCGAACTGGCTTACAAGAAAGACCTCTGGCACTGGTCCGTCGGCCAGCCGGACAGGCGCGAGCAGAGCGGCCGCCCGGCGCTGGTCTTCGGCGACCAGACCGTGCGGGGCTCGTCGCCCTGGACGCTGGAGGGGCCGTGCCGCGTGATGCTTGAGGTCTACCTGGGCGAAGGCGCACGCGGCGCGCTTTTCCTGGACGCCCATCCCCTGGACGGCAAGGACGTGGCGTCACCCACACCGCGCTGGTCGCTGGCCGTGGACGCGGTCGGCGGGACCCCGTCGGCGGAGTTGAGCCGCGAAGGCCGCCGGGAGCCGAAATGGGCGCGCATGAACCTGGGCGCCGGCGGCAGCCACCGCCTGTGGCTGGACTTGGCCGGAGGCACGACGGCGTGGGGCATCGGCGACGCCGAGATCCTGCGCCGCGGCGATGCCGGCTACACGCGCTGGCGCTTGAACCTGGTGGCGCGCGGGGACGTACAGGTGCTGGGGCTGCAGGTCGAAGGCCGATTCCATGGCCTTCGTTCGCTTGAAGAGTTGAAGCGCAGCGGCGAAGATGCCTTTGCCGAAGCCCGGCAGGGCGGAGCTGGAACCGAGCAGAAGCTCAAGGCCCTCCTGCAGCAGTACGGCTGGCATGCGACCCTGGCCTCGCGGGCATTCGCCGAGTTGGCCGCGCACGCCGGCCAGGCGGGCAGGCTGGACGAAGCCAGATACTGGGAAAGCCGCGCCTTGTTCGAATGCCCCACCAGCCTGTGGCCGCCGGAGACGCGGATGCTCTTCAATCCGCATCTTCAGTGGCTCAAGCAGCGCGACCGCGTCGGCCCCTACCGTTCGGTGCCGCCGGTCGAGGACCTGTATGCGCCCTACCGCATTCCGGTGCCGCCCAAGGTCGGCAGCGGCAGCCTGAAGCCGGGCGGAAAAGTGCCCGGACCCGGGGACGGCATAGGCACCGGCGAAGACGACAATCCGGACAAACCGGTGCGCGACACCGTCATCACGCCGGGCAACCGGGAACTGCGCCGCCCGAAGCAGTTCGATCCGGAACCGGGCAACGTGAAGGTGATCAAACCCGAGGATCCCGTGCGCCAAGGCGTCGTCAAACCCCAGGGGAGGAATCCGTGACCGTTCAGGAGATCATGCGCACGCCGGTCGTCTCCATCGCCCCCGAAGCCGGCCTGGACCGCGCTTTGGTGATGATGCGCACCCAGCGCATCCGGCACCTTCCCGTGGTGCAGGACGGCAAACTGGTCGGCATCGTCACCGACCGCGACCTGCGGCTCTCGATGGTGGAAAAGGACGGCCCGCAGAGCGCGCCGAAAGGCCTGTACCTTCCGGCCCTGACGAAGATCAAGACAATCATGGTAGAGGACGTCAAGACGATCACTCCGATCGACACCGTGGGCGACGCGGCCAATTTGATGAGCAAGTACAAGATCGGTTGCCTTCCGGTCGTGGAAGGCTCGTCTAAACACATCGTCGGTATCGTTACCGAAACCGACATGCTCCGCGTCCTCGCCCAGCTGCTCACCGAAGGCAAAAGGAAATCATAAAAGAACTCAATGACCACAGACCTCCTGGCGCAAGCCGGCCCTTCCAACACGAGCGACTCCCCCGAGCAGGCCCCGGAACCGGCGGCCTCCTTCGAGGCCATGGGCCTCAACGACGCCGTGCTGGCCAACCTGAAGGACGCGGGCTTCAAGCAGCCCACGCCCATCCAGGCCCTGTTCATCCCCCAGGCGCTGACAGGCTGTGACGTCCTGGGCCAGGCCCAGACCGGCACGGGCAAGACCGCGTCGTTCCTGCTGCCCGTCTTCCAGCGCGTTAAGGCCAAGGACGACCGCCCCGCGGTGCTGATCCTGGCGCCCACCCGCGAACTGGCCCTGCAGATCCACGGCGAAGTGGAACGCCTGGGCAAAAACCTGGGCCTCAGCTCCGTGACGCTCTACGGCGGCTCCAGCTACGACCCGCAGATCGAAGCCCTGCGGCGCGGCGTGAACCTGGTGGTGGGCACGCCTGGGCGCGTGATGGACCACATGCGCGCGCGGCGGCTGGACCTGAGCGGAATCCAGGTCGCGGTGCTGGACGAGGCCGACCGCATGCTGGACCTGGGCTTCCGCAAGGACATCGAATACATCCTGCGGCACTGCCCCAAGGAGCGCCAGACGCTGCTGCTTTCAGCCACCATCCCCGACGATATCCGCCTCCTGGTCCAACGCTTTATGCACGAGCCCAAGGAGGTCTGGACCGCGCCGGAAAACCTGACTGTCGAATCGGTCGAGCAGTTCTACATGGTCGCCGAACGCGAGAAGAAGTGGCCAATGCTCCTGAAGCTGCTGGACGTGGAGCGCCCCGGCCTGGCCATCATCTTCTGCACCACCAAGGCCAGCGCGAAGCGCCTTGCCGCGAAACTCAAGACCGTGCACCTCAACGCCAAGGAGATCCACGGCGATCTGGTGCAGACCCGCCGCGAGAAGATCATGACGCGCTTCCGCACCGGCAAGGTGCAGCTGCTGGTCGCCACCGACGTCGCTTCGCGCGGCATCGACGTGGACAACATCACCCACATCGTCAACTACGACATCCCCTACAAGCTTGAGGACTACGTGCACCGCATCGGCCGCACCGGGCGCATGAACCGCCTCGGCAAGGCCTTCACTTTCGTCACGCCCGAAGAGGCCCACTTCCTGACCGGCATCGAGCAGCTGATCAACCGCGAGATCCATGCCATCAAGTACGACGCCTTGGAAAGCTGCTTCTGGCCTCATCCGGCCGCCGAGCCGCCGCCCGAGTTCCGCACCGAGGACACCGGCGAGCGCGACGAGCCCGAGGTCTACCTCGAGCCTAAGGAAGGCGGCCGGGGCAAGGGCCGTCCGCGGCGCGGCGAGCGCAGAGGACGCGTCGGCGAACGGTCCCGCGAGCAGGCTCCGCGCAGCGAATCCTCGGGCGCCCGCGAAAGCGCCGGCGATGGTTCCGGTGAAGGCGGCAGGCGCCGCCGCCGCGGCCGGCGCAGCGGCAAATCCGTCGAAGCTGTCTGCTCTGCCTGCGGCGCCAGCACGACCCTGCCCTTTGAACCGTCCACCAACCGTCCCGTTTATTGCGATCCCTGTTTTGAATCCGTGAAACAGAACCGGTCCGGAGGCCGCGGCACCAAGCCCCAGCCCGCGTCCGAACCGGCTGGCCAGGCGTCCGAGGAGAACGGGTAAGAAACGGAGTTGTCCTGCCCTTGTTCCGGCGGAGCAAAGGAGACCAGGCTATGGAGCACGAGCACCAGGATTCGGCCCCCGGCAACGCCCGGGAAGACAAGGTTCTTACCTGCAGCGACTGCGGGAAACCCTTTACCTTCACGGGAGGCGAACAGGCCTTCTACGAGGAGCGCGGCTTCAAGCCACCGCGCCGCTGCAAGGCCTGCCGCAGCCAGCGCAAATCCGAACGCGCTCCGGCCGTCGGCGGTGGGGGTGGAGGCGGCGGGTACGGCGGTTCGGGCGGCGGTCGGTCCGGCGGGAAGGACTTCCACAAGGCCGTCTGTTCGGTCTGCGGCACCGAGACTTCCGTGCCGTTCAAGCCCGATCCCAGCAGGCCCATCTACTGCCGCAACTGCTACCTGACCATCAAGAAGGGCGGCCCGAGTTCGGACGCGGGCCATTAGCTGTCCCGCGCAGGGCTTCCAGTTCGGCGGCCAGGCTGCGGCGTTCGGCGCTCCACGTCTCCACCGAGCGGAACCAGCGCCGGGCGAAGTACCGGTTCAGCAGGCCCAGCACAAGCGACAGCACGCCAAAGACCACGGAGTGGATCACGAACATCCGCGGCCAGCCGGTGGCCCACGCGAAACCCAAGAACATCACAGTCCCGAACCCCGTCGCCATCGCCACCGCGCCCGTCAATAGCGCCGACGTGGGCAGCTTGGGCTCCAGCCGGTAGCGGGCTTCCCAGGTAGCCTCCAGTTCGGCCAGCCGCCGGGACCGGTCGTCGCCCTGCGGGGTGCCGTTCGCGTCGCTCATGACCTCTTTAATAAGGCCTGAGCGCTCCTCCGGCAACGCCCCGGACGGCCTGTTATTCGTTGCGCCGCCCTCAAACGCCGGATAAAAATTAGCGAGCTGGAATGCTAGAGCCTGCTGCCAAGCCCCCGAGCCGCTTAGAGCCGAGGAGAACCGCCTTGAGCGCCACCACGCGACCGACCGCCCGCCTGGTCCTGGAAGATGGAACCGTCTACCGCGGCCGCGCTTTCGGCGCACCAGTGGACCGCTTTGGCGAAGTCGTCTTCAACACCAGCATGGCCGGCTACCAGGAGATCCTCACCGACCCGTCCTACGCCGGGCAGATCGTGACCATGACCTACCCGCTGATCGGGAACTACGGCGTCAACGAACAGGACAACGAATCCGCCAAGCCGCACGTGGAAGGCTTCCTGATCCGCGAACTGAGCGGCCAGCGCAGCAACTACCGCTCCGACGCGGACCTCAGCCAGTTCCTGGCCAAGGCGGGCGTGCCGGGAATGGACGAGATCGACACCCGCGCGCTGACCAAGAAACTGCGCGTCGCCGGCGTGATGCGCGGCGTGCTGTCCTGCGCCCCGGAAAGTGAGAAGCTGTCCGACGCCGATCTGGTCGACCGCGCGCGCTCCGGCCCGCGCATGGAAGGCCAGAACCTCGCGGCCAAAGTCAGCTGCAAGGAACCTTACCGCTGGGAAGGCGGTTTCGTTCCGGGCTTCGGCCGCGCCGAAACCGACGCCGCCAAGCACGCGCCCAACGCGTTCAAGGTCGTCGCCGTGGATTTTGGCATCAAACAGAACATCCTGCGGTGCCTGCAGGAAGTCGGCGCCGAGGTCACCGTCGTGCCGGCGACGTCCAGCGCCACCGACATCCTCAAGCACAAGCCCGACGGCGTCTTCCTCTCCAACGGCCCCGGCGACCCCGCGGCTGTCACCGGCGCGCCCGAAGCCATCAAAGGCCTGCTGGGCAAGGTGCCGGTCTTCGGCATCTGCCTCGGCAACCAGCTCCTGGGCCTGGCGCTGGGCATGAAGACCTACAAACTCAAGTTCGGCCACCGCGGCGCCAACCATCCGGTGCTCGAAGAGGCCACGGGCAAGGTGGAGATCACCAGCCAGAACCACGGCTTCGCGGTCGATCCCAAGTCGCTGCTGAAGAACGTCGAGGTCACCCACGTGAACCTCAACGACAAGACCGTGGAAGGCCTCAAGCACAAGGAATTCCCGGCCTTCTCGGTGCAGTACCACCCCGAGGCCAGCCCCGGCCCGCACGACAGCTTCTACCTCTTCGGGCGCTTCCGGGAGATGATCCTGGCGGCGCGCAAGTAGCGCCTGCCCATGATCGTCTGGATCGCCTCCTATCCGCGGTCGGGCAACTCTTTCACGCGCGAAGTGCTGTTCCACTACTATGGCGTGCGCTCCGGGTCGGTTTACCCCGAAGGCCTGGGCATTGAGCCGAGCCGGGAGGGCATGCTACTGGACCCGTCCACCAAACTCGCCGAATACCAGCAGCTCCCCGAGTGGCACGGGATCAAGATCCACGATCTTCCGCGCGGCGACTCGTTTCCGGCGATCTATATCGTTCGCGACGGGCGCGACGCAACCGTAAGCTACACGTGGTACATCCTGCGGAAGCTCGAGAGGATCGAAGGCCCGATTTCGGCCCGTGCGTTCGAACGGCGCATGAAGACCCTGATCAAGGAAGCCCGCTCGCCTTTCGGCACCTGGATGCAGAACGTGCGAGCCTGGTCCCTGCGCCCCGCGACGGCGGTCATTCGCTTCGAGGAACTGGTAAAGGACCCGGTACTCTGCCTGGAAGCCGCCGCGCGCACCATCGGGCTGCCGCTGACGCCGCGCAAAGGGGCAAAGGTGCCGACTTTCGAGTTCCTGCGGGAGGATTCGCCGACGTTCTACCGCCGCGGCGTAATCGGCAGCTGGCGAGACGAGATGCCGCCCAAGATGCGCGATCTGTTCTGGAAGCTCAACGAAAGCGTAATGAAAGCCTGGGGTTACTCGAAGGACGGCTAGACCCCGCGCATCAGTAGGTCAGGATCACGCCCAGGAATTCGTCGGGCTTGTCGCGCAAGCCCTCGAAGGCCCGCAGGCCCTCCGCCATGGGCATGCGGTGCGTGATCAGCGGCGCAACCTTGATGCGTTCGGTGCGGATCCAATCCAACAGCAGGGGCTCGTCGCGCAACTGCGTCAGTTTGTCGACGTTGCGGCCGTGCGCGCCGATCACGGCGCAACCTTTGCGGTGGATGTCGAAATACGGGTCGAGTTCCATCTTCCCGCGCGGACTTCCCAGCAGCACCACGATGCCGCGGTCGGCGACGGCCTTCAGCGCGTCGTTGATGGCCCGTGGCGAACCCGTCGCCTCGACGACCAATTCGGCTCCGCGCTTGCCCAGGTCCTTCACCCACTCGGTCAGCGGGCGATGCGCGACATGGAACTGCAGCGGCACGCCGCAGTCGGCGGCCTTCCGCAGCCGCGCCTCGCTGAGGTCCGCGCCGGCCACCGCGCCCGCGCCGGACAAGCCGTACAGCTGCGCGCAGAGATTGCCCACCACGCCCATGCCGATCACGACGACCTGCTCGCCCAGCTTCGCTGGCGCCAGGCGAGGCGAGGTCATGGCGATGGCAAGGAGCTTCTGGAACGGCGCGTGTTCGTCGGGCAGGTCGTCCGGCAGGATCCGCACGTGGTCGGCCTTGGCCTTGGTGAACGTCGCGTGGTTGCACCCCAGCAGCACGCGGGTACCGGGCTTCAGGTCGCCGGCGCCGGACACGATCTCGCCGGTCGCGGCGTAGCCGGGGCGGAAAGGGTACTTGGCGTAGGCGAAGTCGGGCTCGTCGAAGCCGCGGTGCTCGCGGTTGAACATCGCGAGCTCCGTCCCGGCGCTGACGAGGCTGGCCCTGACGCGCACCAGCACTTCGCCGGGGCCCAGGCGCTCTTCCAGCTCCGCGTCCTCGACCTCGCAGCGGTGTTTGTCCGGAAAGACCAGGCGCTGAATCTTCACGGCGGCGGCGCTCCTTTCCTACAGTGTCGGAAAAGAAGCAAGGATAGCCATTGCCGCCGGGATTGCGAGCGCAAGGCTGCCGAAACCGGCTACGCCTCCGCGCGCTGGCGCGCTCGAGCCTCGCGTTGCGGATTGAGCAGCTTCGCCTCCTCGAGCTTTTCCCGCGCGTCGAAGAAGGTCGAGGTTGCGCCGGGTGCACCTTCAGCGACGACGGGGAAGTACGCGTCCTGGTTCAGCGGCGCACCGTCCGGAAGGTTCAGATCGTTGGTGACGCAGTGCTGCCGCTTGCGGAAAGTGGTGCCATCGGGCTGGTAGATGGTGGCGAATGCGCGGCGCGGCTTGTCGCTGAGGTTCGGTGTCGCATAGTGGAACGTCAGGCCGTCGTGAAACGTGCAGCTGCCGGCCTTCATCGGCATCGCGATGGGCTTGAACTTCGCCTGCTCCTGCTCATCGAGCATGTGCTCCAGGTCCTTCTTGCCCGTGCCGAGGGCGATGGCCGGGAAGATGCCCCAGCGGTGGCTGCCAGGGACGAACTGCAGGCAGCCGTTGACCAGGTCCACGTCGTCCAGCGCCATCCAGCACGAGAGCGCCCCGGCATGGTTCATGGGCCAATAGACCCAGTCCTGGTGCCAGTCGCTGGCGACGCTGTTCTCGGGCAGCTTGAAGAGCGCGTGGTCGTGCCACAGACGCATCTTCGCCACGCCCGCCAAACGCCGCGCAATCTCGCCGATGCGCTTCGAGAGCACGTAGCGCCGCACGCCCTCGTGGTCCCGCCACAGGTTCACCTGCTGCAGAAAGACCTTCTTGTAGAACTGGTTCTCGCCGCGCCCGTCGCTGGTTTTGCCCACCTTGCGGTCTTCGATCGCCTCGGCCAGGTCGGCGCGAATCTGATCCACCTCTTCCGGCGTCAGGACATTGTGGATCTGGACGTAGCCGTTCTTCTGGTAGAAGGTCACCTGGGCCTCGGTGACCTCAATGGTGCGGTCGTAATCTATGCAGGACTTGAGCATGGCCGTTTCCTCTCCGTTCGCAGGGGTCCGCCGTGCGCGGCCCGTGGAGAGGATTAAACCCGGCCGGGGGCCTGGAAGGCTAGCCCGGGGCCGGCCCCGACTAGCACAAAACGATCACGGGCGCTGCTCGGCATGGAGCTTGCGGTAGGCCGTGGGCGAGACGCCCAGCTGCTGCCGGAAGCGGCGTGCAAAGAGATTGGGGTCGGCCCAGCCCACCGTCGCGCCAATGGCCGTGATGGACCGGGCGGTGCCCGCCAAAAGGGCGCAGGCGCGCTGAGCGCGAACCCCGGCCAGGTAACGCATCGGCGGCAGGCCCGTCAACGCGCGCACGACCCGCGTCAGGTGCGGGGCGCTTAAGCCAACCTCGCGGGCGAGGTCGGCGACCGTAAGATCGTCGGCATAGAGCGTCTCGAGAATATCCAGCGCGGCAACGCCGGCCGGAACACGCGCCTGGGCCAGGGTCTTGGCGGTTCCGCCCTTCGCAGCCGCCTGCGCGTCCACCGCCTCGGCGAGCAGGCTGAGGTAGAGGAGCAGGTTGCCGCGGGCTTCCACCGCTCCGGAATCGGCCTTTTTCTGCTGTGCGGCGGCCATCGCGTCGAGCAGGTCGGCCGCGCGCTGGCGCTGCACGGGCGCCAGCCGGACCAGGTAGCCGCCGTCTCGCGCCTGCATGGCGGGGCCGCGCCAGAAGAGTTCCACCAAGCCGGGGGTCTCCCTCAGGACCGGCGTCAACGAACGGAAGAGCTTCGAGCCGATCAAACAGTTGTAGACACCCAGTCCGCGCACGTTCATGTAGGTGTGCCAATGGCCAGGGCGCATCACCCACACGTCGCCGGCGGCGGTGAGCACGCGGCGGCGGCTGGTGTAGTGCTCGCCGCGGCCGCGCGTGACCAAGGCGATCTCGAAGAATTCGTGGTCGTGGGGCGGAACCATCCTGTTTACGTCGGCGAATCGGATTTCCAGGGGCAGGCGGCCTGCAGGCAGGTAATCGGCGGACTTGAGTCGGTGCACGGCCTTGCGCGCGCGGAAGGCCATGGCTTCATCGTTCCGCGTGCAGGGAATCGGCCGGCGCGCCGGCGCGCGCGGCGGACAGGGCCGCGAACGCTTCGCGTTCGTCGGCGGCGCCCAGATAGTCGACCAGCAGCAGCGTGGCAGCGTTGAAGCGGTTCTGGATCGCGAAGTCAAATCCGAAGAACAGCAGCACCGAGATGAAACAGGTGGTCATGCCGCAGAGCAGAAAAGCGTAGGCGTAGTCGAACAACGGCGCAATGCGCGTCATGTCGGGCAACTCTTCGCGCTGCACGGCCACGTTCCAGTACGTCAAGGACGGCCCGATCACCTGCAGGCCGGCCACGATGCAGAGCACCAGCGAGATGACACCCAGGCACGCCGCCATCCGCGGCCAAAACCGGAAGGAAGCACGCTGCGCCTCCCAGGCGGCCAGAACCGCGGATTTGGAGACCAGCAGCCCGCCCCTTCCCGAAACCAGGCCCGCACGCAGGGCGCGGCGCAGGGGCAACACGGGGCCTTTGCGGCTCAGGGGCGTGTCCCGCAGTTCGATCAGGCCGTCGGCATCCAGCGCATCGGGAAGATAGGCGAAGTTCTTGCGCTGAGCGCACCGCAGGACCTGCTTAAAGAAGACGAGCGTGCTGGGCAGGATCGTGAACACGATGCCGCCGACCAGCGCCATCAGTGCGTACGCCCAGTACCCGGTATGTGTGATGAGTGTGTAGGGGCTGGCTCCCGGCTTATACCCCGCGGGGGGAAACGCAGGTGCATCCTGCCCCAATGCTTGCGCGCAGGCGCAGGAAGCCAGCAGCACGGCCAGCACCGCGACGCCGCGTTGAGGAATGGAGCTGCGTTCGATAGCCATCATGAAGTGTCTGTCCAGTACGCCCGCGGCCGGCGAGCGCCGCCGGCTGACCGCCGAAGAATGCCGCTACTTCGAGTACGGGACCACCTTGAAGACTCCGTCGTGATTGAAGTACACGCGGCCTTCCGGATAGACCCAGTAGTAGACGCCCATATCCATGCCCTGCATGCCTTCCTCGAAGACGGTCTTCATCGGCTTGCCCATGATGCGCTCGACTTCGTTCTGCGTCATCCCGCGGCGCAGGGCGGTCATGTCATGGAGCTTGCCTTCGCCAGTCATGGTGGGCATGCGCGGCCTGCTGCAACCGGTGCCCGCAGTCAGGCCCAGCACGCAGGCGGCCGCCAGCAGCAGGCGGCCCAAGCGGAAACGGAAGGCGGTCGAGAGCCTCGGCGTTCGCATAGTACGTCCCTCCATCAGGACAACGGGGATTCGGAAGGCGCTCCATCTTCAGGCAGCGGCGATTTTCCGCCGTCGGGGTCGCTGGCGCGCGCTTCCCGAATCTTCTCCTGGATGCGGAAGGCCTGTTCGATGGATTCGTCGAGTTCAAAGACGATGTGCGGCGTGACGCGGGTCTGCATGCGGCTCGCGATGCGCGACTGAACGCGGCCGCGCGCGGTCTGCAGGCCGCGCATGGTGGTGCGCTTCTGGGCCTCGCTGCCGAAGATCGAAACGGAGATGACGGCGTGGCTGAGGTCCGGACTCAAGTCCACCTGAGTAACGGTGACGAAACCGATGCGCGGATCGTTCAGCTCGTTGAGAATCACCTCGGCGGCCGTTTCGCGGATCACTTCCTTCAGTCGTTCGATGCGCACGCCCATGGCGCCCTCTCCGAGATCAGATTCCGTCTTCGCTTTCGTCTTCGTTCCACGGCCCCTCCAACCCGGGGCATTCCTCGGGGAAGCGGAAACAGGCCTGTTGCACCGGACCCAGCATCACGCCATGGTCGTTACCGGCATACCGAACGACCTCCCCCATCAACTCCTCGACGAAGGCCTTCTCGTTTGCGCAAGCCGAGACGCCCAGGCTTGCGCGGGTCCAGGATTCGCGGTCGTCCACCTCGGCACAGGCGACGGGAAAACGTCCGGCAAGGCGTTCTTTGAGGCTCTTCACCGCCTGCCGCCGGTCCTTCAGCGAACGGGCGCCGGGAATCATGATATCCAGACGTGCGACGGCAACCCACATGACGAGATTCCCGGGGGGCCCTGGCCCGCCGCGCTACTTGTTCTTGGCCCCGTCGAGCGTCCGGGCGACGGACTCGACCGTGAAGGATTCGATGAGGTCGCCCTGTTTGACGTCGTCGTAGCCGTCGAGCTTGATGCCGCACTCGAAGCCTTCGCGCACCTCGCGCACGTCGTCTTTCACGCGCTTGAGGCTGGCCAGTTTGCCGTTCCAGACGGGCCTGCCGTCGCGGATCAGACGCACTTGGTGGTTTCGGCTGATGGTGCCGTCGATGCAGAAGCAGCCCGCAATGGTGCCGATTTTCGAAATCTTGAAGGTCTGGCGCACCTCGAGGTGGCCCTGCACGGACTCCTGCTCGATGGGCTTGAGCAGCCCTTCGAGCGCCTTGCGCATCTCATCCACCACCTCGTAGATGATGTTGTAGATGCGGAGGTCCACGCCGCGCTCCTCGGCCAGGCGCCGCGCGCCGGGGTCGGCGGAGACGTTAAAGCCGATGACGATGGCGTCGGAGGCGTCGGCCAGGTGGACGTCGGTCTCGTTAATGGCGCCGACACCCGAGTGGATGACTTCGACGCGGGCTTCGTCGGTCGCCAGCTGCAGGATCGCGGTCTCGACCGGCTGCAGCGAGCCCATCACGTCCACCTTCAGCACCAGCTTCAGCGCGGCGACCTCGCCGTGCGCCAGCATGTCGTGCAGGTTCTCCAGCGTGACGTGGCGGCGGCGGCTGAGGCCTTCCTGGCGCAGGCGCATCGCGCGCGTCTCGGCCACCTGGGCGGCTGTCTTGATGTCGGCAAGCACGTGGAAGCGCTCGCCCGCCAGGGGCACCTCGTTGAGGCCTGTGATGAGCACGGGCGTCGCGGGTCCGGCAACCTCCAGCTCCTTGCCGCGGTGGTCGAGCAGCTGGCGGACGGTGCCGTAGGCGTGCCCGCAGATGACGACATCGCCGGGCTCCAGGCTGCCCTCCTGGACCAGCACGGTGGCCTCGATGCCGCGGCCCGGATCCTTGTGGGCCTCGACCACCGTACCGACGGCGCGCTTGTCCGGATTGGCCTTCAGTTCCAGGACTTCGGCTTCGAGCAAAATGCGCTCGAGCAGGTCGTCGATGCCGGTACCGGTCTTGGCGGAAACGGAAACGCAGCCGGTCTCGCCGCCGTAGCCTTCGACGAAGACTTCCTTGGCGGACAGCTGGCCCTTGACGCGGTCGGGGTTGGCGTCGGGCAGGTCAATCTTGTTCATGGCGACGATGATGGACTTGCCGGCGGCCTTGGCGTGGCTGATGGCTTCCTCGGTCTGCGGCATGACGCCGTCGTTGGCGGCGACGACCAGGACCACGATGTCCGTGACGTTGGCGCCGCGCGCGCGCATCTCGGTGAAGGCCTGGTGGCCCGGGGTGTCCAGGAAGCAGACCTGGCCGCGCGGCGTCTCGACCTTGTAGGCCGCGATGTGCTGGGTGATGCCGCCGTGTTCCCCTTCGGCGACCTTCGCCTTGCGGATGTAGTCCAGCAGCGAGGTCTTGCCGTGGTCGACGTGGCCCATCACGGTCACAACCGGCGCGCGGGGTTTCAGGTCTTCCGGCTTGTCGGGCTCGTCGGCCGCCGTGAGCATCTCTTCCTCTACGTCGCGCGCCTTCTTGATCTTGATACCGAACTTCAGCGGATCGAACTCGCTGGCATACAGTTCAGCTTCGTCGTCCGGCAGAATGTCGTTGATGGTGACGGTCTTGCCTTCCGCGAAGAACTTGCCTACCAGCACGCTGGACTTGATGCCCAGGGCCTCGCACAGGCTCTTGACGGTCACCGGGCTGGTGACTTCCGCTGGGCCCGTACGAACGATGGTGGTAGTCGTCTGCTGCCTGCGGCGCTTGGCGCCGGGGCCCTTGCGACGGCGTTCCTGCTCCAGCAGCAGCGCGGTGCCGCGGCGCGGACCGCTGCGTCCCGATGGCATGCCGCGTCCGCCGCCCCTGCGGGCGCCGGCGCCTCCGCGGCCCGCCCGGCGCGCCTCTTCCTCGAACGCGGAATCCGGAAGCGACGGATACGAGACCTGCGCCTTGAATTCGTCCACCTTCTCTGAAACGACCTGGCCGCCCTTGCGGCGGGGTTCGACGTCGCCGTGCAGCTTCTTGGCCTCATCGGCGCTGATGACGACGCCGAAGCGCGTATCGCTGCTGGACGAAGCGTCGTCGCGGCGAATGGGTTTGGCGATTTCGGGTCCGGCGGGAATCATGCGCGGCTTGGGTGGCGCGGCCGGCTGCGCCGCAGGGGGTGGCTCGGCCACGGCCGGCGCAACGGGCGCGGCGGGTTCGACCACCGGCTCGGGCTCCGGGGCGGCAGGCGCCTCGGCCACCTCTTCGACGACCTCTTCGACGGGCGCTTCTTCTTCGATCGCCTCGTCCAGCTCCTGCGCCGGCGGCGGAGGAATCTCAGGCGCGGGCGCATCGGGCATAGCGGGCGTGGGCGGCGCAAAGACTGCATCCACAGCGCTGGACGCTTCGTCCGGGCCGGCCTTCTTGACGCCTTTCTTGCGGGTGGCTTTGGCGTCGACGACGGCGGTCTTCTTCTTTTCGATCTCAGCGCGCAGGACTTCGCCGGCGCCCAGCTTGGCGCGAATACGGTCGCACTGGCCACGGGTCAGAATGGTAGCGTGGTTCTTGACCTTGATATTGAGTTCAGCGCATCGTGCGATCAGGACCTTGCTGGTGACGCGGAACTCCTTCGCAAGGTCGGAGACCTTCATACCTTGGACGGCGGTCTTGGTATCCGTCTTGGCCATGCGTTTCCTTTCGACGCCTAGTTCCGGTCGCGGGGCGGGCCGTCGAAGCCCCCCCGGCGACGGCGCCGAAAGGGCCTACGGCCTCCTCAACCCACTCACGCCTTTTCGCCTTCCTTCTCGGGCTGCGCGGTGGCCACGGAGGCCTCCTCCGACGCGCCCCCCGCCGCAGCGGCGGTAACCGCCTTCTCGGCGGCTTCCTTCTCGAGCCGTGCACGCTTCTCGGCATCGGCGGCTTCGCGCGCGGCGGCTTCCTCGGCCGCGTACTCGGCCAGAGCTTCCTCCTGGCGCTTGCCGGCGTACTCGACGAGGGCCTTCGCGTCTTCCTCGCTGAGTTCGTACATCGTCTGAAGGTGGTCGGCGCCCTTGACCAGCAGGGTGCGCAGCGAAGTGATGCCGTTGAGCAGCAGCTTCTCGGGCATGCCGTCCGGCACGTTGGGCAGTTTGTAGATCTCGGCGCGTTCGCGCTCGCGCTGCCGGCGCGCCTGTTCTTCGGTCATGATGTCGATGTGCCAGTGGGTGAGCTTGGCGGTCAGGCGCACGTTCTGGCCCTTCTTGCCGATGGCCAAGCTCAGCTGGTCTTCGGGGACGATCACGCGGGCATGCTGGCTCTCGCGGTCCAGCTCCACCGCCGTGATCTCGGCCGGGGACAGCGCGTTGCGGATGAAGAGGTCCGGCGAGTCGCTCCAGCGCACGATGTCGATCTTCTCGCCGCCCAGTTCCTCGACGATGTTGCGGATGCGGGTGCCGCGCACGCCGACGCAGGCGCCGATCGCATCGACCTTGAGGTCGCTGGAAAAGACGGCGATCTTGGTGCGGTGGCCAGGCTCGCGGACGATGCCCTTGATCTCGACGATGCGATCGCCGATCTCGGGAACCTCGAGCTTGAAGAGTTCCTTGACCAGGTTGGGATGCGTGCGGGACAGGATGATCATGACCTTCTGTCCCTTCTTCTGAACCTTCACGACGTAGGCGCGGATGCGGTCGCCGGGCCGGTACTGCTCGTTGAAGATCTGCTCGGAGCGCGGAATGATGCCTTCAGTGCGGCCGAGGTTTATGATGATGGCGCCCTTGTCGAAGCGCTGGACGGTGCCGTTGACGAGGGTGTCGATCTTGGCTTCGTAGTCGCTGTAGATGACGTCGCGCTCGGCCTCGCGGATCTTCTGGATCATGATCTGCTTGGCGGTCTGCGCGGAGATGCGGCCGAACTGGCTGGGATCGGCGCGGCGGCCGTCTTCGTAGGCCTCCAGGTCGCCGGTAATGCGGTTGATCTTGACCGACAGGTTGCCGTGCGGCCCCCAGCGCTTGCGCGCGGCGGTGATCAGGGCCTGTTCGATGGCCTCAAAAAGAATTTCCTTGCCGATGCCTTTGTCGCGATGGATCGAGTCGATCAGTCGCAGTAACTCCGGTCCTTCCACCATGTTGTACTGAGCCTCCTATTTGATTGTCCGTATTCGGTTGTCCCGAGGCGTGCGGGTAAAAAAAGAAAAGGCCCGCTTGGGCCCCTTCCTCCGCAACACCGCTAATAGGGTACTACTGCGCAGGAGCACATTCAAGTCATCCTGGGCAGGCGCGGAGGTGTTTTTCCCGCCCCCTGCTCCGACGCCACAACCCGTTTAGATGAAATATGTTACGAGAAAGGTGGCCGACTGGTGCATGCTCCCTGCACCAAAGCACCGGGCTGTGGCGCTCACTCCGTGGAACGGCTTTTCAGCCGGGGAAACAAAAGCGCGCGGGAAGCTTGGCTCCCCGCGCGCCCGTACAGACCGTCTTAGCAGTGGTTAGAAGCGGTCCAGATTCATGACCTTGTTCCAGGCCGCGACGAAGTCTTCCACGAACTGCTTCTCGCCGTCCTCGCAGCCGTAGACTTCGGCCAACGCCCGCAGCTGGCTGTTCGAACCGAAGACCAGGTCCACACGTGTGGCGGTCCACTTGGCCTTCCCCGACTTGCGGTCGCAACCTTCGAAGACATCCTCGTCCTTCGAACCCGGCTTCCACTCGGTGGCCATGTCGAGGAGGTTCACGAAGAAGTCGTTGGTCAGGACGCCCGGGCGCTTGGTCAGGACGCCGTGCTTCGTGCCGCCGGCGTTGGTGTCGAGGACGCGCATGCCACCGATCAGCGCCGTCATCTCGGGCGCGGTCAGCGTCAGGAGTTGGGCCTTGTCAATCAGCAGAGCTTCGGCCGGCACGCTGTACTTGCCCTTCAGGTAGTTGCGGAAGCCGTCCGCGATGGGCTCCAGGGCTTCGAAGGAGTCCACGTCGGTCTGTTCCGCCGTGGCGTCCATGCGGCCCGGCTTGAAGGGCACCTTGACCTTGTGCCCGGCCTTCTGCGCCGCCTGCTCAATCCCGGCGCAACCGGCCAGTACGATAAGGTCGGCCAGCGAGACCTTCTTGCCGCCCTTCGCAGATTTGTTGAACGCGGTCTGGATGCCCTCGAGCGCCTTCAGCACCTTGGCCAGTTGCTTCGGCTGGTTGACCTCCCAGTCTTTCTGCGGCGCCAGACGGACGCGCGCGCCGTTCGCGCCGCCGCGCTTGTCGCCGCCGCGGAACGTGGAGGCCGAGGCCCACGCGGCCGAAACCAGCTGCGAGACGGGCAGGCGCGCCGCGAGGATCTTCTTCTTGAGCGCCGCGATCTCCTTCTCGCCGATCAGCTTGTGGTCCACCTTGGGAATCGGGTCCTGCCAGATGAGTTCTTCCTTGGGCACTTCCGGTCCCAGGTACCGAACGCGCGGGCCCATGTCGCGGTGCGTCAGTTTGAACCACGCGCGCGCGAACGCTTCGGCGAACTCGTCGGGGTTCTCCATGAAGCGCCGTGAGATCTTCTCGTACGCGGGGTCGAAGCGCAGCGAGAGGTCGGTGGTCAGCATCGACGGCGCGATGCGCTTGGACTTGTCGTGCGCGTGCGGCACGGTGCCGGCACCCGCGTCGTTCTTCGGCCGCCACTGGTGCGCGCCAGCCGGGCTCTTCGTAAGTTCCCATTCGTAGCTGAACAGGTTCCAGAAGAAGTTGTTGCTCCACTTGGTGGGCGTGGTGGTCCAGGTGACCTCGATGCCGCTGGTGATCGCGTCGCCGGCCTTGCCCGAACCGAAGTCGCTCTTCCAGCCAAAGCCCTGCTCCTCGAGGCCGGCCGCTTCCGGATCGGCGCCCTTGTGGGGCTCGGGCGCGGCGCCGTGCGTCTTGCCGAAGGTATGGCCGCCCGCGATCAGCGCGACGGTCTCTTCATCGTTCATCGCCATGCGCTTGAAGGTCTCGCGGATGTCCTTCGCCGCGGCGACCGGATCGGGGTTGCCGTTGGGGCCCTGCGGGTTGACGTAGATCAGCCCCATCTGCACGGCCGCGAGCGGGTTCTCGAGATTGCGATTGCCGGAGTAGCGCTTGTCGTCCAGCCAATCCGTCTCCCGGCCCCAGTACACGTCCAGGTCCGGCTCCCAGACGTCCTCGCGCCCGCCGCCGAAGCCGAAGGTCTTGAATCCCATCGTCTCGAGTGCGACGTTTCCGGCCAGGATCATCAGGTCGGCCCAGGAGATCTTGCGGCCGTATTTCTGCTTCACCGGCCACAACAGGCGGCGCGCCTTGTCCAGATTGACGTTGTCCGGCCAGCTGTTCAGTGGCGCGAAGCGCTGCTGCCCGCGGCCGCCACCGCCGCGGCCGTCGCCGATGCGGTAGGTACCGGCGGCATGCCAGGCCATGCGGATCATCAGCGGGCCGTAGTGGCCGAAGTCGGCTGGCCACCACTCCTGCGAGTCCGTCATCACCTTGGCCAAGTCCTTCTTCAGCGCCCAGTAGTCGAGGCTCTTGAATTCCTTCGCGTAGTTGAACTTCGGGCCCATGGGGTCGGACTTGGCGGAGTGCTGGTGCAGCAGTTCGAGCTTCAACTGGTTCGGCCACCAGTGGCGGTTGGAGGTTCCGCCACCTGCCGTATGATGAAGCACGCGCGATTCAACGGTTGGCATGGCTTTTCCTTTCGTATGCGGATGGCCTTCTGGTGATCTCTCGATCCGTGATGTCCTGGCGATTTGCTTGATGCGGCTATCCGAGCAGTATTGTGGCCACCGCGGCGCCATTCAAGGCGGTTTTTCGCGTTGGCGGACGCCCAGCCTTCAAGATACTCGCCGCAGGGACAAAGTGGATCAATGGATGCCATTGGACGCGGTTGGTTCCTGTACAAGCGGCAAGTGGCCTATTAGTATCCAGTCTGGCTTTTTTCAAGGCAACCAAGCCCTGGCCCATCGAACCGCGCGCCAGGCACCTGCATAAGGGGGACAGCACCATGGCAAAGGAACGCAGCGGAGCCGTGACCTTTAAGGGCAACGCCCTGACCGCGATCGGCCCAGAATTGAAGGCCGGCGACAAGGCGCCCGACTTCAAGGTCATCGACGGGAAACTCAACGAGGTCACCCTGAAGAGCAGCGCTGGCAGCGTGCGCCTGATCTCGGTGGTGCCATCGCTGGACACGCCCGTCTGTGACCAGCAGACGCGCAAGTTCAACGAGGCCGCCGCCAAACTGCCCGGCAACGTGAAGGTTCTGACCGTCAGCCTGGACCTGCCCTTCGCGCAGGGCCGCTTCTGCACCACGGCGAACATCGACAAGATCCAGGTGCTCAGCGACCACCGCGCCCGGTCCTTCGGCGAGAATTACGGCGTGCTGATCAAGGAACTCCAGCTGCTGAGCCGAGCGGTCTTCGTCGTCGGCGCCGACGACAAGATCAAGTACCTGCAGTACGTGAAGGAAGTGACCGAGCATCCCGATTACGACAAGGCGCTGAACGCGGCCAAGACGGCGGCGAGCTAGACACTGCAGTTGTTTCTTTTGGCGCATCCGGACGGCGCGGAGCGGTTTCGAAATCGCTTCGCGCCGTCTTTTTTGCACATGCGCGTGTTAAAGCGTGTAAAATCCTTGCAGGCGGCGGCCCTTTGGCGCGACGTAGCTAATGGGGCACAGTGGCCCTAATTATAGGTCTGGAAGGCACTTGTGCTGCACCAGCGCCTGCCGATTCCAGCCGGATGCTGCGGTGCTCAGGAGACAGCAGGGACGTGACTTCGCTGGAAGACATCGACCGCTCCAGGACCCAGCTCGTCGTGATGAACGACGCCGCACCGTGGCGTGAGTTCAAGGAACGCGTGCTGCGCGAGGCCGGCTTCCGCAACGTCCTCTCTTTCGATGCCCAGCTGCGGCTGCTGGAAGAGCATCTGAACAATGGCCAAGGCCGCAGCGCCGATCTGGTTCTCTTCGGGTTGCCGCCGCTGCTGGCCGATTCCCTGCGCCTGCTCGAGGAACTGCAGCGGATCTTTCCGGGACCCGTCCTGGCGACCAGCGAACGGTACGACCCTGAAATCCACCGGCACATGCGCGAGATGGGCGTGCACGACTACCTGCCCGTCGGCGAATGTTCCGAGGAGGCCCTGGAGCTGAAAGTCGAGACCGTGCTGACTGCCCACCGCGTCAATGCGCTCATCGACGAGAACGACCAGCGCACCCAGCGCCTGTTCCTGAACATTCTGACCGTGATGGTGAAGATCCTCGACAGCAAGGACCACTACACGCGCTTCCACAGCCACTCGGTGGCGCTATGGTCGCGCATGATCGGCCGGCGCAAGGGCATGGACGAAGAAGAACTGATCCGCCTGGGCCTGGCCGCGGTCTTCCACGATTTCGGGAAGATCGGCATCCCCGAGGAGATCCTCAACAAACCCTCACGGCTGACCGACGAGGAATTCGACATCATGAAGCAGCATCCCACCATCGCGCGGGACCTGCTTTCGTCGCTCGAACTCTTCCAGGATCTACTGCCCGCCATCACCCACCACCACGAACGCTGGGACGGCAGGGGCTACCCCGCCGGCCTGAAGGCCGAACAGATCCCCTTGTGGGGGCGCATCATCTGCCTGGCTGACGCCTACGATACCATGGCCAGCCGGCGCACGTACAAGGAACCGATGAGCCAGGACCAGATCGTCGAACAGCTGCGCCGCGGACACGGCACACAGTTCGACCCCGAACTGGTCGACATCATGCTCCAGATCCTGGAAGAGAAGGCCGCCGACCGAAACGACGCCTGAGCGCGCGCGACCCGTTGCCGATCCACTTGTTCTACCGCCTGCTTTGAGCGATTCTGCTTCGCATGCCGGCGCGCACTTACCGCCCCTTCCCCGACCCGCCCCCGGCGGCCGCCGCAGAGTTTGCCGGTCGGCTGGTCCTGGCCATGGCTTTCGTGGCGCTGGTCCTGGGTCTCTTCGCGTCGAATCTGCAAACGCCGGAAGGCTTCCCGCGCGGCAGTCTGAAGGCGCTCGTCTTCCCGCGCCTGGGCGCCTTCGTGCTGGCGGCCCTGGTGGCGGGCCTGCTCCAGGGCGCTCGCGCACCCGCCCGCCTCCTCTTGTTAGGCGGACTGGCGGCGGCGGCGCTGGCACTGTACCTGCTGCCGGCGGCAGAGCGCCCCATGCTGGGCATGCGGGCCCTGGCCGACCTCACCGGACGGGAGGCGTCCGCGCTGAGCGGCACTCTGGCGACACTGGCGCGCTTCGAGATCGCGCTGCTGGCGGCGGTGCTGCTGGGCACCTGGCTGGGCCGCCAACTTGAGCACCCCGGACACCTGCTGGTAGTGGTGCTGTGCGCCGCGGCCGGGGACGCCTGGCTGAGCATGCTTCAGGTGCCGGAGACCGTGGGGCCGGGCCACCCGGTGAGCCTGATGCGGCTGAACTGGCCGCCGGCATGGAATGGCATCAGCGTCGCGCCCACGTTTCCAGATGTGCTGTTCCTGGCGGTCTTCATGGAAGCGTCGCGGCGCTTCCGTTTCCACGGCTTCTCGGTGGCGTTCGGAGCAGTGGCTGGCTATGCCGTGGCCTCGTTCCTCTCGCTGGCGACGTGGCGGGTGATGCTGGCACTGCCGATGGTGGGACTGGGCGTATTGATGGGGGCCTGGCCGGACTTCCGCTGTTCGGCCCGGGAGGTGATCAAGGCCTTCACGCTGGCCCTGCTTCTGTTCGCCGCGCTGGTGGGACTGACGAGCGTGCACAAGGCCCTGCATCCGCCGCCCCAGCCGCGGCACAATCCGCTGCAGTACCGCAACATCGCCGCCTGCGAAGCGGCGGCGCCGTGCGGCATCAGGATAGTTTGAGGCCGCTGGCCGCCGGGCCGTCGGTCGTTACCAGGCGCAGCCCGCCTTCGGGCAGCGAGACCGCCAGCAGCATGCCCTCGCTGACTTCCCCGCGCAGCTTGGCCGGCTTGAGGTTGTCCACGACGATGATCGTCTTGCCGATCATCTGTTCCGGCGTGTAGTGCTCGCGGATGCCCGAGACGATCTGCTTGCGGCGGTCGCCTACCTTTAACTGCAGGATCAGCAGGCGGTCGGCCTTGGGGTGCGGCGTGGCCTCGACGACCTCCGCGGTCACCAGGCGAACCTTGGCAAAGTCATCGATGCCGATCTGCGGGTCGCCGGCAGGCTCCTGAGGTGAGGGGGCGGGCGGTTGGGCTTCGCTCATGGTTGGGAGCTCCAAAAAAAGTCCGGGCTCACGCGGAGCCCGGACGAGAATGAACGGCATCGAAACCGGCGAACGGTTAGCGCGTCTTGACGCTTGTCTCGCCCTCGTCGGTGCTGGCGGGCTGAACCTGGATCTTCGGCGGGCTGTTCTTGGGCTCTTCCGCCTTGCTCTGCTCCTGCGCGGCCGGCTTGGCGTCGGACTCGGTCGTCTGCGGCTCGACCGGCTCCTTGGCGACGGGCTCCTTCGGCGCTTCCTCGACAGCCAGCGGGTCTTCTGCGGGCTTCCGGGCGGCGACGTGGACCCCTTCCTTCTGGCCCTTCTTCTCGGCCTTGGCGACGTCCTTCGATTCCTTCACCGCCGCTTCCTGGATGCGCGACAGCGCCACGGACGCGGTGCCGTCGCCGGCGGCGAGGCTGGCGGCCTTATCGAAGCTGGTGCGCGCGGCTTCGTAGTTGCCGTGGTCCAGTTCGCAGCGGCCCTTCCAGAGGTGGTGCCAGGCACTTTCGTTGGCGACGGGTTCGGAAGCGGCGAAGGCTTCCAGGGCCTCGTCGTGCTGGCCCTTGAGGTGCAGGATCGCGCCGAGCACGCAGTGCGCGCCGGCCTTGACGTTCGCGTCGGCGGCTTCCGCGGCGGCCACCTTGGCCAGCGCGTAGGCCTTATCGACGTCGCCGACACCCTGGCGGTCGACGTATGCCTTGGCCAGGAAAACCTTAGTCATGTCGGTGTCGTTGAGGCGGAAGGCTTCTTCGGCCGCCAGGACGCTGCCCTGCACGTCGCCGATTTGGCTGCGGCACGCGGCCAAGTCGCTCCAGGCGCTGCCGTTCTCGGGGGCCCGGTTGACCGCCTGTACGCCGGCGATCACGCCGCCGCGCCAGTCCTTGGTCACGGTGCGGGCGTGCGTCAGCTTGACCCAGGCGTCGGCGTTGGACGGATCCAGGCGCGTGACGACGTCGTATTCTTTCTCGGCACCGTTCCAGTCGGCCTCAGGCTTCGAGGCGAGCAGATCGGCCAGGCGCAGGTGCTGGGTCGCGTCGTTGGGCTTCAGAAGCACGGCCTTGGACGCGGCGAGTTCCATCGCTTCCCAGTCGCCGGTGGCCTTGGCCTGGTCGTACAGGACTTCCATCAGCATGCTGCTCTTCGGGTTGGCCTTGGCGCCTTCCTCGAGGATCTTCTTGGCGTCGTCTTCCTTGCCCATCGCGCGCAGGATCTCGGCGTAGGTGCCGTAGGCGGGGGCATAGGTGTCGTCGATCTTGAGGCTGCCCTTCACCTTCTCGATGGCCTTCTCGTAGAGCTTGGTGGCGTCCTCGGCCTTGCCGGCGGCCTTGGCCTCGTCGCCTTGGCTCTTCACGGCTAGGGCCGCGAGGTTCAGCGGTTCGGGGCGGGTGGGCAGGATGTCGACGGCGGCGTTGTAGGCGTTCTCTGCGTCCGCATACTTCTTGAGGTGCATCAGGACGTCGCCGCGCTCGACGTGGTACATGCCTTCGGACGGACGCTGGGTGACGGCCGTGTCGTACTCGGACAGCGCGTCCTCCCACTTGTCTTGCAGGATATAGACCTGGCCGCGGTTGCGATGGGCTTCCGGCAGCTGGATCTGGTTCTGCTGGGTGCGGGGCGCCAAGCGCTCGGCGGCGGCCAGCTCCCACAGGCCCTTGCGGACATCGCCCAGACGCGCCAGTGCCAGGCCCAGTTCGGCGTGGGCGACGGCGTTGGACGGCACCATATCGATGGCCAACTCGGCACACGTCTTTGCTTCGTCGTTGCGGCCCAGGTGGCTGTCGCACTGCGCCAGCATCACCAGCGTCTGCACACAGCGCTCGTCGCGCTTCAGCACCTCGGCCAACTTCTCGCGGGGATTGCCGTAGATCTCCAGGCCTTCGACCAGGGCCTCGCGGGCGCTGGCGTAGTAGCCCATCTCCATGAGGGAGCGGCCCAGGCCTTCGTAAGCGCGGATCTCGGTCTGCAGCGGCACGCCGGTCTGGATGGCCTCGCGGTAGTTGGCCGCCGCCAGGGACCAGTCCTTTTTAAGGAGGCGGTTGGTGGCCAGTTCCATATTCCGCAGGGTCTTGAGCGTGTGGGCCGTCTCGCTCATCACTTCGGCGTCGGTGATGTCGATCCAGCAGTAGCCGTTGTTTATGGACTCGACCTGGCCCCAGAAGTGCACGGGCGTGAACTTCGGCATCGCGTCGACCTTGCGGATCAACTCGTCTCGATGCATCCCGATGTACAGGAAGGGGTAGATGTCCTCGCGCTGCTCGCTGTCCCACAACTCCGTGCCGTAGGGCCAGGCGCTGATGTTGACGTGAGTGTCCCGCGTGAAGGGCGCAGACATCTGGCGGAAGAAGGACCCGCGCCCGTTCAGGTACACGCTGAACTCCACCTGCCGCTTCAGGAAGAACTTGGGCTCGGCCTTGAGCTCCTGCAACGTGACCAACTGGTGGTCTTCGCGCGGTTCAGCCCAGACCTTGAAATAATTGGTCCAGGTCACCCGCATCTTGTGGAAGAAGTGGCGCATCTCTTGGCCCCGGCCTTCGGGCTCAAGGATCACCTCGCGGAACGGATTGGCTTTGGGGTCGGCTACTACATCTTCGACGGCCCGCAGAATGGGGCTCGCCGCGAGAATCAGCGCCGCCAGGCCAAAAGAGTACCTCAGAACGCCTCTGTCCATTCGGGTCTACCCCTCCGAAAGCATTTCGGCTCTCTTGCTGACCCCGCCGGATAAGCGCCTTACCTATCTTACCCTACCCAGGCGGCACAACGGTACTACCCGCATGCAAAAAACCGCTTACCCATCCAACTTGGGCAAGAACCCTTCAGGTATCGGCTTTGCGGCAACCGACCCAAAGTTATACGGAAGCCATTCCGCAAAGCAAGTATGGAATGCAGGTTAAACGGATCCTGCGGCTGGGCCTACTCCTAATATTATCCTCAATAAAGTACCCCCATAATGCTATTTGACAACCTCGGACTCCTTCTTAGTTTAGTTGCTTCGGGCGCCTAAACAGAGCCCCAATAAGCGTCTCACGTGTGCAACCTGGAACCCATGAAAAGGACACCGCCATGGCCGGCAGAAGCTTCTCCCTGACCCCAAAAAAAGTGCCCCAAGTAAATTCAAAATTCCGGACGATCAAGACCGCCTTGCCGGTCCCCGAGTCGATTTCCCTCCTTGAGACCCTGCGCGCCCACGAGCCCGCCAGCATGGGCGGCCAGCCCCCCATCGTCTGGGAGAGTGCCACCGGCTGCGAGGTCAAGGACCGCTGGGGCAACCGCTGGCTGGACTGGTCCAGCGGCGTGCTGGTCACCAACGCCGGGCACGGCCGCAAAGAGATCGCCGACGCCATCGTCAAGCAGGCCACCAGCCCGCTCCTGCACAATTACCTCTTCCCCAACGAGGCCCGCGCGGCGCTCGCCAAGCGCCTCACTGAGTTGGCGCCCGCGCCACTGAAGAAGTGCTTCCTGCTCACCACCGGCAGCGAGGCCACCGAGTGCGCCATGAAGCTGGCCAAAACCTGGGGCATCAAGCAGGGCGGCAATAAGAAGGATGTGATCGTCAGCTTCGAGCACGGTTTCCATGGCCGAACTCTGGGCGCGCAGTTGGCCGGCGGCATCCCGGCCCTGAAGAGCTGGATCACGCACGAGCACCCCGACTACGTACAGGTGCCCTTCCCCGGCGACTGGCGCCTGAAGCCGGAACAGCGCACCTTCGCCGCCTTCGAACAGGCGCTGAAGGCCAAGGGCGTCGAAGCCAAGAACGTCGCCGGCGTGATCGTGGAGTCCTACCAGGGCGGCAGCGCCTCCTTTATGCCGGTGGACGTCGCGAAGCAGCTGCGCGAATGGTGCACGAAGAACGGCGCCGCGCTGATCTTCGACGAGGTCCAGGCGGGCTTCGGGCGCTGCGGCACGTTCTTCGCCTTCGAACACTACGGCGTCGTCCCAGACCTAACCTGCTGCGGCAAGGGCATCAGCTCCTCGCTGCCCATCTCCTGCGTCCTGGGCCGCCCGGAGATTATGGACCTCTACCCGCCCGGCAGCATGACCAGCACGCACAGCGGCAACCCCATCTGCGCTGCCGCCGCGCTGGCCAACCTCGAGATCCTGGTGAAGGAGAAGCTCAGCGAGCAGGCTGCCGCGCGCGGCGAGGAACTCTTTGCGGGCCTGGAAGCCATCCGCAAGCAGTACGCCGAGCGCGTCGCGCGCGTGGAGGGCAAGGGCCTGGTTGCGGGCATGCACTGCGTAAAGCCCGGCACCACCGAGCCCGATCCCGACTTGGCCTTCCGCGTCGTCGAACGTGCCGTCGAGAAGGGCCTGCTGATGTTCACGCCCGTCGGCTTCATGGGCGCGACGGTGAAGATCTGCCCGCCGCTAGTGATCAGCAAGGAGCAGGTCGCCGACGGCATAGCGGCCCTGGGCGAGGCCTTTGCCGAAGTCGTCGCCGAGATCGTCAAGGAAGTGCCCGCGTCCGCGAAGTAGCGTACGCCTCCTTTATTAGGGCAGCTCCTTCCAGGCGCCCTCGCGGTAGGCGTAGACCTCGCCGCGCGGGCCGTCGCCCAACCGCAGCGAGCCCGCACGTGCCGTCGAGAGCAGCCGCAGGCCTTCCTGCATGGTCAGCGCCGCCAGGTTAACGCCGGCGCCTTCCTCTGGATACAAACCGCCCTGGCCCGCGATCAGCGTGCGCGCGCCGCTGGCGGCAACCAAGCGTTCCGTCGAGGCCGGCCACTGCCCGCCGACTCCGGGCGTCACGCGCAGGACTTCGGCACGCAGCGCATCGCGAGGAGCAGTACTAAGAAGGCGGCCCAGGCTGGCCTCCGAACGCGCCTGCGCCAGCAGCACGCTCGTCCCACCCAGCGCCACGCGCACGCACAACGCCTCGCTGCCTGCTCCCGGAAGCGCACCCGGCGCCGCGTCGCTCGCGAAGGTCCAGCGCACCTCGCCGGGCCCGGCCAGCGCGCCTTCCTTCGGTGGCGCTTCCCAGGCCACACCCTGCGCCTCGAGTTGCGCGCGCAGATCCCGCAGTAACATGCTCGGCGCGACGGTCCGCGCCAGCACCGCGCGCCGGACCGGCACGCGCCGCACCAGCTCCGCCGCGCCGCAGCAGGCCTCGGGCGAGTCCTCCGTGATCACCAGCAGCGCCAGCTCGCGCACGCCCTGTCGCAGCAGGCACTCGGCCAGTCTCCGGCCCTGGCCCTCGGCGCCGCAGTCAATCAGCGCGGCTTGGCCCGTGGGCGTCTCCACCAACGCCGCGCGCCCCGCGGGAAGATCGAGCACCGTCATGCGCGGCGCAGCCGGAGGGCGCACGAACAACGCCGTCGCCGCCAGCATGACCAGGCTCGCGGGCAAGAGCGCCGCCAGCCGGGGGAAGGTCGCGTAGCGCCCGCGCTCCACCCAAGCCAGCGCGAGGATCGCGGCGTAGACCGCCACCAGCGGCAGCACGGGCTCGGGAAGGTTGATGCTCGCGCCAGGCAGCGCCGCGAACTTGCGCGTGAAACCCAGCAGCAGCGCAAGCGGAAGCGTCAGCACGCCGCCAAGGGTCCCGCCGAGGATCAGCGCCGCCGCGCCGCAGGCCAAGCCCAGTAGCGCCAGCGGCACCGAGACGAAGTTCGTCAGCAGCGTCCACGGGGCCAGCCGTCCCATGTGCCACGCCACCACCGACGCCGTGCCCGCCCACGCGGCGAAAGAGACGAAGAGCGCCTGCCGCACGCGGCGCCGCACGCGTAGCGCGGCCTCCTCGTTTGGATCGACGATCCACCCTTCGGGGATCTTGCGCCACGCGCGCCAGGCCGTCTCGATCGACGGGTAGAGCGTGCACAGCGCCAGCACGGCAAGGAACGTGAGCTGGAAGCCGGCGAGGAAGAGTTCGCCGGGCCTCACGAAGAGGATCGCCAGGGCCGCCGCGGCCAGCGTGGTGAGCGGATCGGGCGAGCGCCGCACGATCCAGGCGCCCGCGAAGAGTCCGATCATCAGCGCCGCGCGCACCACCGGCGCCTGCAGGCCGCACAGCGCCGCATAGCCCAGCGCGAAGGCGATCACCGCCGCCGCCGAACGCCGCCGGGGCCAGCCCAACGCCGCGAAGAGCCACCACAGCAGCACCGCGATCGCCTGGACGTGCAGCCCGCTGATCGCCAGCAGGTGCGCAGTGCCCGCCGCCGCGAAGGCCTCGCGGTCCTGCGGCTGCAGGCCCTCGCGCCGGCCCAACAGCAGCGCATCCAGCAGTGCCGCGGTAACGGGATCGAAGCGTTCGCGCGTGCGCTCGGCCAGCGTACCGCTCGCGCGCCGCAGCCACAGGTCCGCGCGCCACCACGGCGCCGAACCGATGACCTCGATGCGGTCGGCGGCCGGCTCGCCCACGCGCCGGATCCCCTGCCGCGCCAGAAAGGAAGCCGCGTCGAACCCCGCCGGCAGCGTCGCCGGGGCGGGAGCTTCCAGCCGCACGAGCATCCGCACGACGTCGCCTTCGTGCACCGCACCCTGCGCGCTTTCGTCGGCGATGGAAAGCTGTACGCGGCCCGAGGCCGGCGCCAGCGACGCCGGATCGGCGCCCAGCTGCTCGAGATGCACGGTCCAGGCATCGCGTCCAGCCCACGTCTCCGTCGGTACCGCGCGGCGAACCTCCACTACCGTGGCTTCGAGCCAAGCCAAAGCCGGGCGGTCGGGCGTGCGCCGGCTGACGTCCTGCGCCGGCGGAAAGCGAAGTTGCAGCGCGTTGCAGCAAGCGCCGCCCAGCAGCGCGGCGCAGAGCGCCGCCGCCATGCGAAGGCGCGCCAGGCGCGTGCGCGAACCCCCTTCATCGCGCGGCGTGAAGAGCAGCAAGGCCAAGCCGCCCAGGAGCGCCGCCAGCACCGTGCCGCCCAGAGCGCCGAAGGACGGCGCCCACGCGTCGTCGACCCAGATGCCGAGCGCGAAGGCGAGCGCGAGCCAAAAGAGCGGACGGCGGCGCTTTACGCCGCTGGGATCGCGGGGAGAGCCGGAGTGCAGGCCCACCAGGTAGGTCGGGGCATGGTCGCCGGACACGGGCCCCCCGTCTGGAACAAGGGTAGGCGCCCGGCCACCGGGGCCGGGCAAGCTTCCACTACGTTATACGTGAGAGCTGCGGCGTCAAAACGATCCGGGCGCGGGTAGTGATCTCTATTCGCCCAACTTCAGGGCCTGGTTGGTATACCACTCTTTCCAGACCTTAGATTGGGCGGGGAACTTCTCGCGCGAAAGTTCCATCAGCGCCCAGTGCGCTTCCTTCTTGGCCTTCTCCTCGCCACCTTCGAGCACGCGGATCAGCGCCGGAACGGAACTCATGCCGCGCTGAACCAGGGCCATGGCGGCGATGCTGCGCAGGTCTTTGTCGCTTTCGTCGAGCCCGCGGATCAGTTCCTCCTCCGGTTCGCGGCCAGGCTTGCGGGCAAGGACTTCCAGGCGGCTGCGCTGGCGCTGAAAGACCGGATCGTCGGCGCGGTACTTGGGATCGGACAGTGTCGAGAGTGGGCGATTATCCCTGGGCGGCGCGTGTTCCTCGGGGCTCTCGGTCGTCTCGACCGGCGGCGGAGCCTTCACCTCCGCCGGTTGCTTCAATTCCGTGCTTGCCGTCTCGTTGCCGACGCTGACGGGCTCCGGTTCAGTACCGTGCTTGGGTTCCTCGACCTTGGGCGCCGGCGGTGGCAGCTCGACCTTGGGCGTCGGCGGCGGCAGCAGCGCGCCTTCGGGTCCGACCTTGGGCGGCTTGGCCTGGCTGCTGGATTCGTCTTCGCCGGTATTGCGCGTCTTGACCTCGACTTCGGGTTCGGCTTCGTGGCCCTTGGGCATGGACGGGTCGGAGATCAGCACGGTTACTACGGCCGGGAGGCTGGTCAGGCGCCCGTCGCTGACCATCACGACAAAACGGTACGTACCCGGCACGCTGACATTGAAGCCCAGGCGCTGGAGGGACAGCGCGTCTTCGCGCAATCCCAGGTCCTGTCCGGAGACCTGCTTCCAGCCGAAAAACTTGTCCTTGGCGTTGGCCGGGAAGAAGCTGTTGGACGCGTCCAGGATCACGGTGTCGGCGCAGCGGGCCGAGCCGGCGACGGCGTTCTTGCGGATGGTCGCTTCCTTCACCATGGCGATCGGCAATTCGCCCGCCGGCAGCACGACGACGGTGGCCGTCGCCGGCTCGCTTTCGGCCCGGCCGTCGCTGACGACCAGCTGCCAGACCATGCGGCCGCCGCGAGCGGGCACGAAACGCAGGCGCGCGCCTTCCTGCGCCTGTTGCTCGGGCCGGTCGCCTTCCAACTGCTTCCAGCGGTAGGTCAGCGGCTGGGGCGCGTTGTCCGGGTCGGTGGATGCCGAACCGTCCAGCACGACGAGCGTGCGCTCCTCGACGGCCAGCGGCTTGTTGGTCGAGACGACGTGGAAGAGTTTCAGGAGATCGGCGCCATTGCGCAAGTCGACCTCGGTGACGCCGGCCAGGGCCAGGGCGCGGGCCTGCGGCGCGGCGTTGGCGGCGCGGGTCTTCACGGTGGCGGTGGCGGGCGCGCTCCAGACGTCGCGGTCGTCGCGGACCTTCAGCTGGAAAACGTACTCGCCGTCGGAGGGCAACTTGACCTTCACGCTCTGCTTGCCCGTGCCGCGCCAGGGGAACTTCACCTTCGCCTCGGGCGGCGTGGAGACCACGGACCACTCGTAGCGCAAGCGATTGCCCTTGGAGCCCGAGCCATCCAGCAGGATCTCTTCGCCCGCGGGCCCCGCTTCGATGTCCGCGATCACGGCCTGGGGCGCATCGAGCACCTCGAAGCGCACCTGCACCGGTTTGCTCTTGGCGCTGCCGTTGTCCGCGCGCACCTCAACGACGTACGTCCCGGCCTTCTCGGGCTTGACCGTCAGGTTCGGGCCGTGTTCTTCGCCCAGCGCCAGTTCGGGGCCTTCGACCTGCCGCCAGTGGTAGCTGAGTTCGCCGTGCTTGGGATCGATGCTGCGCGACGCGTCGAGCACCACATCGGTGCCGGCGCCGAAAGGCCCGCGGTCCTTCAGTTCCAGCCGCGCCTCGGGTGGCTCGACGGCTTCCTTCCCCTGCGAGACTTCGACGGTCACCTTCACCGGCGCGCTTTCCGCCTTATTCTCGTCGGCCGCCAGGACCAGGAAGACGTAGGAGCCCGGCTCGGTGGCGGTGAAGCGCAGCGTCCTGCCGTGGAGGTCTTCGTCGCTGAGTTTCAGGTCCGGAGCGCCGTCGCGCGCCTGGACCCAGGCGTAATTGACCTTGCGGCCTTCGATCTCGGGGGCCTCCAGCACGACTTCTTCGCCGGTCTGGGCCTTGCGGGGGCCTTTCACTTCACCCAGTACCAGGGCGCTCGCGGCCTTCTCGACGTCGATCTCGAAGACAAACGGCAGGCTGGCCTTGTCGCCTTCCTTGACGATCAGCTGCACGCGCAGCGCGCCCTGGCGTTTGAGTTTGAGCTTGAGCTTCGGACCGTCGATGCCGCCAACGGGCTCCGCGGCCTCGCGGTCGTCGATGCTCCAGAAAAAGCGCAGCTTCTGGCTGCCGGCGCTGTCGGAGCTCTCGCTGCCGTCTACCGTTATCGTCTCGCCGACCTTTGCGTTACGAGGCGCGCGGCCGCCGGCGACCGGCACACCTTCGGGCTTGGACGCGGGCTCCGGTTCGACCGAATCGGTCTTCACAGCGGGCTCGGGTTTCTCCACGACCTCGGGCTTCTCTGCGGGCTCGGGCTTCTCCACGACCTCGGGCTTCTCTGCAGGCTCGGGCTTCTCCACGACCTCGGGCTTCTCTGCAGACTCGGGTTTCTCCACGACCTCGGGCTTCTCTGCAGACTCGGGTTTCTCCACGACCTCGGGCTTCTCGGGACCCTTGGGCGTTTCGGGGGCCTGCTCGATCGCGGTCTTGGCCGCCTGGGTCAGGTTGGATTCGGGATCGGCGACCTCTGGCTTCTTGGGCGCGGGCGCAACGGAGACCACCAGCGACTGATCCTTGTTGGTGTTGGTATTCAGCCCGTCGCTGACGATCAGGCCCACGCGGTATTCGCCGGGTTCGACGGGCGTAAAGCTCCACTCGGACTCCTTTTCGCCGGGCACCGGCCCCGGAATCGGTGGCGTGTTTTCCTCGCCGGGCAGCCGCACCTGCCGCCAGACGAACGTAAGCGGCTTGTGCTCGGGATCGTAGGACTTGGCGCCGCTGAAGGTGACGCGCTCGCCGACGGTGCCCTTTTGCGGACCGTCGAGGACGGCGGTGGGCGGGCTGTTCTTGGCCTCGGTGACGGCGACCTGCACGAGCTCGGACTCGGTGGAGGAACTGCGGTCGCTTGCGATGGCCTTGAAGGTGTAGACCTGCGCCTTCTCGGGCGTGAAGACGAGCGGGTTGGACTTCAGCACGGCCTCGGGCAGCTTGAAATCGGGCGGGCTCTGGACCTTCCACTCGACGGCGACCGGGTCCTGGTTCGGATCGCTGACCTTCGCGACGATGCGCACTTCCTGGCCGGTGAAGCATTCGACCGAGCGCTTCAATTCGTCGAAGACCGGCGACTTGTTGCCTTCCTCGACCTCGACGACGGCAGTCTCTTGGTGCTCGCCGCCCTTGCCGTCGGAGACAACCAGCAGGATGCCGAACTTGCCGGGTTTCTCCGGAATGAACTGCATCTCCGCAGGGTTGCCGTCGGTGACCCAGTACTTGCCCGGATTCTGGTGCTCGCGGGACCAGCCCCACTTGAACTCAAGCTTGTCCTCGTCGGCGTCCTTGGACTTGCTGCCGTCGAGCTTGACCGGCTTCCCGACTTCGCCCTTGGGCGTGAGGACGGTCAGGACCGCGACCGGCGAACGGTTCCCGCCGACGACGTCGAAGATCAGCGGCCTGCTGACGGCCTCGCGCTGATTCTTGCCCTTGCCGGCCGTGACGATCAACTCGAAGGTGTACGTCCCAGGTTCCTCGGGCCGTGCAATCCAGACCGGCTGCGAAAAAGCTTTGCGGAAGTCGTCACCGGCCTTGACCTTTTCGCAGTAGAAGGTGCGGATCTTGACCGGATCCTTGTCGCTCTGCCGCCAAAGGTACGTCAGCGGCTCGCCCATGGGATCCGTGGCGCCGGTGCCATCCAGCACCAGGTCTTCGCCCATCTTGGCCATGCGGCGCGTCTTGGTGAACCGCGGCAGCACCGGCGGGTCGCCGGCAGGCGGCGGCATGACGTGGCCGTCGTCGATGTCCTTGTAGGGGATCTCGACGACCTTGATCTCCTCGAGCTGCACGATCTGAGGCGCAACATTCACAGCCGCGACCGAGATCTTCACCTGCTTCGGCTCGCTCCACTCGCCCTTGTCGTCCTGCACCAGCAGTTCGAAGATGTACTCGCCCGCCTTGAGCGGCTTGAAGCGGAAGACGCGGTCGGTCAGCTCCTTTGCGGCCAGCTCCTTGCCGGTCTCGTCCTGAAGCTTGCCGTCTTTGGGCCCGGAGAGAAGAGTCCACTTGTAGGCGGCGATCTTGCCGTCGGCATCCGTGCTGTTGCCGCCGTTGACGACTATAAGCTGGTCGAGGGTGTACTTCTCGTTGGCGCCCGGATCGGCAAAAGGCTTGCGGTTGGTGGGTTTCACGTCGCGCACCACCTGCGCCATGCTGGTGTCCTTGCCGTCCGAGACGCGGATCACGAAGACGTACCGACCCGGCTTGGTCGGGAAGAAGTGCGCGTGCGGCGTGCGGGCGTTGTGGATCTGGACTTTCGGGCCGTCGGTCTGCTGCCACTCATAGGTGAGCGGATCGTCTTCCTTGTCGGTGGCGTTGACGTCGAGCGTGACCTTCCACTTCTCGCGGTCGTCGCCTTCGCCCGGCGTCTCCGCACGGGCGCCCGAGGTCCAGCCGAACAGCGCGCCGCAAGCCAGAGCCAGCAGCACGGTGCAAGGCACGCGTCGAGATCTTCCCATCATGGCATGGTCCTCCCCGGGCGCTCGCCGCGTCGAACGATCGCGCGGCGGCCTCAGCCCGTAACGCCGGCCTCGGCCGCAGAGATGCCGGCCGCCGTGGCCGGGCTTCCGTCCGCGGCTGCCGCGTCGTCCTCGCTGGTTTCTGCTACTTCGGCTGTTTCGCCGTCCGCCTCGTCCCCGTCTTCCTGCGCCTTCTTCTCGGGCGGCGGTGCGATGCCCAACAGCTGCCCCAATTCCTCGCTGACGGCGCCGATCTCGTTTTCGTCGATGTCCGGCTGCACGACCGCGTGCTTCTCGCCGCCCTTGCGCGCGGCGAAGACCAGGACCTCGCTGCCGTCGTCTCGCTTTTCCGAACCGTCCAGCTTGAAGACCTTCTTGCGCGTCAGCATCAGGGCCAGCACGTAGCGGAAGGCGATGCGCTTGGCGTCGGTGTCCCCGTCCAGGCGGCGGAAGAAGTCGAGCACCGAGTCGAGGTCCACCTTCGGGCGCGCGTCTTCCTCCTCGGCGTCCGGCACGGTCGTCTTCCAGTAGGAATAGACGTTCTCGGGCCGCCGGTCTTGAAAGCAGCTCAGGCAGAAGTCCCGGCGCTCGAAGCCTTCGGCTCGCACGAAGATCGCCGAGAAGTACGACGCTCCGATTCCGAACTTGGCCTCGCACAATTGGCACGTCAGGTTGGACTTCGCAATATTCCATTCCTGCTTGTCGGTCACGCTGACTCCTTAATCCCCCTGCCCAGCAACGCGCTAGCCCTTGTTTCAGCCGTCCTCGATGCTCAAAGCCTATAACACGCTTCACCTTAACAACGTCTCGTCCGGCGTGGAGTGGGACCTTGAGCAGCGGATCACCGATTCTCGATTCCCGCGCTCGTAAGTCAAGCCTCGGGAATTTCTTATTGCGGTTTTGAGCAGACTTTTAAGGATAATTTTAGGATTCCGACAGCCCCCAGGAACAATACCGCATTCACGTCGGCATGTTCAAGCGAGCGAATCATTCGTCGTCGAAGGACTCGCGCATCGCGCGGGCGATCTCGAGCATGCGCTCCTTGGGCCGCTTGCTGACGACCGTGCAGAGCATGCGCCCGTCGGCGGTCTTGAAGCAGACGACGCGGAAGCGGTCGTGGTCGGCGAAGTAGTAGTCCTTGCCCCGGTAGTCCATCCGGTTTTCGCTGCTGGGCGTCTCTTCGGGCCAGGGGTGCATCAGCAGCGTCACGGGCTGCTCTTCGGGCTGCTGGGCGGCGAGCTTCACGTACACGCCGTCGGGCACGTGGAAGTGCTGGTCGCGCGCCATCTGCCCCAGCGTGCCGCCGTCGAAGTGCGCGCGCCCCACGCTGACGGGCGTCAGTTCCATCTTGTCGAGCGCCGAGAGGTCCTTCGCATCGAAGTCGATCTCGCGCTTCAGCGCGTCCTTCAGGTCCGCGGTGTCCTTCACCTTCACCGCGAACTCGACCGGCTCGGCCTCGGCGCGTTCGGCCGCCGAAGTACACGCCTGCATGTAGGGGCATTCGCGGCCGAGCAGGCCCAATTCGACGAAGGCAAAGCCCGTCACCAGCGCCATCAGCGCGGCCGCGGCCATCAGCAGGGGCGAAGCGCTGCGGCGGCGCGGCAGGCGCAGCGGCGGCGGGGCTTCGACGCGCTTCGTCTCGCGCCCAGCGTGTGCGTCCAGGCTGGCGCGCAGGCAATCGCGCAGGTTTGCGGGCAGCGGCACGTCGGCGCAGCGCTTGCGCAGCAAGGCGTGGAACTGCCGTTGGGCCTCGAAGGTGGCGGCCAGCTCGGGCGAAGCGCGCAGCGCGGCCTCGACCCGTTCGGCACAAGGCGCCTCGAGTTCCCCGTCGAGGTAGGCTTGGCAGAGCGCCAAGGCCTCTTCCGGCGTGAGGGCGTTCGGTTCGTACGTCATGCCTCAGCGCCTCCGAAGCCGCGCGACCGAGCGAAGGCGGCCAGCTCCTCCTGGAGCTGCCTGCGCGCGCGGAAAAGCCGCGACATCACCGTCCCGATGGGCACACCCAGCGCCTCGGCCGTCTCCTGGTAGCTCAGGTCGCCCAGCGTCACCAGCATCAGCACGTCGCGCTGGTCGTCGCCCAGGCGGTCGAGCGCGCGCTTGAACTCGTCCTCGACCAGATCCGGGTACAGCGCGTTCCAGTCGACCTTCGCCGCATCGGGCGAAGGCGCACCGTCCGGCGGCGGCTCGGGCGCGGCCAGGACCTCGTTGCCCGAGAAGTCCACCGTGGCCTCGCGCGCTTTCGCACTTCGGCGCTCGTTGCGGTGCAGAAAGGTCATGATCTGAAAGAGCCATGCCTTGAAGTTCGTCCCCAGCTCGAAGCGGTCGAAGTTCTGCCAGGCGCGCACAAAAGTCTCCTGCACCAGGTCTTCGGCGCGCGCGGCGTTGCGCGTCATGCGCAGGGCCGCGGCATGCAGGACCTCGGCCAGCGGCAGGGCCACGGCTTCGAACTGCGCCCGGCGTTCCTCGGGGTTCTGCGAAGGCCGCACGCGGCGGTCGGGCTTGCTTCCGCCCGGAGGCACCCGAGGCCTCCCTCCAATGGACACCCCCGACGGCCCCTGCCCCATGGGTCCTTTCCGGGCGCACAACGCCGCCGCACGGCTGCGTCGTGTCGCCACAACTGTAATGGCTTTGGCTGGTTACATTATTCCCGCTGCACGCCGAAATTCCAGCTCCGGGCGTCCGAAGAAGCTGAAAATTCCCTGGTTCAAGAGTGGGTGACATTTGTCTAATACTTTGGTAAACAAGAGGTAAGGCGGTCCAAGGCCGGAACGGCCCGCCGCCCGGCCATCCGCCGAGGTATGCAGTAGCCGGCAGGGGGATATCCCGAATGCGTGTGCTGGTCTGGACCCTCACCTGCGCGTTGGCTGCCGGTCTGCCGGTGCATCCCGCCGCCGCCGCCGAAAGCCAGGGTGAGGGCGAGAAGGAGCTCGAGACCGAGGCCGCACCATCAGACTTCCGCGAAATCATTCCCGAGCAGGAAGAGGCCGTTAAAAAGGCCGTGGAGTGGCTTGCCAAGCAGCAGAGCCGCGACGGCAGCTGGTCCGGCACCAACGGACAGAACTACCCCTGCGCGATGACCGGGCTCGCCGGCCTGGCGCTGTTGAGCCAAGGCACCACGCCCGGCCGCGGCCTATACGGCCAGAACGTGATGCGCGCCGTCGAATGGCTGCTGAAACAGCAGGACAAGAGCACCGGCATGATCTCCAACGCCGCAGACGGGCGGAGCATGTACGGCCACGGCTTCGCGCTGACATTCCTCGCCGAATGCTACGGCATGATCCCGGCCGAGAACGAACTCAGCGCGCGGCTGAAGGAATGCCTCGACAAGGGCGTAAAGCTGATCGCGCGGGCGCAGTCGCGCCTGGGCGGCTGGTACTACTCCCCCGACAGCGGCAACGACGAAGGCTCGGTCACCATCACGCAGGTCCAGGCCCTGCGCGCCTGCCGCAACGTCGGCGTCGACGTGCCGTACAAGATCATCGACCGCGCCATCGATTACATCAAGAAGTCCCAGCAGCCCGACGGCGGCATCGCGTACCGCGTCGGCATGAGCGGCTCGCGGCCGGCCCTGAGCGCCGCGGGCGCCGAACTCCTGATGATGGCGGGGCTCTACGAGGACAAGGCCACGCGCAAGGCGCTGGCCTATCTGCGCACGAACATCACCGCCGGCAGCACCCAGGGGCAGCACGACAGCTACACGACCTTCTACACCGCGCAGGCCCTGCACCAGATCCAGGGCCGCCAATGGGCCGACTACTTCACCCAGCGCCGCGCGCGCTACCTCCGCGAGCAGAGCCGTGACGGCAGCTGGCGCTACACCGGGTGGGGATCGGGGCCGGTCTTCGACACCGCCATCGCCGTGATCGTGCTCTCGCTGCCCTACGAATACCTGCCCATCTACCAGCGCTGACGGCCGCGCCGCCGGCTCTTTATGCGACGGTCCTGTGACACACGGTTGACGCGGACATGATGCGACTGTGACGCGGGCAGGACGCGGTTACGACACCGGCATAACGCGGATATGACGCTTTGTCACAGGCGAGCGCGCCAAAATCCCAGCACCTCGGATGTATCTTTTCTATCGAGAATCAACATAGTGCATTCCTGTAAGTCCTTAGTGCACCGACGTGCAGCCGCATCGTGCAATAAGGACTTACACGATCGCCGCGCTCGCCACTGCACAGCGTGTAAAATTCGCAAAGCGTATTAGCCGGAGCGACGGGAACTACGAACTGCGCGTGCCCGGGCCGGAGACGATGCGGCCCGGCATCGCGTCGGTATGATCGCCGCCACGCAGCACGCGCACGCCGTTCACCCAGACGTCGCGCACGCCGACCGAGAGGACCTTGGCGTCCTGGTAGGTCGCGCGGTCTGCGATCGCCGCCGGGTCAAATACCGCCACGTCGGCAAACTGGCCGGGCATCAGCGTGCCGCGGTCGTGCAGGCCCAGACGCGCGGCCACCGCGCCGGACATCTTGCGCACCGCGTCCTCCAGGGAGAGCACGCCTTCCTCGCGTACGTACTTGCCCAACACGCGCGGGTAGGTTCCGAAGCCCCGCGGATGTCCGGGCTCGGGAGACGCGGAAGGTTCGTATCCGCCGGCATCGGTGCTGAATTTGATCCAGGGAGCCTGCATCTGCCGGCGCAGGTTCTCCTCGGACATGGTGAAGTAGATCGTGAAGATCTTGCCGTCCTCGCTCAAGAGCAAGTCCATCGCCGCCTCCGGCCAGTCCTGGCCACGTTCTGCGGCGATATCGTCAAGGCGCCTGCCCGCGTACTTCTTGTTCTCCGGACGCTCGAACCCCACGGGCATTACGTGGTCGGCCGAGCGCGCCCGGAAATCGTCGGCCGTGAGCATCTCCGCCTTCAGGTTCGCGCGCGTGGCCGGATCGCGGAGGCGCTTCAAAAGGTTTCCGCCCTCGAACGCCCAGTCCGGCACCATGGCGCTCAGCCCGGTGCCGCTGGCTTCGTAGGGATACATGTTGGCCGCCACGTCCACGCCTTCGGCGCGGGCGCGCTCGATCCGCGCCATGGCCATCGGCATCAGCGGCCAGTTTGCCTTGCCGCTGGCTTTGAGGTGGTAGATCTCGACGGGGCAGCCGCCCGCGCGCCCGATCTCGATGGCTTCGTCGATACCTTCCAGCAATCCCGCGCCCTCGGAGCGCACATGCGTGATATAGGTGCCTCCGCAGCGGCCCAGCACTTTCGCGATCTCCTTCAACTCATCGGTCGTCGCGAATGCGCCGGGCGGGTAGATCAGTGCCGTCGCGAGACCGAACGCACCGTCGCGCAGGCACTCCTCCATCACGCGGCACATCGTGCCGACCTGCTCGCGCGACGGAGGATCCATGTCCCAGCCGCAGGCATAGGCACGCAGGGTGCTGCCGCCAAGGTACGAGCCGGCGTTCACCGCTACACCGCGCGCTGCGATGGCGCGGAGCCAATCGCCGAAGCAGGACCAGGACTTGGCGCGCTCGAACCACTCGCCCTCCGGATCCACCAGGCCGGGCTCCCGGATGCGGCCGCCGAAGGGCGAAGGCGTGGTAGCTTCGCCCATGATTTCGGTCGTTACGCCTTGCGTAACCTTGCTCAGGGAGCGCCCGCTCTTGAAGAACGGCCTCGGGCTGTGGCTTTGAATGTCGATGAATCCCGGACAGACGACGTGCCCTGCGGCATCCACCACGTCCTTCGCCTTGCGCGGGTCCAGGCACCCGCGAGGCGCTACGGCGGCGATGCGGTCACCGGAAATGGCCACCTCGCCGTAGAACCAGGGGTTGCCCGCGCCGTCAACTACGCGGCCGCCAAGGATCAGCACGTCGTAGGTAGGATTTTCGGCCATGGCGGTTACCGCGGGTTATTTGCCTTCGGCGAGGCGGTCGGCGAGTTTCGCGTCGAGGTCCTTGATGGCGCGGATCTTCTCCTGGGTCTTCTCCAGTTCGTACGGCACGCGGAAGAAGCGGAAGCCGTCAGCCTCCAGGATCACGTAGCACGCGCGCGGGTCCTTGTCGCGCGGCTGGCCCACCGAACCCACATTCACCATCACGCGCTTGCGGAAGTCGAACTTGCGGCCGGGCTCGGCCTCCAGGTACCCGTTCTCGGTCCAGACGCCGGGCTGGTGCGAGTGCCCGAAAAAGAACGCGCGGACCTTCGGGTTGTTCTGGAATCCCTTGTCGGCCTCCTCGCGGCTGCGCACGTAGCGCCACGAACCCGGCTCGGCGGGTGTGTCGTGCACGAACATCATCTCGCCGACGGTGCGCACGGGCTTGAGCTTCTTGAGGAACTCCCACTGCTCCTTGCGCTTCTGGTACTCCGCCGGGCGCAGGAAGGCGTTGTTCATCTCGTCGGGGCAGATCTGGCCGCGCGTCCACCAGATGCTTCGCTGCGCCATCGGGCTGAACTTGTTGCTGGGGCCCGTCAGCACGGCCTCGTCGTGGTTGCCCAGCAGGCAGAACTCGAAATTCTTGATCTGGTCCAGGACCTCGCCGGGGTTCGGCCCGTAGCCGACGATGTCGCCCAGGAAGAAGACGCGCTTGATGTTGCGCTGGGCAAGTTCCTTGAAGACCGCCTCGAGGGCCTCGAGGTTGGCGTGGATGTCGGAAAGGATCGCTATCATCGCGAAAAGGAGGCCCCGGGTTCCGCACCATGAAAGCCGGTCCGGGCGGCGCCGTCAAGAGGATGGAAGCAGGTTACTTTGGAAGCACCGGCGGCTCGTGCACCGGCAGCTGCACCTCCGCGCCGCACTTCGAGCACTTGATGAAGCGCACGCGGAATTCGTTGATCTCGTAGTGCGGCTCCTTGCACTTTTTGCAGCGCGAAAAGAGCACCCACTGCACTCCGGGGAGCTCGAAGACCTGCTCCAGCACCTTACGCCGCTTCACCTTCCAGAGCCCGATGCCGCCCAGCAGCGAATCGTTGCGCGCGATGTTGTCGACGAACCACTCCTGCGCGCGCAGCTGCAGGCTCTTGTAGCCGCAGGCCGCGCACGGCGCGTTCGGAGGCATCTCGGCCTGGCACTTGGCGCATTCCTTCGTGTCGGCCAGCGGATCGCGCGCCGGCGTGCGGCCGGCATTACCCGGCGCCGGCGGCAGTTCCTTGGACTCGGCGGTGGGATCGGCGGCCTTGGGCTCGGGCACGCTCTGCCTGCCCTTCGGCAGGCGCACGGACTTGGGCTTGCCGGCCTCGCTGGCGATGACCACGTCGAGCAGGTCGTCGCTGGAGTTGTCCACTGGGATAGCCACCGCCGCCTTGCGTGCGGGCTTGGCGGCCGCGACGGCCACGGCCTCGGCCTCAGCCTCAGCCTGGTCGCTGGGCCCGTGGTAGGTGAGCCGGAAGGCGCCGACCTCGATCACATCGCCGTCGTTCAAGCGGTGGCGGTCGATCTTCTGGCCGTTGACGAGCGTGCCGTTGGTCGACTTCTGGTCGATGACGTTGTAGTAATCGCCGGCCATCTCGATGACGAAGTGTTTGCGCGAGCACTTCTTGTCGGGAATCGGGATATCGTTCGAGCTGCTGCGACCGAAGCTGAGTACCGGCTTGTCGAGCGCGAAGACGGTCTCGTTCTTCTGCGCGTCGGTGACGACCAGGTAAGCCTCCTGCTCGGCGGCGGGCTTCTCCGCCTTCTCCTCCTCCACCGCCTCGACCTCTTCGACGATCTCCTCCGCCTCGATCGCTCCACCCTCATCTTCGAGGTCGTCGACGAGAGGTTCCGCGGCGGCGGCGGCCGCCGCGACTGCGACGGCCGGGGGCGCGGCCTCTTCGACTTCGGCGTCTTCCTCGGCTTCGTCCTCTTCGAATTCGCCGGCTTCTTCGATGGCCTCAAGGGCCTCGCCGACCGGATCTTCCTCGGCCTCGGCTTGCTCTTCGGCTTCGGGCGCTTCTTCGACGGCCGCGACGACGGGCTCGGGTTCAGGCTCAGGTTCGGAATCCTCGAGAACCTCGGCCTCTTCCAATTCCGCTTCGTCCTCTACTTCCTCGTCCTCTTCTTCCGCCTCCTCTTCTAGTTCGTCTTCGGCAGGGGCTTCGGGCTCGGCTGCGGCGGCCGCTTCTTCGATCTCTTCGAGTTCCTCAACTTCTTCCTCGATTTCCTCTTCAATCTCTTCCTCAACATCAGCCTCGGGTTCAGGCGCATCGGCCTTGGTGGACAGGGCCACCGGATCTGCGGCGACCTCTTCGCGCTCGGTCTCTTCGATCTCGTCGCCTTCGCCGACGTCTTCCTTCTCTAGCTCGACCTCCAGGTCTTCCTCGACGTCCACCTCGAGCTCGGCTTCGACTTCCTCCTCAATTTCTTCTTCGCCCTCTTCCTCGACTTCCTCTTCAATCTCTTCTTCAACTTCGGCCTCGCCGATTTCCGGCTCAACCTCCGCTTCAACTTCCTCCTCCACTTCTTCCTCGACCTCTTCCTCTATCTCCTCTTCGATCTCTTCTTCCACCTCGGTTTCGACACTAAGCGTTGCGACGGGTTCAGATTCAGCCCCGGAAACTTCTTCTTCGACTTCCGCCTCGCCTTCTTCTTCCACGTCCTCCTCTACTTCCGCCTCGACCTCTTCTTCGATTGCCTCTTCTACGTCTTCTTCGACCTCCTCTTCAACCTCGTCATCCACCGACAGCTGGTCGACGTACGTCGCGGCGGCGCGAGCGGCCTCGGCGGCATCGATTTCCTCGACCTCGTCCTCGTCGATCTCGATCTCGTCGTCGGGGGCGGCGGCGTGGCTGGCTTCGGCATCGGGCTTCAGCACGGTGGACGGCGCGAGGGCCCCGTCGAGTTCCTGGCTGGCGGCCTCGGCGGCCTCTTCGGGCGAGATCGCATGCACGGCGCCGTCGTCCTCGATTTCCTCCACGACTTCGGCTTCCGCAATCTCCGCTTCGACTTCTTCGTCGATCTCTTCCTCGATCTCCTCTTCGACTTCGTCGGCTTCCTCGATCTCTTCCTCGACGTCCGCATCGCCGGCAGACACGTTCATCGCAGCGATGGCCTCGGCGGCATCGACGCGTTCGGGTTCAGGTTCAGGTTCAGGTTCAGGTTCAGGTTCAGGCTCGGGTTCAGGCTCAGCTTCTGCTTCGATCACTTCGGCTTCGGCGGGCTCTTCTTCGGCGATTTCTTCGGATTCTTCGACGACTTCAGCCGCTTCAACTTCCTCGACGACCTCGGCGACTTCCACCTCGGCGTCGCCTTCGATGACTTCCAGGTCGTCCTCGACCACTTCGAGGTCGTCGTCGACCACCTCGAGATCGTCGTCTACGACCTCCAGATCGTCGTCGTCGGTGATGGGCGATTCCTTGTCGGCGCCCTTCTTCGGGTCGGCCATATCTCCGTATCCCCCGCCTGAGCAACAGCTTCGAAGATGGTCACCACTTTGTACACCGGAAAACGGCCCGGCGCACAGGGCTCCTTTAGAGAATAGTACGCCCGGCCCAGGACTCAACCAAAAGCGATTGCGAGCCGCTGAGCCTGCGGGATAATAGGGCCGTCCGCGCCGGAGACCCGGCAAGCAGCCCGTTGAAAGACGTGGTTGGGCGGCGTTTTTCAACGAGCGGCGCGCTTCCGCGTCCGCCTCCGGAGTCGTATCCCATGGGCAGTGCCATCCGTCTCCAGAAGATCCTCGCGCAGGCCGGTTTCGGCTCGCGCCGCAGCTGCGAGACCTTCATCACCGAAGGGCGAGTCACCGTCGACGGCGTCGTCACCCGCGAACTGGGCGCCAAGGCCGACCCCGAGACCCAGGTCGTGACCTTGGACGGCGAGCAGGTCGCCGGGCCCGGCCGCGCGGGCAAGACCTTCGAGAAGCAGACGCAAAAGGTCTATTACGCTTTGCATAAGCCCAAGGGCGTGATCTGCACCAACGACGATCCCAGCGGGCGCCTGCTGGCCGTGCACCTGGTCCCCGAACGCCGCCGCATCTTCAGCGTCGGGCGCCTGGACGCCGAGACCGAAGGCCTGCTTCTCCTGACCAACGACGGCGAACTGACGCATCAACTCACCCATCCGCGCTTCGGCGTGCCCAAGACCTACATCGCGAAGGTCGACGGCCACGCCGGCGGCGTGCAGGTGAACAAGCTCAAGCGCGGCGTGCACTTGGCCGAAGGCCGCACCCAGGGCGCGCTGGTGCGCATCCGCAAGCGCAACAGCGCTTCGAGCGTGCTGGAGATCACCATTCAGGAAGGGCTCAACCGCCAAGTCCGCCGCATGCTCGCGGCCGTGGGTTTGCGTTGCCGCTCGCTGAGACGCGTCAAGATCGGGCCGCTGGCGCTGGGCAAGATGCCCGCCGGCGCGCACCGCCCGCTGACCCGAGCCGAAGTCGAAGCTCTGCAGCGGACCGTGCGCAAGCTGGCCGCCGAGGCCCAGAACCCCACGCGCGAGGGCGACCGGAACGAGGAGACCCGCGGGAAGGATGGCGGCGGCAAGGCCGATAAGTCCGCAAAGTCCGCCCGCCGCGAGAAGCCCTGGGAGAGGGAGAGCCGCGGCGAACGCCATGAACCGCGCGAATACACCCGGCCCTGGGAAGCCCGAGACGCCCGAGACGAATCGCCGGTCCGCAAGAAACGCCCGCGGGTTGAACCCGAGGAACTCGAGGAAGACGACGACGAGGACGCCGACAGCGGCGAGGCCGTCGAGGCCATGATCGACGCGGGCGCGGAGGAGATGCTCGGCGACGGGGGCGAAGACAGCATCGAGGATCTGGGCGAACGCGACGAAGCCGAAGAGGGCGACGAAGCCGAAGAGGGCGACGAAGCCGAGGAAGACGACGGCGCGGAAACCGGCGGACGCCCGTGGGAGAAGGCAAAGCAGCGCAAGCACGACCGCGGCGAACGCGGCGAAGGCCGGTCGTGGGAGAAACGCGAAGGCCGCGGCGGCGGACGCCCCAGGGAGAATCGAGAACGCGGGGATCGCGGGGACCGTGGCGAACGCGAAGGTCGCGGCGGACGCGGCGAAGGCAGGCCGTGGGAGAAACGCGAGGGCCGTGGCGGCGGACGCCCCTGGGAAAAGCGCGAAGGTGGTGGCGGAAGACCATGGGAGAACCGTGAGCGCGCCGACCGCGACGGCAAGCCTTGGCAGAGACGCGAAGGCGGCGGTGGCGGAAAGCCCTGGGAAAAACGCGAAGGCGGTGGCGGTAGACCTTGGGAGAACCGTGAGCGCGGCGAACGCGGAGATCGAGGCGGCAAGCCGTGGGAGAAGCGCGAAGGCGGCAGCGGAAGGCCCTGGGAGAATCGCGAACGCGGCGAACGTAGTGCCAAGCCTTGGCAGAAGCGCGAAGGCGGTGGCAGCGGCGGACGCCCCTGGGAAAAACGCGAAGGCGGTGGCGGGAAGCCCTGGGGGAACCGTGAGCGCGGCGACCGCGGCGGCAAGCCCTGGCAGAAACGCGAAGGCGGCGGAAAGCCGTGGGAAAAGCGCGAAGGCCGCGGCAGTGGCAAGCCTTGGGAAAAACGCGAAGGCCGTGGCGGCAGCGGAAAATTCTCGAAGGGCGGGCGCGGCGGCTCAAAGGGCCCGCAAGGGGACGACTGAGACTAGCCACACCTCGGACGCATCCACGCCCGGGACACACCTAAAAAATCCTTTGTGAACTCCGCGTTCTCCGCGCCTCTGTGCTGAGGTCGGTTCGCAGCACGGAGCGCCGTGCGGCTATTCGAAGACCACCAGCAGGTCGCCGGCGTCAACGGTGTCGCCCTTGCCCACGACGACTTCGTTGATGACGCGATCTTCGGGCGCGGTGACGTTGACCTGCATCTTCATGGCCTCGAGCACCATCAGGACTTCGCCCTTCTTGACCTCGCTGCCCTTGCCGATCTTCACCTCGCCGACGACGCCGGGCATCGCCGCGCCCAGGTGATGCAGGTTGGACTCCTCGGCCTTGCGGCGCTCCTTCACCGTGGACTTGATCTGCTTGTCGCGCACCAGCACGTCGCGCGGAGAGCCGTTCAACTCGAAGTAGACCTTGCGGATGCCGTCCTTGCCGGCGGGCGAGATCGACAGCAGCTTCACGATCAGGCGTTTGCCGGGCTCGATCGTGACCATGATCTCCTCGTCCAACTCCATGCCAAAGAGGAAGTTCTTCGTCGGCACGGGCGCGACGGCACCGTAGGTCTTGCGGTGCTGCGCGAACTCGTCGTAGACCTTGTCGTACAGCGCGCTGGCCAGCGCGTCGCGGTTGTTGACCTCGGGTCCGAACTTCTTGGCCAACTCTTCCTCGCGGTGCTTCAGGTCGACCGGCTTCAGCAGCGCGCCGGGGCGCTTGGCCAGGGGCTGCTTGTCCTTGAGGATGATCTTCTGCAGCTTCTTGTCGAAACCGCCCGGCGGCTGGCCGATGTAACCTTGGAAGAACTCGATCACCGACTGCGGAAAGCTGAGGTGCTTGCCTTTGGTCCAGACGTCGGTGGCGCTGAGCTTGTTGCTGACCAGGAACAGGGCCATGTCTCCGACGATCTTCGAACTGGGCGTCACCTTCACGATGTCGCCGAAGAGGAAATTCACGGCGCGGTACTGCTTCTTCACCTCGTCCCAGCGCTCCAGCAACCCCAGCGAAGCGGCCTGCACCTGCAGGTTGGTGTACTGCCCGCCGGGCATCTCGTGCTCCCACACCTCGGCGCTGCCGGCGTTCATGCCGCTCTCGAACGGATAGTAGAATTTGCGCACCTGCTCGAAGTACTCGGCGACGCGGTTGGCCGCCTCCAGGTCCAGGCCGGTGTCGCGCGGGTGGTCGCGCAGCACGGCGACCAGGCTGTTCAGGTTCGGCTGGCTGGTCAGGCCGCTCATGCTGGCCATGGCCATGTCGGCGATGTGCACGCCGGCCTCGCTGGCTTTCAGGATCGTCGCGGTCTGGCAGCCGCCCGTATCGTGGGTGTGGAAGTGGATCGGCACGCCGATCTCGTCGCGCAGCGCGGTGATCAATGCCTTGGCTGCGTAGGGCTTGCACAGGCCGGCCATGTCCTTGATGCCCAGGATGTGCGTGCCGCGCTTGACCAGTTCCTTCGCGAGCTTGACGTAGTACTTCAGGTCGTACTTGCTGCGCGCGGGATCCAGGATGTCGCCGGTGTAGCAAATGGCGGCCTCGCAGACCTTGCCGGTTTCCAGCGCCGCGTCGATGGCGACTTCCATGCCCGGCAGCCAGTTGAGGCTGTCGAAGATGCGGAAGACGTCGATGCCGGCGTCGGCGGACTCCTGCACGAAGCTCTTCACCACGTTGTCGGGGTAGTTCGTGTAGCCGACGGCGCTCGAACCGCGCAGCAGCATCTGCATCAGCAGGTTCGGCACGCGCGCGCGCAGTTCGACCAGGCGATCCCAGGGATCTTCCTTCAGGAAGCGCATCGCGCTGTCGAAGGTCGCGCCGCCCCACATCTCGAGGCTGAACAGCCCGCCCAGGCGCCGCGCGTAGTAGTCGGCGACCGCGATCATGTCGTAGCTGCGCATGCGCGTGGCCAGCAGCGACTGGTGCGCGTCGCGCAGCGTGGTGTCGGTGACCAGCAGGCGCTTCTGCTTCAGGATCCAGTCGGCAAGACCCTTCGGGCCCCTGGTGTCGAGGATCTGCTTCGTGCCGGCGGGGTACTCGCTCTTCGCGCGCGCGGCCACGTCGGCGCCCTGGTGGTCGACGGGATGCGCGTGGGCCTCGGGCTCGGGCGACGGCGGCAACGCGGGCTCGACGCCCTCGGGCGCCTTCTTGCCCTCGCCGACGATGGCATTGCCGTTGACGGTGACCTCGGCCAGAAAGTGCAGCAGCTTGTTGGCGCGGTCGCGGGGCTCGGGCCAGTGGAACAGCTGCGGGTTGGCCTCGATAAAGCCCGTATCGCACTGCCCGGCCAAAAAGTCCGGATGGCGCAGCACGTTCTGCAGGAACGGAATATTGGTGCTTAAGCCCCGGATGCGGAACTCGCGCAGGCCGCGGTACAACCGCGCGGCGGCCTCGACAAAGTCCGAGCCGCTGCTGGTGACCTTGACCAGCAGGGAGTCGTAGTACGGCGTGATCAGCGCGCCGGTGAAGGCCGTGCCGCCGTCCAGGCGCAGGCCGAAGCCCGCGGCGGATCGGTAGGTGGTGATGCGGCCGTAGTCGGGCGTGAACTCTTTCTTGGGGTTCTCGGTGGTGATGCGGCACTGGATCGCGTAGCCCTGCAAGCGCAGGTCCTTCTGCGCGGGCACGCGCAGTTCGCCGTCGCCCAGGTGGTACCCTTCGGCGACGCGGATCTGCGCCTGCACCAGATCGACGCCGGTGACCATCTCCGTGACGGTGTGCTCGACCTGGATGCGGCTGTTCATCTCGATGAGGTAGATCGAGCCGTCGCGGTCCATCAGGAACTCGACGGTGCCCGCGTTCTCGTAGCCCGCCGCTTCGGCGAACTTCACGGCCATCGCGCAGAGTTCCTCGCGGCGCTTGGGGTCCAGCGCGACGCTGGGCGCAAACTCGATGACCTTCTGGTGGCGGCGCTGGATCGAACAGTCGCGCTCGAACAGATGCACCACGTTGCCGGCCTTGTCGCCGAGGATCTGCACTTCCAGGTGCTTGGGCTGGACGAGCATCTTCTCGATGTAGCATTCGTCGCTGCCGAAGGCCGTCTTGGCTTCGCTCTGCGCGAGCGGGAAGAGCTTGCGCAGGTCGTTCTCATTGTGCGCCGCGCGGATGCCGCGCCCGCCGCCGCCGTGGCTGGCCTTCACCATGACGGGATAGCCGACCTTCTTCGCGAACTTCACGGCCTCGTTGACGTTTGGCACGGGACCGTCGGTTCCCGGAATGACGGGGAGCTTTAGTTTCTGCGCCAGCTTGCGCGCGCTGACTTTGTCGCTGACGGCGCGCATGGTCTTCGGAGACGGGCCGACCCAGATCAGCCCGGCCTCGATGACCTTCTCGGCGAACTCCGCGTTCTCGGACAGAAACCCGTAGCCGGGGTGGATCGCGTCGACGTTCTTCTCGAGCGCCAGCTGGACGATCTCGTCCATGCCCAGGTACGCGGCAACGGGGCCCTTGCCCTTGCCGACCAGGTAGGCTTCGTCGCACTTGTAGCGGTGCAGCGCGAGCTTGTCTTCGTCGCTGTAGATGCCGATGGTGCCGATGCCGTTCTCGGTGCACGCGCGGAATACGCGGATCGCGATCTCGCTGCGATTGGCGACCAGCAGGCGCTTGATCGGGCGCAGGCCCTTGCGTTGGCGCCCGCCGGCCAGGCGCACGGTGTTGCCGTGCGCGACGGCGGGATGAGACAGCAGGTGGGTCTCGCGTTTCTGTTTGGACATGGCTTCCCTGCGGCTTTCTGCGGTTCGAGATGCATGAAACGAAAAAGGAGCGCCAATCCTTATACCCGCACCCGGGGCGGGCTGCAAAACGCCTGCGGGGAATGACGAAACGCGGCGGCGTTGCAAACTTCGACGCCCAGACGTTGGCTGCGGCAACGCAGCTAAGGGTCCTCTGGGACAAGGGCGAAACGCGCCTCCCTTTCAATCTATAACTCATTTAGGAGACGCTAGTTACGCGCATAAATAATGCGCCATTTTCGAGCCCCCGCGGCACCGGACTTGCGCGTCCTTAAGGCACGCCGATCCGCGTGTCGAAAGGGAGGCCGTAAACCGGATAAGCTTTGGTGTCACAAAAGGTTAGGAGGCATAGGTCGGCCCGGCCCCGGATTGAGCGTAGCAAGCCGGTTGCCGGACGCTAAGCTTTGGCGCAAGCGCGCCGCCTCCTTATAATAGCGCTGGCCTCCGCGCGACCGGCAGAGAAAGAGAACCCCACCATAAGAGGAGCCTGCATGGCCACCGTGAAGTCGAACCGCCGAACGATTCGCCCTGCCGCCGCATTGCTGTTGTTGGCCGCCTTGGCCGTTGGCTTGGCATGGACGCTGCGAAGCGCCCCGCCCGCGCCGCCGTCCGCGCTCAAGCCAAGCGCGCAGGCTACGCCGGACGAGAAGGTAGCAGCCGAAACGCCCGCACCGGCACCGGCATCTCAACCGAACGCCGCACCCGCGGCCGCCGCCGAAAAGGCTCCCGCACCCGCCGCGCGAAGTGCGCCTGCCGCCGATCGTGCCGCGCGCCCGCCCTACAAGGGCCTCCGCACCGTAAACCTGATCGACAAGAACAAGAACGAGATCGCGGAGGCGCTCGGCGAGTTGCTCGCGCATCAAACCAAGCTTCAAGGCGGCGAGACCGGGCACGTGGACGCACGGCTGATCCCGGCGCTGGAGTCCTACCGCGCGGCCCTGCCTGCGGCGACGCCGGCGTGGACCGAGGCCGCCAACGCGGCCGCGGCGCAGGTCTACCGCGAGCGCTTCGGGCGCATCCTGGCGCCCTTCGGCAATAACGCCCGCATCCCCGTGCACCTGGACCTGGCGGTCGACAACAACCTGGTGGAGCGCATCCGCGGGACCGGCGCGGAGATCGCGCACGTCAGCAAACGCTTCCGCTCGGTGGACGTGTACGCCACGCTGAGCGAGATCGACGAACTGGCGAAGATCGGCGAGATCAGCATGCTCAAGCTGCAGGGCGGTGCACGCCGGCGCACCGGCAGCGTGCCCGGCGATGCGAACGAAGGCATGAAAGTCGACTTGGCCGTCACCGACTTCCTGCCCGGCACGCTGGACGGCACGGGGCAGAAAGTCGGCGTGCTGAGCGATTCCATTGCGGTGACGCCCGAGGTCGGCGGAACGATCAGCCAGGGCGTGCTGACCGGAAGCAACCCGCAGAACAGCGGGGACCTGCCGGCCTCCATCCAGGTATTGCTGGAAGGGCCGCCGGACGACGGGATCGACGAAGGCGCCGCGATGCTGGAGCACATCCACGACGTCGCACCGGGCGCGGACCTGGCCTTCGCCTCGGCGTTCATCAGCGAGGCCAGCTTCGCCGACCAGGTGACGGCCCTGCGCGTGGCCGGTAACTGCACCATCACCTGCGACGACATCATCTACTTCGCCGAGGCCATGTTCCAGGACGGTCCCATCAGCCAGGCGGTCAACGGCAACTTCGACGCCGGCGTTCCGCACTTCACCGCGGCAGGCAACGACGCCGACCACGGCATCGAAGGCGTATACGTAGACATTGACAGCGGGCAATCTGAACAGCCGGTTGGTATCGATCCCCTCACGGGCGTCGATTTCCATGATTGGGGCATCGGCGGCGGAACCCCTTCGTTCCTTCCCATCACCTTACCGGCCGGCAAAGGCTTCACGGCAGTGCTGCAGTGGAACCAACCGTACGAGACCTTCGGGCTTGGGCCGGGCTCCTCAGTGGACCTCGACCTGTATCTGTTCTCGGCTGCCGATGTCAGTTCCACGCAGGAAGCTAACGCGCTTTTTACGCAATTCCCTAGCGGCGTTGCCGGCGAGGATCCATTAGAAATTCTCGACTATACCAACAGCTCGGGGTCATCGGACACCGTCTTCCTGGCTCTTGACCACTACAGCGGCATTACCAAAAGCAACGTCTTCTTTCGAATCGTGTTCTTCTTGGATGACGATAACACCACGTTTGGCGGCGGCATCGTCAACGAGAAGACCATCTATGGGCACGCCGCGGCCGACAAGGCCTTCTCGATCGGCGCCATCGATTACCTGGACATCCCAACCGGAAACCTGGGTCCGGATAACTTAGCCACTAACGCCGAGGACTTCAGCAGCAAGGGCGGATTGGGCGTCAACGGCATCCCCTACTTCTTCGACAGCACGGGCGAGTTTCTCGCCGGCGCCAGCGCCGCCACGCCGGTGCGGGTCGATAAACCCGATATGGCCGCGCCCGACGGCGCCAACACCACCTTCTTCGGCAGTGACCGAGGCGCAGACCCCGACATTACCTTCCCGAATTTCTTCGGCACCTCGGCAGCCTCGCCCCACGCCGCCGGCGTGGCCGCACTGCTGATGCAGGTCCAGCCCACCATCACGCCCGCGTCCCTGAAAGAACTGATGCAGGCCACCGCGGTGGATATCGTGGCCACCGATCCGCTCTCCGGTTCCGGACCCGACGCCTTCACCGGCGCCGGCCTGGTGGACGCACAGGCCGCGCTGGACGCGCTGGACGTGGACCTCGAACTCACCAAGACCGCCGATGCGTCCCTCGTCCTGGCCGGGCAGACGCTGACCTGGACGATCACGGTCACCAACATCGGAACGCAGGATACCACCGCCACCGAGGTAAAGGTCACCGATGTACTGCCCGACACGTTCGTGGCTGTTTCCCTGATAGAGGACGACGTAACCGCGCCCGCCGGGTCCAACGTGGACCTGACCTTGGGCACGTTGACCGTCGATAACTTCGGGCTGGACGCCGGCGAATCCAAGACCATTACCATTGCCGCCCAGGTCCTGATCAGCGCCGATTTGCAGGAGATCGAAAACACCGCCACGGTCACGACCACCACCAACACGGACTTCATTACCAACAACAACACAGATACGGCGTTCACAATCGTCGGCCTGGTCGACGACAGCAACCTGTACGCCTCCGGCGCAGCCTTCGGCATCAACTGGGCCAAGCACGCCGGCGGCGAGAACGCCGACAGCTTCAGCCTCGCCGGGGTGCTCAACAAGTCCGGCATCAACGCCAACCTGACGGGCGCGGCCATGGTCGTTAGCCTCAATGGAGTTCCGCTCACCGGACAGATCGCCCTGAGCAGCAGCGGCAGCGGCAAATCCGCCAATGGCGCCGTGCCAAAGGCCAGCGCGAAGGTGAGCCCCAAGAACGGGAAGTTCTCCTTCAAGGCCTCGTCCCACGACCTGCGCAGCTTCTTCCCCGACATTGACGAAGGCGTCGACGGGCCGGGTACCAGCGTCGCAGACGTTTCGGTGCAGATCATGAGCGGCGGGTTGGATGTGCCGACGCAGGAGACGCGCATCCTGTTCGACTTCACCACCAGGGCCAACTCGTCCACGAAGGGCAAATACAGTTTCAAGACCACCGATGCCGTGGCGTCGGTGTTCCGGGCGTTGAAAACCAGCGCTTCCGAAGACGGCCTGGGCGTCTACAAGTTCGCAGCGTCCGGGGTGATCACCGGTGCCGACGGCGATCCGGTGATCCCGGACAACGCCACCAGCATCACGATCACGATTGGCAGCGCCGCGCCGGTCGTCATTCCCTTCGCGAGCCTCGTGAAGAATGGCGTTCTCGACGCCGAGACTTCGTGGACCTACTCGTCGAAGCTCGCCGGTCCCGTCGCCGGCCTGCTGAAATTCCAGCTCAGCAACGCCAAGCGTACCTTCACGATCTCGACCGACGCGCTGGCCGGGACCGGCATCCCCGACAGCACCGGCGGGGGGCTACGCCACGACCTGGACATCCAGATGGAAGTCTCCACGCCCGACGGCGACATCACCTTTACCACCACCGTCGAAGTCCTGCGCAGTTCCAACACTACGGGCAAGTGGAAGGGCTAGCAGTCCCGTGGGGACGAACGCAGCCGAGCCGCCTCCGGATCCCCGGAGGCGGTTTTCTTTTGTCGAAAAATATCAGGAATTCCGGCCGCAGACCTTGACTCGGCCGCCGGAATGGGATTGATTCCAGGGAACGCAGTCGAAAAGGAGCCGGGACTTCCATGATGCACTGGATCGAATCCATAACCTTACGGCACGGCCAAGCTGCCCTCTATAAAGGGGTCAGTTTGCCCATGCCCAATCGGCGCTCCGCCGAGACGTTCGCATCGCTACCGTGCGATCCGAGCGTCGGTCAAGGGAGAACCGATCCCCTCGTGCTCTAGGAAGCCAGGCGCGCAACGGCGCACAAAGCCTTCCAGGGCGCGGAGCCCCGGAAGGCTTTTTTAATTCCTGAATTCCGGGTCTGAACGAAGTCGAAATAGGCGATCGAACGCGAAGCGATAGCGCTTCGCGCGCAGGGAAACTCCGTGCCTGCGGTGGAGGAAACGAGATTCAAGCGGGCGTAGCTCAGTGGCAGAGCGCAGGCGTGCCAAGCCTGAAATGCGGGTTCGATTCCCGCCTCCCGCTCCAGATCGAAGTTGCCGCGCGGTGGCGGCCACGCGCCTCTCCCGTAAAGAGGCTCCGCGGGTTCGACTCCCGCACGCGGCTCCAGATTGAAGCAAGGCCGCTCCGGTGTCGATGGCACGCACGGCTCCCCGGTACGGAGCAGGTGAGGGTTCGATTCCCTCGGGCGGCTCCAAATCGCGAGAAAGGAAAGGCACTCGGGGCGTTCGTTCAACGGGAGGACACGGGACCGGCAGTCCCGCAACGCGGGTTCGACCCCCGCACGCTCCACCAGCTTTGCGGCGTCGCGTAACGGTAGCGCGCCTGACTGTTAATCAGGAAGTGGAGGTTCGACTCCTCCCGCTGCAGCCAGACACAGGAAAGGAGACGGGACGTTTCGGGGCGATAGTGAAACAGCATCACGCGACCTTCGCACGGTCGAATTCCGGGTGCGAATCCCGGTCGTTCCACCAGGTTGACGGCCCTATCGTCTAGTGGCAGGACGCCGGGTTTTCAGTCCGGAAGCCGGGGTTCAATTCCCCGTGGGGCTACCAAGATTGCGGGTTTGGGATTGCGGATTGGGACGAGAGGAAGCTCAATCCGAAATCCACAGTCCCAAATCCGAAATGGAATGCCTCTGTGGCGTAACGGGCAGCGTTCCTGACTTTTAATCAGGCGGAGCGGGTTCGAGTCCTGCCGGAGGCACCAGGAATAGCGGTTTGCGGAATTGGGATTGGCAGAGAACGGAGGCTTGATCTGATTTCCGACATGGAAATGCGCCTGTAGCTCGAGCGGCAGAGCAGCCGGCTCTTAACCGGCAGGGTGTGGGTTCGAGCCCCACCGGGCGCACCAGATTCGGGAACCCGGTGTGCAGTGGACATGAGGAGGAGCAGGCAACGTCCCTTTCGTCTAGCGGCCAGGATGCCGGCCCCTCAAGCCGGCGACGCGGGTTCGAGTCCCGCAGGGGACGCCAAAAGAGATTTTGCCGGGTCGTCCAACGGTAGGACGCCTGACTCTGAATCAGGAGACGGAGGTTCGAGTCCTTCCCCGGCAGCCAAAACCGAATAAGAGACGCGGCCGGAGTGTTCGCGGCGGCACGCGACGCCTCCAACGTCGAGGGGCGGGTTCGATTCCCGCCGGCCGCTCCAGCTCAGATGGCCTGTCGTCCAACGGCAGGACGTCGGACTTTGGCTCCGAAAATCGAGGTTCAAATCCTCGCGGGCCAACCAGGCGAAGGAGGCTGGAAGAGTTTTTTGGAGCGTAGCGTAGGGGCCACGCACCCGGTTTGGGACCGGGACCACGCCGGTTCGATTCCGGCCGCTCCAACCAGATAAGCCCGGAAAACGGGCGGTAAATTGGAGCGTAGCGTAGAGGCCACGCACCTGGTCCGGAACCAGGACCACGCCGGTTCGATTCCGGCCGCTCCAACCAGAATTTTCGGCGGTTCGGATGGTGGCTTGAGTGTGCCGGGCGCACGCGAGCCTGTGGCGCTCGCAGAGCGGGTTCGACTCCCGCAAGCCACCCCGGACGCAGGACAGGAGAAGCAGCGCGGCCGCGTGGCCGAACAGTGAGGCGCCAGTCTGCAGAACTGGTCAAGCGGGTGCGACTCCCGCCGCGGCCTCAAAAACAGAAGAGGGCCCTCGAAGGCGAAGCAGTGGAGCCGCCACCCTGTCACGGTGGAGAAAGCCGGTGCGACTCCGGTCGGGGGCGCCAATGGGGCTTGAGCAGGTGTGGTCATTGCGCCTGGCTGAAAACCAGGAGAACCGGGTTCGATTCCCGGGGGCCCCACCAAAACTCGGATGCGAGGAAGGACGAACGAGAGTGTCAGCGGGCGGCAAGGCCTGGAGGCCTGGCGGGTCTCATAAGCCTGCAAGAGCGGTTCGATTCCGCTGCCCGCGACCAAACAACCGAATACGGCCGCTTCGTCCAATGGCAGGGCGCCAGGATCACACCCTGGAGACGGAGGTTCGATCCCTTCAGCGGTCACCAAGTTCAGGCGTCCGCTTGGCTCAACGGCAGAGCGCCACTCTGACGCAGTGGAGACGGAGGTTCGACTCCTCCAGTGGACACCAAAGGACAGGGGTGAGAGGTGAGTAAAGGAGCAGGTCATAACCGCGGGGCGGACAACGCCCCCGTACACAACTGATGAACCACCGGGCCAGCGGCGCGCGGCGCCTCGTTTCGCGATCGGCTTCGCGCGTCCCGTGCATGGCGTCTGAACCGACGTTCGTCAGACCTGGGGTGTAGCTCAACGGAAGAGCACCGGACCAACGTCCGGAGGCAACGGGTTCGACTCCCGTCATCCAAGCCTTGGTAGGGCCGTAAGGCCTCGGGTTCGAATCCCGCAGATTGTCCCTGTCTGGACACTCGCCTTGAAAGCGATCGCACGAAGGCCCGCGGGAGGTGGACGTCGCGCCGGCCCGCCGCGTTTCGAGGTCCGTTCGACTCGTCACTCGGCAGCACGGCCAGGCGCTCTGCAGCGCACGGATTCCGCCGCTGCGAATGGTCCCGGCGGCCGTACGGCGGCGCGCGTGCCCGTAGCTGGGCGCGCGCCGAAGGACCGGCCTTACGGACCCGACGCCGCGGCTTAAGTAAGCTCCGCGCCTCACGTGTGGCGGACGCAACGTTCCGCCTCCCAACGGCTGTGCGGGCCCGGTGGATGAACGAGGTTTGAAAAAAGCGCGCCGCGCGCAACGCGGCAAGGAACCGAGAGAAAGGAGGTCGTGCCATGCTGTTCATGAAGCACTTCAAGATCCGGAAGCACGAGCGCGGCTTCCTGTTCAAGGACCGCGAGTTCCAGCGCGTGCTGGCGCCGGGCGAGCACGCCTTCTTCGATCCGCTCATGAAGATGCGCGTGGACGTGGTGCCGGTGCGCCCGACCTGGATCGTGCACGACGAACTGGACGTGATCGCCAAGGCCGGCGCGCTGAAGGACGAGGCGCTGGTGCTGGACCTGAAGGACGGCGAGCGCGCCATCGTGTGGATCGACGGCCGCGCCAACGCGGTGCTGGGTCCGGGCCTGCATGCGATGTGGAAGGTCTTCCGCGAGGTGCGTGCGGAGGTCCTGCGCGTGGACGGCGCGCGCTTCGTCCACCCGGAGCTGCTGGCGATCCTGCAGGCGCGCGGCGCGGACCTGTTCTTGAACGGCGTGACGGTCGAGGCGGGCCACGTGGGCCTGTTCCTGCTCGACGGCAAGCACGTCGCCACGCTGGGCCCGGGCCTGCACGCCTTCTGGAAGGGCGCGGGCAAGGTTCAGGTTCTGCCTGTGAACCAGCGCGAGCAGGTGCTGGACGTCGGCGGCCAGGAAATCATGACTGCCGACAAGGTGACGCTGCGTATCAACGCGGTCGTGACCTTCCGCGTGACCGACCCGCTGCGCGCGCTGGACGAGGTGGAGGATCCGAAGCAGGCCCTTTACCGCGAGGCGCAGCTGGCGCTCCGCGCGGCCGTCGGCACCCGCGAGCTCGACAAGCTCCTGGCCGAGAAGGACGCGGTGGCCGCGGAGCTGGATGGCCTGGTGAAGGCGAAGGCGCAGGCGTTCGGTCTCGAGGTCCGCGCGCTCGGCATCCGCGACGTCATCCTGCCGGGCGAGATGAAGGACTTGATGAACAAGGTGACCGAGGCCAAGAAGGCGGCCGAGGCCGTGCTGATCACTCGGCGCGAGGAGACCGCGGCGATGCGCAGCCAGGCCAACACCGCC
>JAKLKQ010000038.1:61461-61794 GCA_023150555.1 Planctomycetota bacterium
ACAACCCGACGCTCATGCGCCTGCGCGAGCTCGAGGTGCTCGAGAAGGTCGCCGGAAAGGCGAACCTGAAGGTGATCCTGGGCGAGCAGGGGCTCGCCGAACGGATCGGCAAGCTGCTGTAACGAGGCGTTCCCTCCCGTCCGCTGCCCACGCGGCGGGCGGGAGGGACCAGCGAAAGGAAGGTGATCCATCTTCGTGCCGGGGCCCCTGTGGCGGAACGGGAGACGCAGCCGGTTTAAACCCGGCCGGCCGTGGGGCCATGGAGGTTCGACTCCTCCCGGGGGCACCGGACGTTGGCGTTGGCTTCGAAACCTGGCGCGCCGGCGCGTGTTC
>JAKLKQ010000039.1 GCA_023150555.1 Planctomycetota bacterium
AAAACGCGGTACTGCTCCGGATGCGCAAGGTACTCGCTGTATCCGGACCAGACGGTCTCTTGGATCGCATGCGCAGCGGGCTGATTCAGTTCCGCGAAAAGATCCGGAGTCACGAATACGGGCCCCAGGCTGGGCCAGGCGAGCACCATCGCAATGTGCGCGATCCACATCAGCAGAAAGGCGAAGAGAAAGGCCTGCGCCCTCCGCCGGCATGCGGCGAGTAAAAAGTAGGCTACAACGGGTAGCTTCACGAAATACCAGGAAACGTATACTAGGTCGAAGAATCGAGCAACGAAGGGCTCGGCGATCAGCCGGGTTTGCGCCAATGCCGCCACCGGATCCGCGCCCAAGCAAAAGGCGCGGTCCAGCCACGAGAAGGTAGAGTCGTAGACTTGCGTATTGACTGCGGGCACCCGCTGCTGAAGGTTCGTGTGAATTACCGTCACGGCGTGAAATAGTACGACCGAAACCAAGACTTCTGGAAGAATTCGCTTCACGGGAAATTTCGCCAGCACCCGGCGCGTCACAACAGGAAGCGAAAGACTCATCTGTTCCGTTCGCTTCAATCTCAGGTCCTCGCGTGCGATGAGGAAGGCAAGGTAAACCACGCTCCAAAAGAGCATGGTGCCTGCATACACTGCGAGGCAATAGGGTGCGTAAGCCGGAGAAAGTTCCAGCCCAAAGCCTGCGATGTGCGAAATCAGGATAGCTAGAAGTGCGAAGGACAGCGCGAGTAGGAGTGACGGAAGCATGTACCACGGCCACCGGCGCCAAGACTCGGTCGCGTGGCCGGCGGCGGTCGGTGCGGGCGGATTTTCCTCGTGGCCGATCATAGACTGCTCGAATATGGTTGCGTGCGAATCTGGTCAAGGAATAAGGAGCACGGCGCGTGGGCATCCACGAAAGCCGGCCGTTGCCCGGTTGGCTCGAAATTCTCCTCCGGTCGCGCGTCTGGGCGCCGCTCTGCCTGGCGTATTTCGCAGTTGTTCTTTGCTGGGGGACGTTCTCGCCGTCCGGATTGTACGAGCGCGACGGATATTTTCACGCGCGCTACGCGCAGCTTCTTCCTGAACATGGCCTTTCGCGCGCGTTCCCCTGGACGCAGGCCAGCACCTGGCGCGAGAATTTCTGCGACAAGGAATTCCTGTTTCACGTGCTGCTGGTTCCCTTCTGCCGCGACACGGCAGATCCTGTTTTCGGCGCCAAGGTCGTGGCGGTGATACTGGCCGCCATCGCCCTCGTTGTGCAGTTTGGCCTGTTGCGCCTTCATCATGTGCCGCATCCATTAGTCTGTACACTGATTTTCGCGAGTCTCAGCGGTACGGTACTGCATCGCCTGGGCATGATCCGTTCGCACGTGCTCAGTATGCTCCTGTTTCAGATCGGATTGCATCTGCTGCTGACCAATCGATGGAAGATGCTTGCAGCGCTCGGGTTTCTGTATGCATGGAGCTACACGTTTCCGTGGGTGCTTCCGCTCACCGCAGCGGTGTCCTTCCTTGCCAAGGGCATGGCGCGCGGCGGGTGGAGTGTCCGTTCGCCGCTGGCGGCGCTGGCGGGGGTGCTGGCCGGTTCGATCCTGCATCCGTATTTCCCGGGCACAGTGGAAAATCTGCTGACTTACCTGCATGTGATCGGCATAAGCGCAGCCGCGCCGGCACAATCGGGCGTGACGCTGGGTAATGAACTTTATCCCATTTCGGCTGGCGAATTCCTGAGCACCTTTCCGCTGCTCATTCTGCTCGTGGCGGGGTTCGGCTGGGTCATACTGCGGTACAGCGCGCGCCTCGCGAACGAGAGCATCGCGGTAATGGCCGTCGCCTGGCTCTGGTTCGCGGGCTGCCTTTGGATGCCGCGCATGATCGAGTATGCGGCGCCTGCGACCGGTTTGGCGGCGGGCTTGGTGCTGCGCGATCTGCTCTCGGGAACGGACATTCGCGCAAGCCTTGCCGGTCCGAGGCGCAAGCGCTGGTTGGCAGGCATCGGTGCGACCGCGGTGTTGCTGGCTGCTGCGCATTCGAGCGCCCTGCACACGTACCTCGCGACGGCGGGCGAGGCGCCCGCGCGGCGTTTTACCGGGGCCGCTGCGTGGATGAAGGAGAACCTGGAGCCCGGCGAGACCGTCATGAACCTGTGGTGGGACGACTTCCCGGAACTCTTCTACGACGCGCCCGAGTTCCGCTACCTCTGCGGGCTGGATCCGACGTACATGCTGCGCTGGGACGAGGCGAAGGCGCGAGGACTGGAGGCAATGCGCGCACGCAAGCACGGGCTGGACGGCGCTTGGCTTACGGGAGCCTTCGGTTCGCGCCTCCTGATCGTGCGCCGGCCGCAAGCCGACGCCTATCCCGAGTTGAAGGCCGCGCCTTGGAAGTTGCTCTATCAGGACGACGCGGCGGCACTTTACCGCTACGAAGGCCCGGCGGCGGCAGCGCCCTGAGGAAAATAGAGCTTGCTGCGCAGATCCTCGCTGAGCGTTACGCGCCCTTCCAGACGGCGCAGGCGGGCTTCGAAGTAGGCATACTCCTTGGCCTTATCCTCGCTGAACCGATCCTGGAACATGGTCATAATGCGGCGGCAGCAGAAAGCCGCCTGCTCGACGTCACCGATCCCCAGGGCTTGGTTGTAAGCGGCCACGTATTTCTTCAGCTGGAAGCGCAGGTGGTTCTGGCAGCTGGTGATGGCCTCATCGGCCTTGTCCGCACGGAAGGGCTGCTTCAGCGCGTCGGTTTCGCCCCAGGCGTAGGCCTTGGCTCGTCGCATCTCCAGGATCGCCGAGAAGGCGTTGGCCGGGTCCAGCGTGATGTTTTCGAAGCTGCGCGTGGCGCGGCGGTAATGGAGCAGGGCGAGGTCTTTGTCGACCGGCGTGTCTTCCTCGAAGCTGCGTTCGGTCCAGTCCACGAAGTCACCCTTGCGGGGAAGCACCGACTTGGCGGCCTGGGTAACAAGGTCCGGCAGTTCGGTCTGGGTCTCGGGCGGGAAGGCGAGCACTACGCCCGCCACCACCGCCAGGACGACGGCGACCAGGATGAGTTCGGGCGCCATCTCTTTCCAGTTTGTGACGCGGGTGCCCCAGGATCGCTTGCGGACGAAGGTCAGAACTGTACTGCCGATGCGGATGCGGTCGCCGGCGACCAGCGGATGCCCGGTCTGGAGCTGCTTCTCGTTCACGAAGGTGCCGCTGACGCTCTCGGAGTCGTACAGCACGTACGTGTCGCCCTCGAACTGGAGGTACGCGTGCATGCGCGAAACCTGGATGTCGTTGGCCAGTACCACCGAAGCGCGTTCCGGATCGCTGCCGATGGTGATGCGCGCGCCGGCGAGCAGGATCTCGGCGTTCGCCTGGAGCGACGGGCCTTCGAGCACGCGCAAAAGGCACTGCGCCTCCGGGGCCACGGCTGCCGAGGGATCGGCCGGGGGCGTATTCTGGACGGCGTCGGTCATGGACGTTGAACCTCCTGGCCGGGGCTACCGGCTATCCACCCAAAAGGGTCTGGTACATGCGAATGGCGATGGGGCCCAGAATCATCAGGAACATGCACGGGAAAACGAACAGAATCAGCGGAACGATCATCAGCGTGGCCGCCTTCTTGGCTTTCTCGCGGAGTTCCTGCATCCGTTTGTTCTTAATGAAGGCGCTCTGGCTGCGAAGCACTTCGACCAGCCCGGTGCCCATCTCGTCGGCGCGGATCAGCGCGCCGGTAAGGGCGGAGACTTCGGCCAGGGCGACGCGGCTCTTGAGCTTCAGCAGCGCTTCCTTGCGGCTGGCGCCTGCGCGGATGGCCGCCAGGATCAAGCGCAGTTCGTCGCGCAGAGGCCGCTCCGGAAACTGTTCGATGATGTTCTGGATTGCAAAAACGAAGTCGGCGCCGGCCTGCACGCTGAGGGTCAGCAGGTCCATCATGTAGGGCAGGTCCTTGCGGATGCTCTTCAGGCGCTTGGCTCGTGCGGCGCTCATGCGTGCGATCGGCACGTAGAATCCGAACAGGGCAATGGCGATGGCCATGGGGGGTGAGGGGTCGATGACGATCAGGTAGAGCGCGCCGCAGAAGACGGCCCAGCATTCCTGCGCCGCAAGGAAGGACTCGAAGGAATACTGCTCTTCCATGGCGCTTTCGCGGATCAACTGGTCGATGTATTTCCGGTAGCCGGGCGCCGGCACGAAGGTGTTCACGTAGGCCAGGCGGCTGAGCAGTTCGAGGCGGAATTGGGTCAGGCGTGAGCGCGTCTTGGCGGCGCCCGCGGCGATGTCTTTGCGCTCGATGCTGAAAAAGATCCGCGTGAGCGCCAGGACCATCAGGAAGATGGCTGCGAAAAGCAGCCAGCTCGATCCGGCGTACAGCATTCCTTCCGAGGCGGCAGGCATTCGTCAGTCCTCGATCTTCAGAAGTTCGTTGATCACGACGGCGCCGATCACTTCCAGCACGACGACGATCCCGATAATCAGGTTGCCGATCCAATGCGTGATGAGCGGCTCCATCAGGTCCGGGTTGATCAGGGCAAGGATGGCTGCGACGCCGAAGGGCATGGCGCCCATCATCATGCCTTGCAGTTTTCCTTCGGCGGTCATTGCGCGCAGTTCGCCGCGCAGTTCGATGTTGCGGCGGATGGTGTCGGCGATGGAGTCGCTCATCTCGGCCAGGTTGCCGCCGAGCTTGAGGCAGGTGCTCACGGCGGTGACGAAGAGCTTGACCGATTCCAGCGGCACGCGGTCGGCAAGCTCGCGAAAACCCTGCTCGGTGCGGCCCAATTGGATCTCGCGGCGCAGCATGCCGAACTCCTCGGACAGCGGCTCTTCCGATTCTTCGGCGATCTTGGAGACGGCCAGGGGCAGTGAGATCCCGGCCCGCAGGGTGCTGGAGAGCAGCGACAGCGCCTCGGGGAACTGTTCTTCGAACTGAGCCAATCGCTTGGCTTGTGCGCGGCGGCGAATGAAGTAAGGCGTGACCATGATTAGCGCGGCGAGCACCAGGCCCAGCAGGACGCTGCCGAGGAAGACCACGCTGAGCGCCGCGGCGAGGATGGCCAGCGCGGCCGAAAGGTGCATCTGCGCGCGCAGGCTGACGCCGATCAGGACGTTGCCGATCTGCTTGCGGGAACGTGCCGAGAAGTAGGTTTCCTGAGACTCGCTGCGGAAATTGCCGACGGCCGATGCGGCGAGCCGCATCAGGGCGAATACGCCCACCGCAGTCATTGCGTACATCCCCAGCACCATGGTATCCATGTTCGCTCCAGCCTTTACCGGTTCGGGTTGACCGGTTGGAAGATCTCCATCGGCACCTTCACGCCCACGTCCTTCAGCCGCTCGATAAATCGCGGCACCATGCCGGTGCCGGTGAAGTAACCCACGATCCGGCGGTTGGCGTCGAAACCCGTCTGTTTGAACTCGAAGATCGGCTGCATGAGGATGTTCCCGGATTCCATGCCGGTCACTTCCGAGACCATCATCACTTTGCGGCTGCCATCGGCTAGGCGCGACTGCTGCACGATTAGGTTCACCGCCGCCGCGATCTGCTGGCGCACGACGGAGATGGGCAAGTCCAGGCCGGCCATCAGACACATGCTCTCGATGCGCGTGAGGGCCTCGCGCGTGTTGTTGGCGTGCACGGTGGTCATCGAGCCTTCGTGGCCGGTGTTCATGGCCTGCAGCATGTCGAATGCCTCGCCGGCGCGGCATTCGCCGACGATGATGCGGTCGGGGCGCATGCGCAGGCAGTTGCGGACCAGGTCGCGAATGGTGACGGCGCCCTTGCCTTCGATGTTCGCTGGCCGGGATTCCAGGCGTACGACGTGCTGCTGCTGCAGGCGCAGTTCCGCAGAATCTTCCACGGTGATGATGCGTTCGTGCGAGGGGATGTAGCGAGAGAGCATGTTTAGGAGCGTGGTCTTGCCGGAGCCGGTACCGCCCGAGACGATCACGTTCTGCTTGTGAGTGACGCCGAGATCCAGGAACTTGACCACGTTTTCCGTCATCGCGCCGAACTTGATCAGGTCATCGGCGGTCAGGTGCTTGGACGGGAACTTACGGATCGTCAACGTGGCCCCGTTGAGCGCCAGCGGCGGGATGATGGCGTGCACGCGCGAGCCGTCGTCCAGGCGGGTGTCCACGTACGGCACGGCTTCGTCGATGCGGCGGTTCTTCGACGCCACGATGCGCTCGATGATCTTGCGCAGGAACGCATCGGAGAGGAATTTCACCGTCGAAAGAGTCAGCCGGCCTTTCTGTTCGATGAAGACCATGTCGGGGCCGTTGCACATGATTTCCGTGATGTCCTGGCTGGCGAGCAGGTCCTCGAGGGGCCCCAGGCCAATGAATTCGGCCACGCATTCCTCGGCCAGGCGGTTGCGCTCTACGACGCCTTCGAAAGGGTAGGGGACCGCGTCGAGGATGCTCATGACGACCTTGAGGGCCTCTTTGCGCATCTCGTTTTCGGCCGCGCCGCGACGTTCCAGTTCGGCCACGTTCAGGCGGTTCTCGAATTCCGGCCAGACCCGCTTGAGAATGAAGTGGCGCCGCGCCTGCGCGAAAGAGTCCGCGTCCTTGTTCTTCAGCACCAGGGTCTGGGCCTGGCGCTGGATCTTGATGTTGTACTCGCCGACCTTGATCAGCGGATCTTCGCCCACGCGCGCGGACTGGCCGGGCAAGACGGGCGTGCCGGAGACGGTTACTGCGGTCTTGGCGGCTTTGTTGCGGACGTTCACTCCGCTGGGACTGACTTCCAGCTCCAGGTGCGTGTCCTCGACGCCCGGTCCGTCCAGAACCAGGTCGTGCCCCGCCGCCCGGCCCACCAGGTATGGCCGGGTGCGGCTGGTCAGCTCCGCGCGGATCATCTTTCCGTCGGGTGTCTCGACCTGGACCTTGTAGGCGACCTTGGGCATCGCATCCAACTCGCTGGACATCGGCGAGAGGGCGCCTGAGGCTTGGCGCGCGGGCGTCGCGCCCGATGCGCCCATGGCCGGCACGGCGGCTGCCGAGACGGCCGGCGCGGCGGCCGCTGAGCCCGAGGCAAGCTGGGCGGCCGCGAGGCTGCCCGGCGGCACGGTGTCTTCGGCGGAGAGGGCGCCGGAGGACGCGGCGGCGGACTCTTCCTGGTAGATCAGCACCGTCGTCCCGATCTGGATCTGGTCGCCGTGCTCAAGCGGGTGGACCTTGGCCGCGGCGCCGTTGACGAGCGTGCCGTTGGAGCTGCCGAGGTCTTCGAGCACGAAGCCGGAGCCCGAGGGAGAGAGCTTGGCGTGCACGCGCGAGGACCGCGGTTCGTGGATCTGAACCGCATTGTCCTTGTGGCGGCCGATGGTCATCTCCCCGCTCAGGGGAATGACCTGGTCGCCCGACGGGCCTTTAAGCACGAGCCTTGGCATGCCGGTTACTCCTTCTTTTCCTTTTCATCCTTATCCTTATCCCGATAAGGATTGCCCGGCACGTCGGGAAGGAGATGGATCATGTCTTCGATGCTGTGGGCGAGCTGGAAATTTCCGAGCTGGCTGTACTGGGTACGCAGGACGAAGAGTTTCTCCATTTGCAGCAGCGCCTCGCTGCGGATGGGGTCATACAGGTCGAGGGCCGGCTTGGCCTCTTCGGGCGTGAGGACCCGGGCGAGGTCCTTGACCGGCGCGATCAGGGTGAAAGCGTCGGTCAGGAGCTTGGCCTTGGTGCGGAACGAATCGGGGATGCCCTTGGCGGCTGTGCGTTCCGCGGAGCTGATCGGGTCTGTCTTGTATTTGTCCCAGGCTACGCGCGCCTGCTGGATCCAGCGTCCGGTCTCTTCCTTGACCGTCTTCACAACCATATCTTTCATGTCGGTCAGTTTCTTGCGCAGGTCGGCGAACTCCTCGCCTTCGTACTCGACCACCAGCGTGTCGGCGGCCTTGATTACATCGCCGAACTTGCGGGCCTTGAAGGCGTTCTCCATGCCCAGGTAGTGGATGTTGAAGAATTGGCGGCGCAGGCTGCTGACCAGCGCCCCGGTCTGCTCGAAGTACCAGCCGTCGGCTTCCTTGTTGAGGTTGACCAGGAGCGCGGTAGCTTCCTTGAGCAGGGCCATGTTGTTGGCCTTGGCCTTCATCTCGGCGAGGTTGTTCCAGGCCGCGACGATCTCCTTCACGTGCGCGCGCAGGACGATGGCCTTCTCGGTCTTGGCGTTCTTGAGCGCCTCCAGGGCTTCCGCGCCCTTGCCGGCCAGGTACAGGCGCATGCCGACGCGGAAGTCGGCCTCTTGGCGGATCTTGTCCAGCATCTTGCCGGCTTCGGCCGCGTGGAAGTCGGTAGCGGCGACCTTCGAGAGTTCCTCGTTGGCCTTGTCGTAGTCTCCTTTCCCGTAGGCTTGGGAGCCTTCGGCGAAGGCCTTGGCGTTCTTCAGCAGGTCGGTGGCGTTGACGGGCCCGGCGACGGCCGAGATCGATTCGGCGCTGCAGTCCACCAACCGCGTAAGCGCCTCGACTTCACGGCTGACTTCGCCCACCTTGCGTGCGGTCTGGACGTCGTTCCACGCCTGAGTGGCGCGTTCCAATTGATCCAGGATCTTCCGCACGCGGTCCAGTTCGACTACGCAACTCTGGTAGGCCTCCTCGACCTGGGGCAGTTTGCCCAGCACCGCTTCCTGCGCGCGGTATTTCTTGACGGCTTCCTGGAGACTGGAAGCCAGCTCGCGGGCACGGTCTTGGCTGATGGCGCCCTTGGCCTCGGCCGCAGACTTCTGCGTGGCCACGACGAAGGTTCCGCTGTAGGCCTGCTCGGAAAGCGCCAGGAACCGGTCCGAGGAACTCTTGTATTTGTTCACGGCCGCCTGGGCGCGGCGGTAGGCTTCGGAGAGGTCGCCCTTTACCTTGATCAGCGCCTCAATCTCGGCGGCTTCCTGTTCGGCTTCGATCCGCAACTTCCACTGCTTCAGGGTCTTGGCTCCCTCATCGTCCAAGTTCTCTTTTTCAATCGAAGCGATGCGTTCCTTCAGGTCAGCGAGCTTGCCCTGCTTGAAGAGTTCGTCGATCTCGCTCCAGTTCACTTCCACCGGCTTCGCCGCGAACATCGACGGCAGGACCAGCAGAGCCAGCACGGCGACCGCCACGGCGCCGAGCATCATCAGGTGTTTCTTGGAAAAACCGCGGCGCGAAGGGAGGATGATCTGGGCCGGAATGGGCACCTGCCTCGAAGGGCCGCCGGGCGACGCGGGCGGCGAGACCGCAGGCATGACTGGGACCGTGGCCGGCAGGGGATGGGCCGGTTCGGACGAGGCCGCAGGCGCGGCGGGCGCGGGCGGCGGCGCAACGGGTGGCACCTGCCCGATCAGCGTCTTCTCGAAGTCGGACGCGGTGCCGACCATGGTCTTTTCGAAATCGTCGGTGGGCTGGGCGTCATCCTCGAAGGTGGCCTCGACGTTTCCGATCTTGATCTTGTCGCCGGCGCGCAGGGACCGGCGTGTCACCTTCTCGCCGTTCACCATCGTACCCACCGCGCCGCCCAGGTCGTCCAGGACATAGGCGCCGCCCATCATGGCGATGCGGACGTGCTTGCGGGAGACGGTGGGGTCGGTGAGCACCACCGTGTTGTCGGGATGCCGGCCGAGCGTCACCTCGCCGGTGATGACGATCTCCCGCGTCTGGCCTGCCTCGTCCAAAATCAGCTTCGCCATGATGCCTTACGGTCTCGCTCTATGGGTACAGGACCCGCCCGCCTGGGGCTCGTCCGAAGCCCGGCGCACGCCGGAAGCCTTCGTCCTCGCCATTCGCTTCATCCGTCCATCCGCCGTCGTTACTTCTTCTCCGGCGCCCGCTCCTGGCCACCGGTTTTGCGGAGAAGGTTCACGGCTTTGCCGAGCGGGTTGACCACCGCGGCCGAGCCTTCCCAGCGCGACTGGAAAAAGAGCCACGCGCAGACGCCGGCCAGCACGGGACGTTCCATTGCCGGAAGGTCCAGCGTGAAGGGCGCCTGGCAGAGCATCGGCTGGACCGAAAAGACCAGGGTTGCGCCGAGGTCGGTATCCTTTTTCGCCGGCGACCACAGGCCTACCAGAAGGCTGCCTCGGTTGGTGCGGTCGATGTCCATGCCGCGTTCCGGTCCGGCGATCAGGGCATTGGTCACGATCACGTCGGCCTTTTCTTCCTGCGCCAGCGCGCGCCAGACGTCGGGCCGGCTGTACTCGGGATGCTCCGGATCCTGCAGAGCGGGGTGCGGCGTAAATTCCTTGGCGAACGCCTTGTACTTGGCGGAGAGATCGCTCTGGATGTACTTGGCCCAATTGTCCAGGCCCCGCAGGTCTTCCGGCGCGCCCGCGTACAGCGCGCGGATGTCGTCCTCGTGAGCTTCGGCGAGGATCGCCTTCACCGCAGCGAGGCCCTCCTCCGAGTCGGGATCGAAGCGGCTGCTGTCCTCTTCGTTCTCCTGGGCCTTCTTGGCGGTCTCTTCGTGCTTCGAGAAGAACGAGCGGATGTTCTGGACCGCGCCGGGCTCGAACTCGACGACGCGCTTCGAGCCGCGCTCGAGCCAGTTCGAGAGCGTCCGCTGGAAGAGCGCGTAGGCCTCGCGGTCCAGCCGGGGCAGCCGTTCGTCGACGACGTACACCAGGCGCAGCTTCAGCCGCGTCGGCTCCTGTTTGGCGGTCTTGCTAGAGCCGTCGCTCTTGTCGGGCTTTCGATCTTCGACATTGAGCTTGCGCTTGCCGAAGTAGTCCTCGAAGGCCTGGTTGGCGGAGTCGTGGCTGTCGCGTCCACAGCTGCACTGGCTTGCCAGGGCAAGCAGCACCACTGGCGCAGCCCAAAGGCGCGCGTGGCGATGCAGGCGGAGGGCGGATGGGCGGCTCATGGCTGGGGATGCAGCTCCTTCATCAGGCCCGAGTCTTCCCAGCTGGTCTTGTCTTTCTGGGGCACTTCCTTGAGGCCGACGGGGTCCTGCTTCTTCACGGCGGCCTGCCGGAAGCGGAAGTCGGCGCCGCCCAGCCCGCCGCCTCCGGAGATCTCGGTGTGGTATTCCTTGCCGAGGAGCACCTTGTGGCCCGAGCCCAAGGTCAGGTTCAGCCACGAATATCCCATCGGCTTGTAGTTCAGGATCACGGCCGCGCGCTGTTCGATCGCCCAGCCGCCGCCCCCCTGGTTGGCCGCGGTGTCGGTGCCGAAATAGGACTGGCCCGATTGCTGGTTCTTTCCGCCGCTGTTGCCCTCGAAGCAGATGTAGGCCGCCTGCTGGCACTCGTCGGGCCGGTACTCGGCGCTGTCCAACCCCGAGTCGCCGGTGGCGTTGCTGGCCAGGTAGCGCGGGGGCCCGCGCAGGGCCTTGCCGCGGTTTTGCTCGGCGTTGTCCTCGCCGTCCGTCTTCGGGAAGCGGATGTCCTGTCCGCTGGCCTTGTCGACGGTGAGGTCCGTCAGCTGGCCGCGCTCGATGCCGCCGAAGAACAGGTCGCGGATCGTCTCCTTCTTGACCGCGCCCTTTTTCCACGCGGCGTAGCGCGCGGCGAACTCGGCCTTCTGCTGCAGCAGCATGATGTCGCCCAGCAGGTAGAGGCTGTAGAAGAGCAGGGCAAAAAACGGCATCAGCAGGAGCAGCTCGATGGAGACCACTCCCCGGGGCGGGGCGGTTGGATTCCGGACGGCGGCGCGCATCAGTGGACGATCAGCTCCGTGAATTTCTTCCAGTCGGTGTCGGAAAGCCCGGTGGGATCGAAATTCCGCAGGGCCTGCTCCACCGTGGGCGATTGGTTCGTGTCGTTCCAGCGGTACATGCGGTTGGTGTTGGCCAGGACGTACATGGCCGCCTGCTCGCGGTAACGTGCCGGCACGCTGTGGTCGACGGGAATCAGACGCGCGCCCCAGTCGGTGTGGAACAGGTTCATGATGGGCTCCGAGCGGTCCTTGGGCTCCAGGAAGTGCTCGGTCATGTAATCGGCGGTGAAGGGGCCGGCTGACTCGCCGCTGCGCTTCTTCTCGCCAAGGCCGGTGATGAGGCGGTCGGGGAAGAACTGCGACGCGCCCGTGCGCGGGCCGTCGCTGGCGTAGAGGTCCTTGTCGACGCGGATGCCGACCTTGGCGGAGGCGATGGCCAACATGCCCTCGGCCTCCAGGAAGATGCCGCCGTGGCCCTTGTTCTTGGGAATCTTGCGGATCATCAGGGAGTGGTGGCGCTGCCAGAGCGCGACGGTGATGCCCCAGTTGAAGAAGTTGCGGTCGTCGCTTTCGGGCACCGGCTTGAAGATCAAGGTCGGGTTGAGCTTGGCTTCGATGCGCGCGCTGTTGGAGCCAGGGTTGGGCGCGGGCTGTTCGGGCGTGTAGTTGCTGCGGTGGATCTGGTGGAAGGCGCAGTCGGGGTTGAATTTCGCGTCGCCGTTGAAGCTGTTGTCGTTGGCATACGCGGGCGAGATCAGGTCCGCGATGTACGCGCGCACCATGCTCTTCTTCTTGCCGTCCACTTCCTCGGCGTCGGAGTCCGGGACCTTGAAGTGGTGGTCGGTCTCGTCGGCGGAAATCAGGTTGAGCTTGTTGTAGGCCAGGCGGTGCCAGTCCTTGGCGATGGAGTCGGGGAAGTCGCGCACGCCGCCGGTGAAGCACAGCGGGCAGTAGGTGATGGCGTGGTGCTTCTTCTCGGCGAGCTCGGTTTCCTTGTCGTAGCTGCCGAAGATGTTGCCCGGGTTGTTGATGCGGGTCTGCGCGATGGGGTTGATGCCCAGCGCCTGCGCCGCGATGCCGATGGTGTTGATGATCATCTGCACCTTGTCGAGCGCTTCCTGCAGCTTCGCCTTGGCAGCGTTGAGCGCGTCGAGGTTCGCCTGGTTGGGCACGGCGTTGAAGGCGGCCTGCGCCTGGTCCAGGACGGCCTGCGCGGCGTTCTTGGCTTCCTGTGCGGCGGAGAGGCCCTCGTTGAGCGCCTCGTTGATGTTGGCCAGTCCGAAGCAGTTGCAGCTTGGCGGGTTGGTGTCCATGCACTCGAAATGCAGGCAGAAGCGGTTGTCCTCGTGGCCGGTGTCGTGAACCATCGGGATGGGGATGTGGAAGTGGTACGTGCCGGCGACGACGGTGGTGATGGTGATGTGCGTGCAGTTGTAGTGCAGGTGCGTGTGGCTGTTGTGCCAGTGGCCGCAGGGGGTCTTGTCGGGGCTTTCGTGGCCGCCCGAGCCGTCCTTGTCGTCGTGGTGCCAGCAGATCACGGTCTTCGCGAAGGCGATGTACTCGTCGGCGATCTTGCGCGGTTCGCAGGCGTACTCGTGGTACCAGGGCTCGTTGAAGAGCTGCGCCGACGTGGCGTCGATGGAGCCCATGTTCAGCTTGCCTTCGCTGCTGATGATCTTGTGGTCGCCGATGTCGGTGATGTTCAGCTTGCCGGTATTCCGGTCGATGTAAAACGCGTCCATGTCGCGGGCGATCTGCATGGCGCGTTCGACGAAGCGGTTCTTGTTGTCGTCCCAGGGCTCGTACTGCATGAAAGAATCGTCCTGGGCCACGCCGCCGCTGTAGCTGCCGAAGTTGCGGTTGGGCGTGAAGTTCAGCTTGGCCGGGTTGGTGTCTTCGTCGGGGAAGAAGGCCATGCGCACTTCGTTGGTCTTGTCGTTCTTCACCGTCCCGTCGAAGGTGTCCAGGTAGGCGATGCGCATGGCTTCGTACTTCATCATGCGCGGCATGGCCTTGGCGATGTGTTCGGCCACGATCCGGCAGGTGCGGGTCCACATCTCCAGGGTGCGGTCGTCTGCGTTGTAGCTGTTGCGGTTCTTGGAGATCAGCTTGCCTTCCTCGCCGGTCATGAAGTCCTTGAACTTCTCTTTCGGCGTGCCGTCCATCTTGTCCTTGAAGTCCTGGTACCAATCTTCCTTGTCCAGGTCGTAGTCTTCGCTGCCGGGCTTGGTGCTGCCGCCGGAGATCTGCTTGTCGCCCCACTTCTCGAGCCAGGCGTAGCAGCCCACCGCGCAGAACTTCAGCTCCAGCTCGTACTGGCGGTGGTAGGCCCAGCTCTCGGCGTTGTTCAGCCAGGCGATGGCCGAGAGGCTGTCGGCCTGGACCACCGCCGCGGAGTAGGCGGCCGAGTCCGCGGCGTTCTGCAGCTTGGCGCGCTTGACCAGCGTCCAGCCGACATTCAGCGGGAAGGCCATCACCAGAATCAGGAAGACGGCCGAGATCAGCGCCAGAAGCATCACCTGCGCGCTCTCGTCCCGGTATAGTTGTTTCGCCGCGTCATGCATGGCTCGTCATTTCCACGGCCGGACCACGGTGCAGGACTGGGCCAGCTGCACGCGCAGGTCGGTGTTCGAGGCCCGTCCGGCGTTCTTGAACGCGTTGTAGATGATCCGGTTCGCGAAAGGCACGGGCAGGTAGGTGTCGTACAGGATGCCGACGCGCACCTCGTCCTGGTCGTCGCCGCCTTCCAGGTTCACGTACATGTGCTTCAGGAAGGTCTTGGCGCGGTCGCTGTCGGTGTAGCGGTACTTGGGCGTGGCGTTGAGATCGTCGTAGCCTTCCTTCTTGAAGCGAATGGGCAGCTTGCGCCACTCCACGCCGTCCTGCGGGCCGACCATCTCCAGAAGGGAGCACAGCTGCCAGGTGGCGCGCACCGCGCGGTCGACTTCGGGATCGGAGGTCTTCGAGACCCAGTCGGTGCCTGCCGAGAGCGCCTTGGGGTCGACGTCGGCGACCAGCGCCGTGCGCGCGGCGCTGAAGGCGGCGTACTGCATGACCTGGTGGCAGACGAACAGGTGGGCCAGCTGGATCAGGAAGCAGTTGAGCAGGATGATGAACGGGAACAGGAGCAGCATCTCGATGGCTGCCCCGCCTCTCTGGTCCCGAAGCGAGAAGGAAAGCGCCATCGCGTCACCCCAGAAAAGCCATCGCCGCGGTCCAGACGACCCCGACGCCGAAGGCGGCCCCGAAGGGGACCACCTGCACGCTTTCCTCCAGCCGGCGTCCCTTGATCAGGCCTTCCGCCTTGAAGGCGCGCCGGAGGAGCACGCCTTCGCGCCCCTGCCAGATCACCATGGAAAGCCCAATCACCAACCCTGCGAAGGTGCTGAAGACCAGCAGGTACAGGGCCAGGGGCCACGCGGCCAAGGCGCCCATGGCCGCCATCAGCTTCACGTCGCCGCCGCCCACGCCGCCCTGCCAGTACACCAGCAGCATCACCAGCAGGCAGAAGGCCATGCCGCCGGCGGACTCCAGGAGATACGAGTACCAGAACGAATCCGGGAGCCAGGACCGTTTCAGGAGGGATTGGGCCAGCGCTAGCCCCAATCCCGCCAGGATCGCCGGGAAGGTGACGGAGTTGTAGATCCGCCGGCTCTTCAGGTCGCTGTACAGCGAGACACCCGCCAAGGCGAGCAGGATCCCCAGCCGCAGAACATCCAGCACATCCATCGCGTTCATAAGCACGTTTCCCGGTAACGCGGAAACAACGGCGACGCGAAAGACGCGACGCGGCAATCAGGCGCCTGCTACTTGCCGGTGCCCTCCTTGATGCTCTCGTCCACCGTCTCGTCGATGGTGTTGGCCATCTTGTTGACGTTGTTCGACATGGTCTTGCCCAGGAACTTCCACGCGGCGATCGCCGCGATGATGACCAGGGCCGCGATCAGCAGGTACTCGATGCCTTCGAGACCCCGCTCATCCTTGCCGAACTTCTTGAGGCGATTCCACAGTCGCTGGATCATTCGTCTTCTCCTTATTCCACATTGACCGGCGATGCCGGCTTGGTGCCCGATTCATCCTTCGGGGCTTCGTTCTTGGGCGCTTCGATGAGGTGCCCGGCCTTCTTGCGGTCGTGGTTTTCCCACAGCAGTTCCGTCTCGGCCTTCTTCAGGTCTTCGACCCAGCGCATGCGCGCCGCGTCGGTGCGCTTGTTCTGTTCCTCGCCCGTCGAGACGCCCTGGGCGGCGAAGGTGGTGGGCACGCGCGGCGTGACCATCAGCATCAGGTCGCGCTTGTCCTTGGCGTCCTCGTGGTCGGAGAAGAAGTGGCCCAGCATCGGGATGCGGGAAAGGAACGGAATGCCGCGCTTGATGTGGCGCAGGATGTCCTGGACCAGGCCGGAGACGATCAGCGTCTCGCCCTGGTTGAGCACCGCGACCGAACTGGTGCTGTACTTCAGGAAGTCCAGGCGCTCGCCGTTGGGGTCGGGCGTGCTGACTTCGAAGGAGAAGTTCAGCTGGATCTTGCCGTCGCGCAGCACGGTGGGCGTGACGTTGATGATCAGGCCGAACTCCTTGAACTTCACGTCGGCCGTGCCGAGGCCCACGAGTTCGAAGCCCTTCTCGCCGCCCTGCCGGAAGGTGCCGGCTTCGCCGGTCAGCGTGGTGATGTGCGGGCGGTCCAGGACCTTGGCGTTCTTGTTCTCTTCCAACAGGCGGAAGATCCAGGTGGTGTTGGCAGTGACGGCCGAGTTGTACGACGAGTTGGTGTGCAGGTTGACCGCGCGCTCCCAGGCGAAGTCCATGCTGGCCGGGTCGAAGGCGATGCCGGGGCTGGACAGCGCCGTCATCGGGTTGTGGCGGATGTCCAGCGCGTAGGTCAGGTTGACGTCTACGAAGGTGAGGTCCAGCTCGACCATCTGGCGCTTGAGGCCGATGTTGTTGACCACCTTCTCGGTGAAGATCTTGGCCACGTTCTCGGCGGTGGCCTTCTCCGCCGCGCTGTTGACTTCGCCGTCCAGCACCACGTTGCCGCGGACCAGGCGAACCTTGACCTCGGGCAGTCCGATGCGGGTCTCGACTTCCGTCGCCAGGGCCTGGTTGACGTCGGCGCTCTCCGTGAACGTGGTGATGTCCACGACGTTCGAGAAGCTCTTCACGATCTTCTCGATGCGCTCCCGCAGCAGCGGGTTGTCCACCGTCCCGTCCACGAAGACCTGGGCGCCGGCGCCCGTGACCTTCACGGTCGGATAGTTCTTCAGCAACTCGCGGATGTCCTCCGCGCCGGCGATGCGCGTAGGCAGGGCGGGCTGTCCCGGAACCGCCTCACCGGCCGCTGCGGGGAACACCACTAGCGTAAACGCGAGCAGGACCGCTTCCATCCCGATCACGACACGAGAACGAACGTTCATTGCACCCTCTCCTTTGAACCGCGCCTAACGGCGGAATCTACTGAGCCGGAGCTTCCTTCGACACGTTCAACCCGCGCAGCAATTCGCGCGTAGAAACCGGGCGCGACGGCCGCCCGTCCTTCATCTCGCCCATCTCGGAGCGAAGCACGCAGTAAAGGTTCGTGCCCATGCTGCGGCTGAGTTCCAGCGACAGCAGGACCTTCTCCACGTGTTCTTCCTGCACCAGCACGGTGATGGTGTTGTAGTTTGCCGTCTCGCCGGCGCGGTCGCCGCCGCCCAGGTCGAGGCCGGCCTCGTTGCCGACCGCTACCACGATCACGTTTTCGAGCAGCCGCACGGCGCTGATGTCCGGCGCCTGGGGCTCGCCGCCGTCCGGCGTCGCGGTGGGCGCCTGGCGGAAGGTCCCGTAGATGTCCACGCGCATGTTGGGGCGCAGCAGCCCGGCGCCGCCCGTGACCAGGTTGACGGGCATCGTCACCGCCTTCTGGCCTTCGCTGATCTTCTCGACGACCGACGTGCCGGCGCCCATGTTCATGGCGTTCCACAGCAGCGGCTCGTTTTTCTCCACCGGCGTGCGGACCGGATTGCCGACCACGCGGCCCAGGTCGCCTTCGCGGACCATGCGCGGATGCACGAAGCTGGCCGGGATCTCGGCCACGTTGCACATATCCTTGGTCAGGACGGTGCCCGTGGTGACGCGCTGGTTGACCTTCACCACCTTCACGGTGTTGGTTAGCTGGCTGCTGACTTCCGAGATCGCGCCTTCGACGTAGCTGCGCTGGATCAGAAAGCCGCCCACGGCGCACCCGGCGGCCAGGATGATGTAGATGGTTTCCTTCGGAACGCCGGCCATCCCTATTCTCCTCCGCGGGGCACGCGTGTGGCCACGAACCGCACCACCTCGCCTGCCGTCTCGCTCCCCAGGTAAAACGTTCCGCCCCGGCCCTGGAACACCAGCAACTCGCTGCCGGTTCCCGGCTTCTGTCCTTCCTCGTCCGTCGGAATCTCGTGCCAGCCCTCGCGCAGCAGCAGGTCCCGGTAGAAGTCGAAGACCTTCGCCCGGTCGTTCGCCGCCACCGAAAAGGCCGATCCCGAAACGTCGCCCTGCCGGCGCTCGTAGCACTCCAGCAGGTGGATGCCGTCTGGGAAACTGGGCGGCAGGGACGAATCGCCGGATGTCAGACTCTCCGTGTGCATGCCCGCCGACTGGGACAGCTCCTGGAGGGTGCGCCCGCGAAAGAAGTTCGTCCCTTCCACCTCCCAGGACCCCCACGTGCCTCGGGGGCCGCCGATCCACAATCCCAGCCAGCCGAAGAGCACCACCAGCGCTCCGATGGCCAGTACTCGAACCAATCGAGTCACCTTCCACCGCCTCAAACCGGCCTACCGCAATCCGGCGTTACAGCACCGGCGAACAGATCGTCTGAATCAGGAACTTATATAGATCCTGCAGCATCGAGAGCAGAGTGAAGCGCACCGCAGCGAAGAGGATCACGATCGTCGCCGCGACCAGCAGATACTCGATCGACGTCGCGCCCGACACTTCCGAAACCAGGCTCCGAACCCGAGCGGCGGGACGCAGCCTAGTAAGGAGGGCGCTCGCGAACGCGTGCATCTGCCGGCTCCCCACCGTCGGCACCCGTTCCCGCTGGTTGCTAACACATGGCCCAGTAACACCATACGCGTTAGCGGCCAACCGTCATTCTAATGTTAGGGCGCTGTGAATATAGATAACTTCCTGGGGCTCAAAGTCAAGCTCGACTTGGGGTCCAACGGGCGGAAAATTCACCTGTGCAATGGGCGCGGTTTGCCTATTGATCACGCGCGGCAACAGCCTTCCTTGGCCGTGAACATGATCACGCAACATGTTTTCAGTGAATAGGTTGCGATATTTTCACCAAGCGCTTGGCCGCGCCTTCGGCTGCATCGAGAGGCCAGGATGAGGTGACGCGGGCTTCTGCGCCGGGTGGGGAACACCAACAACATTCGTACCGGTTGACCTGGGTTGGGCTCTGGTTCGCCGGAATCCCCATTCTGGCGCGGTGCGAGATCGAGCGCGCCTGGCCTTTGACGGCGGAGAGGTTCACCAATTGAAGTTCGCATTTAAAGCTCTTGCACCGTGGCGTAGGTGATGCACGCGAGTCGGCGTCGGTGGCCTGGGACCGCGAAGGCGTTCTTGAAAGCGGGTCCTGCGACGCCGAACAGCTGGAGGTCCGCTCCCATCCATCGGCTCACGCAACGGATAGGCTGGCCGCCGTGCCCAGCAACTTCCTTCTTGTAAGGTCCGAGCACGGAGCAAAAGAGTCAGCCGAACAGGTCGTGTCTGGATCCAGCATCGAAATTCTTTGCTGCAACTGGAGACACGTCATAGAATTAGGTGAAGACCAAAATAATACTTAGGTTTATGTTGACAATTATATTGGATGATGTTTAATTCTTTCAATGCAACACGGGGGTGGAACGGGGCGGAGTGCACCCCTCCCTGAGCTGCAGAGCCGACTGCGCAGAAGGCCCCTTGCTGTTGTGGTAGTTGGCAGGGGAAACCCCAACGATGGATGTACGCCGTCAACGGGTGGTAGACCCGCGTGGCCGCAGTGGCTGCGTTCGTCTACCGGCTGGTACCTGGGTATTGGCCATGATTAAAAAACGGATACGCGCAGGTGAAGCAGGAGCAGTCGAGAACGAAAGGAGCGACGATAGAAGATAAAAAGAAGATCGAATGAGAACAAAAAAATGGATTCGGAAATAAACGAAGCTATGTACTTACGCATTGCGTAATACCGTCCCGCCGTGCCATCTCCCGCCGCAGCATCCGCCATTTCCCGCTGTAACCCCTTAACCGGCTTCTATCCTGTTCCGCGTGTGCCCCTCTGGCCAGGCGGCGTTGCGCGAGTGGAGATACCATGGAACCGGAAAAGGGATCCGCTCCGGCAGGCCGGGCGCTCAAGCGCCAGGAAGTGCTGGCGGCGTTGGAGCAGGGCCACCAGCCGGAGGACGTGGCCATCCTGATGGAGGAGCAGCAAGGCTGGAACCTGGCCGATGCGAAGGCGCTGGTCGCCGAGGCGCAGGACCTGCTCCAGAAGCGGCGCGCCAGGAAACGCCGGGAATTGCTGCCCACGATCTACTTTCAGATGGTCCTGGGCGGCGTGCTTTTTCTGCTGGGCGCCAGCGTGACGCTGTACGGCTACCTGTTCGCCAAACCCGGCAGCGCCTACCTCATTGCGTATGGCTTCATCTTCGGCGGGTCGTTCGTCTTCTGGCACGCGTGGTCAAGCCTCAAGAAGGTCAACGGCGAAAGAGATTACTGACGGCAGGCCGCGGCGCTCTCGACTTTCCCGCGGCGTTTGAATTCGACGCGCGCGGCCACTACAGTGACCCCCTAATAAAGGAGGAGTCGCCATGAGCAAGCTGCCCCCCGGCCCGAAGATCCTGAACCGGTACTCGGCGCATATCACCCAGCCTAAATCCCGCGGCGCCAGCCAGGCGATGCTCTACGGCGTCGGCCTGACCCGCGAAGACATGGACAAGCCGCAGGTCGGCATCGCCAGCTGCTGGTACGAAGGCAATACCTGCAACATGCACCTCAACGACCTCGCTGTGAAGGTGAAGGAAGGCGTCACCGCCGCGGGCCTGGTCGGCCTGCGCTTCAACACCATCGGCGTCAGCGACGGTATCTCGATGGGCACCGACGGCATGAGTTTCTCACTGCAGAGCCGCGACCTGATCGCCGACAGCATCGAGACCGTGATGGGCGCGCAGTGGTACGACGCGCTGGTCGCGCTGCCCGGCTGCGACAAGAACATGCCCGGCTGCCTGATTGCCATGGGGCGCCTCAACCGCCCCGCGCTGATGATCTACGGCGGCACCATCAAGCCCGGCTGCGCCGCCGGCAAAACGCTCGACATCGTCTCCGCGTTCCAGAGCTATGGCGAGTACCTGGCCGGCACCATCGACGACGCGGCGCGGCAGGCCGTGGTCGAGGAAAGCTGCCCCGGCGCCGGCGCCTGCGGCGGCATGTACACCGCCAACACGATGGCCAGCGCGATCGAGGCGCTAGGCATGTCGCTGCCGTACAGCTCGTCGACGCCTGCGGAGGATCCGAAGAAGCTCGAGGAATGCGTCGCGGCCGGCGCGGCCGTGCGCTACCTGCTGGAGGAGGACCTCAAGCCGCGGCAGATCATGACGCGCGAGGCCTTCGAGAACGCGATGGTGGTGGTGATGGCGCTGGGCGGTTCGACCAACGCCGTGCTGCACCTGATCGCCATGGCGCGCGCCGTCCACGTGCCGCTGACCATCGACGACTTCCAGGCCGTCAGCGACCGCGTGCCGTTCATCGCGGACCTGAAGCCCAGCGGGCAATACGTGATGGAAGACCTGCACAACGCCGGCGGCACGCCCGCGCTGATGAAGTACCTGCTCGAAAAGGGTCTGCTCAACGGCGACTGCCTGACCGTCACCGGCAAGAAGGTCGGCCAGAACCTCGAGACGGTGCCCGGCCTGAAGGGAGGCCAGCGCGTGATCCAGACGATCGAGAACCCCATCAAGAAGACGGGGCACATCCAGATCCTGCGCGGGAACCTGGCGCCCGAAGGTGCCGTCGCGAAGATCACCGGCAAGGAAGGCCTGACCTTTAGCGGCCCGGCGAAAGTCTTCGACAGCGAGGAAGCGATGCTCGCCGCGCTGGAGGAGAACAAGATCGAGAAGGGCGACGTGATCGTGATCCGCTACGAGGGCCCCAAGGGCGGGCCGGGCATGCCCGAGATGCTCACGCCGACCTCCGCGATCATGGGCGCCGGACTGGGCAAGGACGTCGCGCTGCTGACCGACGGCCGCTTCAGCGGCGGCAGCCACGGCTTCATCGTCGGGCACATCACGCCCGAGGCGCAGGCCGGCGGGCCCATCGCGCTCGTCCACGACGGCGACCCCGTCACCATCGACGCCGCCAAGCGCACCATCGATTTCCAGGTCCACGAGGACGAACTGGCGCGCCGCCGCGCGATCTTCAAGCCGCCGCCCCTGAAGGCGCTGCGCGGCACGCTGCACCGTTACATCAAGAACGTCAAATCGGCCTCCGAAGGGTGCGTGACCGACGAATGACCGCGAACCGAAATACGCATTGCGTTTTGGCCGGCCTGAAAGCCGCGGCGCTGGTGCTGGCCTGCTTGGCCGCGCTGCCCGGTTGCGGGCGGCGGAAGGTCGTCGAGGACACCACGACGTCCGTCCAGGCGCGCATCCAGGTGGAGCAGCTGCCCTATGCGTTCCAATCCGAGATGCTGCACGCTGGGCGCACCTGGCACGAGGACCTGCTGGTGGTGCTGCCGGCGCGCCCAAAGAACGCCGAGGAACTGAAGGCCGCCGTCGTCGAACACCGCGGGCCGGCGCGCACCGCCGCCGAAGGCCTGGCGCGGGACATCGACCACGCCTGCGGCCAAGCGCTGGAAAAGGAGGAACACTGGTCCGTCGTGAACGTCGCGGTCGGCGATTCGGTCAGCCGCCACAAAGGCCTGATCCCCGTGCGCGTGGACCTGGGCCTGCGCGCGCTCTACGCGTACCGCCCCGAGATCGCGTTCCAGGACGTGCCCTTCGACCGCGTCATGACCACGCTGGCGACCCAGGCCGGCATGCGCCACGGCCAGGGCAAGCTGAACAATCCGCTGGTCAGCTGGCGCCGCCGTAACGTCACCACGCTGGACGCCATCGATGCCATCACCGACGCCCACGGTTTCAAGCGCCGCTACGTCGGCGTCACCGCCCGGATCACGCTGCAGGTGCGCGAGTTCGAGACGCGCGAGGCCTTCTTCAAGACGCTGGCCGCCGAGACCGAGAAGGCCGTCGCGAACCTGGCGCGCGACGTGCCCGCGGTGCTGATCTTGCCCAATCCCAAGACCCCCAAGCCCGATACGCCCGAGGCGGCCGAGAAGAAGGAAGAGGCGAAGAAGAAGGACGAAGCGCCGCCAGCTCCGTTGCCCGAACCCGACGAAGGCGAATAGTAGACATCAATAAAACGGGGCGTACGCTCACGCGCACGCGCACGCCCCGGCGGTATCCTCCCGATGGCCTGTCTCTTTTAGAACTTGTACAGCCACTGGATCGTGAACGTGTCCTGCGTGGAACGTCCCGCGCGGTCCGGCGCGAAGCCGGCGAAGTCGCCGAAGGCGTTGGTCGTCGCGGGCGATTCGCTGTCGCCGAACGGATTGCCGCTCGAACCGTCGTGGCGGTACTCGAAGCGGATCTCCAGCGGTTCGGCCAGGTGCCATCCGGCGGTGGCGGTGATGCTGTGCAGGTTCATCGGCACGCCGAAGCGCGAGCCCTCGAGGTCCCTCAGGAATTCGCCGCGCGCCGCCAGATACCAGCGCTCGGCGAAGTCCCACTTCACGTAGCCGACCGCGCCGTACCATTCGCCGTTCTCGTGGCCGCGACTGGTCCCGGCGGCCAGGTCCACGTTGCGCAGGTTGATGCCGGCGTCCTTCTCCCAGCCGTAGTTGCCTTCCAGGCCGAAGGTCCACTTCTCCCACGGCGTGAAGGTCATGGAGGTGTTGGCCAGGTAGCGCACGTTGCTGTCGTTCTCCGCGCCTTCGCAGCCGGCGGCGAGGTTCACCACCCAGTTGAACCACTTCGTGGGGCTCCAACTGGTGTGCAGGATGCCGGTCTTGCCGCGGTTGTTGTCCTGCAGCGTGTCCCAGCCGTTGACGATGTACGCCGAGGCCGAGAAGGTGTCGGTGAATTCGTACTCCACGCGCATGCCCGTGTGGGTGAAGGGAATCGCCCAGCCGAAGTTGAAGCTGCGCGTCGCGTTGAAGTTGCTCTGCGCTTCGATGACCTCGTACCCGAACGGCGTGACGAACTTGCCGAAGCTGAAGTGCACGCCGTTGCCCACCGGTGCGATGTAGTCGATGTACGCCTGTTCGACGTCAAAGAGCCGGTCGACGCGGTTGGCGCCCAGGACAATCGTCTCGTCGCCGGTCAGGGCCACGCTGCCGTCCGGATCGTCAAGCACGAAGGGCCCGGTCAGGTCGTCGGTCGAGCTGCGGTCGAAGCTGGCGATCTTGCGCGCGTCGGTGCCCATCGCCAGGTCGATGCGGAAGCCCGCCTGCCCCGGCTCCTGGGCCGTGCCGTCGAAGAAGATCTTGGCCAGGTGCAGGTCGAAGCCGCCGTCGTCCTCGCCGTCGAAGACGCGGAAGGCGCTGGAGCGGTCGTCGGGCTTGTTGAAGTTGTACTGGTACGTCGTGTCGATGTACCCGCCCATCTGGATCATCCGCTTGTGAAGCTCGGTGTCGTGGTAGAAGCCGTTGGGCTCGAAGCGCGCCGTCGCCGCCGCGGCTTCCTGCACGGGCACCTCGGCTTCGCTGAACGAGGCGTTCATGTACTGCACCGCCGCCTCCTTCGTGCGCAGCTGGCCCTTCAGTTTTCCGATCTCGTGCTCCTGCGTCGCGATCTTTTTCTCCATCGCGGCCATGCGCGCGAGCACCTCGTCCATGCTCGGCGTCGTCTCTGCGGCGCGTGCGGTGCCTGCCACCAAAACCAAGAGTGCGACGGTCATGCTTATGGTCTTACAGGACATGGTTCCTCCCCTGGGCTGGCAGGCCGCAAGACCCGCCGCCTTGTGTTGAACGGCCGTTGAACAATGCCGAAAGGTCGTGCGGATGGAAGCACGCCCTGTACCAAAAGTTCGGCTGGGTCAGGGAATCGTGAAGATTTTCGGCTCAACGCCTTCAGTTTCTTTCCCGATAGGAGGTTACGGTTTTCTTCGAAAGGATTAGTGGAAGCCGATTTTCCCTGCGGCGCGTTTCGATCCGCGCGCATTTTGCCCACGCTGGTCGAATCGGGATAGTGGCTGAAATCGAGCGCCCTGCTCAAAACCCGGACAGGCGCTCAATGCGTGATCTCGAAGCCGTCGAATTCGCCGCCGGCCGGTTCCCACGCGCGCTGAACCTCCTTGATGTAGCCCGGCATCCGCGCGTGCAGGGCCTTCAGGAAGCGTTCGACCTCCGCTTCAGGGCCTTCGGCCACCAGTTCCACGCGCCCGTCGGGCAGATTGCGCACCCAGCCGGAAAGCGCGAAATCCTGCGCGAGCTGCGCGACGGTCATGCGCATGCCGACGCCCTGCACGCGTCCGGACAGGTACGCGTGCAGGCGGCGCTGGGCATCTTCCGGTGCGTTCATCGAGCGGCCGCCTCCTTATATAGGTGAGGATACGCCGCGCGGCACTTTCCGCAAAATGCCGTTGTCCGGCGCGCGGGTGCGGCCTATTCTTCGCGGATTGCTTGTTGAACTTGCCGTTCCAGGATTCAGAACGACCGAAAAGGAGCGTTTCGCCATGTCCGAGTTCGCGCCGCCGCCGCCCACCCGCATCCTGATGGGCCCCGGGCCCACCAACGTCGCCCCGCGCGTGCTGCGCGCGATGAGCGCCCCGACGATCGGGCACCGCGACCCGGCGTACTTCCAGGCCTGCGACGAACTCGTCGAACACCTCCGCGCGCTCTTCCGCACCAAAAACGAGCTGACGCTCGCGCTGCCGGCGACGGGCATGGGCAGCATGGAATGCTGTGTGGCGAACCTGATCGAACCCGGCGACGGCATGATTATCGGCAACAACGGCGTCTTCAGCACGCGCATGGCCGACCTGGCCGAACGCTACGGCGCGAAGGTGCGGCTGCTGAAGAAGCCCTGGGGCGAGGTCTTCTCGCCGGCGGAGATCGAGGGCGCGCTGAAGGAGGCCCCGGCGAAGGTCGTCGCGGTGGTCCACGGCGAGACCTCCACCGGCGCGATGCAGCCGCAGATGAAGCAGATTGCCGACATCGCGCACAAGCACGGCGCGCTGCTGCTGGCCGACACCGTCTCCAGCATCGCGGGGGCGCCCTTCGAGATGGACGCCTGGGGCGTCGACGCCGTCTACACCGGCGGGCAGAAGTGCCTGGCCGCGCCGCCCGGCATCGGCTGCATCTCCTTTTCCCCGCGCGCCGACGAGGCGTTGAAGAACCGCAAGTCGAAGGTGACCAGCTGGTACTTCGACCTGACGATGATCCGCAACTGCTGGAACAAGAACCGCTTCTACCACCACACCGGGCCGGTGAACATGACGTGGGCGCTGCTCGAAGGCCTGCGCATGGTCCGCGAGGAAGGCCTCGACGCGCGCATCGCGCGGCACGGAAAGGCCGCCGCGGCGCTGTACGCGGGGGTGGAAGCGATGGGTCTTGCGCTGCACGTGAAGGACCCGGCCACGCGCCTGCCGACCCTGACCACCGTGTGCGTGCCCGAAGGCATCGACGAGGCCAAGGTGCGCGGCATGCTGCTCGAGCGCCACGACCTCGAGTTCGGCGCCGGGATGGGCGAGCTGCAGGGCAAGGTCTGGCGCATCGGCCTGATGGGCGAGAACGCGCGCTCGAACAACGTCTACCTGGCGCTGAGCACGCTTGGGGCCGCGCTGAAGGAACTCGGCGCGAAGGTGAACATCGGCGCCGGCATCGAGGCCGCGGCGGCGAAGCTGAAATAGCGCGCCAAACGCCGTGAGTTGAGTTCAGGCGGTCGCTTAACACGTCATCCGTGTTGGTTCCGCGACCATGCGCGATGTCGCGGCGTTGATGGCGCCCGCGTTCGATAATCCTTCCACCTTTATATTGGAAGTCTTCCGGATGATCGCCTAAATGCGATCTGCCGGTCCAACGCACCTGCGCACTCCCTTTTTTGCGCCTCACCCAACCTGCACGCCTCCAACGAGTTACGAAAACGCCCTGGCGGGCGCATTTTTCGTTTGTGAACGCGCCTTTTGCTCTTTTTGGAGAAGTGGGAGCAGACGAGTACGGGGCAGTGGCAAACGGGGAAGGGAGCACGCGGTGGTTATCGAAGCCTTGCAACCTCTCGCAACGCAGGAAGCCGGCGCCGAGCACGAAGCCCGCCGCGCCGAATCCGCGCTGCGCAGCCACTTCACCGTCCTGCCCATGCGGCAGCAGCGCGTGCTGGCCCTGCACTACGTCGCCGGCTTGAGCGGCTCCGAGATCGGCCAGTGGCTGACCGACGAGCCGGGTTCGATCCAGGACGACCTGTGCGCCGCCGTCGAATGCCTGCGCCGCCGCCTGACCGGCGAGTCCGGGCTGGCGGTCGAACGCTGCCTGGCGCCCGAAATCTTCTCGCGCGTGATCTGCGGCCACATGCAGGCCCCGCCGGGGCTGCTCGAACGCGTGCTGGAACGCATCGAGGCCTACGAACGCGAACGCCGCGCGCGCGAGTGGGCCGGCCTGTCGCCCTGGACGCGCTGGGGCCGCAGGCTGCACGCCGCCTTCTTCCGCAGCACGGCACTGTGAGGCGCACCATGGAACGCAACCAGCCCCCCATCGTCACCGTGCCCGTCCGCCGCCCGAACCGCCCCACGGCGCTCTCGCAGGTCCTGACCGCGATCCGCGACGACGTCGAGGAAACCCGCGAAGCGAAAGCCGGCGCGAACGAAGGCGAAAACATTTCCGGTATCGAGATCGCTCCCGAAGCGCTGCACCTGACGCAGCTGCCCGGCGTGTCGCTGCGCATGGCCAACGGCCTGCAGGACCGCCGCCGCGCCTGGCGCCTGGCGTATGAGGTCTACCTCGAGAAGGGCTACGCGCAGCCGGCCGGCGACTGCTGCTGGTACGGGCGCCACGACGCGCTGCCCGAGACCGTCACGTTCCTGGCCGAGGACAACGGCCGCCCCGTCGCGGCGGTGACGCTGGTCTTCGACTCGCCCTGGAAACTGCCGGCCGACGAGGTCGCCGGTTCGGCGCTCGACGCACTGCGCGCGCAGGGCCGCCGGCCGTGCGAACTGGTCAGCCTGGTCAGCCTCGAGCAGGGCCGCCGCGGCGCCGAGATCGTGAAGCACCTCTTCAAGCTCGCCTGGGTCGCCGCGCGCCACGGCGCCGACGCCACGGACTTCGTCATCACCGTCAACCCGCGCCACGTTTCGTACTACACGACGGTGCTGCTCTTCGAACGCCTCGGCGCGACAGTGCCCTGCCCGCGCGTGAAGGGCGCGCCCGCCGACTTCCTGCGCCTGGACTTGCTGAACGCCGAGGGCCGCTACGCGCAGCGCTACGACGCGCTCCTCGGCCGCCGAAACCTGTACCGCTTCTTCGTCGACCGCGTCGAGCAGACGCGCGACTGGGTGCAGGCCAACCGCCGGCAGCTTTCGTCCGCGGACCTCTTCGAGGCTTTCCTGCGCGCGCGGCGGCTGATCACCGCGCGGCAGTTCGAACTGCTGGCGGCCAAGAGCAGCGCGCGGCTGGCCGCCGCCGGCAGCGCCTGACCGCTCCTTTCATGGGAGGCACGCCATGGGTCATTGCCACAACTGCCTTCTCCCCGACGCGGTGCCCGGTTCGGACCTCGACGCCAGCAAGACCTGCAGCGCCTGCCGCACCTTCGCCATCGCCGACCACACGACCGAAGAGGACATCCGCCGCGAGCGCGAAGCGGACCTCGAGCGCACGCTGCGCGACTGCAAAGGGAAGGGCGAAGGCGGCTACGACGTGCTCGTGAACCTCAGCGGCGGCAAGGACAGCTGCTACCTGCTCTACAAGGTCGTCAAGGAGTACGGCCTGAAGGCGCTGGCCTTCACCACCGACATGCACGTGCCCGACACCGCGTGGGCGAACATCCGCCGCACTGTCGCGGCGCTGGGCGTCGACCACATGGTCTACACGCCGCCGAAGGCGCTCTACCGCAAGCTCTTCCGCTTCCTGCTGCAGAACCAGGAAGCGCGCGGCGCGGTGCGCACCGTCTGCTACGTTTGCGCGCCGATGTTCGAAGGCTACTCGCTGAAGACCGCCGTCGAGAAGCGCATCCCGCTGGTGCTCGCCGGATATTCGCCCGGCCAGCCCGAGCCCGAGCGCATGGAGTACGAGTTCGGCCGCGCGATGCTGACACAGCGCGACTGGACGCCGCCCGAAGTACGCGACAGCGGCCTGTTCACCGATGAGGAACTGTCCTACTTCTGGAATCCCAAGCGCTACCCGAACGGCACGCGCTTTCCGCGCTACCTTGCGCCGTTCCACGCTTGGCCCTACGACCAGGCCGAAGTGATGAAGCGCGTCGTCGAGCTGGGCCTCGCGCAGAGCCGCCGCAGCGCCAACCCCGTGCACAGCAACTGCCCGGTTAACTGGCTGCTGATGTACAGCGACCTGAAGCACCTCGGCTACAACCCCTACACGCCCGAGTTCGCGCGCCTGATCCGCGAAGGCAAGGCCAGCCGCGCGCAGTGGCGCGTGCTGCAGCCGGTCGTCAACTTCATGATCCGCCACCAGATCTTTCTGGGGAAGAACGTGCGCGAGTCGCTCGAGTGGCTCGGCATGAAGGAAGACGAGCTGCGCATCACGCGCGCGGCCCCGGCGAGCGCCGGTTCCGCCCAATCGCCGTTCCCCGGCGCCAAGCTGCCGCATCTGGCAGTGAAGGCCGAAGCGGAGCCCGTCGCGCCGTGAAGACCGCCGCGTCCGAACCCCGCACGCTCAGCCAGGCCCTGGCCGCGTGGGCCGCGCGCGCGCCGCACGCGCCGGCCTGCCACGACCGCACGGCCGAAGGCTGGCGCCCGGTGGCGTGGCGCAACCTGCAGCGCGACAGCGAGCGCGCCGCCTGCGCATTCCGCGTGCACGGGGTGGGCGCGGGGGCCTGCGTCGCGATCCAGGCGCGCGGATGCTCGCAGTGGCTGGCCGCCGAATGGGCCGCGTACCGCTGCGGCGCGGTCGTCACCGGCCTCGACCCGTTCGCCTCGCCGGAACAGCTCGCGCCGGTGCTGAAAGAGACTCGCCCCGTGCTGGCGCTGGCCGAATCGCCCGCGCACGCGCGGGTGCTGGAAGAACTCACGAAGGACTTCGGCACGGTCGTCGTGACGCTGGACGCTCAGGATTTAGGTTCCTGGCGCGCGCTGCTTGACGGATGCGCTACAAGCGGTGAAGGCTCGGCCTTCGACGAATCCGCGCCCGATGCGCCGGCGACGCGCATCTATACCTCCGGCACTACCGGCAAGCCCAAGGGCTTGGTCTACACGCACGCGCAGGTGCTGCTGGCCTGCCGCTCGATCGTGAACGCCTACGGCGCCTTCTCGCCGCGCGATGTCGGGCTGTGCTGGCTGCCGATGGCGCATCTCTTTCAGCGCATGATCAACTTCGTGACGTTGGAATGCGGCGCGAGCCTCTACTGCGCGGACGACCCGCGTGAGGTCGTTGCCCGCGCGCGCGAGGTCGAGCCCACCGTCTTCGTCGGCGTGCCGCGCTTCTTCGAGAAGTTCCATGCGGGCGTTACCGAAAAGCTGGGCGCCCTCAAGGGCTGGCGCCGCCGCCTCGTGGACGCTGCGCTGGCTGCCGGGCGCGCGCGGGGCCAGGCGCTGCGTGCCGGCCGCGCGTTGTCCCTTGGCGAGCGCCTGCGCTTCGCCTTCTGGGACCGCGTGGCGTTGCGGCGCATCCGCGGCGTGCTGGGGCGGCGACTGCGCTTCGCGGTCTGCGGTTCGGCCCCCGCGCCTGTCTGGCTGCTGGAGTTCTTTCACGACCTCGGCCTGCCGGTGCTCGAAGCCTACGGCGTGAGCGAGAACATCGTCCCCACCGCCGCCAACGTGCCCGGCGCGTGGCGCATCGGCTCGGTGGGCAAGCCCTTCGCGGAGAACGAGGTCAAACTTGCGCGCGATGGCGAGTTGCTGGTGCGCAGCCCCGGATTGTGCGCCGCGTACGCCGATGGGCGCGCGTTGCCGCAGACGCGCGACGGTTTCTACCGCACCGGCGACCTTGGGCGCTTCGACGCCGACGGCTTCCTGTATCTGACCGGCCGCAAGCGTGAGCTGATCAAGACGGCCGCCGGGCGCCGCGTCGAGCCCGCGCGCGTCGAGGCCGCCTACAGGCGCTGTCCGCTGGTGGAGCAGATCGCGATCTTCGGGCACGGCCGCGCGCACCTGGCCGCGCTGCTGACCGTCCCGCGCAAGGTGCTGCCGCAGGACGGCGACGCCGAGAAGACCGCGCGTGCCCTGGCCGAACTGCGCGCGCGCCTGCAGGCCGGCTTCCGCGAATGCGAACGGGACCTGGCGCCCTACGAACGCATCCGCGACTTCGCCATCGAGATGGAGCCCTTCACGCCCGCGCGCGGGGAGCTGACGGCCTCGCTGAAGCTGCGCCGCGATGCGATCGCGGCCAACCGACGCGAGGCCCTGGAACGCCTCTACGCCGAACCCGCGAGGCCGCAGGCCAGCGCGCTTCCCGTCCCGGCGGGGGCCGCGCGATGAAGCGCTGCGTCTTCGTCACCGGCGCCAGCGGCGCCATCGGCAGCGCGCTGGTGCCGGTGCTGCTGGAAGATCCCGGCACGCACGTGCGCCTGCTGATTCGCGCACGCGACACGAAGCACCTGAAGGAACGCCTCGCGGCGCTGGTCGCCTTCTGGGGCATCGACCCCGACGCGCCGCGCTATGCGGGCCGCGTGAAGGCGCTGCGCGGCGACGTCGTCGAGCCGTATCTCGGTTTGGACGCGGAGACCTTCGATTGTCTCGCCGGCGAGGTGACGCACATCGTCCACGCCGCGGGCAACGTGCGCCTGGACCAGCCGTTGGACGAGGCCCGCCGCCACGCCTGCGGCGGCGCGCGCAACGTCCTGGCACTGGCCTCGAAAGCCGCGCGCAACGGCCGCTTCGAGAAACTCGAGTACCTCAGCACGGTCGGCGTCGCCGGGCGCAGGCAAGGGTTGGTGCCCGAGCGCCCCATCAGCGAACCGCGCGCGTTCCACAACACCTACGAGCAGGCCAAGGCCGAGGCCGAGACGCTGGTGCTGGCGGCGAACGCCGAGTTCCCCGTCACCGTGCACCGCCCGAGCATGGTCGTCGGCGACGCGCGCACCGGGAAGATCATCGCCTTTCAGGTCTTCTACCATCTCGCCGCGCTCCTCTGCGGCAGGAAGACCTTCGGCCTGATCCCCGACGTGAAGAACGTGCGCCTGGACCTGGTGCCCGTCGATTACGTCGCGCGCGCGATCGAGGTTTCGATGCGGCGCGCCGATGCGCGCGGGCGCGTCTTTCATCTCTGCGGCGGCCCGGCGCATTCGCCGAAGCTGATCGACCTCGTGCAGGCCGTGCGTGCGCGTGAAACGAAATCCGGCGCGCGGCTGCCGAAACTCCGCAGGCTGCCCGTCGCTGCCTTCCGGCTGCTGGTGAAACTCGCGAGCGCCGTCACCTTCGGCCGCACGCGCCGGCGCCTGGCTTCGCTGCCGCACTTCCTCGCGTACCTCGACGAAGCGCAGGTCTTCGACGACGCGCAGACGCGCGCCTTCTTCGCCGCCGAGGGACTCCAGGCCCCGCCGGCGCTCACGTACATCGACGCGATCCTGGACTACCAGCGCGCCGCTCGCGCTCAAACCGCCCCGCAGGCACCCGCCGCCGCGCCCACGCCCGCCGCCGCACCGGTCCCGACGCATTAGTCCGCCGGTTCCGTAACCTATTTGAAATCAATGCCTTACGAGTCTCAGAAATTCCGCCCAGATTCTTGTTACGGGTGTTCTCCTTCGCATAGGACGTTTGGAAGGCAGGCGTAACGGGGAGATCCGCGCTACCATGAAGGCCGTTGTCGAACTTACCGCAGCCCGCAGGGGGCCCCGCATGAAGGCCACGCTCACCGATGAGGAACTGCTCGCGCGCGTGGCTGCCAAGCGCGACCGCGAGGCCTTCCAGCAGCTCTTCGAGCGCTACGCCAAGCCGGCCTTCAACCTGGCGCGCTTTCTGGCCCGCGACGATGCCCGGGCCGAAGACGCCGTGCAGGAAGCCATGCTGCGCGTGTGGCTGAAGGCCGGGCAGTTCGATCCGGCCCGCGGTGCCGCGCGGACCTGGATCCTGCGCGTCGTAGCCAACAAGACGCTGGCGGCGAAGCGGAACCTGCGGGACGAAAAGGGCCAAGCGATGACCGAACTCGACGACGTGCCGCGCACCGGTACAGCGCAGGCTTCCGCGGCGGCGCAGGCGGAAGAGCGGGAACTGGCCGCTGCGCTGCGCACGAAGATGAACGAACTGCCCGCCGCGCTGCGCCAGGTGATGGCGCTGTACTACGTCTGCGAGATGAAGCAGTCGGAGATCGCCGAGTCGCTCGCCATGCCGCAGACGACGGTCAGCCTCCGCATTCGCGAGGGCCTGGCCGAACTGCGCAAGCGCCTGGAGGTCGCCGGCTTCGCCGCCGCCGTGCCGATGCTAAGCAACGAAACGATCGGCGCCGCGCTGCTGGACGGCCGCGAGGCCCCGCGCGGCCTGGCGGAGAAGATCCTTTCGAACCTCGACCGCGCGGCGGCGCATTCGGCGCGCGCCGTGGCGGCTGGCGGCCACGGCGTGGCGCTGTGGGCCGGTGCGGTGCTGATTCTCGCGGCAGGCGCCGGCTGGTGGATGCTGCATCTGCAGCCGCCCGCGAAAACGGTGAACGCCGCCCCTGCGGAAAAGAGCGACGCGCCGGAGCCGGCGGCCGAAAAGGCGCCGCGCACGGGTTGGAATTTCAATGCGGCCGGCGACGCGGCGGACCTGGCGCTGGTGAAGGACAGCCGCTGGCACTGGGTCGCGGACGGCGGCCCGGACGGCTCGGGCTGTATGGAAACGGACACGAAGTGGTTCTCGGTGAACCTGGGCGTACCGGCCGGGCCGCTGCCGGTAAAGGTGAAGCTGCGCTACCAGCCGCAGCCGCCGCGTTACGATGAGACCGGCTGGATGGTCTGGATGCTCTGGTCGCAGCACGGCGGCATCGCCGACTTCTGGAACATCGCGCCGCAGAACGAACTGCCCACCGACGGCACGATGCCGTGGATGGAGGCCGAGGTCCTGATCACGGAGCGTTACCAGCTGTTCCGTTCGGGCGTCGCGCGGCACCTGTTCGTCCATGAACGTAGGCCCGGCGCACAGCTGCAACTGGGCGTGCAGGGAAAGCAGCGCATCGACGACATTCGCATCGAGCCGCTCGACCCGAAGGATCTGCCCGACGTCTCGGTCTACCTGGATGCGCTCGCGAAGATCCCCCAGGCGCAGCGCAAGGGCCAACGCACGATGCCGGAACTGCCCTGCCCTCTGCCCGGCAGGAAGGTCGTGATCCACTTCTATCCGAAGGAGGCGGGCGTCGAGTAGCACCGGTCGTACCGCATCTCGTTTGAATTGACCGGTCGTTTGGAAGCCGCAGGCATCTTGCGGTGCAGGGAAACTCTGTCTCTACAGTCGGGCAAAGGAGGCGCGCATGAAGGTCCTGATCACCGGCGGCGCGGGGTTCATCGGCACGCACACGACCGCGGCGTTGTTGGCCGCCGGGCACGAGGTCCGCATACTCGACCGGCTCGATCCGCAGATTCATGGCGCTGGCTCGCGCTGGCCAGCGCGGCTGCCGAAGCGCGCCGAGCGCATGCTTGGCGACGTGCGCGAGCCCTCGGACGTTGCGCGCGCGCTGGAAGGCATCGATGCCGTCTGCCATTTCGCCGCGTTCACCGGCGTCGGGCAGAGCATGTACGACTGGGCCTCCTACGTCGCCACGAACGTCGGCGGCACCGCGTGCCTGCTGGAAGCGATCGTCAAGCGCGGCCGGCCCCTGCGCCGCTTCGTGCTGGCGTCCTCGCGCGCGATCTACGGCGAAGGCGCCCACGCCTGCGCCGCGCACGGTGAGGTTCATCCCGGCCCGCGCGAACGCGAGGCGCTGGAACGCGGCGATTTCGAAGCACGCTGCCCGTCCTGCGGGCGGGCCGTGAAGGCCGTGCCCACCAACGAGGACCTGGGCGCCGCGCCGCTGAGCCTATACGGCCACACCAAGGCGCAGCAGGAGGACCTCTGCCGGCTCGCCGCGCGCACCTTCGGCCTGCCAGTGACGATCCTGCGCTACTTCAACGTGTACGGCTCGGGGCAGTCGTTGAAGAACCCGTACACGGGCATCGTCTCGATCTTCTACAGCCGCCTAAAGGCCGGCCAGCCGATCGCGCTCTACGAACGCGGCCTGCCCGGGCGCGACTTTGTCCACGTCGCCGACGTAGCGCGCGCGAACGTGCTGGCGTTGGAGAGCGAGGTTCCCGCCGGGACCGCCTTCAATGTGGGCTCGGGGCGCGAGCTCACGGTGCGCGGGCTCGCCGAGTCCCTCGCGGTCGCCGCCGGCCTGCCGGTGCGTTTCGAAGACCGCGGCGAGTTCCGCGTCGGCGACATCCGCTCGTGCTTCGCCGATGCCGCACGCGCACGCGCGCTGCTCGGGTTCCGCGCGGAGGTGTCGCTCGAAGGCGGCCTGCGCGAGTTTGCCTTGTGGGCGCGAGGCGAGCCTTCGGCGGATCTCTATCAGCGCAGCGTCGAGGAACTGCAGCGCCACGGGTTGCTGGGCGCGGCGGGAGCGGCGGAAAACGCGAAGGCGGCAGCCCATGCGCACGCCTGACGCGCTGCGCCGCCGCCGCATCCTTTTGGTGGGCCAGGCGGTCTCGCTGGCGCACGTGGCGCGGCCGCTGCGCCTGGCGCAGGAAGTCGATCGCACGGAGTGGGAGGTTTATTTCGCCTGCGACGAACGCTACCGCCGCTTCGTCGAGCAGGCCGGGTTGCCCTTCCGCGAGCTGCCTTCGATAGAACCGGACGAATTCCGGCAGCGGCTCTCTCGCGGCGCGTCGTTGGTCGACGAGGCGACCCTGGCACGCGAGGTCGATGATGACGTGGCGTTGCTCGAGGACCTCCGCCCCGACCTTGTGCTGGGCGACTTCCGCCTCTCGCTGGGCATCTCCGCCGAACGCTCCGGTGTGCCGTACGCGAACCTCTGCAACGCGCACTGGAGCCCGCGCACGGCGCTGGAGTTCCCGGTGCCCGAGTTGCCCGTGCTGCGCCACGCGCCCAGGTTGCTGGCGCCGCTGATGAAGCTTGGCGCACCGGCCGTCTTCCGCCGCCACGCGGCGGGCTTCAATGCGCTGCGGCGGCGCTTCGGGCAGCCGGAAATCGAGGACCTGCGCGCGATGTACACGCTCGGGACGTGGACGCTCTTCGCCGACTTGCCGGAACTGGCGCCGTGTACCGAAATGGCGCCGCACGAACGCTACCTCGGTCCGGTGATCTGGGATCCCGGCGAACCGCTGCCCGCCGGACTGCTGAATGAAGGCGATTCGCGCCCGCTGGTTTACGCTACGCTGGGCGCAAGCGGCACGCACCGCGTTGTGGCGGCGCTGCTCGAGGCGCTGGGCGGGTTGCCGGTGCGCGCGATCCTGGCCACGGCGGGCCGGCCGATCGAGGACGCGCTCCCGCCGAACGTGAAGGCGCTGCCGTACGTCGCGGCGACGAAGGTGCTGCCGCACGCGGCGGCGTGCGTCTTCAACGGCGGCTGCGCGACCGGGTACCAGGCGCTGGCGGCCGGCGTGCCGTTGCTTGCGCTGCCTGAGAACGGTGATCAGTTCCTCTTCACGCAAGCCCTGGTGCGGCAGGGCGCGGGGCGCTGCGTTCGTCCGACCTTTGCGACGGCCAAGGCCATCCGCGAACACCTGGCCGCGCTGATCGAATCCGACGAAACGCGCCGCACCGCGCGCGAACTTCAGGCTCGGATCGCGGCTTTCGACGCCGGCGCCGCCTTCCGCCGCTTCCTCGGAGAAGTCCTTACGCCGGGTGTACCTGCCCGCGCCGCCGTGACGCAATTGGCAACCCACTGACGCCGACTTGCACCCGCTGCCGGCGCGACTATGCTGCGCTCATTGGCCTCTTGAAGCACTTCGCCGTTCACGCAGCGGATATCGCATGTCGGTACCTAACATTCTCACGCTCTTTCGTCTGGCTAGCGCGCCGCTCTTTCTGGCGCTTTTTATCGGCTCGGGCGAAGCCGGATTCCTCGCGACATGGCTGACGCCGCGGGCCGGGCTGTGGTGGTGCCTGGGCGTACTGGTGCTCAGCGAGACCAGCGACGTGCTGGACGGCATCATCGCGCGGCGGTACGGCTTGGTCAGCGACTTCGGCAAGATCCTGGATCCCTATGCCGACAGCACCTTCCGCCTGAGTGTCTATTTCAGTTTTGCCAGCCAGGCCCACGGGCACTGGATCCCGCTGTGGATGGCGATGATCCTCTTCTACCGCGACCTGCTGGTGACGGTGATCCGCAACTTCGGCATCGAACGCCGCGTCTTCGTGCAGGCCCGCGCCAGCGGCAAGATCAAGGCTGTCGCGCAGGGCGGGGTGGCCTTCGCCGTATTGCTGATCGCGGCGGTGCGCGGCGAACAGTGGGTCTCGTACTATTCGGAGACCGGCGCGACGGTGACGGGCCTCGCGCACGGCCTGATGTGGCTCGTTACGGCCTTCACGCTTTGGTCGGCGTGGGATTACTTCTGGGGCAACCGCCACCTCTTCAAGGACTCGACTCGGCCAAATGAAACGGCTGAGGCGCCCGCCGCACCTAAGGACGCCGCGCCGCCTGCTCAGGCGCACGTAGTCGAGGCCGACTGAACGCTTCTCACCAACTTGCGTAAAAGGCAACACGCCCAACGCGATTCCGCCCGGGATTGGAAATTTCAAGCCCTGGCGCTACAAAGGCTTATCGCTTTGTCGAAGTGGCCGCCCATTTGATCATTGCTGCCGGGGTGCTGACGTTCATGGCCAAGGTCTCACCTGAGAGGAAATCCCGGCGCGGCAAGGAGGGCGACAGCTTGGGCGCGGTCCGCAAGTCCGAAGGCCACGGCGGTCCCCTGCCGCGCGTGGTCCCGTTCAGCTCGATCCGTTCCATCAGCGAAGCCTTGGGCGCGGACGCCTCGCCCAAGGAGATTCTCGGCCTGATCGTCCAGGCGGCGCACAGCATCACGCGCGCCAGCACCGCCAGCCTGATGCTCGTCGAGCCCGGCACCGATCTCCTGCGCGTGGAAGTCGCCGAAGGCTTCAAGGACCGCAAGATCTTCAAGACGCGCCTGCGCATCGGGCAGGGTGTGACCGGCTGGGTGGCCGAAACCGGCGAGCCCCTGCGCTTGGGTAACGTGACCAAGGACCCGCGCTACGTGCGCGTGCAGCGCGGCCTGCGCAGCGAATTGGCCGTGCCGCTGAAGATCCGCGGGCGCGTGATCGGCGTGATCTCGTGCGACAGCACGCGCCTGAACCACTTTTCACCCGAGGACGAGGACCTGCTGCGCAGCCTCGCCGCGCAGTCGGCTCGCGTGATCCACACCACGCAGCTGTACCAGGAAAGCCAGCGCCGCACGAAGGAACTGAGCCTCCTGATCGAAGCCGGGCAGTCGCTGGGGCAGAGCCTGGACGTCGAGCAGGTGCTGACCAAGCTCGTGGAACTCAGCGCTAAGTTCTGGCGCGCATCGGTGGCCGCGGTCTTCCTGGCCGACGACGAAGCCGAGCACCTCCGTCTGGCCGCCGCCTACGGCGGGTCCGACGCCATCCGCGCGCTGCCGCCGGTGCCCGCGCAGGGGACGCTGCTGGGCAAGTTGATCGGTGGAACCGGCGAAGTGCTGCGGGTCGACGATCCTGCCGCGGGGTGGGGCGATGCGTCGGGCGAGATCCTGCGCGCCGAGGGCCTGGCCAAGCTTCTGGCCGCGCCGCTGGCGGCGAAGGGCCACGTGCTGGGCGTGCTGTGCCTCTTCGGCAGCGCGAAGCAGGTCTTCGACGACGACCAGCGCCGCCTGCTGGCCGGGCTGGCACGCACGGCGGCGATGGCGCTGGAGAACGCGCGGGTTCACCGGCGCGTGTTGAAGACCGAGGAGGCGCTGCGCAAGGCCGAGAAACTCAGCCTGCTGGTCGAACTGGCCGCGGGCCTGGCGCACGAGATCCGCAATCCGCTGACGAGCGTGAAGATCCTGGTCGAGTCCCTGGCCAAACACGCCGACCTGGCCGACGAGGCCGGCGACGACGTCTCCATGATCCGCCGGCAGGTCGAGCGCCTCGAATCGATCGTGGAAGAGTACCTCGCCAGCGCGCGCGCCCATGCTTCGGCGCCGCGGCGCGATCCGGTCTCGCTCAACGCGGTCGTCAGCGAGGCGCTGCTGCTTCTGGCTGGCGCGGCCGACGAGGGCACGCGGTTGGTCAGCGAGCAGCCCGACGACGAATTGATGGTCCACGGCGACGCCACGCAGCTCAACCAGGCCGTCTACAACCTGGTGCTCAATGCGATCCAGGCGCTGGCCCAGGCGGCACGCGAGGAAAAACCCGGGCGCGGCACCGTGGCGGTGCGCACCGGCCGCGAGGGCGCGCGGATCGTTTTCGAGGTCGCCGACGATGGCCCGGGCATCGCGCCGGACGTGAAGCAGCGGCTCTTTCAGCCCTTCGTCAGCGACAAGCAGAAGGGCGTGGGCCTGGGGCTGACGATCGTGAAGCGCATCGTCGAGGCCCACGACGGGACGCTGGAAGTCGAGTCGCCGCGCCAGGACCTGGGGCGGGGCGCGCGTTTCCGCGTGCTGCTGCCGGCCGCCGACTAACGTCTGGTAGGACCGCGCGCGGCGGGGGGCCTTCCGCTATACTGGGGTTTGAGCGCACCGGGCGCAGACGAGCCCGAGGGGGCGGATCGCGGCATCATGCAGAGAATCCTGATCATTGACGACGACGAGGGCGTCTGCTATTCGCTGGCGCGCCTGCTGGCCGACGACGACCGCCGCGTGACTGCCGTCCAGACGCCGGAGTCCGGCCTCGAAGCCCTGCGCGGAGAGGACCCCGACGTGGTCCTGCTGGATGTGCGCATTGGCAAGGAAGACGGGCTGGAGATCCTGCAGAAGATCCGCAAGGAGCGCCCGCTGCAGCTGGTCGTGATCATGACCGCGCACGGCACCTTCGAGACCACCATCGAGGCGATGAAGCGCGGCGCCTTCGACTACCTGCTCAAGCCCTTCGACAGCGAGAAGCTGAAGGACATCGTCGACAAGGCGCTCTCTACCGCGCGCCTTAACAAGAAGGTCTCGACCGACCTCGACGACCCGCCCCGCGACCGCGGCACCGGCATGCCCGAGGAAGACCGCATCATCGGGCGTTCGCAGCCGATGCAGAACGTCTACAAGATGATCGGGCAGGTCGCGCCGCGCGAGGTCCCCGTGCTGATCCGCGGCGAGTCCGGCAGCGGCAAGGAGATGGTCGCGCGCGCCATCTGGCAGCACAGCGGCCGCAGCCGCCGGCAATTCCTGGCCGTCAACTGCGCCGCGCTGCCCGAGACGCTGCTGGAGAGCGAGCTCTTCGGTCACGAGCGCGGGGCGTTCACCGGCGCGGAGCAGCGCCGGCTGGGCAAGTTCGAACAGGCCAACGGCGGCACGCTGTACCTCGACGAGGTCGGCGATATGAGCCTGGCCACGCAGGCCAAGATCCTGCGCGTGTTGCAGACGGGCGCGTTCGAGCGCGTCGGCGGACAGGAGACGATCCAGGTCGATGTGCGCTTGCTAGCGGCCACGCACCAGAATCTCGAGGAGCTGATCTCTCGCGGCGAGTTCCGCGAGGACCTCTACTACCGCCTGCGCGTCGTCGAGATCGTCATTCCGCCGCTGCGCCAACGCAAGGACGACATCCCCGACCTGGTGCGCTACCTGATCGCGCGGCACCGCCAGAGCCTGGGAAGCGAGGTCAACGGCATCTCCGCCAAGGCCATGGACGCTCTGAAGGCCCACGACTGGCCGGGCAACGTGCGCGAGCTGGAGAACGTCATCCGCCGTGCGCTGGTGCTGACCAACGGCCCGACCATCGCCAACGAGAGCCTGGAGTTCGCGCCGGGCGGCGGGCGGGCCGCGGCCGGTGCGGACGCCGGCGGCCAGGACCTGGAAGCGCTGGTCGAGAAGCTGCTGGCCAGCGGGCGCGAGAACCTTATCGAGGAACTCGAACGGCTGATGATCGGCCGGGCGCTCGAGAAGATGAAGGGCAACCAGCTTCGCACGGCCAAGCTGCTGGGCATCACGCGCAACACGCTGCGGAGCCGCATCGAGAAGTTCGGCCTGAAGCAGAAGATCAACGTCCTCTAGCAGTACCCCTTCGAGACCCCATCCATGTCCGACCTCACGGCCGAGCAATTCAACACCTTCCTCGAATCCATCGTCGAGATGACCGAGGGGGTGCTGAAGGAGAACCCGCAGGAAGACTACGCTCCGATGCTCTTTCTCGTCGTCGGCGAGCAGCTGCAGGTCAGCATGCTCGAGGAACTGCCGGACTCACCCGAGGAACGCGCGGAGGCCTTCGAGGAATTCGGCGCGTACTGGCGCAGCGAGGGCCAGGCCCGTCCGTCCGCGGTCTTCCTGGCCGCCGAGACCTGGGTTGCCGCGCGCGATCCCGACGGCAACGACCGCCGCCCCAGCGAGAACCCCGACGCGTGGGAGGCCGTCTTCGTGATGGGCCGCACCGCCGACGGCTGGTTGAACGCGACGGAGATCGAGATCAAGCGCGGCGCCGAGAACGTCATTATCCCGGGCGAGACCATCACCACGCCTTACGACGAGGAATCGGACGCCAGCGGCGAACAGCACGCGCTGCTCGACGCCTTCTACCGCGGCTACGACGCCGGCCTATAGGTGCCCTTTTCCAGCAGGCCGCCGGCCGCCGTTGCCGGACGGCGCGCGGCGCGGTACCATGTGTACGTTTAGCCATTCGACTTCGATTTGGAGGCGCCGTTCCGCGTGAGCGTATTGACCTTCCACAGTGCCGGCGAGTCCCACGGGCGCGGCTGCTTCGCGTTCCTGGAGGGCCTGCCCTACGGCCTGGCAGTGGACACGGACTTCATCGACGCGCAGCTCAAGCGCCGCCAGGGCGGCTACGGGCGCGGCGGGCGCATGAAGATCGAATCCGACAAGGCCGAAGCGCTCAGCGGCGTCCGCCACGGCAAGACCATGGGCGCGCCGGTGGTGCTGGCCGTCTGGAACAAGGACTTCCGCCTCGAAAAGGCCCCGGAACTCGATTGCCCGCGCCCCGGGCACGCCGACTTGGCGGGCCACCTGAAGTTCGGCGCGCCGATCCGCGACATCCTCGAACGTGCCAGCGCGCGCGAGACCGCCGCGCGCGTCGCCGCCGGGGCGCTCTGCCGCCTCCTCTTAAAGGAGTTCGGCATCGAGATCCGCAGCCACGTCGTCCGCACGGGGCCCGTCGCGGTGCCCCAGGACTTCGCGCCGTCGTGGGAAGGTCTCGCCAAGGCCGACGCCAGCGAGGTGCGCTGCCTGCACGCGGCGAGCGAGCCGAAGATGAAGGACGTCATCGACCAGGCGAAGAAGGAAGGCGACACCGTCGGCGGCGTCTACGAGATCGTCGTGCAGGGCCTGCCCATCGGCCTGGGCGACCACACGCAGTGGGACCGCAAGCTCGACGGGCGCATCGCGCAGGCGATGATGTCGATTCAGGCGATGAAGGGCGTCGAGATCGGCACCGGCTTCGCCAACGCGGCGAAGACCGGCCGCGACGTCCACGACGCGATCGAATACCGCAAGCCCTTAGGCCAGGATCCGGCCGGCGGCTTCATGCGCCCGACCAACGGCGCCGGCGGCCTGGAAGGCGGCATCACCAACGGCGCGCCGCTGGTGGTGCGCGTGGCCATGAAGCCCATCAGCACCCTGATGAAGCCGTTGCCGAGCGTGAAACTGAGCACCGGCGAGCCCACGCAGGCGGACATCGAACGCAGCGACTTCTGCGCGCTTCCGGCGGCCAGCGTCGTCGGCGAGAACTTTCTGGCCTTCGTGCTGGCTCAAGCGCTGTGCGAGAAGCTGGGCGGCGACTCGATTGAAGAGATGAAGCGCAACTACGAAGGCTACGTGAAGCACCTCTCCCAGCCGCGTGGAGGCAAGTCTGGCGGCTCGGGCAAAGCCGAAGACAGCTCGGAGTAGCTTGCCGTCTGAATAGCCAACTGTTCCGGGTCAGATGAGGTAAATCCACACCGCCGTCGCCCCGGCCAGCGCCACCACCAGCCACCCGAGCCCGAAAGCGATCAGCACGAGGATCGGATAGATCGGGTTGAGCAGCTTCGGCAGGCTGCCGATCTGCAGATACAGCCCGCCGTAGTAGATGATGCGTTCGCCGGTGCGGCCCGCCAGCGCGAAGAAGCCCCGCAGGCCTCCGCGCGCGGGGACTTCGACGATTATCTCTTTCTCGGGCGTTGCCATTTCGGGCGCGGGCTCGGCCGTTGGGCCTGGCACGAAGTGACGCTCCTTCAGGCGTTTGAGTTCCCGAGGCAGCAACACCACGTCGCGCAAAGTGAGGAAGCAGTCGAAGAGTACCACGCCGGGTGCCAGCAGAAGGACGAGCCCGAACAGCGCCGCGTAGCTCCACCACGTCCACGGCCAGAACCATCCGTACAGCAGCAGGTACCACGACGCCGCGCCGGCGGCCAGGAATGCCAACGCGAAGACCAGCACCACGCCGTAAATCGCGCTCCCGATGACCGCCAACGGCTGCACGAGCCTCAGCAGCTTGTCGTAGTTCGGCGTCGGCTTCGCCCTTGGCGGCTGGTTCATGGTCGGAGCCCGGTTCCTCGTACAGGCGGCGCTGCGGACGATTCGAAAATCGCGTTGTAATGTTACACGGAATGGTATCCTTCTTTTGACCGCACGACGCTTCGATTTCCAGCCTTTTTGACTTGGAGATTCGTACTTTGAGCAAGCCCAAGGCCCCCTCCCGCCGCCGCAGCCAGGAAGCCTTCAAGGAAGCCAGCACGCACTTTCCGGGCGGCGTGAACAGCCCGGTGCGCTCGTGGCGCTCGGTCGGCATGAACGAGGAAGGTCCGTTCTTCGTCGCCCGCGCGAAGGGCTCGGAACTGGTCGACCTCGACGGCAAGCGATACGTCGACTTCGTCGGTAGCTGGGGCCCGATGATCCTCGGCCACGGCCACGCCAAGGTGGTTCAGGCGCTGCGCAAGCAGGCCCAGCGCGGCGTCAGCTACGGCTGCCCGACCGACCTGGAATCGCGCCTGGCGCGGCGGGTCAAGCGCGTGCTGCCGTCGATCGAGAAGCTGCGCTTCGTCTCCTCGGGCAGCGAGGCGGTGATGCACGCGCTGCGCCTGGCCCGCGGCTTTACCAAGCGCGAGAAGATCCTTAAGTTCGAGGGCTGCTACCACGGCGCCAGCGACGCCGTGCTGGTGAAGGCCGGCTCGGGCGCAGCCACCTTCGGCGTGCCCGACAGCGCGGGCGTGCCCGAGTCCGTCGCGCAGCATACGCTGACGGTGCCCTACAACGACCTGGCTGCGGCGCGGGAGGCCATTGCTTCGGCGAAGGGGAACCTCGCCTCGGTGATCCTCGAGCCGGTCGTCGGCAACTCGGGCGTGTTGCCGCCGGAGCCCGGTTTCCTGGAAGGCCTGGCAAAGGCTGCGAAAGAGGCCGGTGCGCTGCTGATCTTCGACGAGGTGATGACCGGCTTCCGCGTGGGGCCGTCGAGCGCACAGGGGCTCTTCGGCATCAAGCCGGACCTCACGACGCTCGGCAAAATTCTCGGCGGCGGCCTGCCCTGCGCCGCGTACGGCGGCCGCGCCGACGTGATGGATTCGGTGGCGCCGCTGGGGCCCGTCTACCAGGCCGGAACGCTGAGCGGCAACCCGCTGGCCATGGCCGCCGGCATCGCGACGCTGGACGAACTGAAGGACAAGGCCTGCTACGAGAGACTCGAGAAGCTCAGCGTGCAGGTCGTCGCCTCCATAGCGCAGGCGGCGAAGGATGCCGGCTGGAGCGAGAAGATCTGCATCAATCGCGTCGGCAGCATGTTCACGGTCTTCTTCTGCAAGGGCCCGGTGCGCAACTTCGCCGAGGCCAAAGCGGCGGACGGTGCGGCCTTTGGGCGCTTCTTCCGCGGCATGTTGGCGCGCGGGGTCTACCTGCCGCCCAGCCCCTTCGAAGCTGCTTTCGTGAACCTGGCCTTCCGCCCGAAGGACCTCAAGCGCATCGCGCGCGCGGCCCGCGAGACCTTCGCGGAAATATAGCGCCTCTTCGGCTGCGACCGGTGTCTTACCTCAAGAGGTGTCGCTAGGCCCGGTCGGGAGATCTTCGGTTCCGGCCGGCCGGTTGACCTTTTCCCTACACGCCGGTAGACAAATATGGGGAAGGGATTTCTTCCAGGGCCGGGGTACCCGATGGGTAAGCTGCGTGACACAGCATTGGGCCTCTTCGCCCTGTTCTTCCTCGGAAGCATGGTCTGGTGGCTTGCGCGCGACGTGATTCGCAGCGGCGAAGGCGATGCCGCCGCGCCCGAAGCCGATCCGCTGGCGCAGGTCGTACCCGAACAGGGCTGGCTCCCGGCGCTCGAAGACCCCATCTTCAGCTGGGAGAAGGACCTCGAAGGCTGGCAACTCGAGTCCGAAAGCCCCCAGGCGCTGGTGGCCGTCGCGCCGGACTACTTGCCGCGGCAGGCCGAGGCGCCCGCGCCCGACGCTGTGCCCGCGCCGAAGCTCGAATCGGCCGCGCTGGAGGTCAGCGGCGAGCGCGCTAAGGCAGGCCGGCACAGCCTGCGTGTGCCCGTCCGCTTCCCCGATCCGGCCACGATCTACATCTCCTGGGGCACCATCGCCGCCGAGGCCGGCGGCCTGCCGGTCAAGCCCACGACGGACAACATCCCTTCAGGCCTGATCGGCGTGCGTTACATCGCCTACGACGTCTACCTGCCCGAGGACGCCAAGGGCTACGTCAGCTGCCTCCTTTTCCTGAAGGACAAGGACGGCATGTGGTTCCAGGCCCGCGCGCGCACGCGCCTGAGGCCCGGGCGCTGGACGACCGTGACGGCCGATATCCGCGGCGGTTCGCCCGACGTAACGCCCCTCGGGCACACCGGGCAGTGGGACGAGAACCAGGCTTCGCAAATCCGCGCCGTCGGCGTGACGCTGTACGGCGAGCGCGACTGGACGGGGGCCGTGTGGATCGACAACTTCCGGGGCTGGATGCGGCCGGACCGCTTCGAGCGCCTGGTCGACCGCCCGCGCCGCGGCTTGGCCGAGGAACGCCGTGAGGAATTGGCCAAGCTGATGCCCCGCGCCGTGGACGTGAAGGACGAGCCGCTCGCGATCCTGAACCTGCGCACCGAGCCGGCGGCGGACCCCGACGAGAGCGACGCGGTGCCGCGGGTCGCGCGCTTCGAGCGCTTCACGCTACGCTTCGACCTGAACCGTTCGATCGGGAATCCCTTCGACCCCGAACAGGCCGACGTGCGCGCGACGGTAAAGACGCCGTCGGGGGCGGTCTTCGAGGCCACGGGCTTCTGGTACCAGGACTTCGAACGCCGAGCACGCTTTGAAGGCGACGAATTGGTTCCGCTGGGGCGCCCCGAGTGGCGCGTGCGGGTGACGCCGCGCGAGACCGGGCGCTACGAGGTGACACTGAAGGTAAAGGTCGCCGATGAGCCCGCGGTGGCCGCCGCGGCGGTCGCCTTCGACGCGGCGCCGGGTCCGTCGCGCGGCTTCGTGCGCGTCTCGCAGGCCGACAAGCACTACTTCGAATGCGAGGACGGGTCGTTCTTCTATCCGGTCGGGCACAACGTCCATTCGCCGGTGGACCTGCGCTGCTGGGAGCAGATCTTCCGCGAGGACCCGCCGCTGGACCGCGGCCTGCGCATGTACGAATCCTTCTTCCCGAAGATGGCCGGCGCGGGGCAGAACGTCGCCGAAGTCTGGATGGCGTCGTGGTGGCTGGGCATCGAGTGGACCAAGTACTGGCGCACGTACGCCGGAGCGGGGCGCTACAGCCTGCAGCACGCCTGGCTGTTGGACAAGGTCCTGGATCTGGCGCGGGCGCACGGCATCCGCGTCCACCTGGTGATCGACAACCACGGCAAGTTCAGCGAATGGTGCGACTGGGAGTGGGAACTCAACCCGTACTACGCGCGCAACCCGGGCGGCAGCGGGCTGCCGGGCGTCGAGCACCCCAGCGATTTTTTCGCCAGCGAGGCCGCGCGGCAGCTGCACAAGCAGCGCCTGCGCTACATCGCCGCGCGCTGGGCGCCCGATCCCGCGGTGCTGGGGTGGGAACTGGTCAGTGAGATGGACTTGGTCGGCGACGGTTCGCCCGGCCGCAACGGGCAGATCGGGCGCGGCAACCGCAACTGGTTCCGCAGCGACAGCGTGCCGCAGGCGTGGGTGCGCGAGATGCTCGCCGCGCTGAAGGACTACGACGTCTACGACCATCCGGCGACCAACCACTACGCCACGGACCATTCGTGGGTCGACAAGAAACTAGCCGCCGAACCCGTGATGGACTACATCGTCTGCGACGCCTACCGCGCCCAACCCGGCTACCTGGACATGGTGCGGCAAACCGAGCAGGCCCTGGGCTGCTTCGACAAGCCCTTCTGGGTCACGGAGTACGGCGGCAACTGGGACGCCACCACGGTGCCGCGCCTGGAGGCCGACCTGCACACCGGCCTGTGGGGCACGTGGATGAGCGACGCCGCCGCGACGCCGCTGTTCTGGTGGTACGACTTCATCGATCACCGCGACCTGTATTCGCAGTACCGAGCCTTCGCGAGGTATATCGAGGGCGAGGACCGCCGCGGCCTGAACGGCCGGCTGGAGTTCGTGACGGTGCAGTCGGGAACCGGGCGCTTGAAGGGTACGATGTACCGCTGGAAGGACGGCGCGTACGCGTGGATCTACGATGAATCGTCGATGCAGCAGATGCCCGAACCCGATTCCCGGCCGCGTTACGCCGACGAGAAGGCCTACATCTACGGGCTGGCGCCGGGCCGCTACCGCATCGAGTATTGGGATACCTTCACCGGGAAGAAGCTCGAAACCGCCTTCGGCCGCATGACCGCCGGTCGGCCGCTGGAACTGCTCCTGCCGCCGTTCGAATGCGACATCGCGCTGAAGGTGAAGGCCACCGACGATTCGCCGCCCGAGACGGACGGGACCCTGCCGAAGACCCGCGCCGTCCAGCTGCCCAGTACCGGCACGCCGGAGGCGCCCGCGCAGCCGGCCGTAATGCCGCCGTTGCCGAGATAGCCGCTGGATAGAGTTACTTCTTCGCGCTGTTCGCCGGCTCCGGCTCCTCCTTCTTCTGTTCTTTCTCTTTCGCCTTCGCCGCCACGGTCTCGTCGAAGAAGGCGAGCGCGTTCTTCACGACTTCGGGCGTGCAGCGGTGCCCGATGTCGGGATCCTCGTTCTTGAGTTTGAAGCCGCACTTGGTGAGCCGGTCGACGGTGGGCTGGTAAACACGGTGGTTGGGATCCTGCTTTCCGACCATGTAGTAGACGCTCGTATGCTTCGCGGCGGCTTTCAATTGCTCATCGGTGATCTTCAGGTTGGATTGGATCGCCATGCCCAGGCCGGCGTAAGTCGTGAAGAGCTCCGGTTTCTGCGTGATGGCCAGGAATCCGATCGCACAGCCCGCCGAGAAGCCCAGCAGCAGGACGCGCTTGGGGTCGGCGCCGAAGTTCTTCGTCGCGTCGGCGACGGTCTCTTCGATGCGCGCGAGATCGTTGGAGGTCCAGGAGTAGCCCTTGCGATTGGGCGCCACCTGAAGCTCCGCGCTGACTTCGGGCGCGGCCACGATCGTCTCGCGGCCGGGGGTCATCGAGACGATGGCGCGCGCGAAGTTCTCGGCCGTGTCGCCCATGCCGTGCAGGGCGACGATGAGGTCGTAGGACTTCTTCGCGTCGTGCTTCGGGGGCAGGACCAGGAAGTAATGACCATTCGACGGCGCCAGTTCGCGCTTCTGCGGGCCGTTGGCCGCTTCGGCATGGGAAAGGCAGAACGAAACCAGCACGGCAGCGGCAATCCAACCCGGACGGGCCATGGCGGGCCTCCTGTGTTTAACCGGATCTATCGTTCTAAAGCCTCTACCGATTGGACACGGCATCGCGCCTCACGGACTTATCAAAAAATCCGAAAGGAAGGCTTCTGGGCGGGGAAGGCACAACGTGCTTCTTGGAAAATCCGCGGATCAGCCGCCGATGCGGCTCATGTTGGCGCTGGGGATCTGGTCCCAAGCCTTGTGGACCTCGGGCTTCAGGTAGGCCGCGCGGCGGAAGACGTCCAAGAGCTGCTCTCGTGTGCCGCCGCCGCGCAGGAGCGCCCGCAGGTCCAGGCCGCCGCCGTCGAGCAGACAGCTGCGGACCTCGCCGGTGGCCGTCAGGCGCAGCCGGTCGCACTTCGCGCAGAACGGGGCGCTCATGGCGCTGATGAAGCCCAGCCGCCCTGCCGCGCCGGGGATGCGCCAGACCTCGGCCGGCCCGCGCATTCCGGCTCCGACTTCCAGTGCCTCCAGCGCGCCGAAGCGCGCCTCGATGCGGCGCTTCGTCGCGTCGTTGCCGATGAAGGAGAAGTTGCCCGAGCCCATCGCGCAGCCCTTGGCTTCCTCCAACGGCATGTACTCGATGAAGCGCATCTCGACCGGCTGAGCGACGGTAAGTTCCGCAAAGCGCGCGGCCTCGTCGTCGTTGAGCCCGCCCAGCACGACGCAGTTGACCTTGATGGGGCCCAGGCCAACCTTCTGCGCTTCGGCAATGCCGTCCAGCACGGACTGCAGCGAGCCGCCGCGCGCGATGCGCGCGAATTTTTCCGTATGCAGCGTATCGAGCGAGACGTTCACGCGCTTCAATCCGGCTTTGCGGAGTGCTTGCGCCTGCTGGGCCAGCAGCACGCCGTTGGTGGTCAGCGCCAGATCGTCGATGCCGGGGACCGCGGCGAGCATCTCGACCAGGCGCGGCAGTTCGCGGCGCGTCAGCGGTTCGCCGCCGGTCAGCCGGATCTTGTGGACCCCGCAGGCCGCGGCGGCCTCGACGACCTGGGCGATCTCCTCGTAACTGAGGATCTCGTCCTTGGGCAGCCACGGCACGCCTTCCTCCGGCATGCAGTACACGCAGCGCAGGTTGCAGTGGTCGGTGACGGAGATGCGGAGGTAGGTGAAGCGGCGCCCGTAGGCGTCGACAATCGGATCGGCGGGGTTGGCGGGCGGCGGGGCACTCACGGCTCGAAGCCTTCCGCGCCCAGCGCCGCGTCGGACTGCGCGGTCTTGCCGGCCTCGACGGCCACGCGCACGCTATGCGTATGAGGCTTGCCGTAGCTGTAGCCCGTCGGCTTTCCCGTTCCGGAATCGAGCACCGGCGTGACTTCGAACCCTTCGTGCCAGAACTTCAGCAGATAGCGCCCGGGCGGCACGCCGTCGATCGCGAAGCTGCCGTCGGCGGCGGTGACCGCGACGTAGGGGTGCTCGGTGACCACGACGTAGGCGCTCATCCAGTGGTGTCCGGCGTTGCAGGCCAGCGAGAGCGTGCCGGCGTCGTCGAGGCGCTTCTTCAGGACCTGGTCCTTCTGCGGCATGGGCACGTTGAAGACCGTTGAGGTGCCGTCGCGCGCGTGGACGTTGTGCATGATCGCGTCGCTGTTCTTGAGCGTCAGCTCCTGCCCGGCCTCGACCCATTCGACGTGCGGCTCGAAGACGCAGCCGCGCTGGTCGATCACCGGCTCGCGCTTGGGGAAGGGCTTGGCGTCGTCGGGTTTCACGCCCTCCAGCGTCACGACGGTATTGCGCACGCCTTTGGTCGCTGCGTCAACGGCCAGTCGCGGACTGGGTTTGGTCGTCTTGTCCATCTCGCAGCCGCACGCCTGCGCCAGCGCCGCATCGCCGACGTCCATCGCCACCGGGGCGGGCACCTCGCCCTTCCACGTCACTTTGCCCGCGACCACGCCGCGTTCCGAGCCGTGGCCAAGCGTGGCATAAAGCGCAGCGGAAATCAGCAGGATTCGAAGCGGAAGGCGCATGACCCAAGTCCCAGGTCCGTTTCCTGCCAGGATAGCAGGGGCGATTCCCGAAAAACAGTGCGCACTTACGGCGCGACGCTGTCCAGGCGCAGGCCTTCGATCACCTTCGCCAGCGCGCCGGTGTCGGACGCGTTTGCGCAGCGCAGTTCGAAGCGGAAGAGGCTGCCCGGCGCGATGGCCGCCGCCAGGCGCCGGTTCAGCACGGGCGCGCCCAGCATCACGTGGCCGTTGGGCACCTTTCGCGCTTCGGAGCGTACTTCCTTCTCGATGTAGCCCAGCGCAATCGCGTAAGGCACGTTGACGTTGACGACCTCGATGTTGATGTTCCGCTTCTCGTCGCGCAGCAGCGCCAGGTGCACGCGCGAGGCCTTGAAGCCCTGCGGCCAGGCGGTGCTGCGCGGGTAGGCGGTGAAGCCGTCGGGAACGGGGAAGGAGACGCCCATCGCCGCGTCGAGGAATCGGCCGTTCTCGATTCTCGGCGGCGCGCGCAGGGCTTGGGCGTCCAGTTCCGTGCCGTCCTTCAGCACCACCTTATCGACTTCGATCCGCAGCCGGCCGAAGGCCTGCATCGTGGCGAGGATCTTCTCGCCGGGGCCGATGCCCTCCAGCGGCGAGTCGGCCAACTCGATGTGCGCCGGATCGACGGAGGGCTCGCCCAGCGTTGCGTCCAGCGCGACCCACTGCCCAACCCAGGCCTCGGTCCACATGTGGTGGACGAAGTAGCCTTCGCCCAGCGTGACACCGGTGGCAATCTTCGACGGAATGCCCGCGGCGCGCAGCAGCGCGGCCAGCCAGACGGCGTGCTCGGTGCAGTCGCCCTCGCGGTTGCGCTGCACTTCCTTCGCGGTGGCGAAGGCGGTGCCGTAGCCCTTCTTCTTGATGCTGCGGAAGACGAACAGCTCCAGGGCCTTCGCGGCGCGCCAGGCGTTGCGTTCGCCGTCAAGCGCCTTCGCGGCGGTCTTCACGATCTCGTCGTCGTCGCTCTGGATCGTCGGCGACGGGGCCAGGTACGCGGCCAGGCGCGTGCGGTCGGCTTCGGGAAGGGGCAGCGACGGCGCCTGCGATGCGTCGAAGTCCTTGCGCTCGACCTGCAGCAGCAGCGTCTGCTCGCCCTCGCGCTTCACGATGGTCTGGCGTTCGTCCTCCAGCGCCAGGGCGCCCAGGTTGCCCTTGGTCAGCGTGAAGCGGTACAGCGCCTGCTTCAGGCGCGCGGGGGCGGGAAGCAGCAGTCCGGGGTCGACGAAGTTGGCCTTCATCACGTCGACCCGCGGGCGTTCGATGGGCTTCTCCCACTCGTCCTTCTCGCACGCTGCGATGCGCAGTTCGTTGACGTCCACTTCCACCGTCTGCGCGTTGCCGTCGGCGTCGCAGAATACGGTCATGGTCACGCCGGGCATCAGGCCGGTCATCTCGACGGCGGGCAGAGCAACGCCGCCCTTGTCGCCGGCCGCGCGCGGCGGCTTGACGGTTACGGTGACGGTGCGGGCCTTCCCCAGGTCGCTGATGAACAGCGCGTAGGTGTAGGTCGTGCCGGGCGCGAAGCCCTTTTCCTTGCGCAGGCGGCGTTCGGCGTAGGGGAACAGGCACGGGCCGTCCAGGTCCTCGGCCAGGTCCTGCTTGCTGCCGCTGCCGGAGATACTCAGGCGGACGGTGTTGCCCTCGAAGGTGGCCTTGACGATGCGCTCGTCCTTGCTGCTTTTCGAACGCGACTCGTAGCGCACCGGCCGGCCCTGTTCGTCCTCGACGTAGAGTTCGTCTTCCTCGTTGATGGCCATGTCCGCTCCGCGCAGCATGGCGCGTTTGCTCTCGCGTGAGGTCAGGATCTGCGCGGGTTTGCCGTCCTCGGCCTTGCGCACCATCTTCTCGTAGTAGCGGCCTACCGGCGCGCCGTTCTCGTAGATGATGAAGTAGCGTTCGAAGAGCGTGCTTTCTTCGGCGCGCGCGCAAGCCCCCGCGCCCAGCAGCAGGGCAAGAGCAATGGGAAGAAGCAGGGCGGAGCGGGGTACGTTCATCAATAGTAGGACGATCCGGGCGCGGTCTATTCGGGTCAAAAGCGCCGTGTTCACGCTTTTTCCGCCGGAAGATCCTTCTCCTCGATCTTCTTGAAGGGGACCTCCGGTTGGGCCAGCGCCGTGCCGGGCTTGACCAGGGCCGCGGCGTCCTGGTTCGCGCTGCCGGCCTTGTGGGCCGCGGCGCCGTCGAGGCCGAAGGCGCCCAGGATCTTCGCGCTGCTATCGGGCAGGAACGGGCGCAGGGCCAATGCCAGGCCCGCGACGGTCTCCAGGCAGACGCGGATGGTCGTGCCGCAGGCGGCCAGGTCGTCCTTGCGCTGCTTCCAGGGCGCGCGCTCGTCGAAGTAGCGATTCCCGGCGCGTGCGGCGTCGAGCACGCGGCCCAGCGCGGCCTTGAATCGGAATCCGTCGAGCGACGCGGCGCTTTCGGCACGCGCGGCGGCGACTTCGGCGCGGAGCTTGGCTTCGGTCTCGCCGGCGGGCGCGCCTTCGGGGACCATGCCCTCGAAGTACTTGTGCGTGAACGTCAGCGTGCGGTGGACGAAGTTGCCCCACACGTCGGCGAGTTCGCCGTTGTAGCGGTGCGCGAAGTCGCTCCACGTGAACGTGCTGTCGTTGTCTTCGGGTGCGATCGCCGTGAGGTAATAGCGCAGGGCCTCGGCGCCGAAGCGTTCGACGAACCAGCCGATCTCGATGAGGTTCCCCTTACTCTTGCTGAACTTGTCGGCGCCGAAGTTGAGGAACTCGTTGGCCACGACGTTCGTCGCGAGGCTGTAGGGGCGTTCGCCGGGCGGCACCTTGCCGTTGGCGCCCAACTGCATCGCCGGCCACGTGATGCAGTGGAAGGGGATGTTGTCTTTCCCGATGAAGTTGTAGATCGGGCAGTCGGGGTTCTGCCAATAGTCCTTCCAGCCACCGGGGTTGCCGCGCTGCGCGAAGAGCTGCTGCGTGAAGGTGACGTAGCCGATGGGCGCGTCGAACCAGACGTACAGGCGCTTGCCCGAAACGTCCTCGTTGCCCAGCGGGATCTGGACGCCCCACTCGGTGTCGCGCGTGATGCAGCGCGCGCGCAGGCCCATCTTGAGCCACCCCTCCGAACCGCGCAGGCTGTTCAGGCGCCAAGGCGCGGCCGAGCTTTCGCCATGCGCAGCGACGTAGGCCTCCAGCGGCTTCTGGAACTTGTCCAGCAGCAGGAACCAGTGCGCGGTGCTCTTCAGCACCGGCTTCGAGGTGTCGCCGGGCAGCGCGCAGCGCGGGTTCTTGAGTTCCGTCACTTCGTAGGTGCCGCCGCAGGCGTCGCACTGGTCGCCGCGCGCGTCGGTGTTGCCGCAGCGCGGGCAGGTGCCTTCGACGTAGCGGTCGGGCAGGAACATCTTGGACTGTTCGCTGTAGAGTTGCTGGATCTCGCGCTTGTCGATGAAGCCCTGTTCGTGCAGGCGCGTGAAGAACTGCTGCGAGAGCGCGTGGTGTTCGGGCGAGCTGGTGCGGCTCCAGATGTCGAACTGCACGCCCGCGGCGGCGAAGGCCGCCCCGTTGGCCGGATGGTACTCGTCGACGACCTCCTGCGGCGAACAGCCGCGCTTGATCGCGTTGAGCGTGATGGGCACGCCGTGCTCGTCGCTGCCGCAGACGAAGACGACGTCGTCGCCCTTCAGGCGGCGCCAGCGCACGTACACGTCGGCGGGGAGGTAGGCCCCGGCGAGGTGCCCCAGATGGACGCGCCCGTTGGCGTACGGCAGCGCGGCGGTGACCAGAATCTTGCCCACAGTCGGACTCCTCTTGTTTTGGCTGCACTAACCTTAACGACCGGAACGGTTTGTGCCAACCGCAGGAACGCGCGGCGGGCGCCGGTTGCCCAAGTCATGAAACGTCGGGGCGCGCCGAGTGGCGCGAAGAAAACTACGGGCTGGAACGTCGCATCAATGGGCGGGCTTTTGCGCTGAACATGGCATCTCCTTTACGTCTTGGGGCAATTAACCTTACGCAGCCGCTCAGCGCAAGCTTTGGGGCCTGGGAAATCGCCGCAATCCTCGTATAAAGGCAAGCGTTGCCATGCCTTGTGGCGTATGTAAAGTGGCCATGAACACCAGGGATCGACGGGGAGCAGGAGTTCGCATGAACCGAGTTGCTGCCGCCGCGCTGCGTCTTCTCCTTATATTAGTTTTATCGGTTGCGGGTGCGCTCGGATCGGCGCAGGCCGGTGACTGGCCGATGTGGCGGCACGACGCCGCGCGCAGCGGGATCAGCGACGAGCAATTGCCCGCCCAACTTCATCTGCAGTGGACGCGCGCGCTGCCGCCCACCGCGCCGGCCTGGCCCGACCAGGGCGTCCTGAAGTCCGAGTTCGACCAGTTCTACAAACCGATCGTGCTGGGCAAGCGCCTGATCGTGGGGTCGTCGCGCGACGACAGCGTCACGGCCTACGACACCGGCAGCGGCGCGGAAGTCTGGCGCTTTTACACGGGCGGCCCGGTCCGCCAGGCGCCGGCAGCCGGCAACGGAAAGGTCTACGTCGCCAGCGACGACGGGTACCTCTATTGCCTCGACGCCGAAAAGGGCACGCAAATCTGGACGTTCCGCGGCGGGCCGGCCGATCGCCGCGTGATCGGCAACGGGCGGCTGGTCTCGATGTGGCCCGCGCGCGGCGGCCCGGCGCTGCACGACGGCAAGGTGTACTTCGCGGCGAGCGTCTGGCCGTTCATGGGCGTCTTCGTTCACGCGTTGGACGCGGAGACCGGCAAGGTCGTCTGGACCAACGACGGCTCGGGCGCGTACTACACCGACCAGGGCCACAAGAGCCCCGCCTTCGCCGGGCCCGCGCCGCAGGGCGAACTGGCGGTGGGCGATGGCCTGCTGATCGTCCCCAGCGGGCGCAGCCAGCCCGCGGGCTTCGACCTCAAGACCGGCGCGCTGCGGTTCTTCCAGGCCTCGAGCCGCGGCAGTCCCGTCGCGATGGCCTTCAAGCAGGGCTTCTTCTGCGCGAACGTGATCGGCGATCCGGGGACCGGCGAGTCGCTCACCGGCGCGATCCCGCGCGTGCAGGCCGCCAACGCCGAAGCGGCGTACATCGGCGGCGACGAACTGCGCGCCTACGACCTGACCAAGTGGGCGCACGGCGAGTACAAGGACTGGCAGAACAAGACGCAGACCGGCTGGAGCGCCCCGGAACTCTGGCGCCTGGACGGCGACGTCAGCGGCGTGATCCGCGCCGGCAACACGCTCTACGCCTGGGAGAAGAACAAGCTCATGGCCGTGCCGCTGCCCGCAGCGGGCGCGAAGCCCACGGTCGCGTGGACGCAGGGGTTGGACGGTACTGTCGGCCACGCGCTGGCCGCCGACGGCAAGCTCTTCGTCGTCACCGCGACGCACAAGATCTACTGCTACGGCGGGACGAAGGGCGAGGCGAAGAAGCACGACGAATCCGGCGTGTTGTTAGAGAACTCAAACGGTGCCGGCGGTGCTGCCAAACTGGTCGAGCAGCTAAAACTCGTCACGGGCACGCAGCCCGGGTACCTCCTTGTGGCCGGCAACTCCGGCGCAGGCTTCCTGAGTGAATTGAAGTCCGGTACGCAACTTCAGTTGGTGGCTCTCGACCCTGATGCAAAGAAGGTAGAGGAGGCGCGGAGATCCCTCGGCCGGTCGTACGGCCCGGAGATCGCGGCGCACCAGGGCTCGATTCTGGACTTCGGTCTGCCGCCCTACTTCGCCAGCGCCGTGGTCGTGTCCGATCCCGCGTCTGCCGGTTTCGAGAAGACCGAAGCCTTTGCCGAAAAAGTCTTCCACGTGCTGCGGCCGTACGGCGGCACGGCCTTCCTGATGCTCAAGCCCGAGCAGCATGCGGCGCTGGAGGCCGCCGTCGCGAAGCTGAAGCTCGAAAACGCCAAGATCACGCGCGACGGCGAGGTGAGCGTGCTCAAACGCGAAAGCGCGCTGCCCGGCGCCGGTTCCTGGACGCACAACAACGCCGACGCGCAGCACACCTGCGTCTCGCAGGATGCGCGCGTGAAGCTGCCGCTGGGGCTGCTCTGGTTCGGCGGCTCGTCGAACGCCGACATCCTGCCGCGCCACGGGCACGGCCCGCTGCCGCAGGTCGCCGGCGGGCGGATCTTCATCGAAGGCCCCGACATCCTGCGCGCGATGGACGTCTATACCGGCCGCGTCCTGTGGCAAGCCGAGTTCAAGGGCCTGGGAACGCCGTTCGACCAGGAGGAGCACTTTCCCGGCGCCAACGCGACCAACGGCAACTACGTCTCGCTGCCCGACGCGGTTTACGTCGCGCACGGCCGAAAGGTCGTCAAGCTCGAACCGGCCACCGGAAAGACGGCGGCCACTTTCGAACTGCCGCCTTTGAAGAATGGCGAGCAGCCCCCCGTGGTCGGCTACCTGGGCGTGCAGGGCGGCTTGCTGGTCGCCGGGGCCGCGCCGATCAGCTACGACATCCAGTTCCGCGAATTGAACGTCGCGACGGCGGACTACAGCGTCTCGAGCCGCGCGCTGGTGGCGATGGACCGCAACACCGGCGAGGTGCGCTGGGTGCAGGCCGCCCGGAACGGCTGGTGGCACAACGGCATCGTGCTGAGCGACGACACGGTCTTCGCCATCGACCGCCTGCCCACCGGCAGCAAGGCGGCCGGCAACGGCCCGCCGCGCGTGGTGGCGATGGACGCGGCGACAGGCAAGGAACGCTGGAGCGACGAGAAGGGCGTATTCGGCACGTGGCTCGGCTACCACGCGGCCAAGGACCTGCTCCTGCAGGCCACGCGCTCGTCGCGCGACATGATCGAGGAGCCCAATCGCGGCCTGAAGGTCTACCGCGCCAAGGACGGCTCGATGGCGTGGGAGGACAGCTCGAAGAAGTACCGCGGGCCGTGCCTGCTGCGCGGCGACGAGATCATCGCTCAGGGCGTCGCCTTCGAACTGGAGACTGGCAAGTACAAGATGCGCAAGGATCCGCTGACGGGCGCCGAGGGCACCTGGAACTTCACGCGCAACTACGGCTGCAACACCGCCAACGGCAGCCTCAATCTCCTGACGTTCCGCTCCGCGGCGGCCGGCTTCTTCGACCTCGCCAACGACGGCGGCACCGGCAACTGGGGCGGGTTCCGTTCGAGCTGCACCAACAACCTTATTCCCGGCGACGGGGTGCTCGCCGCGCCCGACTACACGCGCACCTGTACGTGCAGCTACCAGAACCAGACTTCGCTGGGCCTGATCCACATGCCCGAAGCGGAGGTCTGGACCTTCAACAAGATTGACGCGAAGGGCCCGATTCAGCGCCTGGGCCTGAACCTGGGCGCGCCGGGCGACCGCCGCGCGGACGACGGCACGCTATGGCTCGAGTTCCCCGTCGTGGGCGGGGCCTCGCCCGAGATTAAGGCCGAGGTCACCGGGCCGGCCGCGTACTTCCGGCGCCACCCGCTGGCCGTGGAAGGTGGCGTGCCGTGGATCGCGGCCAGCGGCGCGCAGGGATTGACCGGCGTGAAGATCCCCCTCGATGCCGGCGCGAAAGCCGAGCGCAGCTTCACGGTGGAGCTGCACTTTGCCGAGCCCGATGACGTGAAGCCGGGCGCGCGCGTCTTCTCCGTCGCGCTGAACGGCCAGCCCGTGCTCAGCGACTTCGACGTGGTGAAGGAAGCCGGCGGGCGCCTGCGCGGCCTGGTCAAGGCGTTCCCCGGCGTGAAGGCGAAGGACGTCCTCGAGATCACGCTCACGCCAAAGACCGGCGCAGCGCTGCTGTGCGGCGTCTCGGTGCGCGAGGAAGGCAAGTAGCGAAGGCCAAGCCGCCAAGAACGGCGTCTCCCGATTCCGGTTCACGGTTCGCAACGAAAAACGCGCAAGCGCGTGGCGCGGGTTGCCAACCCGCGCCTTTCCGCAAGGTGCAGGCGCACGACAGCAGCCCGCCGACATGCGGTGCGCTCACGACCGATTGGCCCGGACGTTGCCACGTCCGGGTCGCGGCGCAGTGCGCCGCGACAAGAAGCATTCTGAGCGCTCTCAAGAGTACGAAGGATATCGCGAAGCCGCTTGCGGTGGCGCGGGTTGCCAACCCGCGCATCTAGGGCGAAGAACAACTCGGACATTCATTCCTTCGGAAGCGTAATGAGACAGCGAACCGAACCGCTCCGTAGGAGCGGCACCGCATGCAGACTAACCGGTGCGGCCCTTTCAGGGCCGGTTCGTTGAACGCCGGGCACCCAGGGTTACGCACGACTTCGTCGCGCTCACCCTGGGCTATCGGATTCAACCCCTTCGGGGTTGCTATGGCATTACCGCCGCGCCGAGTTGTCGCGCTAAAGCCCCTAGGGCGAAAGCGGGACCGGGGGCTACTTACTTGGGGGCGGGAGGGGGGTGGGGGGATTGGGTTGGTTGCGGCTTTTCCTCGTCCTTTTCGTCACGATCCTTCGTTGACGCACCCTGGGTCGGCACACTGGTGCCTGGGCCCCTACAGTCGGTACAGTACAGTCGCTTCAGCACACCTTTGAATCCCAAAAGGATAAAAATCAGAAAAATTACTAAGATAGCCACGTTCAGAAGCAAATATGAAACAACGAGCATTGGGGGAAGCCAACCAGGGCGTTGAATCACCTCGCCATTTACTTTTTCCTCAAAATGATAAAATCGAAAAGGGAACCCATAACTAACACCCTCAACCTCAAGAAACTCCCTGATTTCAAGCTCTCTAGGATAGAAATTTAATCCAAAATATATGCTGGAAAATATGAATGCAAAAATGAGTCTTCCGAGTCTAAATCTGAATCCAGAGGCATTCATATTTCAACCCACAACTGATCGAAATCATTCTCGCGTTTGCGAAATGCGTTCATGGCCAAACAACTACTTGGCCCAACCTCTGACTAATGCCACTGATTGTAGTCGCCAATGCTCTCGTGGTAAGCATCGCTTAACTCCTTATCTCTCTTCTTGATCCAATCATTAACTTCTGTTTGCAAATCGTTGGCCAAGGACGCGCAAGTGTCTTTCGGCTCCGAGAATGTCATCTGCTGGATAAAGCGATCGCCAATTCCGCATACATTCTTAAGCCGTCTATTTGCTCTTCCGCCAAATTTTGCCCAGCCTTCTGTTAATGCCGTGAAGTATGCGTCCAAATGTGCAAGCTCATGCTGAAGAACGAGGTCCTGGTCTGCTGCTGTAATGCCCGGAGTGAGTACGCCTCCGTGCTTTTGGACAAAAGCAATTGGTTTCATATTTCCAACTTTTGGAATTCGAATTCTCCAGTCATATGGGATTTTCCAAATCCAGTATTCGCACAGGCAACAACTACGCAAAATATACTTCGCACGAGCACCGTGATATCCTCTAAAGCTTCCGAAATGCCACGTTGATCTATTTGTACCTATTTGACCGGTATCTTCGCTTGGAGTTCCCCAGTCTTGCTCCTGTATTCCACCTGGTACCCCTACCTCTTGGGGCGTTCGATTTCGATCTCGGAATAGTCCCTCTGGGTCTTTATTCTCTTTAGATCTATCAATGAAAAATATCGCATCAATTACAGATAAGCCGGGATTGTCAACAAAATCAGTTACCTTTGAGACAATTTTCTCCACCGTTTGTTCCGTGCCTGAATTTGTAGTCTCGGATGCCAGCCCATTCTTATCCACCTGCCCCACCGGGTTATTCGACCAAGCCCTGTACTTGTTCGGGTAGTTCAGGAAGTCCCTGCTGAGGAAAATCCCCAGTTCGGGATCATAGATACGATACTTCGATAACCCGTACGACCTGCTGCCGATCTGCAAGGTCAACCCGTTGGCCTGGTAAATGAGATTTTCCGGCGCCAGGTAGGAGAAGCGTAGCCCGGCGCGGCGTCTTCGGTTCGCGGGGA
>JAKLKQ010000003.1 GCA_023150555.1 Planctomycetota bacterium
TCCAGCCGCGAACGAAGGTCACGGATCTCGTCCTGAAGACCCGCGTACTCGTCCACCCCGGCCGCGCGCGCCGTCGCCGACGCCAGCAGGGCCAAGGCAAGACCCCAGATCAACGCATGAATCCTTGCTCGCACGTTCGTTCTCCTCGCGGGCGCTCCGGGCATAATGGAGGCAGCCCCTCGTGGTTCTTTCATGTCAAATGCACAAGGCGGGAACAGTCTAAGTGCTTATCCTCGCCTGTCCATGCAAAATCTTGCGCATTACCATCTAACTCGTTGGTATGCATGGAGATATAATTTGATATGGAGCTCAAAAACAGGCTCCTAGGGGGGCTACTAAAGGCCAATTTTTTACAATCGGCCTTGCCCCCCGTGCCGGCGCCATACAATCGCGCCATTCCCGCATCCCGACACGAAAGGAAGGTGCCTGCCTTGGCCAAGAAGAGGATGAACGCAAAAGAGCCGCGCAAACCCGCGAAGAAGCTCCGCATTCTCGTCATCGGAGCGCACCCCGACGACTGCGAGATCAAGGCCGGCGGCGTCGCGGCCTTGTGGAGCGCAAAGGGCCACACCGTGCAATTGGTCTCCGCGACCAACGGCGCGACGGGGCACCACGCCATCGGCGGGGTCGAGCTGGTACGGCGGCGCACGGCCGAGGCCCGCGCGGCGGCGCGGGTGCTGGGCTGCAAGTCGCTGATTCTCGACCTGCCCAACGGAGAGATGGAGCCGTCCATCGCGATGCGGCGCGTCTTCCTCAAGCTCATCCGCGAGTTCCAGCCGGACCTGATCCTGACGCACCGGCCCAACGACTACCATCCCGACCACCGCTACACCTCGCAGCTGGTGCAGGACAGCGCCTACATCGTCACCGTGCCCAACAACCTGCCCACCGTGCCGGCGCTGCGCTACAATCCGACCATCGCGTACCTGTCCGACGGCTTCCAGAAGCCCATCCCTTTCCAGCCCGACGTCGCGGTCGGCATCGACGCGGTGCTCGACAAGAAGATCGACGCCATCCACCGCCACACCTCGCAGATGTACGAGTGGCTGCCGTGGAACGTGCAGGAAGAGGACAAGGTTCCCGCCGACGAAAAGGGCCGCCGGGCGTGGACCTACGAACGCCGCGTCAAGGCCGACGCCGCCTGCGCCGAAGCCAACCGCGAACTCCTTAAGAAGCTCTACGGCGCCAAGCGCGGCGCGCAGTTCCAGCACGCCGAGGCCTTTGAGCTGTGCGAGTACGGCGCGCGGCCAGGCCCCGAGCAGCTGCGCGAACTCTTTCCTTTCTTCGATTGAAGGGGGATAACGCCGAAAGGGCCGGCGGGTAATCGGTAAGAGCATCCTTAGAACACCTAACAGAATGCCCCGCGGCGTGCGCGGCGAAGGGCCCGGGTAAAAGAACGGCGAGCGAGATTCATGGCCTTATCCACTCAATCTACCAAGGTATGTACGGCGAGCTTAGCCACCTACCGTTCGCCGTCCTGCCGGAGGGCCGGTCTTCGGCACCCAGCATGCGTTGCTACGCCACGCCGTGTTTCCTCGATATGGCTTTGGCTTCGCGCCTTGGCTGGATGTCGAATTCCGGCCCTCGCAGCCACGGTCCATTCTGTTAGTCGTTCTTAGTAACGCGACGAAGCAGAAACCGCGTCCCGAATCTTGTGCGCAGCCAGGGGGAATTCACATGGTGCCTTCCGCAACCGCCCGCGCCTTGGCGTTCGCCGCCGCGCTCTGCGCCGCCGGCCTTGCCCACAGCGAAGACGACCCGCAAATCGCGGCGAACGAATCGCACGCCGTCGCCGCCTGCAAGACCTTCGCCGAGGCCGAGGACATCTACCGCCGCACCGACTGGGACAGCGACGGCATCCTGGAGTACAGCCAGACCATCCGCGGGGACAACAGCCTCTACGAGAAAAACGGCGGGCAGGCCGACCTGACCCTGGTCGACCGTGCCTTCGCGATGGCCGAGGTTGCCCTGCGCCCCGTCCCCGCCGAGCCGCCGCCCGAACCCACCGCCGAACAGAAGGCCGCCGTCGAGAAGCAGCTGGCGCTGCTGGGCGACGAAGACTACGCCACGCGCTCCGGCGCCAGCAAGGCCATCGAGGACCTCGGGCCCTGCGCCATCACGCTGCTCGCGGCGCACGCCGAAAAGACCTCCGACACCGAGGTCCGCGGGCGCTGCAAGGACCTGGTCGCACGCCTGAGCGACAAACTCGCCAAGAAGGACGAACTCGACTTCATGAGCGCCGTCCCCAAGAACGGCTACCTCTTCCGCGTCATGACTGGGCAAGGCCCGGGCGCACCCGGCGGAAAGAAGTCCTACCTCGTCGCCGGCCGTGGCGGCGGCGCCGCCGCCAGCAACATGACCCTCGGCTATGCGGTCGTCGCTTTCCCCGCCGAATACAGCAAGACGGGGCGGCTCACGTTCGTGATCAACAACACCGGCACGGTCTACGAGAAGGACCTGGGCAAGGACACGCTCGAGATCGTCAAGACGATGGACTACAACCCGGACAACACGTGGAAGGTGGCGGAGTAGCTACGCCTTGGTAGGATCGTAGCAGAGGTGCCTCCCGTGACCTGTCGATCCGCCGCCTGCCTGGCCGTGCTGCTGGAACTCACCGTCGTCGCCCATGGCGAAGACGGCCAGGCGAACGCGGACCAAAATGCCGAGCGGATCGCCGAAAACCACCTCGCCGCCATCGCCGCCTGCCGAGCCTTCGTCGAAGCCGAAGACCAATACCGCCGCACCGACTGGGACAAGGATGGCCTGCTGGAATACAGCACAGCACTCCGGGGCGACCACAGCCTGTTCGAAACCAAGGGCGACGCCGGCGATCTCAAGCTGATCAACCAGGCCTTTGCCTTTGCCGAAGTGCGCCACGTGCCCGCCAAAGACCAGGCGCTTCCCGAGCCCACCGAAGCCGAACGCGCGGAAATGGCCAAGCACCTGAAGGCCCTCGCAGACGACGACGTCGACACGCGCGAGGCCGGGGCCAAGGCGCTCGAAGCCATGGGCACGAAAGCCCTGGCCGGGATCGAGAAGGAAGCTGCGAAGAACGCCGACGCGGAAGTGCGCCGGCACTGCACGGAGATCGCCCGGCACCTGAACAGTACCATGGTGCTCAAGATGGACCTGGATTTCACGGCCGCCCAGCCCAAGGCCGGATACTACTTCGCTGTCCTGACTCGCCAAGGCGCTCACGCCACGGGCGGAGCGAAAACCTACTTCAGGCCGAACAAGCAGGGCCGCTTCAGCTCGCCCTCCAGCATGACGGAAGGCTACGCCCTGCTCGCCTTCCCCGCCGATTACGGGCGGACGGGCCTTCATACGTATCAGGTCAACATCGAGGGTGTGGTCTACGACAAGGACCTGGGCAAGGACACGCTCGAACTCGTCAAGACCATGGACGAATACAACCCGGACAACACGTGGAAGGTGGTGGATTAGCAGGGCGGTGGTACCTTCTTGGCGGAGGGCAAAACATGACCAAACGGCATTGCTGCGCGCTAGGGCTGATTTTCATGGCCGGCGCGACCTTCTTTGCGCAAGCCGCCGATGACCCAGCCATTGCATCCAACGAAGAGATCGCCATCGTCTGCTGCGAGAAGTTCGGCGACGCACAGAGGACCTTTTGCCGGACGGACTGGGACGAAGACAAGGTCCTCGAATACGCGACCAGCTTGCGCGGCGACATGAGCCTGTACGAAAAAACAGCAGGCGCCGCCGATATCGCATTGATAGATCGTACCTTCGCGATGGCCGAAGTAGCCACGAAGTCGGTCCCCGCGGAGGAACCTCCGGAGGCGACGGAGGAACAGAAGGCCGAAATCACGAAACAGCTCGACCTGCTCGGAGACCGCCAGTACGGGAAACGGATGGATGCCTCAAAGACCCTCGAGGCGATCGGGCCGCGTGCCATTCCCATGATCAAGGAACGCGCGCAGGCGACGAACAACGACAAGGTGCAGGAACAGTGCGAAATCCTGTTAAAAACGCTCTCTTCAAAACTCAAACAGAAGAATGTTTTGGATTTTGAGAGTGCCGTACCCAAGAGTGGATATCTTTTCCGCGTTTTGACGAAGCAAGGCCCAAACGCCGTTCTTGCAGGAGGAGAAAAGAACTTCATTACTTCGTATGGAGAAGGCAGGGGCGGCATGACAATGGGGTTTGCGCTGGTTGCCTTTCCGGCGGAGTACGGAAAGACCGGAAGACGCACCTTCCTGATCGGCAACATTCCGGTTGTCTATGCGAAGGACCTGGGTGAGAAGACGCGTGAAATCGTTTCCGAAATGGACGCCTATAATCCGGACAAGAGCTGGACAATTATGGAAGAGCGGAACCGGTAACTTCGGAGCAGCTACGCCTTCGGGTGGGCCTTCTCGTAAATCTCTTTCAGGCGCGACGGCGTCAGGTGCGTGTAGACCTGCGTCGTCGAGAGGCTCGAATGCCCAAGCAGCTCCTGCACCGAACGCAGGTCCGCGCCGCGGTCCAGCAGATGCGTCGCGTAACTGTGCCGCAGCGTGTGCGGCGTCGCGTCCGGCGGCAGGCCCGCCGCCTGCAGGCGCTTGCGCAATAGGCGCCGCACGCTGCGCGCGTCCAGGCGCGTCCCGAAGCGATTGACGAAGACCGCCGACGCCGGCGAACGGCTGGCCGCCGCGGCGTTCGCACGGCCCGCGCCGGCTTCTTCGCGGCGCAGCAGCCACGCCGAGAGCGCCTGCATCGCGCAGCGGCCCACCGGCAGCAGGCGCTCCTTGCGCCCCTTGCCGCGCACGCGCACCAGGCCGCGCTCCAGGTCCAACTCGCCGAGGTTCAAGCCCACCAGTTCGCTCACGCGCACGCCGGCGCCGTAGAGCAGTTCCAGCGCCGCCTTGTCGCGCACGTCCAGCCACGCGGAGCCGCCGATCGAGTCCAGCAGCTTCTGCGCGTCGTTCTCGTTCAGGAATTTCGGCAGCGGCCGGCCCAGCTTCGGCGTGCGCAGGCCGTCCAACGGCGAGGCCTCCACGTAACCGCGCTTGCGCAGAAACTTGTACAGGCTGCGCAGGGCGCTCAGGCGCCGCGCGACGGTGCGCTTGGTGAAGCCCTTGCCGTTCTGTTCGGCCAGGAACCCGCGCAGCGCCAGGCGGTCGAGTTGCCCCGGAAAGCGCTCGCCCTGCCCGCGCGTCTCGAGGTAGCGCAGCAGCGCCGCCAGGTCCTCGCCGTAGGCTTTGATCGTGTGCGGCGAACAGCCGCGCTCCTCGCGCAGGTAGCGCAGGAAGACGTCCGCGTAGGCCTCGGGCGAATGCGGCGCCGCGTGCGCGGGGCGCGCGGCCGGCGAAGCCTGCAGGGCGACGGCGGGGCTGTTCATCCTCCCGGTATCGTCCCGGTACGCGGGGGGGCTTGAGCCCCCCTTTTCGGGCCCCGGCCCCCTCTGGAAGCGCCGTTTATTTCTCCGCCCGCTCCGCTAGACTCCTACGGTCCTAATAAAGGAGCGCACCGTGATCCTGGTCATCGACAACTACGACTCCTTTACCTACAACCTCGTCCAGGCGCTGGGCAGCCTGGGCGCGGACCTGAAGGTCGTGCGTAACGACAAGATCACCGTCGCCGAGATCGAGAAACTCAAGCCCGAGAAAATCATCGTCTCGCCCGGGCCCTGCACGCCCAAGGAGGCGGGGGTCAGCGTCGAGACGATCCGGCGCTTCGCCGGCAAGGTTCCGATCCTGGGCGTCTGCCTGGGGCACCAGTCGATCGGCGAGGCCTTCGGCGCGCAGGTGGTGCGCTGCGGGCGCCTGATGCACGGTAAGACCTCGCGCATCGTCCACGACGACAAGGGCGTCTACGAGGGCCTCGCGAATCCCTTCGAGGCCACGCGCTACCACAGCCTGGTGGTGAAGGAAGACACGCTGCCGCCGTTCCTGCGGCCCGTCTCGCACACCGAGGACCAGCACGAGTTGATGGGCGTGCGGCACGTCGAGTGGCCGCTGGAAGGCGTGCAGTTCCACCCCGAGAGCTTCCTCACCGGGGAAGGCACCAAGCTGCTGCGCAACTTTCTCGAAGGCGCCGCCTTCACCGTGCGTGCGTAGGAAGAACGATGGATCCGGGATTCGAACCCAGCAAGCGGGGAGCCAAGAACCGCGTCATGCGCCTGCCCATCAAAGTCGCCAGCACCATCCGCGCCCGCAAACTGATCGAGCCCGACAGCCGCGTGATGGTGGGCCTCAGCGGCGGGCCCGACAGCGTCGCCCTGCTGCGCTGCCTGCTGGAACTCTCCGAAAAGCGCGACCTGAAGTTCGAACTCTGCGCCGCGCACCTGAACCACCGCCTGCGCGGCAAGACCGCCGAGCGCGACCAGGCCTTCTGCCGCAAGCTTTGCAAGGCGCGCAAGATCGATTTCCTCGAGGCGCGCTGCGACACCAAGAAACTCGCCCTGCAGCTCAAGCGCAGCCACGAGGAGACCGCGCGCATCCTGCGCCGCACCTTCCTGGCCCATGCTTCCCGCATCAAGGCCTGCAACGTCGTCGCGCTGGCGCACCACGCCGACGACCGCATCGAGACCGTGCTCTACCGCCTCTGCCGCGGCACCGGCCTAGCCGGCCTGGAGGGCATCGGCTGGACCGGCCCGCTGCCCATGGCCGACGGCCCGGACGTCTCGGAATGGATCGAGTGGCTCCAGCACGGCAAGCCCTGCGGTACGCCCTTCGCGCCGCCGCGTTCGCCCATGGCCGAACGCATCGTGCGCCCGATGCTGGGCATGACGCGCGAAGAGATCATCACGTACCTGAAATCGAAGAAGCAGCGCTTCTGTACCGACGAGACGAACTTCGATACGCGCATCCCGCGCAACGCGCTGCGCCAACTGGTGCTGCCGGTGCTCGAGAAGAAGGTCCACCCCGGCGTGCGCTCGGCCCTGTGGCGCCTGGCCGAGGAAGCCGAGTTCCACGCCGAACGCCGCGCCTGGCGCCGCGGCTGGCTGGACGGCATCGCCGCCGTGGGCAGCCGCGGGTTCCTGACCCTGCCGGTGCCAAAGGTCGGCAGCCCGCCCTCCACCGAAGAACTCGCCGACGTCGTCAGCCTGCTGAAGACGCTCTGGCGCGCCGAAGGCCTGGCCGTCGGCGCCAAGCACCTTGCCGCGATCCGCGACCTCTTCGGCCCCAGCGGCAAGATGCGCGTGATCCACCTGCCCGGGCAGGTCGTCGCCGAACGCAAGGGCCGCGAAGTCATCCTGCACCGCGCGAAGTGAAGTAAGGAGCCGCAATGCCCAAGGTCTTGAACACCGATCCCGTAAAAAAGCTCGTCTTCAAGGACGAAGAACGCAGGCCGCTCGCACCGCATGAAGTCCGCGTCAAGACCGTCTACAGCTACCTCAGCGCCGGCACTGAGCTCGCGCGCCTGAACATGGCGCCCCACAGCGGCGAGGGCGACCGGGAGATCCCCGCGCGGCCCATCGGGTATAGCATGGCCGGCACGGTGCTCGAGACCGGCGCCGCGATCACACACGTCAAGAAGGGCCAGCCCGTCGCCTGCATCGGCAACGGCGCCTTCCACGCCACCGAGGTCGTCGTCGCCAAGAACAACGTGGTACCCGTGCCCGCCGGCGTCGGCCTGCGCGAGGCCGCGCCCGCCGCGATGATGTGCTTCGCGCTGGAAGGCGTGCGCAAGGCGAAGCTGGAACTGGGCGAACACGCGCTGGTGATCGGCGCCGGGCTGATGGGCCAGTTCGTCTCGCAAATGGCCGCGCGCGTCTGCAGCGTGACCGTGCTGATGGACCGCAACCCCGCGCGCCTGAAGCTCGCCGGCGCCGGCGTCACCCCCGTGCTCGCGGGCGACGACGCCTGGGAGAAGATCCGCGCGCTCGCCGCGCCGTACGGCCTCGAGGCCGTCTTCTTCTGCTTCGGCGGCGACGCGACGGCGCTGTACGAGAAGGTGAAGCCGCTGATGAGCGCCGCAGGCGACGAAGTCCCGCACGGGCGCATGAGCTTCCCCGGCGGCGCGCGCCTGACCGTCTCGCTCGCCTCCAGCGGCGGCAACCTGCAGTTCCTGAGTTCGTCGAAGGCCGGCCCGGGCTACCGCGACAAGGCGTACGAAGCGGGCGACGAGTACCCCACGTCGTACGTGAAATTCCCCTTCACGCGCAACGTCCGCGTGCTGCTGGGCGACGTCGCCGCCGGGCGCCTGAAGGTCGCGCCGCTGATCACCCACGAGTTCCCCTTCGAGGACGCGCGGAAGGGCTACGAGAAACTCGCCGCGCCCGACACCGACGCCCTGGCCGTGCTCTTGAAGTACGAATAGCTCGATTTGGGATTGCGGAATTTGGAATGGTGCGCGCGGTCGCACCATTCCATTCGTCACTCGTCACTCGTCATTCTTCCCGCCCCTCGCCCCTCGCCGCTCACCCCTGCCGTTAAGCGGGCAGTTGCTGCGTCAGGCAGTGCAGCGAACCCAGGCCCCAGATCAGGTCCACGCAGTGGATGCCGACGACGGGACGGTCGGTGAACAGCTCGCTCAGGATGCCCAGCGCGGCGCGGTCGGCCGGGTCGTTGAAAGTGGGCACCAGCACCGCGGCGTTGGTGATGTAGAAGTTCGCGTAGCTGGCTGGCAGGCGGTCGCCGTCGAAGTAGAGCGGCCGCGGCATGGGCAGCTCGACGACGTTCAGCGCGCAGCCGTCTTCCAGGCGCATGGACTGCAGGCGCTCGCGGTTCTCCTCCAGCGGGCGGTAGTTCACGTCGCCGGAATCGCTCTCGCGCACGCAGACCACCGTGTTCGGATTGACAAAGCGGCACAGATCGTCGACGTGCCCGTGCGTGTCGTCGCCGGCGATTCCGCGCCCCAGCCACAGCACGTTCGTTGCGCCCAGTGCCTCGCGCAGGACGTCTTCGTAGATCTCGCGCGTGAAACCAGGATTGCGCACCTGGTTCACCTGATCGAGCAGGCACTCCTCGGTGGTGATCAGCGTGCCGCGCCCGTTGACCTCCAGCGCTCCGCCTTCCAGCACCACGGCCTCGCCGCCGCGCATGACCGGGCGAAGCGGCAGGCCAAGTTCCATCGCAGCGCGCTCGGGAATCTTGGCGTCCTTGGGCCCCAGTTCGTAGCGCGCCCAGTGATTGAAATGGAAGCGCGCGATGGCGCGTTCGCCGCCGCGCTTGACCGTGATCGGCCCGAAGTCGCGCGCCCAGCAGCTCTCGGTCCGCCAGCGGTGGAAGACGATCTTGCCCATGTCCACGCCGGCGCGTTCCAGGGCGCGGCGCGCGCGCGTCTCGATGTCCTTGCGGTCGACGACGATGCGCACGGTCTCGCCCGGCGAGATCTTCCGCGCCATCTCGGCGAAGGCCCACGGCACGACGTTGGTCTTGCCCGGCCAGTCGAAGTGCGTGTGCGGCCAGACCAGCCAAGTCGCTTCGTGCCGGTCCCACTCGGCCGGCATGCGCCACGTATTTTCGTCGGAATGTTCGGACATAATTTAATCGATGAACCGCCGCGTGAGGTCCTGGAACGCGTCGACCCGCCGGTCGCGCAGGAACGGCCAGCCGCGCCGCACCTCTTCAATGCGCGCGGGGTCGACTTCGCCGTACAGAATCGCCTCCTTGTCCGCGGGCGCCTCGGCCAGGACCACGCCCTGCGGGTCGCACAGGAACGTACTGCCCCAGAACGTCAGCCCCCCGTTCTTGCCTCCGCCGCCGGGCTCGTGGCCGACGCGGTTCACCGCCGCGACGTACACGCCGTTGGCCACCGCGTGCCCGCGCTGGACCGTGCGCCAGGCCTCGCGTTGCGCGGGGCCTTCGGTGTTCTTGTCCGCCGACAGCCAGCCGATGGCCGTGGGATAAAAGAGGATCTCGGCGCCCTGCAGCGCCGTCAGGCGCGCAGCTTCCGGATACCACTGGTCCCAACAGATCAGCGTGCCGATCTTCCCCGCGCGCGTGGCGAAAGTTTTGAAACCCAGGTCGCCCGGCGCGAAGTAGAACTTCTCGTAGAACTGCGGGTCGTCGGGAATGTGCATCTTGCGGTAGGTGCCGGCCAGCGAGCCGTCGGCGTCCAGCACCGCGAGGCTGTTGTGGTACAGTCCCGGCGCGCGCTTCTCGAAGACCGGCACGACGACGACGACCTTCTTCGCCTTCGCGACCTTCGCTAGCGCCTGGGTGCTCTCGCCCGGCAGCGTCTCCGCGAGGTCGAATATCTTTGCGTCCTCTTTCTGGCAGAAATAGCGGGTGCGGAAGAGTTCCGGCAGGCAGACGACCTTCGCGCCTTTGCCGGCGGCTTCCTGCGTGCACGCGACCGCCGTCTTCAGGTTGGCCTGCGCGTCGTCGCCGCAAGCCATCTGGACCAGGGCCACCTTGTACGGTCTCGCGTCGCTCATCGCAGAATCCTCACGTCTCCCGCCGGCCCCACGGGCCTTTCATGGCGGGCATGTAGGCGGGCTCCGGGTTCCAGGGCTCGCCGGAAAGTTTGCCGCTGCCGTCGAGCACATCGCTCTTGCCGTAGGCGAATCCGGCCAGGCGCTTTTCCAGACGCGCGTGCGCCTCGCGCGCGATCTCCTTGTGCGCGGGATCGTCCGCGAGGTTGTGCAACTCGCCGGGATCCTTCTCGACGTCGAAAAGCTGCGCGATGGCTCCGTACTGCCAGTAGATGTACTTCCATTTGCCCCAGCGCAGCATCGTGGAGTTGCGTTTGTGCTGGTACGCGTCGTAGGCTGCGACGACTTCGCTCTTCGCCACCGCGTTGTCCTTCAGCAGCGGCACCAGCGACCCGGCGTCGGCGCTCTTGGGTTTCGCGACGCCCGCAACGTCGAACAGCGTAGGCATCAGCGAGCTGATGCCCACCGGCCCGTCCACGCGACCCTGCGCCGCGATGCCCAGCTCCGCGCGGCGCTCCGGCGGAACCCACCACACGTACGGCACGCGCGTGCTGGCCTCGTGGAAGATGCCTTTGAAGTAGACGTGGTGGTCGCCCATCATGTCGCCGTGATCGCTGGTGAACGCCACCGCGGTGTTCTCGCGCAGGCCCAGGCGTTCCAGCGTGTTCAGGATGCGCCCCAGGCAGTCGTCGATGTGCGTGATCAGCCCGTAGTAGTAGGCCAGCGCCACCCGCATCTGCTCTTCGCTTTGCGTATGCCAGCCGTAATAGCGCGCGGCGCGCTGCAGCGGCGCGATCTCCTGCTCGAGGCTGGCGGCACGGCGCGGCGAAGGCACGTCCTGCGGGCGGTACAGCCGATCGTACGGCTGCGGCGGGTCGTAGGGTGAATGCGGCTTGTTGAAACTCGCCCAGAGCATGAACGGCTTGCCGGCGCGTGCCTTGGCGTGGCGCTCCAGGAAGTCCACGCTCTCCCGCGCGACCCAGCTCGACGGATAGAACTCCTCCGGCAGCACCGACGCGCCGGCGAAGACATCGTTGTTGCCGATGCCGTGCCCGCGCGCGTAGCCGCCCCAAGGCGTCTCGCGGCGCAGCCAGGTCAGGTAGTCGTCGGGTTCCTCGCCGTTGCGCCCGGACTCGTAGATCTTCATCTCGTCGAAGCCGTACGGCGCACGCAGCGGCGAGAAGTGGCGCTTGCCGAAGACGCCCGTGCGGTAGCCGGCGTCGCGGAAGACTTCGCCCAGCGTCGGCGGCATCTCCTGCCAGATGCGTTCTTCCCAGCGGTTGCCGCCGAAGGTCAGCGGGTGCTGCCCGCGGATCCAGCTCGAACGCTGGGGCCCGCAGACCGGCGCCTCGGCGTAGGCCGAACGGAACCACATTCCGCCGGGCGACGTCGCCAAGCCGTCCAGGTGCGGTGTACGCAGCACGGGGTGGCCTTCGGCGCCGAGGCAGTCCCCGCGCTGCTGGTCGGTGGTGACGAGCAGGATGTTCAACGGCTGGCCGTCCTTGGGCATGCGCCCAGTCTACCCGGTGGGCCTGCGGTTTCCATCCGCGCCCGGCGAGGTAGCATGGAATACCCCCATATAAAGGAGGCGCGCCATGAAGGTCTTCATCTCCGTGGACATCGAAGGCTGCGCCGGCGTGGTGGGACCCTTCCACACCGCGCGGGCGGGCGACGATTACGGCGTTGCACGGCGCTGGATGACCCGCGAAGCCAACGCGGCGATCGAAGGCGCTTTCGCCGGCGGGGCCACCGAGATCCTCGTCAACGACAGCCACGGCTCGATGACCAACCTGGTGCTCGACGAGTTGGACCCGCGCGCGCGCGTGATCACCGGTAACACCAAGACCCTGAGCATGATGGAAGGCATCGACGGCGGCTTCGACGCAGCGATGTTCGTCGGCTACCACACCGCGGCGGGCGAGACAGGCACCATCTCGCACACGATGGCCATCCAGTTCCACCACGTGCGGCTGAACGGCGAGCCCTGCGGCGAGTTCGACCTAAACGCCGCCGTCGCCGGGCAGTACGGCGCGCGCGCGGTGCTGCTCAGCGGCGACGACCGCATCTGCACGCACATCGCCAAGCGCTACCCGCAGGTACGCGCCGTCGAGGTGAAGAAGTACCGCGGGCGCTACGCCTGCGACAACCTGCACCCCACCGCCGCGTGCGCGAAGATCCGCTCCGCCGCCGCGGAGGCGATCAAGAACGCGGCGAAGGTGGAGCGCATCGTCCTGCGCGAACACGTGATGGAAATTGACCTGCCGAACGAAGTGGCCGCCGAATACGCCGCCATGCTGCCGTGCTACGAACAGGTAGGCGCGCGGACCGTGCGCTTCAGCGCGCCCGACGCCGCGAAGCTGTACCAGATGCAGATCGTGCTGGGCAAGATCGCCGTTGGCGCCATCCCGGTGCCGCCGCCGAAGTAGCGCCACTTCAGCGCTTTCTCCTGGGAACCTCCGCCCGGGCCGCCAACGCCGCGCCGACGATGCCGGCTTCGTTCAGCGTCTTCGCGGGCACGACGGGCGTGCGCGTCCTGATGCGCGGCAGGAACTTCTCGTGCTTCTTGCTCACGCCGCCGCCGATGATGAAGAGGTCCGGCCACAGCAGCGCCTCGACGTGCTCGAGGTAGTCCTCGACGTGCTTGGACCACTCCTTCCACTTCCATTTCTTCTCCCGGCGCGCTCGGTCGCTGGCGCGTTCCTCGGCGTCCTTGCCCTTCACTTCCAGATGCCCGATCTCGGTGTTGGGCAGCAGCTTCCCGTCCAGAAAGACGGCGCTGCCGATGCCGGTGCCCAGCGTCAGCAGGACCACGACGCCGCGGCGGCCCTTGCCCGCGCCGAAGGTCATCTCGGCGATGCCTGCGGCGTCAGCGTCGTTGAGGACCGTCGCGCGCAGGCCGGCGGTCTCGGCAAAGAGCGCCCGCGCGTCGGTGCCGATCCAGCTCCGGTCGATATTCGCCGCCGTCATCACCACGCCGTCCTTGACGACCGACGGCAGCGTGATGCCCAACGGCCCGCGCCAGCAGAAGTGCGCCGCCACTTCGGCGACGACCTCCGCGACGGGCTTGGGCTTGGCGGGGCGCGGCGTCAGCAGCCGGTAGCGCGGCGCGGTCAGGCGCCCCGTCGCGACGTCCACGGGCGCGCCTTTTATGCCCGTGCCGCCGATGTCGATGCCGAGGACCTTCATGGTGCGCTCTCCGGCAGGCCGTTTCGTAAGGATTTCGCGATGAGAGAACTATAGAACGCCGCGCGCGGAAAACTACCCCCCTGCCCGGCCCCCATTGACGCGCGCTGTGGAGAAGGGTAGCGTCTTACTCAACCGGTTCACCATTGATAAGGAGTGTGCCATGAGCGACCCCGCGCCCAATCCGGCGCCGCCGCCCGCGCCAGGTTCCGGATCTAAGCCCGACGCGATCAAGGATGTTCAGGCGAAGAGCAAGGAATTTCTCGAGAAGGCCAAGAGCGGCACGCTGGACGAAGGCGCGCTGCGCTGGGGCCTCAGCGCCGGCGCGATCGTCAGCGGCGTCAGCCTGCTGTTCAACTACCTCAATTACGGAGACCTTGGTCCGTTCGGTTCCGCGAAGGTCACGGGGCTCGACCTGTTGAGCTTCCGGGGCGGCTTCAGCATGGATAGCCTGTTCGTGATCGCGATCCCGCTCTCGGCGCTCTTCGGCCTATACCTGCATTTCGGCGAGCCCACGGCGAAGCTGCTGAGCCTCGAGGCCCCCGGCCGCGCGAAACTCATCCACCTGATCGGCATGATCGCGGCCGCGTTCGGGGTCATCGGCTGCATGAAGTTCCTCAGCCACCAGGTCTGTTTGGGCAGCGTGCTGGGCCTGGTGGGCCTGGCTGTTCTGGCCTTCGTGCACTTCAAACTCTGGCAGATCTCGCCGCCTGCGCCGGCGGAGCAGCCGCCCGTGCCTCCGGCAAGCTAGCTGTTCTTCAGCGTTCGATTGGAGTAATGACCCGCGTGCGCCGCACGCGGATTATTTTTTGGGCGAAGCGGCCGGGGCCGGCGTGCGGCAGCGCGAGAGGCTGAGCAGCGCCATCGCCGTGCCGTAATCGAAGTGGTAATCGTAGAACGGATAGTCCCACCAGCAGCCGTCCTTCTCTTGCAGCGGCATCAGCACGTGCGCGAGCTGGTCGCGGAAGTGCGCACGCTCGCCCGCGGGCAGCTCGTCGATGCTCAGCCCCGCGTACAGGTGCCCGTAGTAGTAGAAGTAGCCGGCGATCGCGAAGAACGACTCGTGCGGAACCGGCCGCTTGCGCCCGGCGCTCAGCCAGCCGTTGCGCGCGAAGAGCCGGTCCAGCCAGGTCTTCAGCACCGCGTCGTTGCACGACGCGTCGCCCCACCGCCGCAGCGCCAGGTTGCAGGCCTGGCTGCGGCCCAGGCTTCCGGCGGGGCGGTTGATGTCCCACACCGGCCATTTCTTCAGGTACTCGCCGTAGAGGTAGGTGTAGTCCGCGTTGCGCTGGCGCCGGATGGACCACGTCGCGCGGTCGATCAGCTTCTGCGGCACGGCGCGCCCGATGCCCTGCGCGTCCTTCAGCGCAAGCAGCACCGTCGCGGTGGTGAAGCTCGACGGGCTGCTGCCCGGCTTCTGGGTGCGCGTATGGAAATCGTAGTAACCCCAGCCGCCGTCGATGGACTCGTAGCGTCCCAGCAGCTCGATCTGCTGGTCGATCAGCTGCGCGAGCTTCGCGCGGCGTTCGGCGTTCTTCTTAGCCTCCTCCTCTAAATCTAGTCCGTGCAGGCGCACCAGGCCCTGGATGGCGAAGGCGTGGCCCCAGACGTTGTAGAGCGCGTCGGGCGTGGCGCGGCGCAGCTTCGGCAAGTGCTCGCCCATCCACTTCTCCGCGCGCTCCAGCGCCTTGTGCACGCGCTTGTCGCTGCGGTAATCGGCCGCGTCGCACAGCGCCCACACCGCCAGGCCGGTGACGGCGGAGCGGAAGGCGTCGTGCGCGCCCGGCGCCGGCGCGTAGATGTTCAGATCCTTGGTCTGGCGCGCGCTGCCCCACCAGCCGTCCTTGTTCTGGCGTTCGAGCAGAAAGGCCACGCCGCGCGCGAGCGACGCTTCCAGCGCGGCGGGATCGAGCGGCTCGACGGGTTCGGGCTTGGGGCCTTCGACGGCGGCGGCGGGCGGCGTGTCGCGGATCTTGAACGCGCGCTTGCGCTTCGCCTCGGCGTCTTCGGGCGCGGCGGGCGGCGCGGGCTTATCCGGCACGGCCGGCGCCGCTTCCGCTTCGTTCGGGGTCTTCGCTTCCTTCGTTTCTTCCATGCCCGCGTCTTCCGCGTACACGCGGGCGTTCAGCCCCGCGGACAGCAGCAGCGCGGAAGCGCAAAGCGTAAAACGGACGCTGCGGGGCATGGCGTTACTTCTTTCCTTTTTCGCCGCCGGCGCCGGCCTTGGCGTCGTCCTTGCCGCCCTTTTCGCCCTGGTCGCCCTTGCCGTTCTTCTTCTTGTCGGGCTTGCCGAGCAGGACCTCGTCGCCTTCCTTCAGCCCCTCCAGGATCTCGGCCTTGCCGCCGAAGCGCTTTCCGACTTTCACCTTGCGCTTCTCGGGTTCTTGGCCTTCGTGGTAGATCTCCACGTAGGGGTCGTCGCCGAACGCGTCCTCGCTGCGCAGCACGGACTCGGGCACGGCCAGCGCATCCTTCTTGCGGTAGGGCACGAAGCGCGTCTCGCAGGCCATGCCGGGCATCAGGACGTCCGCGTCGCCGTTGATCGAGACGTCGAAGGTGGCGTCGAAGGTGCCGGGCGAGAGGGCGATCGGGTTCACCTGGGCGACCTTGGCGTCGAGCTTCAGGTCGGCGAAGCCCGCGGGCACGGCGCGGCCCGTGGCGCCTTCGCGCACGTACTGCAGGTCGGCTTCCTGCACCGCCGCGCGGATCTTCAGCGGGCGTGCCGGAACGACGGTCACCAGCACGTCGAAGGGCTTGATCATGCCGCCGGGGCGCATCATCTTCTCCATCATCTGCGACTCGGAGAAGACGCCGCGCGTGGCTTCGCCGTAGAAGACGAAGCCGTCGGCGGGCGCGGTCAACTTCATCAGCGCGCGGTCCTGCTTGAGTTCGGCCAGGTTGGCGGCGGCTTTCGCGCGGTCGTACTTCATCTTGGCGAGGTCCTCGGCCCGCTTGGCCCGGTCCAAGGGTTGCGTGGTGCGCGCTTTCTCGAGCGCCAGCGTGGTGCGCCGCAGGTCCTCCTCCACCTTCTCGTCCTGGCGCAGGATCAGGACCTTCATTTCCAGCTGGTGTTCTTCCTTCTCGCGCTCGAAATAGGCCTTGCTCATCTTCACGTAATAGCGCTGGCGCTTGAGGATGAACTCCTCGGTCTCCTCGGTCAGGTCGTCAGCCTTGTACATCTTCTCGAGCTGCCGTAGTTCTTCCTCCTCCGACTCGCACCAGAACTGGCTGGACTCCAGCGACAGGTTCGCGCGCTTCACGCGCCACCCGCGCTCGGTGTCCTTCCAGGCCTTGCGTTCCTCCTCGGCGACCTTCTGCGCGCGCTCGGCGGCGGCGAGTTCGACGGGATCGCCGGCCTCGGCGAGCTTGATCTCCTCTTCCAGGCGCTGGATAGCCAGATCCGCGAGTTTCGCGCCCTTCTCCGCGTCGGCGATGGCCTCGTCGAGTTTCCGCGCGTCGAAGACGACAAGCTCGTCGCCCTTCTTCACCTTCGTGCCGGCCTCGACGGCCTTCTCGACCTGCCACATCGTCCACTGCTTCGCGGGCACGGACAGCGTGGCGCCGGCGGGAGCCTCGAAGGTGCCCTTCACCTTCACTTCGATCTGGAAGAGCTCCTTCTCGACGATGTGCGTGGGCGGCTTGGGGTCCTTCTCGTTCTTCTTGTCGTTCTCTTTCTTGTCCTGCGCGTCCTTCTCCTTGCCCTCCTCCTTCTTTCCGTCGTTGGGCAGGATGGGGTTGGCCAGGGGCGCCTCGCCGCCGCTCTTGCCTTCCTCCGCCGAAAGGCGCCCGCCGCAGGCCAGCGCCAGGGCCGCCAGCAGGGCCAACCCCGCGGGGGCCGTGTATCCGTTCCGTCGTAGCATGAAAGGCTTGCCTCCTAACGGTGGGTGCATGTAGTCCAATGACGCTCGATGGTACGAAATATGCCAGCGGAAGATTATGATTTTTTCCCCGGATCTTTCGGGCCTGGCCTCGTCATTCTGCCGGCCGCGCCGCCCAGGCGTCGCGCAGGGCCTTGACCTTGGCCTCGCGCTGCTCGCGGGTGTCCCCGAAGTGCATCGCCGAGCCGCGGGCCAGGAGGAACTCTACGGCCCGGATCACCGCGTAGTCCGAGAGGTCCCGGTCGAAGACCTCCAGCAGCGCGCCGACCGATTCGTTTCCGCCCAGGGCCTCCAGCGCCGCCGCCGCGTCCGCACGGGCCTCGCGCGCCTCGCCCTTCAGCTCCGCCTGGGCCCGCTCGCGCGCGGCCGCGGGGTCCACCCGGGCCTCCGCGATCCACGCCGCGCGCCGCTTCGCAGGGTCCGCGTCCTGAAACAGCTCCGGAGCCGGCGCGGTCACCTTCGCGGCGGCCGCCTTGCGCAGTTCCAGCGGCACGCCCGCGCACTGCGCGTCGAAGGCCAGCGCCGCGGCGTAGGCCTCCTGCGCCTGCGGCAGCGCCTTGCGCGCGGCCAGGTGGCGCGCCACGGCGCACAGGCGTTCGGCAGCCTCGCCCCGCGGGCGGCCCCGGCTTGCGCGCGCGAGTTCCGCCCACAGCGCCGCCTGTGCGGCCGGCACGGACGATGGCCGCGAACCGCGCGGCGGATCGTCGAGGCCCGTCACCAGCACCGCGACGTTGCCGAAGATGGCCACCGCGGCGGCCTTCGACTGGCGGCGTTCGACGAGCACGCGGTGGTGCGAGGCGCTCTTGCGCCAGTCCTCGAAGTGCGTGCCGTTGTACGCGACGCATTCGCCGTTGCACTTGCGGTGGCCCTCGGCCTCCGCGCGCTGCGTTGGGTCGGCGCGGCCGGCCACGTCGCAGAAGTGCCCGTTGAGTTTCTTCGCGAAGCTCTCCTTCGCGAACCACGCCGCGGCGCGGTACAACCGCGCGTCGAAGCGCAGCGGTTCGAGCCCCAGCGCCAACCGGTATTCGTTGACCTGCGCGAGCACGAAGCGTTCGGCGGGCGCCTCGATCCCGTCCGGCCCCGGGCCGAAGGCGTTGAATGCGAGCGTCTCCCACGCGGCCTCGCCTTCCGGATCCAAGACCTTCGCGACGGCGGATTCGAGCTGGTAGAACGTCGCGCGCCGGCCGATGCGCGGCGAACCGGCCCACGCGAGCAACTCGGCGAGGTCCCCCGCGAGTGCGAGGTGCGCGGGCAGGTCCGGCACCGCGCCCAGCGCGTCTGCCGCTCTCGTCTCCGCCAGGCGTTCGACTTCCGCCACCGCGGCGTCGGCGGCCTGCTGCGGCGCGCTGCCCACCGGGCCTTCGGGATAGTTCGTCTCGCTCTCCAGCAGCGCGAGCGCCTTGCTGCGCGCGGCGTCGAGTTCCTTCTTGCGCGCGGCCACGGCGGCGCGCAGGCGCGGGTCGGCCAGGCCGGCCTGCACGATCCGGTCGGCCTCCTCCAGGCGGCGGTTGGCGGCCTCGACCACCTTCACGCACGCGTCGTCATCCAGCGTGCCGGCCTTGGCGGACTTCTTCAGGCCCCGGCAGGCGCTGCCGGCGGTGACGGGGTCCTTGTCGGCGAGCAGGTTCAGCGCGGCCTGGACGTCGGCGGGCGCGACCTCGGCGCGCAGCGCGGAGGCGGCGAGAACCGTGAGGACGGCGCACAATATAAGGAGGCGGTTGCGCGGGGCGCTCATAAGGATAGGACGCTCTCCGATGCGGAAGCTTAGCGCAAGCTTAAAGGCAGGCGATAGGGAATAGGGTATGATGCCACCCGCACACAACCCGAGGAGTGAAAATGAACGACGCCGCATCGGCCGAATCCGCCGCCCGCCCGCGCATGGCGCGCTGGCGGATCGTGGTGCTGGCAATTTTCCTGCTGCTCGGCGGCGGGCTGCTGGCCTTCGTGCGCACCAGTGAAGCCATGGCGGTGGAAGGCCAGACGACGGCGATGACGATCCTGTCCGTGCTGGCCACGCTTTTACTGCTCTTCCTCTGGCTGCTGGTCTTCAGCGGTTTCACGCTCAAGCGGCGCCTGCTGGCCGGCGCGGCGGTGGTGGCGGCGGGGATGGGCCTGCGCGCAATGCTTCGCGTCGAAGGCTTCTACGGCGACATCCTGCCGATCTTCACTTGGCGCTGGGCTCCTCAGCACGACTACACGCTGCCCGAGTTGCCCGCAAAGACCGCGGCCGCGCCTGAAAACGCCGCGCCCGTCGTGCCCGGCACGCAGGATTTCCCGCAGTTCCTGGGCCCCAAGCGCGACGGCATCGTCCCCGACGAAGCCCTGGCGCCCGAGTGGTGGCGCGGGCCGTTCGCCGAGAAATGGCGCCGGCCGACCGGCGCGGGCTGGAGCGGCTGGGTCACCGCCGGGCCGTACGCGTACACGCAGGAACAGCGCGGCGCTTCGGAACTCGTCGTCTGCGTCAAGCTCGCCAGCGGTGAAGAGGTCTGGTCGCACGCCGACGAGGCGCGCTTCAGCGAGACCATGGGCGGCGACGGCCCGCGCGCGACGCCCACGCTCGACGGCGGCAACGTCTACGCGCTGGGCGCCACCGGCATCCTGAACTGCCTCGACGCAGCCACGGGCAAGCTGCGCTGGACGAAGAACGTGCTCGCCGAGAGCGGCCACCCGAACCTCGAGTGGGGCAAGTCGGCCTCGCCGCTGGTCCATAACGGCCTCGTCTACGTCACGCTGGGGGCGTCGCCGGACAGAGGCACCGCGGCGTACCGCGCCGAAGACGGCTCGCTCGCCTGGCGCGGCGGCGCCGACGAGGCGAGCTACAGCAGCCCGGTCATCGGGACGCTCGGCGGCCGCGAGCAGCTCGTCGTCTTCTACATGGAATCCGTCGCGGGCCACGCTCCGGACACCGGCGCGGTGCTGTGGACCCACGAATGGAAGAGCCGCTTCGCCAAGGTCGCCACGCCGGTCTTCGCCGGCAACGGCACCGTCTTCGTCTCGGCGGGCTACGGCCTGGGCTGCCGGCTGCTGAAGATCGAGCAAACCGGCGAGGCTTTTTCCGCAAAGGTGCTGTGGAACAACCTGCAGATGAAGACCAAGTTCACCAACGCTGTTCTCGTGGACGGCCACGCGTACGGACTCGACGAGGGGCGCCTCGCGTGCGTGAAGCTCGCCGACGGTTCGCGCGCGTGGAAGGGCGAGTCCTACGGGCAGGGCCAGCTGCTGGCCGTGGGCAAGGTGCTGCTGATCCAGGAGGAATCCGGCGGCGTGGCGCTGGTCGCGGCCGACCCGGCGGGCGAAAAGGTCCTGGGCCGCATCGACGCGCTGAAGACGAAGACGTGGAACTACCCCTGCGTTTCCGGGCGCATGCTGCTGGTGCGCAACGACCGCGAGACGATCTGCTTCGAGCTGCCCGGAAAGTGACGCGCCCGATTTCGGAAGTGGCGCGCGCGGCCCGCCCGTGGAAGATGGTCGCCTAACCTGTTAAGGAGGCTGCACGCGAATGGGTTTCGACACCGATACCTTCCTGGTCCGCGAACACGTGGGCATGTTCAAGCTCCACGAGGCGTACGACATCCTGACGCCCGACGGCCAGACGATGGGCACCGCCATCGAACGCGTCAGCACCATGCGGCAGATCCTGAAACTGTTCCTCGACAAGAACATGCTGCCGTTCACCGTCGAGATCATGGACGCGAGCCAGAAAGTACTGGTGACGATCCACCGCCCGTTCACGTTCCTGCGCAGCGTGGTCACCGTCACCGACGAGAGCGGCGCGAAGATCGGCTATTTCCGCCAACGCCTGCTGTCGCTGGGCGGCGCCTTCGACGTCTTCGATGCCGGCGACCAGCCCCTCGCCACATTGAAGGGCGACTGGAAGGGCTGGAACTTCAAGTTCACCGATGCCAACGGCGCGGAGCTGGGCCAGGTCAGCCGGAAGTGGGGCGGCCTGGCGAAGGAGCTCTTCACCAGCGCCGACAACTACGTCGTGCACATCGAACGCGACCGCATCGCCGACGTGCGGCACGTCCAGGTGATGCTCGCCGCCGCGCTGTGCGTCGACATGGTCCTGAAGGAAACCGGCGGCTAGCAGCCGGTTCTTTTTTCACACCCGACATCGTGATGATTTGCACCGCGCGAGCGCGCGCCGGGTGCGGCACGCTATTTCGCGAAGGCCTCGCCCTGCGGCACGTTTGATTCGGCAGGCGTAGGCGGTTCTGCGGCGGCGGCGGGCGCGATCTTTTCTCCGGCGAGTTTCGCGGCCCAGCGGGCGGGCAGGAACGGATGCAGCATCTGGCCCCAGTAACTCTTGGCGATGGGCTCGCGGATGCCGAAGGCCTCGGGCTCGCGGTCCGGGCAGCGGTACGTGCCGAAGATCCAATCCATCAGCGGCGAGATGTTCGCGTAGTTGCCGGCCTCGCGGTCGCGGTCGTGGTGCCAGTGGTGCAGTTCGGGCGCCCCGAAGAGCACCCGCAGCGGGCCGGTGTTCAGGCGCACGTTCGAATGGATGTAGATCGCCCACAGACCGCGGAAGGCGATCAGCCCGACGAGCGTCTCGAGCGGGAAGCCCAGCAGAAAAGCGGGCAAATTGATCAGGCTCATCGTGTAGACGGTGTCCATGGGGTGCTCGCGGTGTGCGGCGAGCCAATCGAGGTGCTCGGCGCTGTGGCGGATCGAATGGAAGCGCCACAGGAAGCCAACCTTGTGCTGCAGGCGGTGGCCCCAGTAGACGCAGAAATCGCTCAGCACGACGACCTCCGCGGCCTGCAGCCACCACGGCTGCGCGGCCACCGAAGCGCGGAAGCCCGCCGGCATCCAGCCGTCGATCCACGACGCGAAGTAGACCAGCAGCCCGAAGACCAGCCCACTGAAGAGCAGGTACTGGCCCAGGAAGAAGCAGACGTCGGTGAAGAAGGCCGGCCGGAAGAAGCGCTGCCCGGGCCGCGCCGGATAGGCCCACTCCAGCGGGCGGAAGAGCACGCACAGGAAGAGGAAACTCACGCCGGCCGAGAGCGCGATGGCGGGAATCGTCACTGGCCGTCCTCCCCGGCGCGGCGCTGTTCTTGCTGTTGCTGCGGCGGCGCATCCGTCTTCTCGTCCTCTACTTCCACCCATTCGACGGGCTTCGACTTGGAACTCGACATCAGCACGCGACGCTTCTTCTTCACCGGCGCGGGCGGCGCCTCCTGCACCGCGGAAGTTTGCGGGGCCTCCCGCGATTGGACTATCGCGCCTGGCATCGCGGAACTCGGCAGCAGGTCGGCGGACTTGGAGCCCGGCATGAGCACGCGGCGTTCAGGTTCGGGCGGCTTCGCGGGCGCGGCAGCTTCTTCAGTAGATGCCGGCAGCGGCAACACCATGCGTTCGCTCTTCGAGCCCGAGAACAGCGTCGTGCGCTTCTGCTCGGGCGGCGCGGCCGGCGGCGAAAAACGCACCTCTCCCGACTTCGAGCCAGTCATCACGGAGAAGACGTAGCCGGCCTTGGGCTGCGCGGTGCCCGGATCGCCTTCGGCGTTTGCGAAGGCCGGGTCAACCAGAATGAGGTCGCCCGACCCTACGCTCTGCTCAAACATCGTCGCGTCGGGCCCCACGGCGTTGACCGGCGTGGCCTGCACCTCCGCCACATGCGCGGGCGGCGGCGCTTCGACGCGCGGCTGCGATCCCCCGACCGAGCGGTACCAGACGTAGCCGGACAGCATCACGACGGAACTGGCGACGGCGGCGCCGCGCGCAATCGAACGGAAGCTCATCGAATTTCTCCCCAGGCATACACGCAAATAGTGCCCTACGCGACCGAAGCCTACCCACGTTCGAGCCGCGCCGGGTCAATATACCCTGTGACGCGCACAGCCTGCGGCACTCCGACAGGAATTTCCGCGGGCAGCGCCGGGCCCCCACAAGTGCAGGCTAACCCCAGCAGCATTATTCAATTAGGTACGCGTCGTAACGTGTAAAAGTTCGGTAAGTCGCACCGCGCAGGACGCGAAAGTGGAATGATGAGGCGAGCGCGGCCTGGCTACTTCCTCGCGCCCGGAGGGATTGCGTAGGGGATCAGCGCCGCGGAGATCTTCTGGCGCACGTCTTCGATTTCCTTCCCAACGGCCGGATTCGAATAGTCCAAGGAATTCGCGTCCCAGAATTCGAAGGACAATCCTTTGTGGTAGTGCGTCGGCAGCCGAACGGGTTCGGTGTCCACCCAAATCAGGCCGTATTGGCGCAGCGCATCTTCTTCCTTCTCGTTTTTCGGTTTGTAGGCGCACGGCGGAAGGGGCTTGGAATGCGGATAGCTGCCATGAAACCCGCTTGCTTCGAGCGCCTCGAAAGCGTCCATCCTTTTCTTTGCCTTAACAACGTTCTGATGCGCGAGTTCGGTCACTTCTTGCGGCGTACGATAGGGAACAGACAGGAAATTGAATTCGATTTGATAGTCCTCCTCCGGAACAGGCTGCACGGGATTCATGTAAACCAACCGGGCCTTGGCCTTCTGCTTCCGCTCCACCAAGAGGATGACCTGGAGGCGTTCGAATTCTCCATACTTGATCTTCGCCTCCCACCCTTCCGGCAGCACGGCCTTGACCTTCTCCAGCGCTTCCTTCAGGTCCTTGCTGCGCTCGGCGTAGTCGCCGGTCTCGGCGCCACGCGCAAAGCCGGACGCCGCGGCCGCCACCAGTACGCAAAGCGTTAGAATTATCGTTGGCCGCACGGTAGGCTCCTTTCGATAGGACTGCGTACGCGGTTACTTTATCCTCCGTTGGTGCGAAAGGCAATCCGGCGGGTCGAAGTGCCGCACGCCTGCCCGGCAGGTTTCCGGTTTCCGTGTCGCCCCTTTTTCGGATGCCACATCACGAAGTGATGTGCCTCGCGCTTCACAGCACGCCACCTCGTGGCGTGGCACCCACAGACCGCTACACGGCTTCGCGATTGTCTTCTGTTTTTCAGTTTGCCGTTTGCCGTTCCTGACCCCTCGCCCCTCACTTCTGCTGTTTGCTGTAATCTCTAATCTATTTTCTCTTATCTATCCTCTGTTCCTCCCCGTCCTTCACGCCCATGGCGACGATCTCGCCCAGCGCCCGCGCGATCACTTTTTCAAGATCGAAGGCGAAGGCGTCGAGGTTCAGGCCGTGGCCGCGCAGGGCCTCGCACACCGCGTTCGCGACCGTCGCGGCCTGCTGCTGCGCCTCCTCGCGCGCCGCCCAGCCGCGCCCGGCCAGATAGCCGGCCAGGTACGCGTGCATCAGGGCCTTAATGTGCAGCTGCGCGACCTGGTCACCGATCTCGGGGCGCTGGTCGACCATGTCGAGGTAATGCATCGCGCGGGCTTTCAGCTCGCCGCGCCAGAAGGCGAGCAGCGCCTTGTGGCGTTCGGGCGGCGGCACGTGCGCCAGCTCCGTACGGTGCGCCTCGACGACGGCCTCGAAGCGCGCCGCCGAGTCCGACGCGTTCTTCTCCGCGGTCTGCCCCGCCACCGCCGACGCCGCAAGGCCGTCGTCCGCGCCGGGCGCGCCCAGCGCCTGCGCTCTGGTTTTTTCGGGCCGCGCACGCAATGCGTAAACGAGGAAGAAGATCGCGGCCGCGCCCAGCAGCGCGCCTTCGATGTAGTGCACCGTGCCGCCGGCCAAGGCCAGGGCGACGGCAAAGATCCCCACTACCAGGGCCACGACGACGCGGACCGATAAGCGCACGATTGCGCCCGCAGATGGCGGCGGCAGCGCGTTTGTTTCGGAGTCGGGAGGAACGTCGCCGGCCATCGCGCGGAGTCGCCTCGGGTTGAGATCCGGCCTCGTGACGGAAACGTCGGACGGCAGGCAGTGTACGCGGAATCGCGCCGCGCGGAAAGCGCACCGGCGCGTGCGCCTTCGCGGCGCCTCCTTATATAGGGGGCGTGCGGGGCCCTCGTCCTTAACCGCCGAGGGCGCGGAGACCGGCGATTCGATTCTGGGGTTGGGATTTTGAGTTTTGGATTGGCGCGTTGCGCTGGCGAGCCGCCTTTTCATTGGTGTTGCATTTCTGGGCGTGCGGCGTCTTTTCCTTTCGCTGTTTTTCCGTTTTTCGTTTGCTGTTTTCTCACCCCTGGCCCCTCGCCCCTGACCCCTGTCGTTCACGTAAACCCTATTTGCACGCCGCGCAGCACCTCGCGCAAACCCGTCGTAAGTCCAATGACTTCGAACGGGAATCGGCGCTGCACCTTGCTAGAACGATAACAGAATCGATACAAATCGCCAAGTGCACTCCAGCACGTCGCGCAGCACCATGTGATTCGCGAAATCTCGCGAGTTACTCGCGAAATCTCGCGACTTCGAAACAGGGCAACTCGCGAAATTTCGCGACTGGAAATCTTCGGAATTCGAGGAATTTCGAAGAGATTTTTCGAAAGGAATTCGGAGCGCATGGCTTCTTGCGTTACACACTGGCGGGTCCGATGGTGCATCCTTCGAACCACGCGCCGGGCACCTTCACGTGCTGCGGCGGCGTCTTGGGCAGCTCCAGCAGCCGCGCCGCGCGCCGCCCGATCTCGGCGAAGTCGAAGCGCAGCGACGTGAAGTTGTTCGCGTCCCCATCCGCCGCGAACGTCGCAACACTAAGGTCCTTCGGGACTTGCAGGCTGCGCTCGGCGGCCGCCTGGCGCAGCAGCCCGGCGATGCCCACGTCGCTGGCGATTGCCGCGGTGTAGCGCGGGCGCGCGGCCAGCAGCGCGCGGAAGGCCGGCGCGGAGGCGTCGTCCCTGCTGAAGACGCTGTAGACGCTCGCGCCCTTGGCGCCGCCCAGCAGCGCCTCGTAAGCCTCCTGGCGCGCGCGGCTGTCGGGTTCGACCTCGTGCACGCCCCGCGTATGCATCCGCCTCAGGAACGCAATGCGTTTGTGCCCAAGGGCTTGCAGCCGCTCGACCAGCTGCGCCACCGCCCCCGCGTTGTCGGCGCCGGCGGCGTGGAGCTTGAACGGCTTGCCGGGATGGTCGGCGACGGCGACGGGCACGCGCAGCTTCTCGTAGTCGCGCAGCGCCGCCGTGGAGACCTTGCCCAGCAGGACGGCGCCCTTCAGCGGCCGGTCAAAGAGTTCGGCGGGCATCTTCTCGCGCAGACGGTCGTCGTAGACCAGCAGCAGCGGCGCCTTTAACTCCGCCACGCCCAAGACAATGCCGTGATGAAGCTGGGCGAAGAGGCTGCCCTTCATCACCAGCGCCGGACTGGTCGTCATCACCAGCAGGACGGTCTGGTCGAGCGCCGTGCCGGGCGAGTCCCAGTCGCGCGCGGCAAGCCGCCCTGCGGGCGTCGGCGCGAGGAGCTTGTCGCGCTTGAGGGCCTCGCAGGCCAGCTGCACCGCGCGCACGCCGACGCCGTAGTGCTTCGCCAGCGCTCGCCACGACGGGAGCACCGCGCCCGGCGGGAACTCCCCGCCGCGCATGCGTTTACGCAGGTCCTCGGCGATCCGGCGGTGCGCGGCATCAGGCGACGCCGGCCGCCCGCGCCCGCGGGCCGGAGCCGGGGCCTTTCTCGCCTTATTCGACATGCCCCTGATTTAAGGTTGCAAAACGATTTAGCAAGCCGAAAGCTATGGGCCTCGGGGGCTTGCGGTTGTACGCTGCTTCAGGACTGGGGAGCATTTCAACCATGCGAACGCCACCGATTTGGGCCTGGGCCGCCTGCGCCGCGACGCTGCAACTCGTTGCCCTGGCGGGAGATGCCCAGACGCCGAGCTTCGAAGCCGCGCCCGACGCCGAGCTGCTGGGCAAGCTCGAAGCGCTGCCCGCCAACACCTGGATGAAGCTCCCGCCGCCCAAGATCCTCGGCGACCTGGCCTGGCTAAGCCCCCGCGCCGACGAGCGCCACCGCGGGCCCTTTGGGCGCAGCTACTGCGGCCACGCCTTCTGGGCGCCCGAACGCAAGCGCGCGCTGTACTGCGGCGGCGGCCATAACGTCCGCCCCATCAACGACGTGTGGGAATACGACCTCGCCGCCAACGCCTGGATCTGCCTGCACGGCGCCGACCCCGGCTTCGCGCCCACCGAGGAGTGGTTTCGCGCCCACGCGATGCTCCGCGACGGCGCCTTCGCCACCAAGTGCGGCGCGCCCGTCCGCATGACCCACCAGTGGGACCAGGCCGCCTACGACCCCGTACGCAAGCGCCTGGTCTTCATCGAGTCGATGCCGCGCGGCCTGCACTACGGCACGAAGCTCGAGACGCCCGGCAACGCCGCGGAGAAGGGCCTGGGCCTCGACCACGAGACGTTCCTCAAAAAGCTCGGCCCCGACGGGATTTACGCTTACGAGTTCGATCCCGCGCAACGCGCCTGGACGCGCGCGGAGTACGTCGTCAACTGGAAGGGCCCGGGCAACACCACCGGCGGGCGGCAGGAGTCGGGGATCCTCGAGTACCTGCCCGACCGCAAGACGCTGTTCTTCCTCGGCGCCGGCAAGTCGCTGCTGCGCGACGCCGAGAAAGGCACCTGGACGCCCGTCGACGGCGGCCCCCGAACCTACGGCATGAACGGGGTTTACGATCCGGACGCGAAGAAAGTCATCGCCATCGCCGGGCGCAAGACGCTGACGTACGCACTCGGCCAGGAGCAGAAAGGCTGGACAACCGCCATCGAGGAAGGCCCCGCCGAAGGCAACGACGCCAGCGCGACCATGTTCTACGATCCGCTCGCCAAGAAGGTCGTGCTCTATAGCCTCAGCGCCAAGCCCAACTTGTGGCTTTACGACACGGCCAGGAACGAGTGGACCGACCCCAAACCGGCCGGCGAGGCGCCCGCTGCCAACGGCGAGCGCATCGTCTACCACGACCCCGCGCGCAACGTGCTGGTCTACTACAACTCGAAGGACGTATGGGTCTACCGCTGCACGCGCGCCGCGCAGTAGACTTACCTATCCCCAACCGGGAGGCCAAGATGCGCCACGCTTGCCTGCTTTTCTTCGCGCTCGCCACAGCCGCACTTCACGCCGAAGAGCCCGCGCCCGCCGCGCCGTCGTTCGACGTCACGCCCGACGCCGAGCTGCTGGCGAAGCTCGAGGCCCTGCCCGCCAACACCTGGATGAAACTGCCGCCCTGCAAGACCACCGGCGACCTCGCTTGGCTCGGCAAGGACCAGGATTACCGCCGCATGGGCCCGCGCGTGCGCGACTACTGCAACCGCGCGGTCTGGGCGCCCGAACGCAAGCGCGCGCTGTACTGCGGCGCGGGCCATAACATCCACCCGTACAACGACGTATGGGAGTTCGACCTGGCCGCGAACACCTGGATCTGCCTCTACGGCGCCGACCCGTCGTTCTCGCGGCGCTTCCAGGGCCCCGAGGACCAGGACGTCGCCTGGGTCAAGGCTCACGCGGTGCTGAAGGACGGCGTCCTGCGCAGCCCGCGCGGCGCGCCGCTGCGCCCCGCCCACACCTGGTGGGGCCTCGCCTACGACACCGACCGCAAGCGCATGGTCTTCTGGGACGCCCACAAGGGCATCCTGTTCACCGACCGCGCAATGCTTGCCAAGGCGCTGGGCATCGACCCGAAGGACGAGATGCTGAAGGGCAGCGGCAGCGGCCCGGGCGAGGCGTACGTCTTCGAGTTCGATCCCGAAACCCGGACGTGGCAAGACGTTCTGACGAAGGCGCCGAAGGCCTACGAGTCCTCCGAGCTGGAGTACCTCGGCGACCGCAAGACGCTCTGGCTGCAGTCGGGCAAGACCTACACGCTCAACGCCGACCGCAAGGCGTGGGCCGACGGCGGCAAGTCGCCCTTCGGCTCCGGGGGCGTCAGCGCCTACGACCCCGACACGCACAGCGTGGTCGCGGTGACCGGCCCGCATACGTGGATCTACTCGACGCAGACCGGCGCGTGGAAGCAGGGCAAGGCGCTGGACGGCGACGGCGCGATCGTGCCGTCGAGCACCTTCGCGTACGACTCGGCGGCCAAGCGCTTCGTGCTGTACACGCACCTGGCCAAGAAGGACGAACCCAAAGCCGCGCCGCGCCTGTGGTTGTACGACGCCGCGACGGACACATGGAGCGACCCGGCGCCGCAGGGCGAACGCTGCGCCGCGGGCAACGTGGTGGGGTACTACGACGCCGCGCGCAACGTGACCGTCATCTACAGCAACAGCCAGACGTGGGTCTTTCGCGCGAAGAAGTAGCCGCGCGCCTCAAGCCTCCTCGGAGGGCGCGCGCTCCTCGTCCTGCATCTGTTTGGCCTTGCGGGGCTTGCGGCTGCGCTTGGGCTCTTCCATCACACGCTTGCGGCGCAGAATGTGGTGGTAGTGCTGCGCGAAGCGGTGGGCCTCGTCGCGCACGAACTGCAGCAGGCGCAGCGCCGGGCTGCGGCGCGGCAGCTGCAGGCCCTCGGGATGCGCGAGCGTGTGCAGGATCTCTTCCTTCTTCGCAAGGCTCGCCAGGAACGGGACTTCGATCTGCGCCGCGTTCAGCGCGTCGCGCGCAGCGTGGAGTTGCCCCAGACCGCCGTCGATTAGCACCAGGTCCGGCAGCGCGCGCCCTTCGCGCACCAAGCGCCCGTAGCGCCGGCCCACGACCTCGCGGATCGAGGCGAAGTCGTCGTTGCCGTCGTGGGACTTGATGCGAAAGCGCCGGTACTGTTCGCGCGTGGGCAGCCCGTCGACGAAGCTGACCAGACTGCCGACGGTCTCGCCGCCGTGCAGGTGCGCGATGTCGATGCCCTCGATGTGCCGCGGCGCCTGCTCAAGGCCCAGGACCTCGGCCAGGCGCGCGACGCCTTCCTTCGGGTCGATGTGCAGCACGCCGGGCTCGAGGCCATCGTCGAGCGCCCCGCGCAACTTGAGGCTGTCCAGGGCCTTGAGCGTGTCGCGAAGCGCGGCAGCGTCCTCGTAGCGGCGCTCGGCCGAGGCGGCCTTCATCTCGCGTTCGAGATCCTTCTTCACTTCGGCGCCCTGGCCGGAGAGGAAGCGCGCGAGTCGGCGCAGATCCTCGCGGTAATCGTTGGCGCTCTGGCGATCCGCGCAGGGGGCCTTGCAGCGCCCGATGTAGAACTCCAGGCAGGGCCGGTAGCTGCGATTCTTGGGATCGCCTTCGACGAGGTCCAGGTTGCAGGTGCGGTACTGGAAGACGCGCTGCAAGACCTGCAGCGCGGTGCGCAGCCACGTGGTGCTGACGAAGGGCCCGTAGTAGGTGCTGGCCTTGTTGGAGCGGTCGCGGGTCACCAGCACGCGGGGGAACTGCTCGCCCCAGGTGATCTCCACGACGGGGAAGTTCATGTCGCTCTTGTTGTGGAAGTTGAACGGCGGCTGCAGGTCCTTGATCAGGCGGTTCTCGAGCAGGTAGGCCTCGACTTCCGATTCGCAGGCGACGAAGTCGATCGCAGCGATGCGCGCAGCCAGATCGGCGGTCTTGAGGTCGGCGCGTTTGGGATCGAAGTACTGCCGCACGCGCTTGCGAAGGCTCTTGGCCTTGCCGACATAGATCTCGCGCTCGGTCTTGTCCTTGAAGATGTAGACGCCGGGCGCGTCGGGCAACGCGTCGTACTTCTCCTTGAGCGCGTCGGGAATGGCCATCGCGTGGAACCTCTCGGCGCATCGAATCGCGCGCGTGGGGCGATTCTACCACCTCGAGACGGCGGCGTCAGGCCGCGGCGGTCAGCGCTTGAAGGGGCTGTTGGGCGGCGGCGGGAAGGGGCGTTGCTTGCCCGGGGGCGGCGGCGGAGGCGGCGGCGGCACCGAGGGCACCGCGGGCTGGGCGACGGTGCTGATGTGCCCGATGATCTTGTCGATCTCGGCGGCGACGCGTTCGGCGCTCTGCGGGCGGTCCTCGGGCTTCTTCTGCATCAGGTCCAGGATCAGCTTGCGGGTGGGCCGGCTGAGCGTCGCGTTGAACTTCATCGGATCGGGCGTCTCGTCGAAGACGTGCATGCGCATGACTTCGGCGGCCTCGCCGTCGTAGGGCGGCCGGCCGCAGACGAGGTGGAACAGCGTCGCGCCCAGGCTGTAGACGTCGGCGCGGTGGTCGACGTCCTTCTTGCCGCGCGCCTGTTCGGGCGAGATGTAGTGCGGCGTGCCGACGGCAATGCCGCTGGCCGTGAGGTTCTGGTTGTCGGAGAGCAGCTTGGCCAGGCCCAGGTCGGTGACGCGGACCTTGCCGGACATGTCCAGAACGACGTTTTCGGGCTTCACGTCGCGGTGCACCAGCCCGTTGACGTGGATGTGGTACAACGCCAACGCGATCTCGCGGCAGTAGCGCAGCGCGTCGACTTCGCTGACGCGGCCTTCGCGCTCCAGGCGGCTTTCCAGGCTCTCGCCGGGGACGTACTCCATGGCGATGTAGTAGCGTCCTTCCAGCTGCCCGGTGCCGTAGAAGCCGACCATGTTGGGGTGGCTCAGGCGGCTGGCGGCCAGGGCCTCGCGCTGGAAGCGCGTGGCGTACTGCGGGTCCATCTGCAGTTCGCGCGGCAGCAGTTTCAGGGCGACTTCGCGGCCGTCGCGGGTGTCCTTGGCCTTGTAGACAACGCCCATCTGGCCGCCCAGGCGCTGCTCGATCTCGAACGGCCCCAGCCGGCAGGGCAACACCAGGTCCGAGGGGTCGGCGTTACGCGCGGCGGGCTTGGGCTGGTCGACCTGCTCGGCCTTGCGGCGCTTGCGCAGCTCCTTAAGGATCACGTTGCAGTCGGCGCGCGCCAGGAAGCCCAGCTCGACGGCGATCTCGTCGATGCGAACCGGAATGCCCTTGCTGCGCAACTCCTGCTGCCGGACGAGGATCTTGTTGACCTTGGCTTGGTCGAGCATCCCGAGTTCGACCGCCACGTCGCCGAACCGGTAGTCGCTGGGTCTATTATGGGAGGCTTCGGTCATGAAGGTTCTTCCGCTTTTTCCTGACTCTATAGTTAACCAAGCCCCGGCCTACGTCAACCCTAGCAGCAAGGCCGCTCCGGCGCTCAGCGGCGCGCCCAGGAACACCGCCAGGACCACCAGGCAGCCGCCGCCCGACCCCTTGGCCTTTGCGGCGGGGCGCCGGCGCTTGCGGCGGGGAGGCCGGATGCTGGTCCGGGTGATCTCCACCTCGCCCTGGCTGAGCGCCTGGCCCTTCAGTGCCTGGTCGATGTCGGCGATGACCTGCTTGCAGTCGGCGTAACGGTCGTCCGGGTCCTTGGCCATCATCTTGCTGACGACGCCGACCGCCGCGTCACTGATCTCGGGCACGATGTCCTGCGGGTTCTCAAGCTCCTCCTTGAGGTGCTTAAGCATGATCTCGTTGTTGTTCTTGCCCTGGAACGGCGTCTGGCCGGTCAGCAGCGCGTACAGGGTGGCGCCGAGGCTGTAGATGTCGCTGCGGTGGTCAACGCCCGAGTCGCCGCGCGCCTGTTCGGGCGAGATGTAATGCGGCGTGCCGATGGCCGTGCCGGTCTTGGTCAGGCGCTGGTCGTCGTCGACGGCCTTGGCCAGGCCCAGGTCGACGATCTTGACCTCGCCCTTCTTGCCCAGCAGCACGTTGTCGGGCTTGATGTCGCGGTGGATCAGGTTGTTCTCGTGCGCGTGGCCCAGGCCGGCGGCGCACTTCCGCACGATCTCCAACGCCTCGCGCTCGGGGAACTTCCCGACCTTCTTCAGGCGCTGGCGCAGGCTCTCGCCGTCGACGAACTCCATGGCCAGGTAGTGCGCACCGTCGGCCTCGCCGGCGCCGTAGGCGGCGACGATGTTGGGGTGGTTCAGCAGGCCCGTGGCCTTGGCCTCACGCCGGAAGCGCTCGACGAATTTCGGATTCCCGGTCAGGCCCTGGCCCAGGACCTTCAGGGCCACGATGCGGTCCATGGAGGTGTCGCGGGCCCGGTAGACGGCGCCCATGCCGCCTTCGCCCAGCTTGGCGAGCAGCTCGTAGTCGCCCACGCGCTTGCCGGCGCCGGTGGTGCTGAGTTCCTTGCCGGCGGCCTTGCGCTTCCGGGTCTGCTCCAGCAGCACCTTCTGGACGCGGCGCAGGTCGATGACGCGGGCCTCGACGAGGAGCTCGCCCAGCTTCAGGCCTTCGGCGCCCGCCTGCTTGCGCAGCGCCTCCTGGACCTGTTCGACGGTGGCCAAGCCCAGCGCGACGGCCAACTCGCCGAAGCGGTCGCCGTCCGGCCGGACCTCCAGTTCGCCCTTCGAACCCGGTTTGGATGCCATGGGAATGAGTGTAACGCGGGGCGGAAATCGCGCGAGTCGGAGAAGGCTTACGTCTGCATGCCGAAGAACCAGCGCAGCCAGGCCTTGAAACGCGTCCAGGGCGTGCCGTCGGCCTTGCGCGCGGCGGCAATGGCCGGTTCGAGCTGCTCGCCACGCATCAGCTTCTGCAGGATCTCGACGACTTCGTTCGCCGTCTGCGGGCGCATCACCGGGTCCTTGGACATCAGACGCAGGATGAACTGTGCCGTTGAGCGGCTGATGGCGCCGTTGATGCTGCGCGGATCCGGGGGCGGCTGCTGGACGTGCATCACCATCACGCGCGTCGAGGACTGGTCGTCGAAGGGCACGCGCCCGGTGAGCAAATGGAAGAGCGTCACGCCCAGGCTGTACAGGTCGGCGCGATGGTCCACGGACTCGCTGCCGATGGCCTGCTCGGGCGAGAGGTAGTACGGCGTGCCGATGCTCAGGCCCACGGCGGTGAGCTTGGAGCTGTCCTCCTGCGACTTGGCCAAGCCGAAGTCGGTGACCTTCACCGCGCCGTCCTGAGCGATCAGGACGTTCTCGGGCTTGATGTCGCGGTGGATCAGGGCCTTGCCATGCGCGTGGGCCAGCGCGCGAGCGATGTCGCAGGCGATGCGCAGGCCCTCGGTCTCGGGCAGGTGTTTCTCGCGCTGCAGGCGCAGGCTCAGGCTCTCGCCGTAGACGAACTCCATGGCCAGGTACCAGTAGCCGCCCAGCTGCCCCGAGCCGTGGAAGGCCACGATGTTGGGGTGCGACAGCTGCTCCAGCGTCTTGACCTCGCGCTTGAAGCGCTCGAGGAACTCCTGGTCGCTGGCGAGGTTCTTGGGCAGGACCTTCAGCGCGACGATCTGGTCGTTCTGGGTGTTGCGCGCGCGGAAGACCGCGCCCATGGAGCCCTCGCCGACGCGCTTGAGCAGTTCGAAGTGCCCCAGCTTCTCGACCTTGCCGCCGGCCTGGTCGGTGTCCTCGGCGCCCTGGCCGGAAGGCGCGCTGTCGGCCTGCTGCTTGCGGTAGCGCTTCTGGGCTACCAGGATTGCGGCGACCTGGCGCTGGTTGAGCCAGCCCTTCTGGATCATCAGCGTGCCGATCAGTTCGTGCTTGCTCTTGCCGTCGAGCTCGCGCTGGATCTGCAGGCTGTCGCGGACCTGGTCGCGGTTGATGACGCCCATCATCACGCCCACCTCGCCGAAACGGTAGGGATAGGTAGACGCGCTGGTCTGCGCGGCGGGCGCGGCTTCAGGCCGGGGAGCAGGCGCGGGGGAATCGGACATGGAGAGTATTAGCGGCTCAGGGTGCGGGCGGCCTGCTCAAGCTCCTCGAACTTGTCGGCGACGGCGCGGTATTTCCGCGCCTTGTCCTGGTCGGCCTCGCGACCCACGCGCTTGCCGAAGATGGGCACCTTGACGGGCAGCTTCACGCCGGTGGACTCGCCGGCCTCCTCGGCCTTCCGGCCGTAGCGGGTGTTGGCGCCGTCCATGCGCTCGGCGATCTCGGCGGCCAGCTCCTTGCCGCGGCTGACGGTGCTGGCCACCAGTTCCGGGAGGCTGTTCTTCACGTTGGCGCGGGCGATCTCGAGGTTGTTGCTGCACTGCTTGCGCCAGTTGTCCAGGTCGTCGTCCAGGCGGCGGGCCAGGTCGTCGGCCGCGTCGATCACCTGGACGTCGGCCACCGCGTCCTTGCCGCGCAGGATGATCCGCTGCAGGCCCGTCGAGCCAAAGATCGTCTCGCACGACAGCAGGTTGTCCAGGCCACGCTTCAGGTCCTGAAGCTTCGCGTCGTTCGGATTCTCCTTCAACGCGCCGACCACCAGGTCGCGGGCCTCGCGCGTGCGCCCGGCGTCCACCAGCTGCATCACCCGCCCCTGCACGTCCTTGGGCGCCGTCTCGACGGGGGCGGCGGCCTTGACGCCGGCCAGGCGCGCGTCGGCCACCGTGGCCAGCGCCGGGTAGGTGCGCGACACGCGCTGGTAGGTCTCGCGAGCCTCGCTGGCGCGGCCGCGCTGTGCGGCCTCGTCGCCTTGCGCGATCATCTCGTAGCCGGTGACCAGCGTCAGCTTGTCGCCGGGCTCGCTGCGGTTGTCGAAGTCCTTGATGGCCAAGTAGGCGCTGTTGAACTGCCCGCGCGCCTGCGTCAGCCGCACTTTGGCGCCGCCGATGTCCTTCTTCTCGTTCAGCAGCGCGATACCGTCGTCCAGGGCCTGCTGGCCCGCAGCCATGTCCTTGCGGTAGGTGTCCTCGGCCTCGGCGCGCTTGCCGGCGGCCTCGGCCTTCGCGCGGATGGCCGAATCGTCGCGGACCTCCAGGGCTTTCCTGTAATCGTCGGCGGCCTTGCGCCAGTCGCCGCCGGCCTGGGCGCCTTCGGCGGACTTGGTGTAGTGCTCGAAGCGCAGCAGCGCCGCCTGGTCGCGCAGGCGCTTCTGCTCCGCCGGATCCTTCGAAAGCCCCGCGGCGGTCTCGTAGAAGTTCGCAGCGTTGAGTTTCTGGCCTTCGGCCTCGGCGCGCTTGGCGTTGTCCAGGGCCTCCTGGGAGCCCAGCCGCGCGCGCAGCCGCGCCAACAGCGCGTCGGCGTCGCCGTAGCTCTGGGCCTCTTCGGCTTTGCGAATGGCCTCGCCGGTCTTGCCGTCCTTGGCCAGGCTCTCGGCCTCGCCCGAAAGCTTCTGGTACTTCGCCTGCTTCTGGAGCGACGCGACCTCGTCGCTGGGGCCCAGCGCGGCGGCCTCGTCGAGCGCCGTCTGCGCCGCGGCCAGGTCGCCGGCGGCCAGCAGCCCGCGGGTCTTGGCGAGCAGTTCGCTGCGCTGCGCTTCCACCCCGGCGACGTCCCCGCCGCCATTGGTGGCGCCACCCGCGGAGGCCGGGGTCTTGGCCGTCCCGCCGCCGCCGGACGAGCCCTGCGCGGCGGTTTTGCCCTCGCCGCCGGAGCCCGAAGCCGTGGCCGGATCGTCCTTCTTGCCGCCGCCGAACATCCACGCGCCGATGGCGATCAGCGCCACGACGCCCACCAGGGCACCGCCGGCCAGCGCCAGCTTGGTGCGCGGGGGCAGTTCCGAAATCGCCGCCATCGGTCCGGTGGACAGCGGCTGCACAACGGAGGCCTCGCCCGTAACCGGCGAAACAAAAGCCGGGGGTGGCGGGATGCGCTTGCCCTCGATGACCTTCTCCACCAGCGCGACCAAGTCGGTGGCCGTCTGCGGGCGGTCCTCGCGGCGCTTGGCCATCATGGTCAGGATCAGGTTCGAGACGTTCAGGCCCAGCTTGCTGTTGATGCTGCGCGGATCGGGCGGCGGCTCGAACTTGTGCTTGAAGAGCAGGTTCATCACCGTGGGCGAGTTGAACGGCGGCTGCCCGGTGAAGACCATGAAGAAGGTGACGCCCAGGCTGTAGATGTCGGTGCGTGCGTCGGCCTGTTCGCCGTCGGCTTGCTCGGGGCTCATGTACTGCGGCGTGCCCAGGCAGGCGCCGGTGGCCGTCAGCTGCGTGTTGCTGCTGGACTCCATCACCAGCCCGAAGTCCACGATGCGCAGGGTCTTGTGGTCCTTGCTCAGCAGCAGGTTGTCGGGCTTGATGTCGCGGTGGACCAGGCCCTTCTCGTGCGCGACCTGCAGCCCCTTGGCCGCCTGGAGGAGCAGCTGCAGGCCTTCCTCCTGCGTGAGCGACCCGGCCGACTGCAGGTACTTGCCCAGCGACTCGCCGTCGATCAACTCCATGGCGATGAAGTACTTGCCGTCCTGAGTGCCGGCGTCGTAGACCTGCACGACGTTGTCGTGCCGCAGCGTCGCCACGACGCGAGCCTCGCGCAGGAAGCGGCTGACGTACTCCGGGTTCATGGAGAACTCGGCCGGCAGGATCTTCAACGCGACGGGGCGCTCCAGCGTCTCGTGCACGGCCTTAAGTACCGTGCCCATGCCGCCTTGGCCAATCCGGGATTCAATTCGATAGGGCCCGAGCGATTCGGGAAGCTTGTCTTCCGTCATACGGCTCCCAAGTCCAGGAGAGTACAGACCAGTGTGTTCCAGAAAGACGCTATACGCGCCCAAACTTACATTTTAGGTCCTGCTTTTGCTTGGGGCAAGCAGGACTTGGCTCTATCTGGGGCGTCTTCAGCCGCGTTTCAGCAGGTCCTGCACCTTGAGCGTTTTCGACCCTTGCGCGATGGAAACGTTCGCCGCGTGCCCAATCAGGATCGCCTGGACGGCTTCCTCCAGGGGCGCCTGCCGGTAGGTCAGCGGCGCGTCGAACGGCCGGCCGAAGAAGTCGTGCAGCAGCTGCGGATCCGAGCCGCCGTGGCTGCCGGCCTGGCGCTTGTAGCTGAGCTTCTTGTAGCCCTGCGTGGGGCTGAAGAGTTCGAAGCGCTGCCCGGCCGCCTCGTCCAGGCCGTGCACCACGACGCTGCCGGCCGCCCAGTCGGCGCCGCCGACGCTGCTGTACTCGATGCGCCCGCCGGTGCCCTCGAGCTGGATCTGCATGCCCTCGTAGCTGGCGAAGGCCGTCAGGCTGTAGATGACGTGCACGCCGGACTTCTTGTAGTTGTAGGCGACCGCGGCCTGGTCCTCGATGTCGATCTTCCGGTCGAAGACGCATCCGTCGCGGATATAGCCGTCCTTCTTCTCGGCGTCGACGTACAGGCGCATGGCGCGCGCGTCCTTGCCGATGTCCCAGTAGAAGTCGCACTTCCGCTTGTGCGGGCAGCCCGTGCAGCGCGCGTGCCGGAAGGGCCCATTCGCGCCGTAGTAGACCAGCCCGCCCTGTGCGACGAGGGTCTCGGGGACATCTTCGACCAGCCAGTTGAGGAAATCGAAGTGGTGCGAGGCCTTGTGGATCAGCAGGCCGCCCGAGTTCGCCTTGTTGCGGTGCCAGCGCCGGAAGTAGTCCGCGCCGTGGCGCCGGTTGAGGTTCTCGTGGAAGTTGATCGACTTCACCGTGCCGATGGCGCCGGCCTTCAGGAGGCGCTTCATCTCGGTCTCGGGCCCGCCGTAACGCATGTTGTGGGTCACGAAGCAGCGCGCGCCGGTGCGGCGGTACTTCCTGGCGGCGGCCAGGATGGCGCGGCACTGCGCGGCGTCGGTGCACAGGGGCTTCTCGCTGATGGCGCGCTTGCCGGCGGCCAGCGTCTTGACGATGTACTCGGCGTGGGTGCTGTCGCGCGTGGTGATGACGACGCCGTCGGGATCGAGCTCGCGCAGCATCTTGCGGAAGTCCGTGTAGCACGGCAGGTTGCGGCCGCGGCCGCCGCGCTGGCCGCGCGCGGTGTCGGGGCGGTCGAGGATCTCCTTGGCGGCCTCCATGCGCTCGGGGTTGATGTCCACCAGGCCCACCAGGTCGCTGTGCTTGGTAAAGTCGTACAGCAGCGGGCGCCCGAACATGTGGAGCCCGCGTCCGCCGGTGCCTACGAGGACATACCGTTTGCGCTGCGCCATGGTTAGGTCGCTCCGGAAAACTGGTGATGGTCGATCGTGAATGCCTCCAAAGTCTAGCACTCCGCCGCGAACGGTCCAGGACCGCAACGCGCGATCGTTTGCACCTGGTGCCGCGCATGGTGCGGAGGTCGCGAGATTTCGCGACTGACAATCTCTGACACTCGCGAAATTTCGCGACTCACGTAGCGCAGCGCGACGTGCAGGAGTGCACATGGAGATTTGTATCTTTTCAATTACACTTTTATCAAGGTGCACTCGACGGAATCATTGGACTTGCGACGTTTTTGCGCGAAGTGCAAATAGGGTTTACATGAACGGCGCGGCGCACTCGGGTGTTACATTGCACATCGTGGATGTGTTACATTGCACAAGGTAATGTATACGCTTTGCGTATGACAGAACGAGCGCCCGGCAGGCCAAAAATGGGCGGGGCGTTTGGGCCGCCCAGGCGGTACGATTCCAGCCTTCGTCATCGCTCAGGGAGGCGCCGGCTTGGCCAAGAACGTCCTCTTCGTCATCGCCGACCAGTGGCGCGCCGACACGCTCGGCTGCGCGGGGCATCCGTGCGTCCGCACGCCGAACCTCGACGCCCTCGCCGCCGAAGGCACGCGCTTCAGCAACGCCTTCGTGCAGACCGCGCCTTGCGGACCCAGCCGCATGTGCATCTTCACCAGCAAGTACCTCTGCGCGACGCGCAGCGTCAACAACCACACGCCGCTCGAGAACGCGCACGAGAACTTCGGCACGGCGTTGCGCGCCTCGGGCCGCGCGCCCGGGCTGATCGGCTACAACGACTACACGATCGACCCGCGCACGCTGCCGCCCGAAGACCCGCGCACGCGCACGCTCGACTACGACAACTTCCTGCCGGGCTTCGAGCGCGTCTACTTTCACGACTACGACAGTCCCGGGTACTTCGCATCGCTGCGCAGCAAGGGCTACCCCGAAGCGCTGCTGAACCACGACGCCATCCACAAGCCCGACGTCCCGCCCGAAGGCCCCGGTGCGCGCCTGCCGCTGTGCTTCCCCGCGAAGTACAAGGAGGAAGACAGCGAGTGCCGCTTCCTCACGGAGAAGGCCATCGAGTACCTCGATACGCAAAGCGAAGGCTGGTTCCTGAGCCTCAACTACATCAAGCCGCACCCGCCGCGCATCTGCTGCGCGCCGTACCACGCGATGTACGACCCGGCGCAGGTGCCGCTGCCCGACCGCAGCGACGCCGACCTGAACCACTCGCATCCGTACCTGAAGGCGCTCTACCGCGAGCCCAGCGTCCGCAGCGAGCAGGGCCTGCGCGAGACGCGCGCGAACTACTACGGCATGATCTCGGAAGTCGACGCCAACCTGGGGCGCCTCTTCGAGCACCTCAAGAAGACCGGCCAGTGGGACCAGACGCTGATCGTCTTCACCAGCGATCACGGCGAGTACCTGGGCGACCACTACCTGATGAACAAGGGGCCTTTCTACGACGGCGCGCTGCGCGTGCCGCTGATCGTGCGCGATCCGGACAAGGCCGCCGGCGCCACGCGCGGAAAGACCATCGACTCCTTTATAGAGTCCATCGACCACGCGCCCGCGATGCTCGATTGGCTGGGCGTGCCGCGCCCCGAGTACTTCCAGGGGCAGAGCTACTTGCCGCTCGTGCACGGCCAGGCTAGCGCGCCGCGGCGCGAAGAAGTCCACTTCGAGTACGACTTCCGGCGCATGAAGCTGCCGGGCCTCGCGCCCGAACGCCAGCTGCTCTGGGCCGTGCGCGACGCCCACTACAAGTACGTCCAGTTTGCCGACCCGTCGCTGCCGAATCTGCTCTTCGACCTGCGGCAGGACCCCGGCGAAGACCGCAACGTCGCCGCCGATCCGGCCCGCGCGGGCGTCGTCGCCGAGTTCGCCCAGCGCCTGCTGCGCTGGCGCATGGCGAACGAGGACCAGCGCATGGAACGCTGGGCGTCGCAGTTTCGGAAATAGCACGTCCAAGATGGGTCTGGGACCGCCGCCCCACGAAGCGTCTATATAAAGGAGGCGCGAGGCGCTTCCCAACCCTTCGAGAAGGGCGTACCATGCCGCAAATGCCGAACCGTCTTGCCCCAATCGCGTGCGTCCTCCTCGCGGCGTGCTGCCTGGCTCGCGCCGAGGAACCGCCCGCGCCTCCCACGCCCGCCGCCGCGCCCGCCGCCGCGCCCGACCCGGCCGCGCTGCGCGCCGAACTCGATAAGATCACCGGCAAGACGTTCAAGGTCTTCGGCGACGAGTTGAAACTCATCTTCGTCCTCTCCGACGCCAACCCCGAACTGGCGAAGTACGCGACCTTCCACCTGCACCAGGTCCTGCCCAGGATGCGCGCGATGGCCGGCTTTCCACCCGACGCGACGGTGCCCGAGGCCGTCGTCGTGGCGCTGTTCCAGGAGCCCGCCGACTGCGCGAAGTTCCTCAAGGCGCGCGGCGCTGGGAACGAGCCCTCCTTCGCGTACCTGCACGACGACGATCCCGCGCGGCGCGTGATCGCGGCCTTCGCGCTCGACCCGCGCCCGATGGTGCGGCGCCTGCGCCATTCGGCCTTCAACGCGCTGCTGCGCGCGTGGATCGCCCGCCCGCCCGCGTGGCTGTCGCGCGGCCTGGCCGAAGTCATGGAGGACGCGAGCCTCGACGAGGAGACCGGGCGCCTGGAACTGGGCCCCGCGCGCGGGCACGTCCGCGACCTGCGCGAGCGCCTGCTGAACGCCGACCCGCCGCGCCTGCTGCCGCTGAGGGAGTTCCTCTCCGGCGACGCGCCCTGGAAGAAGGACCCGCTCTCCGCGGCGGTGCAGGCGTGGAGTTTCGCGCGCTTTCTGATCGAAGACGCGCGCATGGAGGAAGCGCGCACCCTGTCGAGCATGCTGCGCGCGCTGGCGCCGAACGCCTCGGAAGACGAAAACCGCGCGAACGTCCTGAAGCAGGTGCTCGACGAGGAATGGAAGCCGCTGGAGACGGCGTGGAAGGAATACATCACGCACCTGCCGGAGACGCCCGGCGAGGCGCCCTACCGCCAGGCCCGCGCGCTCATCAACAAGATGCAGTTCGACGCCGCGCGCCCGCTGCTGGACGAAGCGATCAAGCTCGACCCCGCCTACGACCGCCTCTACTACTACCGCGGCCTGTGCAGCTTTCACCTCAAGCGCCACGGCCTCGCCGTCACCGACCTGGGCTACGCGCTGACGCTCTTTCCCGAATACCACGCCGCGCGCTTCCTGCGCGGGCGCGCCCGCGCCGCGCTGAACGACCGCGACGGCGCGCGGGCCGACTTCGAGGCCTGCAAGGCGACGCCCTACGCCGCGAAGGCCGAGAAGGAACTCGCCGCGCTCGAGGCCGCGCCGACCCCGCCGCCGACCCCGCCGCCGCCCGCGCCCGAGCAGAAGCCGATTCCCGACGCGCCGCCGCCCGCGCCGCCTTCCACCGACCCGCCGAAGAAGACGGAAGAGTAGCCTCCGCTCTTCCTTTACGCTTTGCCGCCCGCCGCGCGGATCGCGTCGAGCGCCGCGTCGCTGACCCACCCTTTCAGGAAGCCGTCCTTCGCGAACGCGCGGAAACGCAAAGCGTAACCCAGCGGCGTGACGTCGCGGTATTCCTGCGGCGCCTCGAACTCGGGCTCGCCCACGTCGCGCAGCTTCTTGTAAACCGACGCGCGCGCATTGGGGTCCGCCCCGTGCTTCAGCAGCAGCTTCGCTTTCGCGTCGTCCTTGCGCCCCATCGTCACCACCGCGTGAAAGAGCGCCGTGTGCCCGCCGAAGCCCGGAGCGTGTTCGCCTGCTTTCGCGTTGGCGTCGGCGCCGCGCGCGAGCGCCCACTCGAGGATCTCCAGCTCGTCGTATTCCACCGCAAGGTGCAGCAGCGTCGTCTCGTACACCGGCGTGGCGTGCAGCCCTTCGCCGGGCTTGATGCCCAGTTCGGGCGGATAGATCTCCGCTTCGCTGAAGCGCCGTTCGAGCAGTTTCGCATCGCGCTTGAGGTGTTCCTCCAGCAGGTCCACGCGCCCGCGGTGCAGCGCCATCGCCGGCGTGTCCGGCAGCGTCGCGCCGTGCGCGGCCAGGACTTCCAGGCATTCGTGCCTGGCCTTGCTGCCGCGCGCGTAGGTGGCGACCAGCATCGCCAGTGGCGAGCCGTACTTTTCGGAGACGACGTTGGGATCCGCGCCGTGGTCGAGGAGCCACGCCAGCGCCTTCGGCGCCAAGGCCTCGCACGGAGCGCAGACGGCCGGGTATTGGCCGTTCCAACGCGCGTTCACGTCGGCGCCGTTCGCGACGAGCAGCTCCATCATCGGCACGCGCAGGTCGTTCAGCGCCGCGCGCATCAGCGGGCCGTCGCAGCCCTGGTGCACGTTGCTGCCGTGCGCAATCATCCAGCGCGCGCATTCCAGGCGCTCGGCACTCGGCGGCGCCTTCAGCCCGCGGCATTCGGCCAGCCACGTCAGCGGGCCGCTCTGCTTGTAGCCGATGGGCGCGGCGTGCAGCGCCGGGTTCGCGCCCAGCAAAGCGCGCACGCGCGCGAAGTCTTCCTTGTCGATGGCGAGTTTCAGCGCCCCGGTCTCGGCGAGCGACTCGACATGCGCCTTCAACTTCGGCCAACTCGCGAAGCCGTACGACCGCGCGAGCTGGAACTGCGCGTCGGACAGCGAGCCGGCCTGCTTGGCGCGCAGCAGGTCCTTGGCCTGGAGCTTGAGGTGGCGGAGATCCGGCTGGTTGGGAAGCGGGCGATTCGCCCCTTCCCCTTGCGGGGTGGTCATGGCGACCTCCTTCGTATCGCGCCCGGTGTCCGCACCACGGGCTGAAAGAGGTTCGCAAAAGTTTTTGCACTGCCAGGCGGGCTTCTGCCCTTTCCGCGGACCGGAGGCGCCCTGCGCGCAACACGACCACCATAATCTCCGCCGCAGCGCTCGTCAACCGGGCGTGGAATCGTTCCTGCGCGCGGATAGCATGATCTGTCAGCCAACACCATCTCTTAAAGGAGCACCGCATGAATCCCGCGTTGCCGCTTGCAGGCGAAGTCGCGCTGGTCACCGGCTCGGGCCGCGGCTTGGGCTTCGCCATCGCCGCGCGCCTGGCCGAACTGGGCGCCAGCGTCGCGATCCACGACCGCAGCGCGGAGGCCCCCGGCGAGTACGGCGAGGCCACCAGCCTGCAAAGCGTCGCGGCGAAGCTGAAGGAGAAGTGCGCGCCGGGCGCGAAGACCGCCGCCGTCGTCGCCGACATCACCGACGCCGAGGCCGTCGCGCGCGCGGTGAAGGACGCCGAGGCCGCGCTGGGCCCGCTGACGCTGCTGGTCAACTGCGCCGGCGGCGACATCGCCAAGAAGGGCGGCAAGCCCAAGCCCAACGACGGGCTCTTCGTGCCGCTGGAGGATTACCACCACGTGCTGGGCATCAACCTGCACGGCGCCGTCTACGCCAGCCGCGCGGCCGTGCCCGGCATGATCGAACGCAAGCGCGGCGCGGTCGTGAACATCACCGCCGGCGACAGCCACTGGGGCGTTCCGTCGAGCGTCAGCTACGCGGTGGCGAAGGCCGGCCTGGCGCACTACACGCGCTGCCTGGCCGCGCAGCTGCGCGAGCACGGCATCCGCGTCAACGCCGTCAGTCCCGGTTCGACGAAGACCGCGCGCTTCGAAGCCACGCGCGTCGTGGACCCAAAGCAGATGGACGAGTCCGTGCCGCTGCTGCGCTACGGCACGCCGACCGAAGTCGCCGACGCCGTGGCCTTCCTCGCCGGCCCCGGCGCGAAGTTCATCAGCGGCCAGGTCCTGCGCGTGGACGGCGGGCTAGAGTTGTTCCCCGGATAACCGGAAAACGGCATTCACCACAGAGGGCACAGAGAACACAGAGGACTGCCGTTTGGGACTGTGAGGCAGAAGTCTTTCAACAAGACCGTAGATTCCCGTCCTGCGAAAGACCTCCAATAGCTCCCCCCATTCCCTTCTCTGTGATCTCCGTGTTCTCTGTGGTGAAAGAAGAACTGGAGACAACGCATGATTCGCCTGGCCGCCATGAGCAGCGTGATGCCCGACTGGACGATCGACGAGACGATCGCCGGCCTGAAGAAGCACGGCTTTACCGGCTACGAGCCGCGCGTCGAGTGGAAGCACAAGGCCGGCATCGAGGCGGAACTCTCGAGCGCCGCGCGCCGCGAGGCTCGCAAGAAGTTCGAGGACGCCGGCTTGAGCATCTGCTGCGTCGCCACGGGCCAGCGCTTCGCCATGGAGGACGCCGCCGAGCGCCAGCAGAACACCGAGGCGCTGAAGAAGTACGTCGATCTTGCCGGCGACCTGGGCGCGAAGTGCGTGCGCGTCTTCGGCGGAAAACTCGGCAAGGGCGAACTGGCCGGCATCGTGCGCTACGTCGCCGCGGCCATCCGCCCGGCGCTCGACCTTGCGAAAGCGCGCGGCGTGACGGTCTGCATCGAGACCCACGACGACTGGTGCCGCGCCGCGCAGGTGCGCGCCGTCGCCGAGGAACTCGATCACCCCGCCTTCGGCATCCTCTGGGACATCATGCACACGCAGCGCTTTCTGGAACGCCCCGCCGAATCCTTCGCCGTGCTGGGCGGCCGGGTGCGCCACATGCACGTCCACGACGGGCGCTACAGCGCCGACGGCCTGAAACTCGACACCGTGGCGCTGTGCGAAGGCATCATCGACCACGCCGAGCCGATCAAGCTGCTGAAGAAGAGCGGCTTCGACGGCTTCGTCTCCGTCGAAGTCATCCACAAAGTCGGCGAAGGCGGAGCCGCCGACGCGGTTTTGAAGAACTACGGCGAGGGCCTCAAGCGGCTGGTGGGGTAAATAGCTTTAACCACAGAGATCACAGAGAACTTCGTTTCCAGTCTCCGGTTGGCCTTCACTTCCCAATCCAAAATCTATAATCGGCTCTTCCCCGCGACTTGCCCGTTGTGGGGGTTTGCGGGATACTGCCGTTTTGGGAGGCGTGTCCGAACGCATGTCCATGCCCCAGCCCGAGAGACCCGAACCGCGTCCGCCGCTGAGCGACCTCGACGTCGACGCCGCGCTGCGCGTGATCCTGGAAGGCACCGCCACCGAGACGGGCGAGGGCTTCTTCCGCGCGCTGGTCAAGAGCCTGGCCGAGGCGCTGCACACGCACGGCGCGTGGGTGACCGAGTGGTTCCCCGAGACGCGCCGCCTGCGCGCGCTGGCCTTCTGGATGAACGGCGCGTGGCTGGAAGGCTACGACACCCCCGTCGACGGCACGCCCTGCGCCGACGTCGTGAACCGCAAGGACCTGGTCCACATCCCCGAGAGCCTGGGGCGGCTGTATCCACGCGACAGCGAGATCGACGACGTGGGCGCCGTGAGCTACCTCGGCATGCCGCTGCTGGACGCCAGCGGCACCGTGCTGGGCCACATCGCCGTGATGGACCGCCGCCCCATGCCGCCCGACGCGCGCGTGAAGACGATCTTCCGCATCTTCGCCGGGCGCGCCGCCGCCGAGCTGCGCCGCCTTAAGGCCGAGGACGACGTGCGCGAGCGCGAGGAGAAGCTGGGCCGTCTGGTCGACAGTGCCATGGACGCCATCGTCGAGCTGGACCACAAGCTCAACATCCTGCGCGCCAACCCCGCCGCCGAGAAGGTCTTCGCCTGCAACGCGCGCGAACTGGTCGGCCGCTACCTGGGCGTGCTGCTGTCCGACGAATCCCGAGCGAAACTTGCGACACTCGCCGAGGACCTCGACGGCCGCCCCGTCGGCCAACGCTTCCTGTGGATTCCCGGCGGCCTGCACGCCAAACGCGCCGACGGCAACGAGATCCCCGCCGAGGCCACGCTGAGCCGCTACGAGATCGACCGCAAGGCCTTCCACACCCTGATCCTGCGCAACGTCAACGAGCGCCTGGAAGCCGAAAAGCAGATCGCGTCGCTGAAGGTCGAGACCGAGATCCTGAAGCTGGAACTCGACGACTTCGGCGGCGGCGGCTCCATCATCGGGCGCAGCATCCCCTGGCTGCACGTCGTCAACGACGTCCAGCAGGTCGCCGGCACCGACGCGACCGTACTGGTGCTGGGCGAGACCGGCACGGGCAAGGAACTCGTCGCGCGCGCCATCCACCAGGCCGGAAAGCGCAAGGAGAAGCCCTTCGTGAAGGTCAACTGCGCGTCGATCCCCGGCACGCTGATCGAGAGTGAGTTCTTCGGGCACGAACAGGGCGCCTTCACCGGCGCGACCAGGAAGCGCCACGGCCGCTTCGCGCTCGCCGACGGCGGCACGATCTTCCTCGACGAGGTGGGCGAACTCCCGCTGGACCTGCAGGCCAAACTCCTGCGCGTGCTGCAGGAAGGCGAGTTCGAACCCGTCGGCAGCAGCCGCACGCAGCGCGTCGACGTGCGCGTGATCGCCGCGACCAACCGCGACCTGGAGAAGGAGGCGCGCGAAGGGCGCTTCCGCGAGGACCTGTTCTACCGGCTCAACGTCTTCCCCGTGCGCCTGCCGCCGCTGCGCCAGCGCGACATCGACATCGTGCTGCTGGCCGAGCACTTCGCGAAGCACTTCACCCAGCGCATGGGCCGCACGCTCGAGCCGTTCACCGACGCCGACCGCCGCCGCCTGATGGCCTACGCCTGGCCCGGCAACGTGCGCGAGTTGGAAAACGTCATCGAACGCGGCGTCATCACCGCGCAGAACGGGCGCTTGAACCTCAACCGCGCGCTGCCCGATGCCAGCGGCAGCAGCGCCGCCGCCATCAGCGCCTCCGCCTCCGAAGCCCTGAAGGCCGCCGCAATGCCTTCGACGCCCGCCGCGTCCGCCGCGGCACCTGCGCCGTCGGGCGCCGCCCCGATCATGAACATGCAGGATATGGAAGACCTCGAACGCCAGAACATCCGCCGCGCGCTGGAGGCCTGCGACTGGAAGGTCGCCGGCAAGGGCGGCGCCGCCGAACTGCTGGGGACCAAAGCAAGCACCCTTACCAGCCGCATCAAGACCCTGAACATCAGAAAAAATAGCTAATATTTACTTAAGTAACGAAATTTCGCGACCTCAACTCGCGAAATCTCGCGACTCGCGAAATCTCGCGACTTGCCGCGCACCCGCTGAAAGTTTTGTAACTCATTATTTAACATATAGTTAAAACTTTCTCCCGGCGCTGGCACGCTCCGTGCCTTATGAGCCCCCGTGAAGACAACGACAGCTGGAAACCACACCTCAAAGGAGTAATGCGATGAGCAACTCGACGATCAACGGCGTGCCGGCCGAGCAGATGAAGGACACGGTCGAGGCGATTAAGGACCGCCCGAGCCTGGCGCGCTGCAACTTCCGCCTGCAGAACCGCTGGATGGGCGGCGCGCACAATCGCTCGACGATCACCAGCTTCGAAGCCGCGGGCGAGACGCACGTCAGCGACCAGCGGCCCTTCGTGGTCGGCAACGGCGAGCACCCCGTGCTCTTCGGCAAGGACGAGGCGCCCAATCCGGTCGAGAACCTGCTGCACGCGCTGGCCGGCTGCCTGACGACGACGCTGGTCTACCGCGCGGCGGCACTGGGCATCCACCTCGAACAGGTCGAGACACGCCTCGACGGCGATCTGGATCTGCGCGGCCTGCTGGGCCTCAGCGGCGAAGTGCGCAAGGGCTACGAGAAGATCCGCGTCCGCTTCCGCATCAAGGGCGACGCGTCGGAAGAAGAACTGCGCGCGCTGGTCGAGCACGCCCAGGCACACTCGCCGGTCTACGACGTGGTCCGCAACCCCGTGCCGGTCGAGGTCAAGGTCGAGCGCGCGGTCTCCACGGCGCCGGCGGCCTGCTAGGCAACGGTTACGGGCAACGGGTTTGGAAGATAGACAGAGAGGAGAAAGGAATGAAGGCCAAACGGATCGCTTACCTCGCGTACGGGTTCGTCTGCTACGCGATCGGCATGGCTTCACTGTTGTACCTTTGCGGGTTCGTCGGGGGCTTCGGCACGCCGACGATGCTGGACGGCCCGGCAACGATGGCGTGGCCGGCGGCGCTGGCCATCGACCTGGGACTCGTGCTGCTCTTCGCGCTGCAGCACAGCGTGATGGCGCGTCCGACGTTCAAGACGTGGTGGACGAAGTTCGTGCCGCAGCCGGTGGAACGCGCGACGTACTGCCTGGCTTCGGCGGCGGCGCTCTTTGCGCTCTTCGCCTGGTGGCAGCCCATCGGCGGGCACCTATGGCAGGTCACGGATCCGGTCGGCAAGGGCGTGATCTACGGCGTGTACGCGGCCGGCTGGCTCCTGGTGGTCGGCGCGACGTTCCTGATCAACCACTTCGACCTGTTCGGCCTGCGCCAGGTCTGGCTCTACGCGAAGAACCGGGAATACACGCACCTGCCCTTCCGTCTGCCCGGGCCGTACAAGTACGTGCGCCATCCGCTGTACGTCGGCTGGCTGACGGTGATGTGGGCGACGCCGTCGATGAGCGTGCCGCACCTGCTCTTCGCGCTCGGCATGACCGCGTACATCCTGGTCGCGATCCGCTTCGAGGAGCGCAACCTGGTCGAACACTTCGGGTACGTCTACAAGCGCTACACCAACACCGTGCCGATGCTGATCCCGGCGTTCGGCAAGAAGGCGGGCGTGCAGGAAGATACCACCATCGAGACGAAGCTCGCCTGACGCATTCGTCTCTTCCGCCCCGCCGGGCCGGTGCGGCCGTGAGGCCGCACCGGCTTTTTCCGTGAACGGAAGGCAACTACGACAGACAAGGAATCGCACATGTCCACCACCCGCATCCGCAAGTCGACCCGCATGATCGTGCGCTCCGAGTCCACCCGCGGCAGCGCCCGCATCCTGCCGCGCGCTACCCGCGCGCCCTCCTTCGAGGAGATCGTGCGCGAGCGCTACGCGGCGCGGCGCTTCGACGGGCGCCCCATCACGCGCAAGCAGCTCGGCGAACTGCTCGAACTGATCCGCCTGGCGCCGACGTCGTTCAATCTACAGCCGTGGCGCGCGCGCATCGTCGAGGACGCGGCCTTAAAGGCGAAGCTCGCGCCGCTGAGTTTCAACCAGGCGCAGGTCACGACGGCCTCGCACCTGCTGGTCTTCTGCGCGAACACCGACTTCGAGGCGCTGACGGGCCAGTTGCGCCGCGGGATGCTGGCGCACGGCGCGCCGTCCGAACGCGTCGTCGAATTGCTCGGCAACATGCGCGCAGCGCTCTTCGGACTCGACGCCGCGCAGCGCCTGGCCTGGGCGCAGCGGCAGGTCTACCTCGCTCTTGCGCACGGCCTGCTGGGCGCGCAGGCGTTGGGCTTCGACGCCTGCCCGGTGGACGAGTTCGACGCGACCGGCTACGAGCAGGCGCTGAAGCTGCCGCCGCACCTGGTCCCGACGGTGGTGCTGGCGGTGGGCCAAGCCGAACGCACCGCGAGCGAGCGCGAGCGCGAAAAGTATCGCTACGAGTTGCAGGATCTCTTCTTCTGAGTTCCGTCTGAGCCGGTGAGCAGCACGGCCGTCGGTGGCCGGACCTTCGGCCCCCGGCGGCGCCGGCTCGGGGCTATTAAGGCTATTTTCCTTGGCGCTCCACTTCTTTCAACCGTGCCTCTTCCAATCGTGCATAACCCTGAGATTCAAGCCACTGAGGCATTGCTATTGTTGAGGACCTGGTGAGATACTGGTCGCCCTTCCATCCACCGCCGCCCCAGCGCAGGTGGGTGCCGTGATGATAGGATACTCGCGCAAGTTCTTCTTCGCCGCGCTTGAAGACAAACACGAAGTCCCCATGACATTTGCATGTGCCTCCTTGGCGGTCGGTGGCAAGCTGATTCAGGAACTCGCGCACCCGCTCGCCGCCTTCGAGCCTGAACGGATTTCGGTGCACCAACCCGGCATCCATGTCGAAGTCGATCTCGCTGATTTCAAGCGCGTCCGAATCGCGCACGGCGCGACGCAGGTCGTTCAATCCATCCAAAGATCCAAAAGGTCCGAACGGAATCCAGAATGAAACCGCCCAGGCCAGCAGCACCAGACCGGTGCCTGCGCCCGCGACGATCAGGGTTTTGCGCCGGAACGGTTCCATCGTGCGAAGGCCTCCTCCCCTACCCTACGCGCACCATCCACGTGCGGTCCGCGGCGGGTTCGGCGCGGATGGGCACCTCGAGGAAACGCGCGATGGTCTCGATGTTCGTGCGCGTGTGCCCGCTGGGTTGGACGGTGCGGAACTCGCCTTGCCCCGCCAGCGCCAGCGGAATCAGGAGCTGGTCGGCCAGGTGCTCGCCGACAGGCGCCTCGAACTTGAGGTAGGTTTCCGCCTCCTCCGCCGCCGCATGCGCGACGTCCTCGGCCTTGCGCCCGCGTTCGCCGAACGCCGCGAAGACCTCGGTGAGGTGCTCGTACTCGAGTTCCAGCAGCACCGCGTTGCCGGGGCCCGCCGAGTCGGCGATCGTCTCCGCGTGCAGCTCATCCTTGCTCCAGCCCAGGCGGCGCTTCACGACGCTCAGTTCGCGCGCGGCGATGCCCTCGGGCAGCTTCGCGACCAGCGCCCGCGCGCGGCGTCGCTTGAAATTTCCGCGCTCGAGCAGCGCTAAGGGCTGCAACCGTTCGGGCGGTTCGATCTTCACCGTCACACGCCCGCCGCCGGCGGGGAAGAAGCCGTGGCGCTCCAGCTTCGCGTCCACGCGCGCGCCCATGCGTTCGAGCAAAGGAAGGAAGGCCAGCGCGAGGAAATCGAACGGCGGCGCCATGGGGTTGTGCGTGCCGCCTTCCAGGGTCAGTTCGCTGGGACTCTTCGCGGCCAAGAGCGGCGGCAGCACCGTCTGCAGGACCAGCGTCGCGCTGCCGGCGGTGCCCACGGCAAAGCGGTACGCGCCCGGCTTGACCGGGCCGGGCGCGAAGTCGAGCCGGCTGCTCTCCAACGCCGCGCCGCGCACGTCGGCGGCGGAGATCTCGGCGGCGGCCTTCACCGCGGCCAGATGCTGGCGCCGCAGGCCGGGATTCGATCGCCGCGCGCGGATGGCATCGATGCGGAAGGGCTTGCCCGTGAGGATGCTCAGCGCCAGTGCCGTACGCAGCACCTGGCCGCCGCCTTCGCCCTGGGAGCCGTCAATGAGGATCATGCGACGGCCCGAATCCACTCAGCGGTTTGCATCATACGCTCAGCCCACGACTCGCTCGCATGGGCAACCGATTCAGCTTCCAAACGATCCGCCCATTCCGTTGAAAGCATCCAGCCAACAACCGCCTCCTGATTGGCTCCAGTTTCTTGCCACCAGATGCCCAACGCCCCCTCCTTGGCCAGACTGCGTGCATTGGAATGCGCAAATTCCGCAAATTGCCTCGCCGCCAGGCTGCCTTCCATTTTCCACCAGGCCTTCAGATAGTCGCCGATGTCATTCTCCGCCAAGGCAATCGACGCCAGGCAGCTTCCGACATCCGTGGTCTCGGGATCTCTGCACAATCGGTCTGCCAACCAGGCGTGCATGAATGCGCGCACGGCGTTAACTTCTCTCACCCGCCAGCTCAACCACTTTGCGTAGTGCAGTTTACTCCCGAACATTTCGTCGTCACAGAAACCGGTCAGGCTTCCGCCTGCATACAATTCCGCTAGGCGCGGCAGGAAATGCTTGAAGTCCTCTTCACTGCCCCAGGTCGTCATGGCCTTCCAAGCGTACAGGCCAAGATCCTCCGCCGTCAGGTCGCGCAGCCGCTTTGAGCGCAACGCACGGTTGTCCTTTGCATGTACACAGCAGGGACAGCCTTCTATTTTCTCATTTAGACTGTAACGGCCGAACATCCCGTAGAGATTTTCGACCGCTTCTGCAACCCGGTGATTTAGTTCCGTCTTGACCATATTTGATACTCGCTCGTTCCCGCCCCGCGCTCAGTCGTCGGCCTTGGCGGCGTCCTTGATCACGAAGCGCGCCTTCAGCCGCGCGACGGGCTTGGCCAGCCCGGCCTGCTCGACGCTCTTCAGGACCTCGCCGAAGTCCTTGTACGCCGCGGGCGCCTCGTCGCGCGGGTAGTTGCGCGCGTTGAAGAGGATGTCGTGCGCCTCGAACTCGCGGTCGATCTTCGCCTGGTCGAGCGTACGGTCGGCGTGCTTGCGGCCCATGCAGCGCCCCGCGCCGTGGTTGACGCTGTAGCAGCTCAGCTCCGCGCCGGGCTCGGCGGCCATCACCACGCTGCCGGCGGTGGGGTTGCCCGGCAGCAAGATCGGGTGGCCCGTGGCCTCGAAGCGCGTGCCCGCCAGCGCCGGATGGCCCGCGGGGAAGGCGCGCGTCGCGCCCTTGCGGTGCACCCAGCATTCCTGGCCGCCCACGGTCTCCTTGCGCGCGATGTTGTGGCTGATGAAGTACACCAGCTCGCCCTTTGCGCCGGGCAGAATCTCGCGGAACGCGTCGAGCACCAGCGCATTGATGAGCATGTGGTTGGCCGTCGCGAAGTTCGCGCCCAGTGCCATGTCGTCCAGGTAAGCGTCGGCTTCCGGCGTGCCCAGCGGCGCGTAGACCAGTTCGCGATCGTCGCCGGGCAGCGGAATCTGCCACTCGGCGAAGCGCTTCTGCAGCGCGTGGAACTGGCCCTGCGCGAGGATGTTGCCGAAGCCGCGCGAACCGCAATGCGACAGGAACGCAACCTTGCCGTCGGCGAGCCCGAAGACGCCGGCCTTGCGGCGCGCCTCGGCGTTGTCCTCGACGTGCACGATCTCGCACTCACCGAAGTGGTTGCCGCCGCCGTAGCTGCCCAGCTGCGCCATCTTCTCCTCGAAATTGCGGAAGAGCCCCGCCTCGACCAGTTCCTCGAGGCGCAGCGCCAGCGCGTCGTGCGTGCCGTCGTGGCCGGCGTGGCACGCGTCTTCGCAGCTCGAGGCCCACTCCGGTGGAATGCCCATCGCCGCGCAGACCTCCGGCGACGCGCCCTCGCAGGCGGCCTTCATCGCGGTCTGGGTCGCAACGCGGCGGCTCTTGGGCGCCGCGCGCTGCCCCTGGCCGGGGCCGGTGGGCGTGCGCGCGACGATGGCGTCGATGAGCGCGCGGCGGACCTTGCGGTCGCGCATCTCTTCGCCGGGAATGTCGAGCTGCAGCAGGCTCATGCTGCACTTGATGTCCACGCCGACGGGGCCGGGGTAGACGTGCGTGGGCGAGACCAGCACGCAGCCCACCGGCGCGCCGTAGCCGACGTGCGCGTCGGGGTTCAGCACCAGGTCGGTGACGCCGGGCGCGCCGCGCGAGTTCAACGCCTGCTGCAAACAGTTCGCGTCGAAGCCGTCGCGGATCGCGCGGGTGCCAATCACGGTGATGGGCTTGCCCTTGTTGTCCGGCGCGGGCAGGATGCCGGTCGCCTCGCCGGTCTCGATGATCTTCGCCGCCACGTCCAGCTCCCTTCGCCTGCGCCCCGCTTCGGCCGGGCATTCCCGGGACTATACCCTACGAAAAATGCGGAAGCGAACCGGCGGGCCCCATTTTGCCCCTCCTTAACCCCGCCGGATTTTTCCGCCTGAACGCAAAGTCTCTGGATAGTGCCCATTGGGAAGGCTCGATAGGGCGCCTTCCCGCCGCGAGCAGATCGTGCAAGTTGTTTTAATAAAACGAGTTGCATCTTTTTTATTGGGCCGCTTTTCGTTGCTGAAAGGGCCCTGGGTGACAGCGGATGGGTGGCGCGGGAAAATGCCGGATTCCTCCGATAAAGCGCCCGATCAGCCCCTCTAGGCCAGTGAGGGGCGCACTGGAGGGTGCCTGTTAGCGGCCAGGCGAGAAGGGCGAGGCGGAGGGCGGATTTTTTCTGTACCGATCGCAATTCGCGGCTTGGAACAAGTAGAGGACGTGCGCAGGAGTACGGATGATGCCCAGCGAGAACCGCCAGCCCCGGCAACCCCAGCGCGCCTCGGCGCTCAGCCAGGCCCTCAAGGCCTTCGCGGAACAGGAGTGCGCGGACGCCGGCGGAACCTACGATGTCGCCATCGAGGACGACTCGGTCCGCTGCGGCGAGCGCGGTCAGTACCGGCTGCGCGTGGCCAACACGCTGGCCCAGCGCCTGCGCGCCTGGCGGCTGACCTACGAGGTCTATCAGTCCAAAGGCTACGCGCGTGCCGACGCGCAGGGCCTGTGGTTCGGCCCGTACGACGCGCACCCCGAGACCATCACGCTGCTGGCCGAGACCGACGGCGTGCCGACGGCGACGATGAGCCTGGTCTTCGACTCGCCGCGCCGCCTGCCCGCCGACGAACTGTACGGCGAAGAGATCGAGGCCTTCCGCGCGCGCGGCCGCACACTGTGCGAACTGGTCAGCCTCGTCAGCCTGGAAGAAGGCCTGCAGGGCGCCGAGCTGATGAAGTACCTCTTCAAGCTCGCGTACATCGCCGCGCACCACCTGGAAGGCGCCAGCGACCTGTTCATCACCGTCAACCCGCGCCACGCGCCCTTCTACGAACGCCTGCTGCTGTTCGCGCGCCTGGGCCACGAAGTCCCCTGCCCGAAGGTCAACGACGCGCCGGCCGTACTGCTGCACATGGACCTGGTCGCCGCGTGGAACCTGTACCGCGAACGCTTCGACGGCAAACCCCCGGCGCGCAACCTGTACCGCTTCTTCCTGTACAAGGCCTGCGAACTGCGCGCATGGCTGTCCGCGCAGCGCCGCCCGCTCGACGTCGCCGAGCTTGACCGCGACCATCCGGCGCTGGGCCGGCGGCTGCGCCGCGTCGCACTGGCGGAGGTGCAATCATGAAACGCCGAGTGGTCGTGACCGGCATCGGCTGGGTGACGCCGCTGGGGCGCGGCGTGGAACACGTCTGGTCCAACCTGCTGGCCGGCAAAAGCGGGATAGACACGATCACGCGTTTCGATGCCGCGGCCTTTCCCGTGCGCATCGCCGGGGAAGTGAAGGACTTCAACGCGGAAGACTGGCTGGAACGCACCGAGGCGCGCCGCACCGACCGCTTCGTGCAGTACGCCGTCGCCGCCGCCGCCATGGCCGCCGAGGACGCGAGCCTTTCCGTGCCCGTCGCAGACCCCTACCGCGCGGGCGCGATCGTGGGCTCGGGCGCCGGCGGCATGGAGACCATCGAACACGGCCAGCACCAGCTCACCGAGAAAGGCCCGCACCGCGTACCGCCCATGTCCATCCCGCGCATGATGATCAACGCCGCCGCGCACCACGTCGCGCGGCGCTTCGGCTTCCGCGGGCCGACGCTGGGCGTCGTGCAGGCCTGCGCCACCGGCGCCGCGGCCGTGGCGACCGCCGCCGAACAGATTGCCTTCGGGCGCTGCGACCTGGCCCTGGCCGGCGGGACGGAAGCCAGCGTCACGCCGCTGAGCGTCGCGGCGTTCAGCGCCTGCGGGGCGCTCAGCCGCCGCAACGAGGCTCCACAGAGCGTCTGCCGGCCCTTCGACCGCGACCGCGACGGCTTCGTGATGTCCGAAGGCTCCTGCGTGCTGGTGCTGGAGAGCGAAGAACACGCCCGCGCGCGTGGCGCGCGCATCTACGCGGAAGTCGCCGGCTGGGGCCTGACGGCCGACGTCTTCCACGTCACCGCGCCGGACCCGGAAGCCACCGCGGCGGCGAAGGCCATCGAGTTCGCGATCGAGAGCGCCGGCGAGACGCCCGAAGCCGTGGGCTACATCAACGCGCACGGCACCAGCACGGCGATGAACGATCCGACCGAGACCAAGGCCATCCATCGCGCGCTGGGTGCCTGCGCACAGAAGCCTTTCGTCAGCTCCACGAAGTCGATGCTGGGGCACATGATGGGCGCTGCGGGCGCCGCCGAGGCCGCCATCGCGGCGCTGGCCGTGCACACCCGCCGCCTGCCGCCGACGATCAACCTGCAGAACCCCGACCCCGAGTGCGCGCTCAACCACGTCGCCAACGCGTCCATCGAAGCGCCCGATCTGCGCCTCGCGCTGAGCAACTCGTTCGCCTTCGGCGGGCACAACGTGGTTCTGGCGCTGCGCCGCTACGCGGCGTAACGCGTCGCCTCATCCAAAACGATTGTTGTTTAGACGTCCGCGGTGCGGCGTTCGCTCTCGAGCACCTTGCCGAACTGCTGCTCGAAGAGCCCCGCGTACAGGCCGCCGTGCGCGACCAGTTCGTCGTGGCGTCCGCTCTCGATCACGCGGCCTTTGTCCAGCACGACGATCTTGTCGCTGCTAAGGATCGTCGAGAGGCGGTGCGCGATGATCAACGACGTTCGGCCGCGCAGCAGCTTCTCGAGCGCCTCCTGGATAAGGAACTCGCTGGTCGCATCCAGGCTGCTGGTGGCCTCGTCGAGGATCAGGATCGCGGGGTCCTTCAGCAGCGCGCGCGCGATGCTGACGCGCTGCTTCTCGCCGCCGCTGAGCCGGAAGCCGCGCTCACCGACCACCGTGCGATAGCCGTCGGGCAGGCCCGCGATGAAGTCGTGGATGTTCGCGGCGCGGCAGGCGGCCTCGATCTCCTCCTTCTTCGCGCCGGGTTTGGCGTAGAGCAGATTGTCGAGCACGCTCGCGTGGAAGAGGAAGGTCTCCTGCGTCACCATGCCGATGTGGCGGCGCAGCGCTTCCTGCGGGATTTCGCGCAGGTCGGTTCCGTCGAGGAGGATGCGCCCGCCTTCGGGATCGTAGAAGCGCGGCAGGAGGTAGGTGATCGTCGTCTTACCCGCGCCGCTGGGACCCACCAGCGCCACCTGCTGTCCGGGCTCGATGGTGAATTCGACTTCCTGCAGGCCGAAGGGCGCTTCCGGGGCCGCGTCGGGCGCCGCGTCGTCTCCGTGGGTCAGGATCTTCGGGCGCTTCGGGAACGCGAAGCAGACTTTCTCGAACGTCACGCGCCCGGTGACTTTCTCGAGCGGCTTCGCGTCTGCGCGGTCGGCGACGCCCGGGGCCATGTCGAGGTACTCGAAGATGCGCTCGAAGACCGCCACCGCCGCCTGGATATCGACGTACACGGTGGCCAATTGCATCAGCGGGCGGTAGAGCAGCGTCAGCAGCGCGGCGAACGCGACCAGCAGGCCGGGCGTCAGTTCCTGCTGGATCACCTGGTACCCGCCGTACCAGAAGATCAGCGCGGGGCCGACGGCGCTGAAGACCGAGAGGATCATAAAGAGCCAGCGCCCGACCACCGCCTGCTTCACGTGCAGGTCGCGCAACTTGGCACTCTTCTCGCCGAATGCCGCGGCGTCGGGCTCGCGCTGTCCGAAGATCTTCGTCAGGATGCTGCCGCCGACGTGCAGGCGCTCGTGCAGGAAAGCCAGCAAGCCCGCCTGGCGCGCCTGGGTCTCGGCCGAGAGCCGCCGGCGGATGCGGCCCACCACGCGCGAAGGCAGGTAGAACGCCGGCACGATCAGCACGGCCATCGCGGCAAGCTTCCAATGCATCGAAAAGAGCGCAACGCTGGTGGCCACCAGCGTCGCGAGGTTGCTGGCGATCGAGACCAGCGTGCCGGTCGCGACGCCCTGCACCGCGTTCACGTCGTTGTTGATGCGGCTGACGATCTCCCCCGACCGCGTCGAAGTGTAGAAGTGGATCGACATCTGCTGGAGGTGCTGGAAGAGGCTGTTTCGCAGATCGTACATGATGCTCTGGCCCGCGCGCGCCGTCAGCGACTGCTGCAGCACGCCGATCAGCCCGCCGATCACCGCCAGGCCCACCATCGCGCCGGCCAGGAGGCCCAGGAGCTGTGTGTCGCCTTCAGGGATCGCGCGGTCGAGGATCAGGCCGACGCAGAACGGAGGCAGCACGCCCAGCGCCGCGCTGGCCGCGATGCAGGCCAGGATCACGGCCCACTGCTTCCAGTACGGATTGAAGTACGCGGCGATGCGCTTGAACATCGCGCAGCTGAGTTCCGGCGCGGGGCCGCCGTCCTCGTCCTTGCCAAAGTCGTTGTGCAGGCCGTAGGTCCGCGTGAGGCCGCCGACCGTGCCCATGGAACCGCGCCATCCGCCGCGCATCAGGCCGCTCCCTTCTTCTGCCGCCGCAACTGCCGCAATTCTCGGCGCAGCTTCGAGTGCAGCCGGATCAGCGTGCGCTTCTCGCCCGCCGACAGGCACGCGGTCAGTTCGGCCAGGTGCGCAGCGTGCCGAGGCGACGCGCGGTCCATCAGCACGCGGCCGGCCTTCGTCAGGCGCACCACCGTGGCCCGACGGTCGGACGTGCCCGCGCGCTCGGCCAGGCCCTGCCGCTCCAGTCGGTCAACCAGGCCGGTGACGTTGGATTTCGTCACGACCAGGCGCTCGCCCAGTGCGCCCATCTTCAGGCCCGCCTTGCCCGCCGAACGCAGCAGCAGCAGCGCATTGAACTGCGCGCCGGTGATGCGGCGATCGCGCAGCGCGGCCTCGCAAAGCGGGCTCAGGTAGCTGTGCGTGCGCAGGATGGAAAAGACAAGCAGCGCGTCGAGGTCCGCGCCGAGGCCGTCGGTCACGAAGGTCAACTCGTCGTCGCGCTTCCCGGCGGCTGCGGCGGCCATGGCGGCCTCCCGTAAATAGTTTATATATGGACTATCGACAGGTGGAGCATACCGGAGGGCCGGGGTGGTGTCAACCGGCCCGGCGCCCCGATACGCGCACCCCGGACGGCCGAAGCCGCCCGGAGCGCGCTGCATTTGAAAGAAGTAGATGGATCCTGCTGTTAGTTGCCGCGGCGTCCGGCGAAGGCGTACGCGACCTGCCCCTTCTCGCGGCGGCCGCGGTAGCGCTTGCGCTTCGCGCCGTCGCGGTTCTGCCCAGGGTGGTTGCTACCTTGGCCGGCATGGCCCGCTTGGCTCGAGTGGCCGCCGTGGTTCGAACGCTCCGTGCGCTCGGCCCTTTCGGTCCAGTCCGAGCCGCCGGGGTTGTTGTTCGTCCAGCGGCGCGCGCCGTCCTCGTGGCGCGGACCGCGGTGAGCGTGGCCGTTCCCGTGACCGTGGCGCTGGTCGTGCCTGTGGCCGTGCCGTTGCCCGTTGCGGTCCCGGCGTTCGTAGAAGGGCTTGTGCTTCGGACCGCTTTGCGCGTGTGGGGCGTCCTCACTTTCGGCGGTGTGGGCGAAACCTTCCCGTACGCGGGCGAGCTCCGGCATCTGGGCGCGCGGCAGGCGCAGGGCCAGCCGCCGCTCGATGGCTCGAAGGTCACCCTCGTCCTCGGGGGTCACGAACGTGAAGGCTTCGCCGCTCGCGTCCGCACGCGCGGTGCGTCCGATGCGGTGAACGTAATCTTCCGAACTTCCGGGCAGGTCGAAGTTGATGACGTGCGAGAGATCCTGCACGTCGATCCCGCGCGCGGCGACGTCCGTCGCGACCAGCACCTTGTAGCGCCCGGACTTGAAGCCGTCCAAGGCCTGGTTGCGCTGGGCCTGCGTGCGGTCGCCGTGGATGCGCGCGGTCTTGACGCCCTGTCCGGCCAGGAACTTCGCGACGCGGTCTGCGCGGCGCTTGGTGCGCGTGAAGACCAGTGCGCTGCGCACGCTTTCCGTTTGCACCAGCGTCAGCAGCAGGGGCTGTTTCTTGCTGTTCTGGACGGCGTAGATGCTCTGCGCGATCTTCGGCGCCGGCTTGCCCTGGGTCTTCAGGTTGATCTGGACGGGCTCGCGCATCATCTCGCGGCTCAGCGCGGCAATCTCCGACGGCATCGTCGCCGAGAAGAGGAACGTCTGCCGGTCCTTCGGCAGCGACTGCAGGATGCGCCGCACGTCGGGCAGAAAGCCCATGTCCAGCATGCGGTCGGCCTCGTCGAGCACCAGCACCTCGACGCTGTCCAGCTTCGCGGTGCCCTGGCGCATGTGGTCCATCAGGCGTCCGGGCGTCGCGACGATCACGTCGGTCCCGTTCTGCAACGCCTTGCGCTGCGGCTGAAAGCCCACGCCGCCGTACACCGAGGCGCAGCGCACCGGCGTGTGCTTGCCCAACTCGCGCAGGTGCGTCTCGATCTGCAGCGCCAGTTCGCGCGTGGGCGTCACGATCAGCGCGCGCGTTCGGCCGCGCTTGCGGTCGATCAGGCGATGCAGCAGGGGCAGGCCGAAGGCCGCCGTCTTGCCGCTGCCCGTCGCGGCGCAGGCCAGCAGATCCTTGCCGGCCATGCCGTGAGGAATCGCTTCTTTCTGGATCGGCGAAGGCTGCGTGAAACCGAGGTCCTTCACGCCCTGCAAGAGGTTCGCGTGAAGACCGAATGATTCAAACGACATTGGATGGGGTACTCCCGTGCAGATGTCTTTTAGGAGAGCGCGCTACCGGTCTGCTCCGGATGCCGCCCGTGTCATGCGTTTGAGCCGACACGGGCGCAACAACGCAGGACCGCCGCTTACCTTCGCGGCCGCGCATGAAATCCATTCATGCCTTGGGAAGTCACACTCGAGGTACTTGGGGGGGAACTCGTGCGGTGACTGACGCAGGGAACATACCCCAGGCCGTGCCAATAGCAAGAGGAATCCGAGCGCCCGCCCCTTTCCGCCCCCGCCCGGCAAGCCTGTTTTAGCTCGTGATGTTAAGTGGATCTTTAGATCGAGTAATTTTCCGCCGATCGGAAAATAAATGTACCTTTCCGGCTGCCGTGGCTATCTTCGAGCCTCCATGAGCAAGCCCGCGTCGCGCATCATTTTCGAGGGCCGGCCCGTCGATTTCGCCCCCGGCGAGACCGTCCTGGCCGCGCTGCTGAAGGCCGGCCGGGCCCCCACGCCCGGCGGCTGCGTGTGCATGGGCGGCGACTGCCCGCACTGCGTCGCCACGGTCGACGGGGTCGCGTACGTCCGCACCTGCCAGACCCTCGCGAAGCCCGGCATGGTCGTCGAACCGCACCCGCTGAAAGACCACCCGCCGCTGCTGGCGCCCGGCGCGACCTCGCAGCACACCGCCGCACGCAACATCCACTGCGACGTCGTCGTGATCGGGCAGGGTTCCAGCGGACGCAAGGCCGCCGACGAAGCCCGCGCCGCGGGCAAACGCGTCGTCACGCTGGAGGCCGCCGACGGCCAGGAAGCGGTGGGTGTCTACCCCGGCCCGCTGGTGGTCGCGCGCGCCTCCGACGGCATGTGGCACCTGCATCCCAAGGAATCGATCGTCGTCGCCACCGGCGCCGCGGAGATCCAGCCCGTCGCGCCCGGCAACGGCTTGCGCGGGATCTACACGCCGCGCGCCGCCGAACGACTCGCCGCCGGCGGCATCGAGTTCGGGAAACTCGTCGCGGTCGGCGCGCCGCCGAAGAACGTCGCGTGCGAGAAGGTTGACGGCGAACTGGTCCGCTTCGAGGGCCGGGAACGCATCGAGGCCGTGGTCGTGAAGACCGCGAAGGGCGAAGAACGCTTTGCGTGCGACACCGTCTGCGTGAACCTGGGCCTGCAGCCGCGCAACATGCTCTGGCGCATGGGCCGCGAACTGCCCATCGACGTGCGCGTGGTCGGCGACGCGGCGCGAGAGAGCGACCTGCCGCCCTGCCCCACCGCCGGAACGCTGTGCACCTGCGCCGGCGTCGAGGTCAGCGACCTGGAGTCGGTCTTCGCGCGTGGCTTCCGCGAGTTGGAACTGGTCAAGCGCGCCACGCTGGCCGGCACCGGCACGTGCCAGGGCGGCGTCTGTGTGCCGCACATCCGCAGCTTCCTGAAAGCGATGGGCGAGCGCCTACAGGATCCGTTCACGGCGCGGCCCGTCGCGCGGCAGCTGACCATCGGCGAGATCTCCGCCGGCGCGTGGCACACGGCCACGCCGCGCACCGCGCTGGACGGCGAACACCGCCGGCTGGGCGCGCAGATGGAACGCCTGGGCGGCTGGTGGCGCCCGTGGACTTACGGCAACACGCTCGAGGAATACTGGGCGGTGCGCGAAGGCGTCTCATTGTGCGACGTCAGCACGCTCGGCAAGATGCTCGTGCGCGGGCCCGACGCGGAGGACCTGCTCGAGCGCCTGTACCCGACGAAGATCTCGACGCTGAAGACCGGGCGCTGCCGCTACGTGCTGCTGCTCGACGACCGCGGCTACGTGATGGACGATGGCATGGTCACCCGCGACGGGCCCAACCGCTTCGCACTGACGTTCACCAGCGGCGGTTCGACGCACGCCGAGTTGTGGGTGCGCGACTGGGCCGAGGCCTGGAAGCTGGACGTGCGGCTGCTGAACCAGACGCAGTCGCTGGGCGCGATCAACGTCACCGGCCCGCACGCGACGAAGCTTTTGCAGCGCGCCGGACTGGCCGAACCCCCCGCGTACCTTGCGCAGACCATCGCCGACGTCGCGCACGTCCGCTGCCGCGTCTTCCGCCTCAGCTTCACCGGCGAGGTCAGCTACGAACTGCACCACTCGGCCGCCGACAGCGTGAAGCTCTGGCGCACGCTTATGGACCTCGGCGAGGACCTGGGCATCAAGCCGCACGGCCTGGAGGCGCTCCTGAAGCTGCGCCTCGAGAAGGGCCACATCGTCGTCGGCCAGGACACCGACTTCGACAGCACGCCGCGGCGCATCAATCACGAGTGGGCAGTGAAGCTCGACAAGGCGGCATTCGTCGGCCGCGACGCGATTCTTCGCACCAACAAGGTGGCACCCGACCGGCAGCTCGTCGGCCTGGAAGCCGAGGGCCCGCCGCCGCGCGAAGGCGCCGTCGTCTGGAACGGCAAGGACTACGCCGGTTACGTGACGTCGTGCACCTTCAGCCCCGTGCTGGGCAAGACGGTGATGCTCGCCTGGGTGCGGATGGTGGATGGCGCGCTGCCCGAGACCGTCACCGTCAACGGCCGCGAGGCGAAGCGCGTGAAGACGCCGTTCTACGATCCGGAGGGCCTCCGTGCGCGCGCTTGAACGCTTCCCCGCCACGCGCATCGTGGCCACGCCCGCCGCGCTCGACGCCTTCGCCTGGCCGAAGGGCGCGCTGGTGCTGCGCACGGCGCCCGACGAGGCCCTGGCGCTGACGGCCGAGAAGATTTCCTTCGCCGGCGACGAGCACGCCATCGTCGAGCGCGACGACGGATTCACCGGCGCGTGGGTGCCCGCGAAGGAAGCGCTCGCCTTTTTGGAACGCGCCTGCGAGTGGGAACCGCCCGCCGTGCGGCCGACCTTCGCGCAGGGCGCGGTGGCGGGGCTTCCGGCGAAACTCTTCTTCGAGGCCGAACGCGTGCTGTTCCTGGTGCCCGCGCCGTACGCCGCCGACTTGCAGGAGCGCCTGACGTGAACGAGTACGTCGAACGCAAGGTCGAATTCGCCTGGCCGGCACTCAAGCGCAGCTACGACGTCGTCATCATCGGCGGCGGCGGTCACGGCCTCGCCACGGCGTATTACCTCGCCACGCGCCACAACATCACCAACGTCGCGGTGCTGGAGCGGAAATACATCGGCGGCGGCAACAGCGGGCGCAACACCACCGTCATCCGCGCGAACTACGGCATCCCCGAGGCCGTGCGCTTCTACCAGCGCAGCGTCGACCTGTACGCGAACCTGGAGAAGGAGACCGACCGCTGGGTGATGCACAAGAAAAAGGGCCTGTTGTGGCTCGCGCACAGCGAGGCCGGCGTGCGGCAGGAACGGGCGCGCGCCGAAGTCAACACGGCGTTCGGCGCAAAGACCGAGTTCGTCACGCCTGGGCAGGTGAAGGAGATCTGCCCGCAGATCGACATCTCCGGCGGCGGCCTGTGGCCCGTGCAGGGCGGCAGCTACCACCCCGAAGGCGCGACGGCGCGCCACGACCGCGTGGTGTGGGCCTTCGCCGAGGGCGCGATGAAGCGCGGCGTGCACATCCATCAGGGCATCGCGGTGACGGGCCTGCAGAAGAGCGGAAACAAGGTCACCGGCGTGGAGACCAGCGCGGGCCCCATCGGCGCCGGCCTGGTGCTCGCGGCGGTGGGCGGCCACGTCACGACGCTGGCGAAGATGGCCGGCGTGCGCCTGCCGATCAAGACGCACCCGCTTCAGGCCTTCGTGACGAACCACTACGACCTGGCGTTCCACCCCATCGTCGCGTCGACGAACCTGCTGTTCTACGTCTCGCAGACGCCGCGCGGCGAGATGCTGATGGGCGCGGAGATCGACCGCCAGCCGAGTTACTCGTACACGGCCGGGCACGCGTTCCTTCAGCACTGCGCCTTCCGCGCGCAGGTGCTCTTTCCGTTCCTGCGCAACCTGCGCGTGCTGCGGCAGTGGACGGGCATCTGCGACATGAGCCCCGACTATTCGCCGGTCATGGGCCCGACGGAGGTCGAGAACTTCTACGTCACCACCGGCTGGGGCACCTGGGGCTTCAAGGCGATTCCGGCCGGCGGCGAACAGATGGCGCAGGCCATCGCCACGCGCAAGACGCCCGAACTGATCGCGCCCTTCGCGCTGGACCGCTTCGCGCGCGACCGCACGCTGGCCGACCGCGGCTCGGCGGGCACGCATTGAGTATGCTCGAAAGGAGGCGGCGAACGTGAGTCTGCAGATTCCCTGCCCGCATTGCGGTTCGCGGCCCGTCCACGAGTTCGTCTACAGCGACATCCCCGTGCCGCCCGCCGAGATCACCGATCCCGACGCGCGCGACCTGGACCGCGCCTTCATGCGCAACAACACCGAAGGCCCCACCACCGAGCGCTGGTTCCACGCCTACGGCTGCCTGCGCTGGCTGACCGTGCGCCGTGACACGCGCACCGACACCGTCCTGCCGGAGAAATAGCGCCACCGCGTCACTTCTCCGTCGCGAAGTGCTGGTGCCAGCGGCTCCATTCCACCCACGCGCCTTTGTCGTCCTTCTCCCGGATGCGCACGAAGTAACCGGCCTCCGCAGCGAGTTGCTTCTCGCCCTTCAGCGTCCCGTCGAACGCGCCGTGCTCGGCATCCACCGCCACGCGCAGTTCCTTGGCGACCTCCTTCGAACGCCACACGATGTCCTTGCCTTCGCCACCGGACGCCACTTCGGCCTGCCACGCGGTAAGCGCGGCGTCCTTCGGCGGCGGCGTGCGCAGCAGCACGGGGTTGCGCGGGCAGACCACCGGACCGATCGGCTTTGTGGAAACGACGAAGTTGTCGTACCAGCGACGCTGCGTCACCGGCGAGCCCTGGTTCCAGTACGCTTCCAGGAAGACGGCGTTGATCCCGTGACCCGCATAGCCGCCGGTCCAGTCCAGGTCCTTGCGCTCGGCCGCCAGGCGCCCGTCGATCCACAACTGGTTAAGGCCGTCCTTCCGGCCGGGCGCGTTCAGCTTCGCGCGGGACTCGACGCGGACCCACCACCCGGACTCCGCCGTGCTGTGGATCTTGAAGTCACTGGCGGGCTTGTTGCCCAGCCAGCGCAGGTTCGGGAAATCGTTGTACTTCGTGGTGACGACGGCGTTGTTCTTGATGCCGCTGGCCGGGTCGAGCGTCAGCGCCTCGCCGCTGCTCCAGACGTGCGCGATCATCGCCTGCTTCCAGTTCTCCGAGACCAGGCTCGTCGCGCGCGACATCTTCGTCGGGCCGCCGCCGGTCCAGCCCGGCTGGTGCTTCACGTAGATGCGCCAGTAGACGTCGGTGAATTTTTCGCCTTTGCGCACGGCCTTGTTGCGGTACGTGGGCGAGTCGCCGAAGAAGACCTTGCGGTTGCCCGTGCCCTTCTCGCCTTTCTCGTACACGCAAGCAAGCGCTCCGCCGCGCCCGCCGAAACCGGCCTGTGCGTCCACGTCGCCCTGCGCCTCGGCGTAGTCCTTCGCCGCGCCGTCGAAGTCGTCGAACCAGATCGTCGCCGCGTCCGCGGCCTGCGGCTGCCTGGCCGCCGGCTCGACGGACTCGATACGCGGCGCAGGCGTTTCCGCGCCGCCCGCTCCCGCACCGGCCAAAGCCAGGATCAGGGCCAACCCCGCCGCAGACAAGAGTCGCAAACACATTTAAGGGACCTCCGCCGGAACCTGACGCATCAATATAACCCATTAATAATAAAGATGATATGCAAACAAAAGCGCACCTGGCACGGACCTCTTATAGAGGATTGTGCACACCCCCTTCTCCGCTCGGTATAGCGTATTAAGAGATCGCGCGCCACGCCGGCGCGCGCGCAGGCATAGATAAAGGAGTCTCCCGCCGTGCACGACCGCAATCCGGGCGAACCGATCGACTGGTACCGCTGCCCCGTCAGCCGCGAGGACCTCGCGCGGCTCAACAAGCGCAGCAACTTCTGGGGTTTCGCGCAGACGCTTGGGTACCTCGGCACGCTGGCGGCGACCGGCACGGCGGCGTTCCTGTCGTCGCTGTACTGGCCGTGGTACGCAACGGTGGTGCTGGTCTTCGTGCACGGCACGTGCTGGCACTTCATGATCAACGGCTTCCACGAACTGATCCACGACTCAGTCTTCAAGACGCGCTGGCTCAACCGCTGGTTCCTGCCGCTCTTCAGTTTCCTCGGGCACTACAACCACATCCGATTCTGGGCCAGCCACACCGAACACCACAAGTTCACGCTGCACCCGCCCGACGACCTGGAAGTGGTGCTGCCGCAGCAGTACACGCTGAAGAACGTCCTGAAGACCGGGATCGTCAACGTGTGGGGCCCATACAACTGGATCAAGGGGAACCTCCGCGTCGCCCGCGGATGTCTGGACGGCCAGTGGGATCACCACCTCTTCGACGACCGCCCCAAGCTGCACAAGCAAGCCATGAACTGGGCGGCGTTCATGCTCCTGGGGCATTTGGTGCTGACGGTGGCCTGTCTCAGCCTGGGCCTGTGGATGATCCCGCTGCTGGTGACGTTCGCGCCGTACTACGGCGCCGGGCTGCACTTCCTCTGCAACGCCTCGCAGCACGTGGGCCTGAGTGACTACACGCCGGACTTCCGGCTCTGCTGCCGCACGATCTACCTGAACCCGGTCTTCCAGTTCCTGTACTGGCACATGAACTACCACACCGAGCACCACATGTACGCCGCGGTCCCCTGCTACAACCTCGGCAAGCTGCACCGCCTGATCAAGCACGACATGCCCGAATGCCCCAACGGGCTGTACGCCACGTGGAAGCAGATCTGCGGGATCCTGAAACGCCAGAAGACCGAACCTAAGTACCAATACGTGCCCGCGTTGCCCAGCCCGGGTAAGGCGCAGGTGAAATCCATTCCGACGGCGAAGGCCAAGCCCGTCGACCCGTCGGTTTCGCGCGCCACGGTTGCCGAGGAAGTTCCCGAGACGGTGTTGAACTAGGCAGCTCGCCTTAAAACTTCGGATTGAAGCCTACGGCTTCTTCTTGAACGACCCTTTGCGGCCGCTCCTGTTTTTATAGACCACCGTCTCGTCGGAGATGAAGGGCGTGCCGCCGGCGACCACGAACACCGACACCAGGCGTTCGACGGGCGCGTCCAACGCCGTACCGTCCAGGCCTTCGTCGGCCAGGTCCGCGGCAAAATCGCCCCGCTTCAGCGTCACCGTCAGGTCGAAGAGCGTCGCGCCGGCCTGGACCTGTTGCTTGTCGGGCAGGACCTTCAGCCTCGCCTTGGCCTCCGGATCCGTCCCGCCGCTCTTGCCCTTCGCGTCCAGGTCGAACGCCTGGACCACGCCACCGATGTCGACAATCAGGTGCGCGCCCTCGACGCTGAATCCGTCCGGCATCGCCAGGCGCGCCTTGAAGGCCAAGCGATCCTTCTGCGCGCCGGGGAATTGCAGGCGGCCCTTGAACCGGCCGACGGACAGCGGTCCCGCCAAAATCTCCAGATCGACGACGCGGTAAACTTCGCCGTCAGCGTCGCAGAGGTACAGGTTCCCGTCGGCGTCCTCACCGAAGGAGGTCAGGAAGTTCAGCGTGCCGGCGTCGGCCGGCAGCGCAGCGGTCCAGTCGGTAAAGGAGTCTTCGATCACCGCCTTCGCATCGCGGTCGATCTCGAAGGACCAGACGTGCTTGCTGATGAAATCGCCGAAGAAGTACTTGCCGCGCAGGCGTTCGATGGGCCCGCGGTAGACGTAGCCGCCGATCACGCTGTTGCCTTCCAGTTCGTCGGGGAAGCCGTCGGTGCCTACGTGCCGGTAGTCGTAGGCGGGCTCGACGTTGCCGGCCGGCGGCGCGCCGCCGAAGCTGCCTGTGGGCGTGGCGATGCTGCCTTCGCGCAGGCGCCAGCCGTAGTTCTCGCCGCCCGAGCTGTCGGCGCGCTGGTAGTCGACCTCCTCGACGTCCTCCTGCCCGACGTCGGCGAGGTACAGGTCGCCGTTGGCGCGGTCGAAGCAGCCGCGCCAGGCATTGCGGAGGCCGCGCGCCCAGATCTCGTCGAGCGCCCCGGCGTCGCTGACGTAAGGGTTGTCGATGGGGACTGCGTAGTTCTTCTCGTCGTCGGCGCCGAAGTCGTCGTTATCCACGTCGATGCGCAGCACCTTGCCCACCAGCGAGGCCATGTTCTGGGCGTTGTCGTTGGGGTCGAAGTCCGTGCCGCCGTCGCGCGTGGTGCAGTACAGGAACCCGTCGGGGCCGAAGGCGATCCAACTCCCGTTGTGGATGGGATTCTCGGCGGCGTACGAAAGCACCGCCGTGCGGCTGGCGGCGTCGGCGAGGTCGGCGTCGCCCGCCGAGACCGTGTAGCGGTCGATGCGGTTGACCTCCGAGCTGTCCACGTACGAGACGTAGAAGAAGCCGTTCGTCGCGTAGTCCGGATGGAAGGCCATGCATAACAGGCCGCCGTCGCCGGTGGAGCTGAGCCCGCTCAGTTGGATGAACGGCGCCGCCTTGAGCGTGTCCGTCGCGCGCTCGAGAATCCGGATGCTGCCCGAACGCTCCACGATGAAGGCACGACCGCTGTCGCCGGGCGGCGCGGTGACGTACAGCGGCATGCTCAGGCCGGTGGCAAGCCGCTTCAGCCCCAGGCGCCCGGCGGGCTCAGCGCGCGCGAACGCGCCTTCGCCGAACGGCGCGGGCGCGGCTTCGGTTTGCGTGGAGATGGACCCTTCCGGGGCGCCCGGCTTGCTGCCCAGCCAGGCGGTCGCAGCGAAGGCCGCCGCCAGCAGGGCCGCAGCGCTCGTGCCGGGACGAACGGAACGCATCATGTCATGCATTGGCCCGCGCGGGCCATCCGGAGCGCCGCGCGGCGCAGGGTTGGCGGCTACGGCGTCGGCGGGACCACCTTCGTGTTCTTGAAGGAGCCCGAGGTGCCGGTCTTGTTCGTGTATATCACCTTCTTGACGGCTTTGAAGGGCGAGCTTTCGACGATCACGACCAGCGCGACCACCTCCTCGGCGAGAAGGTCCGAGGCCGTATTGTCGAGGCCCTCGTCGGCCAGGTCGGCCGAGAAGTCCTGCTTCTTCAGCGTGACGGTCAGGTCGGCGAGCAGCGCGCCGTCCTGGACCTGCTTCTTGGTCGGCAGAATCTTCATCTTCGCCTTGTCGTCCTTGACCAGGCGGGAACTGCTGCCCCTCGCGTCGAGGTCGAACTCCTTGATCACCCCGCCGATGTCCACGACGATGTGGGCGCCGTTGAGCGTGAAGCCTAGGGGCATCGCCAGGCGCGCCTTGAAGGACAGGGTGTCTTTCAGCGCCGCCGGGAAGACAAGCTTGCCCTTGAACTTGCTGACGGACATCGGCCCGGGCGCGACACCCAGGTCCAGGTTGCCGGTCACGTCCTCGATCTCGTCGGGGATCCCGTCGCCGTCGGTGTCCGCCCCCGAATTGGTGCCCGTAATCGAGTCATCCGGGAAGTCCAGCGGGTCGTTGGGGTCGGTGCCGAACAACTCCTCGACGTCGTTGTCCCAGCCGTCGCCGTCGCGGTCCGGGTCCTTGTCGTCAACGATGCCGTCGTTGTCGTCGTCGTCGTCGGAGCCGTTGGGGAGGCTGTCGCCGTCGATGTCGCCAGGGTCGAAGCTGTCGGTCAGATCGATCGACTCCCAGTTCAGGTAGGTCACGACGCCGAAGCCGCCGCTGTCCGGCGTGAGCGTGCCGGCCGTATCGTTGTCGGTGACGCCGAAGCCCTTGGGGTCGTAGTGCAGAATGTCGCCGGTGCCGACCGAGTCGTTGGGGCCGCCGTCCACCCTGCGCGGAGAGACGATCGGCGTCAGGAACAGCTCGTCGTTAAAGTTGCTGCCGGTCCACCCTTCGAAGACACCGAAGAGCGTCAGGCCGTTGCCCGAGCTGTCGAGGCTCTGCCGCACGCCCTGCTTGGAGAGGTCCATGCGCACGGCCGCCGTGGCGGCGGCGAAACTCAGGGTGTCCAGCCCGCCGCTGTCGGCCACGGAGTCCTCGCTGCCGGGCTTCATGAAGAACAGGTCGTTTCCGGTGCCGCCAACGAGGCTGTCGTTGCCGCCGTCCAGGTCGTCAAAGATGTCGTCGCCGGCACCGCCGAAGACGGTGTCGTTGTTTCGGCTGCCGTCCAGGCTGTCGTTGCCGTCGTCGCCGAAGAGCAGGTCGTCGCCGCCGGTCAAGCTGCTGAGTTCGCCAAACAGCGTGTCGTTGCCGGTGCCGCCGGAGAGCGTGTCGTTTCCGACATCCACGCTGCCGAAAAGGCTGTCGTCGCCGATGATGGAGTCGTTGCCGTTGTTGCCCATCAGGCTGTCGTCGCCGGCGTCGCCGAAGATGGTGTCGCCGATGAAATTGCTTCCGGAAATCGTATCGTTGCCGGGGCCGCCAAAGAGCGTGACGGCCAGGCTGGCGCCGGTGATGTTCCCCATCTCAATGCTGTCGAAGCCGTCGCCTCCGTTGACTTGAAGCTGGAGCAGGCCCGCGTTCACGTCACAATTCGCGATCTCGATAATGTCGTTGCCGAAGCCGCCGCTGACCGTCGCGCGGTTGATGCCCCGGATGTCCAGGACCATCAGGTCGCCCACGCTGTCGGCGTTGACCGTCAGCGAGTCGCCGCCGCCGCCGCCGCCGAACGCGGTCGTGCTGCCGTCGCCGCCATCCTGGAGCAGATCGTTCAAGGCGCCGCCGACCAGCGAGTCGTCGCCCAGGCCGCCGATCAGGGTCACCGGACCCGGGATGAGCGCCGCCGGGAATGCCGACAAGGTGTCGTTGCCGCCGCCGCCCAAGAGCGTGATGGCGGGAATACCGACGCCCGTCTGGAGATTCGGGCCCACGATGCTGTCCTGGCCTTCGTTCCCGTCCAAGACCATCTGGGCCGGAAAGACGAACAGGGCGCCGCCGAACACGGTATCGTTGCCCAAGCCGCCATCGACCTCCAGGCGCTCGAAATTCGCCCCAACACTGACCACCGTCAGGCTGTCGTTGCCGGCGGTGCCTTCGCACCGCAGCGTGTCGTTGTTCAGCCCGCCATCGGCGGATGGACTGGCCTCCGTGCCGCCCTCGATGATCACCAGGTCGTCGCCGTCGCCGCCCGAGAGGGTGTCGAGCTCGGCGCTGCCGCCGACCAAGGTGTCGTTGCCGCCCTGCGCGACGACGCTGTCGGCACCGGTGCCGCCGATCAGCGACTCGGCGAATTGGTTGCTGCCGGTGATGGTGTCAGCGCCGGCGCCGGCGTCGACCACGATCTGATCGAGTTGCGTGAAGGCCGCCGAACTCACCGATGCGACACTTATATTCTCATCGGCGTTGCTGCCCGTGATTAGAATCGACGTGACCTGGCTAGCCGCGATCGGGCCACCGGGATTCGTGGGGTTCGCGCCGTTGACCAGCACGTTGCCGCCCGATTCCGTAATGAACAGATTGGTGTCGGTGCCGTCGCCCACCACCGCCAGGACGCCGCCGGAGAACGTTGAGGTGGTGGCCGCATGCGCGTTTGGCGACGACGCGAAGTACGCGCCGGCCGCCAGCAGGAACGCCGCCGCCGCGCGGCTGGACGCGCCCAACCACAGCTTCGGCATGCGCCACGAACCCACCAGCCGCGAGAGCATCCCGCGCGCCGGAGCCGCCGCGCCTAGGTGCCCGCTCAGCCACGCCGCGCCGTAGACCCGCGCGGCCTCTTCAAGCAAACCGTCCGCGATCTCCAGCCGCGCCACGCCGCGCACGCGCTGCGCCGCGCGCCGGTTGACGCCCAGATGCTCTTCGTCGGTAATCAGGAGCGTAAAGGTGCGCACGCCGTTCAGGCGGGCCTTCGCCAGGTCCGGCGCCGCGTTGACCGCCACCAGCGCGCCGAGCGACGTGCCCAGCACCGCCGCCGCTTCCAACGCCGCGCTTGCCGCCGCGCCGAAGCCCAGCAGCCCGACGGGCAGGCCCTGCGCTTCCGCGACGCTGCGCTTCAGCCACGCGACCGTCTCGGCCAGGAACCGCGCGTTCGCCGCGCCGTCCAGCCGCACGCACAACGTCGCGAGGCCGTTGTTGTTGAATTCCGCGATCGTCGAAACCGGGTCGCTCGAGGCGTCGTGCGCCACCACCACCCACCCGCGGCGGTCCGCCGGAATGCGCAACTCGGCCAGCGCCGTGCCGGAGGGCACGTTCACCAGCGACGTGCGGCGATACATCCGGGCTTCGGGGCGGAAAAGTTCGAGCGTCATCGTTCGGCCTCCCAGCCGGGCGGGTTTCGTAGCTACGCTGCGTTTTGACGTGGTCAATGACCGGCCTTTTCGAGGCGCCGGCCGGAACACCCTATTCGCCGCAGCAAGGCCAGTCAAAACTTTTGGCAGGATTATTTAACAGTAATTTTAGCCATATGTAAGGGTTCGAAGCCCAATTCTGCTGCGGCCGCGGCAGATCCACGGCCGCTACCCGCGCAAGCAGCGCGCCCGCTTACGGCACCAGTTCCTTGAGTGCCTTCGTATTCTTGAAGCTGCCGCTGGAACCGTTCTTGTAGAGCACCTTCTTGACGGCCTGGTAGGGCCCATCGTTCACGATGACGAACCGCATCACCAGGTTCTCGGACTCGATCGCGGCCGAAGGATCGTGCGCACCGTTCTTGTAGAGCACCTTCTTGACGGCCTGGTAGGGCCCATCGTTCACGATGACGAACCGCATCACCAGGTTCTCGGACTCGATCGCGGCCGAAGGATCGTGCGCACCGTCGAGCGCCACGACCACCCTTCCCCGGCGGTCCGCTGGAATGCGCGACTCGGCCAGCACCGCGCCGGACGGCACGCCCACCAGCGACGTGCGGCGGGGCGCAGGGGTTTCGGGGCGGAAAAGTTCGAGCGTCATCGTACGGCCTCCCCAGCGCACTGAAAAGATATTCGAACTTAGAACACCTAAAAGAATGCCCCGCGGCATGCGCGGCGAAGGGCCTGGGTACAAGAGCGGCGAGCGAGATACATGGCCTTTTCCAATCAATCCACCCAGGTAGGTACGGCGATCTTAAACTCCTACCGTTCGCCGCCCTGCGGGAGGGCCGGTCTTCGGCACCCGGCCTGCGTTGCTACGCCACGCCGTATCTCCTCGATACGGCTTTGGCTTCGCGCCTTGGCTGGATGTCGAATTCCGGCCCTCGCAGCCACGGTTCATTCTGTCAGGCGTTCTTAGAAATCTTCGTCGTGGCGTCGGTACGCCGCGATTGAGCGCGAGGAGAGAAAGATAAGCGTGGCTCCGCCCTCAGCCCGAGCGTTTAGGAGGAAAATTTTTTGGGTTTTTGACCGGGTTGCCTGAGGCATCACGGGGATGTCGGCCAACCGGGATTCGAATGCCACCGCTCATACGCTTTGCGTATTTTCCGGGCCGCCCGCCGCGGCTTCATCGAAGCGCCTGGATTTCGCTTGCATCTCGCGCAGCACAATGCGCATCGATCCTGTAAGTTCTTGTTGCACTTCGCGCAGCACGCCGTGCAAAAATGTCATAACTCCAATGATCCCGCAAAATGCACCTTGTTAGAATTATGATAATTTCGATACGAATCTCAATGTGCACTCCTGCACGTCGCGCAGCCCCACGTGCACGGTCCGGAATTCCGCGCTCGTCATTTCGATCGCGCGACGCCGCCCTTGCCCGCCTTCGCGCTGTAGCGCACCTGTACGTTCGCGCCGTACGCCGTCTCGCCGATGCCCAGCGTCACATAAAGCGTCGCGGCGGCGTTCGCGGCAGCGCCTCCCGGCAGGCCCGCTTCGTCCAGCGCCGCGGCCAGCCGCTGGCGCTTTAACCCCAGCGTGACGCAGCCGTTGCGCGCGTCGAGTTTGCACGCGCCCAGGCCCGCAACCTTCGCGCGGCCCTTCGCATCCAGCACGAATGCGGCCTCGAACGTCCCGGCGCTGAACGTCACCACCGTGCCGTCGGGCTCGAAACCTTGCGGCAACGTAACGCGTGTCTTCAGGCTCAGCTGATCGTTTCCGTCGCGTCGGAAGTCGATCTTTGCCAAGAGGTTATCGACCGCCATGGGCTGCACCGCCGCGCCGCTTTCCGCTACCGCGAGGCTCAGCGTGCGCGCGCTCTTCGAGCCACCGCTGCGCAGCGACACTCGCACTGTGTAGCTGCCCGCAGCCGCGTAGACGTGCCGCACGTGCGCGCCGTCGGCGTGCAGTCCGTCGCCGAAGTCCCAGCGTACCAACACGTTGCCGCCGTCGACCGTCTGCGCCGCCAATGCGAAGTCAACCGGCACGCCAGCCTGCGCCGGATCCGGCGTCGCGCTCGGTTCGCTCGCCACCACGATCCCGCCCTTCGCCGCCGCCATCGGCTCGAAGCCCGAGGCCGCCAAGGCTTTAACGGCATCAAGCGCGGCGAAGGTCTCGCCCGTGTGCGCGACGTTGTCGTCCTCGTCGTCGCCGTCGTTCACCGGCGTCGAACCGCCCCGAAGCGCGGCTTCAACTTCTTCCACCGTCGGGAGTTGGCCCTTGTGCCGCAACCAGTGCTCCTGAAGCAGCAGCACCACGCCCGCCACCAGCGGAGCGGCCTGGCTGGTGCCCATCGCCGTGGCGCTGTCGCTGTCGTCGCCGATGCCGCTGGACGTCATCGGCGCGCCGGGAGCGAATACGTCGGTGCGGCTCTCGCCGCCCTGCGCCTCGCTCAGACGCTGGCTGAAGGCCGCCACGCGCTGCGCCGCAGTGCTGTAAGCCCTTGACGTGCCAAAACTACTTGGGCCGACGTCGACGGCGTACAACGCCCCGACGCTGACGGTCTCGGGAAAGACCGCCGGCGCGCACATGCCCTGCTTGCCGCCGTTCTCGTGGTAGCGGTTGCCCGCCGCCGCCGTTACCGGAATCCTAAGCGCACGCAGGGTTTGGATCTTCTCTCGCACGCCGTTGTTGTAGGGCGCGGTGAGGCACCCGCCTGAAACGACGCTGAGGTTGACGACAGTGATGTTGTAAGCCTCGTGGTTCTCGACGACCCACTGCAGCGCCGCCTCGATGTCGTCGTAGTAGCCGCTGCCGCTGTCATCCAACACCTTCAGCGGAACGATCTTAGCCCCGGGCGCCACGCCGGTGTGGATGCCGCCGGCGCAGACGATCCCGGCCACATGCGTGCCGTGCCCGTTGCCGTCACTCGCGTCGTCGGCATTGCTGTCATCCGTGAAGTTTTTCTGCGCGAGGACCTTGTCCGCGAAGTCGAGATGCGTCGTGCGCAGGCCCGTATCGAGCACCGCGACGCACAGCCCTGTTCCGTCCACGTGGTAGACCTCGCGGCAGGCCGCCGCGCCGATCGGATCCGCCGGGTAGAGCGCCGAGGATGCGCCGCGCGCCTGCGCCGAATGCTGCGGCCACGGACCCGCAAAGCAGCGTTCCCGCTCTGCCGAACGCCCCGCCGAGCACAGCGCCAGAACTGCGGCTGCGAAGGCGAGCATTTGGCGGTGCGGGCGAGACATGGGTTGCCTCCTCGATCCGCGTCCGAATTCCCGGACACGAAGGAAGAGGTTGCAACGGCTATGCCAACGGCGAATGCGGGTCCAGGGCGTTACGAGTTAATTAATTCAAAATTTTAAATATAAATAATTTCACTAATATCACCGATTCGGGCCCGACAGGCCGTCTCTCGTGCATTGCAGGACCGGTCTTCGCGCACCGGTAAAGCCGCCCGCGCTCGTGCAGCAGCGGCGCCCACCGTCTCGACGGGACGGGCAATTGTTTTCAGCTGTTCGGACAACTTCATGAACACGCGGCGCCTGCGCCCTCGTTCGTCCATACCAGCGGACGCAGAAGGCCCGGACGCGCACGTGCGCAAGCGCCAGATCGCGCACGCATCTTCATTAAAATTATATGGTTATAGATTTAGTCGCGTTGTGAATGATCTGGCACGCCATGTTCTTTACTACATGCAGAAGCGAAGGCTTGTTCGGCACGCCGGACACGCCGCGTGGCGCTCTGTCGCCGCGCAATAGCCGGAAACCAAAGTCGGCTGAAGGCGGCGACCGCTCCATCGAGGCCGTCTCGAGGCGCGCCTGCACATCGAGAAGGGGCACATCCTACGTGTGTGTGCTGCAGAAGCCGCTCCACTCGGCTTCGATAATTGATATTTATAAGCCAAAATATACAGATAAATTTTTAGTTCCCCTGCCGCGCAGGAACTTCCTCCATTCGCGTGACCGCCGCCCCGGACACCACGGGTCCGCTGAAAAGCGCATCTTGGGGCCGCAGGGCCTTTCGGGTAGGATGGCTGCGCCAGGCCGGTTGGACCGGGCCATGGCAGGAGCCGGAAGGGTATGGACCGACAGGGCCAGCCAGGCGACCCCTCGCTCGCACCCATGTCGCCGGGCGGGCAGCGCCGGATCGCCGGATACGAGATCCTCGGCAAGCTCGGCGCCGGTGCCATGGGCGCTGTCTTCAAGGCCCGTCAGGAATCCCTCGACCGCATCGTCGCCCTGAAGATCCTGCCGCCGTCGGTGGCCAAGGACGAGAAGTTCATCGAACGCTTCCAGCGGGAGGCGCGCACTTCGGCCAAGCTCGTGCATCCGCACATCGTCCAGGGCATCGACGTGGGACGGGATCCCGCATCGGGGCTGTGGTACTTCGCGATGGAATTCGTCGACGGCCAGCCGCTCGGCCGGCTGCTCAAGCAGCGCGGCACCCTGCACGAGGACGAGGCGCTGAAGATCATCCGGCAGGTCGCCGACGCGCTGGTCTGCGCCGAGAAGCACGGCATCGTGCACCGCGACATCAAGCCCGACAACATCCTGATGACCTCGCGCGGCGAAGCCAAGCTCGCGGACCTGGGCCTTGCCAAGCAGACCGGCGCTCAGGACGCCACTCTCACGCAGGATGGAAAGGCTGTCGGCACGCCGTACTACATGGCGCCCGAACAGGCGCGCGGCGAGACGAAAGATCTCGATATCCGCACGGACCTCTACGCCCTCGGCGCGACCTTCTTTCATCTCGTCACCGGCGAACCGCTGTTCACCGGCGAGACCGGCGCCGTCATCATGGTCAAACACCTCAGCGAGAAGCCGCGCTTGGCCCACCAGGTCAATCCCGAGGTGAGCGAGGCCTGCGGGCGCCTAATCGGCAGGCTTGTCCAGAAGAAGCGCGAGCAGCGGCCGGCCTCGGCGGCCGAACTCATCGAGCTGATCGACAACCTCGAAGCACGGATGCCGACCTCACGCCTGCCCACCACCGGCTTGCAGTCGCCCGTGCGGTCCGGCGCGGCGGTGCGCGCGCGTCCGGCGCGGCGCCGGGATGGTGACGAAGAACCCGCGCCCGCCGGCAGCGGCTCCCCGCCCTGGCTGTACATGGGCATCGGCGGCGGCGTGCTGCTTCTGCTGGCCGTCGTGTACTTCATGTCCGGAAACACGCCGCCTGAGAACCGCCAAGCGCGAACCGATCCAGCCGCACCCGCCTCCCCGCTGCCGGAAGCACCCATGCCTGCGCCGGCCAAGCTTACGGAAACAGCAAAGCCACCGGATCCCGACGCCGACGTAATGCAGAAACTCTCGGATCTCCGCGCATTCGCGAAGGAGCACCCGGATGCTTTCGAGGAGCAGAAACTCCGCTACGAGGAGCTCCTGCAACTCGCGCGAAGTAGCGGGCAGGAGAAGATCGCAGCCGAAGTCGAGGGCAACCTGGCTGCACTGCAGGCCCGGTTGTCCGAGGCCCGGGCAAAGGCTTGGGATGCGGCCGTAGCAAACGCCGAAGCCAAGAAGAAGGCCGGGAACTACGACGGCGCGCTGGCTCTTCTGAACGAGTTGCATGACAAACACCCCAAGGAAAACGCCGCGCGCGTTGCGCCGCTTATCGAGGCCCTGCGCGGCGAGGCCGCGGGAAAAATCGAGCCTGCGCTTGCCGAGACCGATGCCTTGCTGAAAGACGGGAAACTCGACGACGCCGTCACGTGCCTGGCTGCGCTGGACACGGTGCGCTTCGCGCCGCTGGACGGAAAGATCGCCGAGGCCAAAGCCGCTCTCAAGAAGGCGCGCGCCGAAGCAGCGTCCGCACAGGCGAAGGCCCCGGAAAGCAGGCAGAATACCGAAGCCGTCTTGGACCGGTTCGACGATGCGCTGCTGAAGCCCGAGGGCGGCTGGACCAAGGCCGCCGAAGCCGTTGGAGCCATGGACCGCGACGCCCAGTACGAAGGGCAGAAGGAACTGCTCGCGGCCCTGAATGCCATCCTTGCCGCTCGCAACGAGGTCCTGAAATTGGAACAGGACGGCCTGCGCGCCCTGATCGGAAAATCGGTGGCGCTCAAGACGGTGAAGGGCATCCAGAAAGGTGAAGTCCAGTCGATCGATGGCGACGTGATCAAGCTCGAGCAGCCTTACATCATCAACGGGGTCCGCGCGGGGGTGAGCAAGACCTTGGTGCCGGTCCCTGACCTGACGGCGGAGCAGCGACAGGAGTTCCGCGGAAGCTACAAGCCGGCCACCGCGGCGCACCACTTGGCGCCGGCGCTCGACGCCCTGCGCGCGGGAAACCTGGACGAAGCGGAAGCCGGCCTGAAGGATCTGGGCGGTGACCTCCTGCCGGATCATTACCGCAAGCTGATCCGCAAACGCCGGCTCGGCGCGGCCGAAGTCGCCGCGGAAGAAGCCTGGAAGGTGGTCGAGGACTTCGTTGCCGGCTTCGCCGCGAGGAAACTCGACAAGGCCGGCGGCGAGAAGATGCTGCCGATGCTCGCGGACTTCGAGACCCGGCACGCGGGCTCGGTGTTCGGAACGTCGAAAGCCGCTCGCGCCGCGGAGTTGAAGGCTTTGGCACAGGACGCCGTCATCGGCTTCAGCATCAACAAGCTCTTCCGCGGGAAGGTCGAGGCCTTCAATCCAGACACGCGTGCGATCGTCGTGAGCTACGATTTCAAGACCCCGGAGCAACTCGACGACTGGGAGACCCGCTTCGGCCAGTACACCCAGACCGGAAGCAAAGTCCTCGACAATCCCGGTCCGGTAGCCAACGCCGAGATCCGCGACGGCAAGCTGATGCGAAAGGACAAGGGCGAGAGCTTCATCAACACACGCGCGGCGTACACCGGAGATTTAAAGCTGACGTTCGAGGTTGAAGGGCGCATGGGCAACTGGGGCGGCGGCGCCGTGGTCTATCGCAGCAGCGACGGACGCCGATGGAGCGAGGTGCGCATAACCGATGTGCAGGAGAAGGGTACCGAGCCCACCATTCGCGCCAGCGCGTTTCCGGCGGGCGGCGTCAAGACGGCTCCCTTCCCCGCCGCCGCAAAGGACCGCAAGGCCAACCGCTTCTCGATCGAGGTGAAGAACAGTCTCGTGACCTGCGGCTTCAACGACGCCGTGGTCATCGAGAAGTGGCCGCCGGCCGACCACAAAGGCACGCACCTGGTTCCCGAAGAACGCCCCGAGCAGCGGCCCATGCTCGCGTTCGAGAGTTGGCGCGGACCCAACGACGGCGCCGTCACATTCGCGCGCATCGAAGGCGTGTTGCAGAAGGAGTGGCTCGAGGAACAGACCCGGACCTTCAAGGAAGGAAAGGGGCTCGCCTCAAAACCCGCCAACGAGCCTCCCAACGAGCCGGAAAAGAAGGATCGTTAACCGCGCTGACTAATCCTGTTGGAATTAGCGCTCAGGGGCCCGAAGGACTGACGCCGTTGGTCGGCGTCAAGCCGGGCGGCACGTCCAGGCGGTGCGGGCCGGTGCCCGTCGAACCGCTGGGCAGGAACTGGAACGCGGGGTCGTCCAGGGCGGGCGGACCGGGAATGGCATCGGGCAGGTACGGCGCCAAGCTGACCTTCTCGACCGAAGCCAAGGCGTCGACCGGCCCGGGCAGTTCGACCTTCTCCGCCAGGCGCACGGCACCAGCGAAGAGGAACGGCACTTCGGCGGTGAGCTTACCAAGCGCGGCGACGGCCAGGGTCTCACTCTTCGGTTCGACGTCGTTGCTGTCGACCGCCACGAGTTTTTCGCCGGACGTTTCGAGGTTCCACACGTTCTCCTTGCCCGTCTCCGTTTTGCCGGCGGGCAGCACCTGGCACGCGCCGAACAGCAGCGTCACGTCGGTCCGGCTGGCGCCGTCCATGCGCTCGCTGTTCTGCTGCCGCACGACCAGGCCGCAGGGCTTGGAGACCTGCACGGAGGCCGCCGACGCGTGCAGGTAGAAGCCGCCGCGCGCCGCCAACTCCGAGACCTGAACGCGCACGATGCCTTCGTACAGCGTCAGCACCGTGCCCAAGCCGCCCTTCGAGAGGTAGCGGTCGGTTACGCGCAGGCGCGAATGGCGGCCCAGGACCAACAGCGTGCCGTCGCTGAAGCGCACCTGGACGATGCGGTCGCTTCCCGTAATCAGGGTATCCTGGGCACCGATGAAGGTTCCCGACGTCAAGGCTCCGTCGTAGGTCTCCCCGCGCCGCTGGATCCGAACCGCGTCCGCGGGCAGGTATTCAAACTCGCCGTCCGCGCCATCCTTCGCGCGGAGCACGTGCACGGATTGAACCTGCAGCGCGGTGGCGTCGTGCCAGACCGGCGCGTCCGCGGCCTTCCTTCCCGTGGCGGCGCCATCCGCACACGAGGCCACGCCGCCGGCCATACAGGCCAGGACGAGGCAGCAGCGCGCGATATTTGCCGTCCGTGCGAACATGCTTATCGCTTCCAACTCTTCGAGTTGTTGTCCTTGCGCAGAATCTCGACCGCGGTGTCGAGTTCGACGCTTTCGCCGTTGATGACCATCGTCAACCGAATGACCAGATCGTGGGCCGCACCGCCCGACCCGGCGTTCGGGATGCCCGTGCCGGTCAGGTTGGCCGCCGTCTTAAACGCAAAGGTCTTCTTCGGGTTGTTCAGGTTGAAAAAGGTGAGTTCCGATACCGCGTCCTTGGGGAGCGTCAGGTTCTTGGCGGACTGCACCAGCAGGTTGGAGTTGAAGGTGATGCTCTTCGTGCCGATCTCGAGCGTAATGTTGGTCCCGGCGCCGCCAATATCGGGGATCACCGCGCCGCCGCCACCAAGCTCCAGCACGCCCACGGACGTAACGAGGTGCTCGCCGCCGACTTTGCCCTCCTTCGCGCTGGTCTTCAGGGCCGTGTATGCGCCGCTGAGCAGCTGGTTGGTCTTGAAGGAGAACTTGCCCTTGCTCGAGCTTCCGGCCTTGGTCGTGTAGAGAAAGTTCGGCTGACCTTCGTACGCGAGGGTATCAAGCCCGGTAGTAGCATTGAAAACAAGGCCCAGCCGGACGGGCAGTGACGCCGGGGCAACCGTGGCGACGTCGAGAATGTCGTCCAGGGCAGTGCGCAGGTCATTGCCGGAGATCTTGAACGCATACTTGCCATTCTTGGGGCTGACCTTGAAGGAAAATTTGGCGGCGCCCACCAGCCCCTTCACGGAACCTTTGGAATCAAGGGCTTTCGCGCCCCCAAGGATGCTGACATCGTTGACCTTCACCTGAACCAACGATCCGTTCGGCACCACGAGCGGCATGCCGGCAGGGTTGATGTTCCCCGCGAAGGAGATCGTGTCCTTCGGCGTGCCAGCTGCGTTGTGCGCCTTCCAGTTGATGGCGAAGCCCGCCTTGGCGACGTAGAGGTCGGCATCGTCCACCCCGCCGACGACGGTGACCTCGATCTGGACGCTGTCGGAGCCGCCGTTGCCGTCGGTCACGGTCACCGTGATGGTGAATGTGCCGGGCGCAAAGACGTGGATGACGTTCGTCAGTTCGATGCCCGATGTCTGCGTGCCGTCCCCGAACTGCCAGTTGTAGGTGAGCGTGTCGCCGTCCCCGTCGGTCGCGGTGACGACGAATTCGAAGTCTTCGCCTCCGTTGAGATCCACCGAACCGCTCGAAGGCGTAACGACTTGCGCCACCGGCGGGCTGTTGCCGCCGACGCCGGCGACGACGCTGATGTCGACGTCCGCGGTGTCCGTGCCGCCGTTGCCGTCGCTGAGCGTATAGGTTAGGTGGTCAAGGCCGGTAAAGCCCGCTGGCGGAGTATAGGTCACGCTCAGGTTGCCGGCCGTAACCGAGGCGATGCCTAGCGTGCCGATTGTGTTGACGCTCTGTACCGTCAGCGTCTCGCCCGTGTCTGGCAAAGCGGTGTCGTTGGCCCGGACGAGCAGGATGTTGCCGGTCGAGTCCGCGAGGACTTCAAAGCCGTCGTCGTTGGCGGTAGGAGGGTTGTTGGCGGGGTCGGAAGTCAGCCACGGCGTGTAATCGACTCGCACATCGGTAACGGCATCGCCAATGCCGTCGGCATTGAGCACATTGGCCGGGTTGATGTGCGTCGTGCCGTCGGCCTCGATGGTGCCCGTGGGGTCGTCCGGGCCGCTCTCATCGCCCCACCAGTTGTTCGGCGCGTTCACCGTCGGCCCGAAGCTTCCCACGGCGATCGTGTTGCCTTCGAACTGGTTGTTCTGTGCGTCGACGAGAGAGGTGTCCGTTACCAGAAAGCCAACGGCCAGGCCGAAGGTGCAGTCGGTGAAGACGTTGTCGGTCAGCGTCGCCGCGGTGCCCGTGCCGCCCTCGCTGGTGACCAGCACGCCAGCGGACGTGCTGTCGTCGGTGCTCGCGATGCCGCTGTAGTCCTCGAACGAGTTGCCGCGAATCTCCACCACGGCGCCGGCGTTGACTTCCACGCCGTAATTGACCTGGTCGCCGTTGCCCTGCCCCAGAAAGCTGCTGTTGATGCACTTGGCGTTGGTGATGCCTGTATCGAAGAAAAGCACGCCGACGCGCTCGATGTCAGTGAACGCGCAGCGGTCAACGTCCACGTTCCCGCCGAAGGCCACGATCGCCGTGCCCACGTAGTCCTCGAAGCGGATGTCCCGGAAGGTGCAGTTCACGAACTTGCCGGTGCCTTTGTGGCGGAAGGCCTGGCTGATGGCGATGCTGTTACCGTCGGAGTCGCCGTCGAAGATCAGGTTCCGGACCTGCAGGTTGACGCTGGTGTTGACCAGAAACCAGGCCTTGTTGTCGCCCGTATTGGTGGTGTTGGTGGACGCGGTCACGACCTCTGCGCCGGTCAGGCCTTGAAGGGTCAGGTTCTTGTTAACGACCACCTTGCCTTCGCTAAGCGAGGCTTCGACGACCAGGGTGTCACCGGCAGTCGCTGCCGTAACCGCCGCCTGGATCGAGTTATGGAAGGTGTTCTGGGTGATGTTGTGGACTTCGTTGGCCGCGTGCGCCCATGGCATGAGCTCGCCTGCCATGAAGACCATCATCGCCAGGACGAACTTCTTTATTTCCACCAGACACTGCCTTTCTGCTCCATCTATCTTCTGCACGTCTTCCTTGGCCCATCTAGGCGCTCACGGCAAACCGGTAACGCTGCGCGGCGAGACCCGGTCGCGGCGTCCGCCATTGCCCGCGCCCTTCTCGTCGGCCACCATCGGCAGGACGTACGGTCCCGCGACGGCCACCAGCCGTCCCGCGCCCGTCTTGCGCACCGGAATCGCAATCATGGCGGGCGCGGCGGACAGCAAGCCGCGCGCGGCGAGTTCCTCGCAGAACGCGCGAAGTTCGCCGGCCACCTGCTCGGTCGAACGATCCCATCGCCGGGCGATCTTCCGGGCCAGCTCGTCGAGCGTCGTGCGGCCGTCGCAGCAGGCCCACACCCAGCTCCCGACGGCATTCAGGCGCACGATCTTACGCCCGCTCGCCGCGAGGATCACCACCTCGTCCCGGAAGCGTTCCCAGGCTACGCCCGGGCTATGGATCCAGCGCTCTCCCACCCAAATCTCCCGGCTTCAGCATCGGATTCCGGCATCAAGGCGCGCAAGGCAGAGCCGGATCGCCAAGCAGGCATTCGGTCTTCGCCATGTCGGCGTCCAGTTCGCTGGTCCTTCCGCGCTCGAACGCTTCCTGCTGAGCCTTCACCAGAGCCTCGCCCCAGGTCGCCGAGCCGCGCTGCGCGGCGCCCAGAAGGTCGCTCATGAAGTTCATCCCGGCGATCGAGTTCGTGTAGGTCGTGGTCGCGATCGACGCCGCGATGCCGCCCTGCGCCTGGGTCAGCAGCGTACCGGCGTTGGTGCTCTGCCCTGGCAGGTTGTGAATCGTGTAGTTTGCGGTGCACGTCGCCTGCAGCAGCACCACGTTCCCCGTCCAGCCGGCGCATTTGGTCACGTCCAGTACGTTCGACTTCGAAAGCTTGCTGCTGGAGCCGTGTCCGACGAAGAGGATCACGTTCGCGTCGCCGTTGGCGGCATCCTCCATCGCTTCGGTGATCGAGGCCGCATCGGGGTATTCGGCGCTGCCCAGATTCGCCTGCGCCCACTCGATCTCCGGCACGTCGGCCACGATCTTCGCCGCCTGGCTGTCAAAGAAGTCGAAGCCGTCCCTCTCGTCGGCCACCGCCAGGCCGCACGTGCCGCTCGAGCCGGCGGAGGCGACATGGTCGAGCGAGCGCTGCACGGCGACCGCCAGCTCCGCTTCGTTGTTCACCGGGAACCGCCCCACGGCCACTTCCGCGAAGCCCTTGCCCAGATCGCCGAAGCGCGCGTCGCAAGGCGCCTCGCCGAACCGGCTGGTCGGTTCGAGAACCGTCGGGCAGAGCGGGTCAATTCCGGAGTTCTCGCGGTTCAAATAATCCCAGTGCGTTCGGCCGGCCAGAAGCAGGAAATCCGGATGGACCTCGCGCACCGCCCGGCGGATGCCCTCGGGGCCGTAGCGCCCGAAGTTGTACGCGTCGAAGAGTGCTTCCTGGTCGACGAACACGGGCGCCAAGCCTTCCGCCGCGCGCTGGTCCAGCAGCGGCTGCAGCGCGCTCTCGAACCGCGCGGGGCCGGTGGCGAGGTAGCCGACGGTCTTGGGCAGGCGCTGGATCGTGCGCGCGCTGACGTCCAGCGGCGCAAGCTCGTCACCGTGCGGCACGACCAGGATGCCGTCGCCGGCGCCCCATTCGCCGCCCTTGACCTTGAAGCGCGCGGTAAAGCTGCCGCCGTCGTCGCGGGTCTCGTAGGCAATCAGGTTGGCCTTCTCGGGGCGGCGCGCGTCGACGATCCACAACTCGTCGGTTTCCAGCCCGCTCACTTCGTACACGCGGGTCGAGGCCCCGCCCGCCGAGCCGTCGATGACCAGCGGCCCGGGGCCCTGCAGCGCCATGGGGTAGGTCGCGGAGAGGCTGTAGACGAAGCCGAGTTGGCTCGCGATGCCCGCCAGCGGCGGCGTGACCAACTCAACGGTGTTGTCGCCGGCCGCCAAGACACCGCTTAGGTTCGGGAAGGTGAAGGTGACCTTTCCGTCCTTGGCTTCCCACGTCACGTTGCCGGCCAGGTTGCCGTTGACGAAGACCTGCAGCGCATGGTCGTCGCCCAACTCATCGGCCGCATCGCTGTGGCCGAAGACGGTGGCCTGCAGGCTGGCCTCACCCGCGACGAGGTTCGGCAGCGTGAGGGTGAAACTGGACAGGCCCGATCCACCGCCATCCTGCGCCAGGAACTGGCTGCTGATCCAGGGCTCGTAGGCCAGCGGCTTCTTGGTGAAGTTGAAATAAACGTCTTTGTAACGATCCGTGACCGTGTTCGTCCCGGCGTCCAACGCTTCGACCTGGCCCTTGAAGAGGCCGTTGGCCTTCTTGAGCTTCTGCGCCTTGGTCTTGCCGGGTTGCGGGTAGAAGAAGAATGCGTCGTTTTCGGTGTACCGGTCGGCATAGCCGGGCGCGTACAGAGCTACGTCGCCATTCACGATCCCCAGCGCGTGCACCGTGAATCCGCCGCGGTAGATCTTCGACTTCGTCGCGTCGAATCCGGCCGGCATGGAAGCCGACGGGACCAGCAGCACGCCGCGGCCCGTGTAAAGCGCCTTCGCCGCATCGCCGTACTTGGGCTTCTTGCCGCGGGCCAACGCGCCGATTTCGGCGTCCGGCTCCGCCGCGCCGTCTTTTGAAGCACGAACGTCGGCGCTGGGTGCCTTGTTCGCTGCCGGCAACGCGGCACTCTGTTCGGGCGAAGCCGCGCGCGCCAGATCCGTAACGCGCAGGGTGCGGGCGTCGGCGCGCAGGGCTTCTCCAAATGATTCGGTCAGCTCGGCGGGCGCGATCGTCTCGTCCACGAGGCCCTCCCCCGACCAGGCGAAGGCGTCCTTAGACGTGAAGAACTCGCGCGCATCGTCCAAGGCCACGGTCTCGACACGGTACTCCCACCAGCCGGCGTCGGGCTTGTCGAGGAATCGATAGGTCTTTGGTTCGGGGCAGGACAGGCGCCCGGGGATCAAGGCGTGGTTGGCGCGCACCCACGCCCAGCCTGAACCGCCGGCAGGGCGGCGCCAGAGGTGGAAGCCGGCGTTCTCGACCTCGCTGGCGACGTGCCATTCCACCAACACCGCGCCATCCGCAGCGCGCGCGCGAAGGGCATCAAAGGTCACGGGCAGGATCCCGTTGGGATCAGTAATTGTGCTGCCGGAGCCCAAGGTGGGGTTTTGCGTGAGAAACACATTTCCGGAGGTAAGGACCGCGTCGGCGCTACTCGCAAGCGTAAGCAATCCAGCAACGCCGAGATCACCGCCATTCACCCTGAGTTCGGAATTGTCGTTACCACTCAAGAGGAAGTCGGAATCGACCTTAAAGTAGCCTCCGGTGACCGTAAAGATCGTATTGTTCCCCGTAATGGCTACATCGTCTGCAATATGCACCGTTACCGTTCCGGACTGCGTATAGGTTTGGTTTGGATTTTCCATCAGGAAGTCGTCCCCAACCGACAGGGTCCCGGATCCATTAACTGTAAACTGTACAGTTGCTCCTGATACGGACACATCGCCAGTAACAGATAAGTTAGCATTTAAAGTAAGCGTGGTGTTGGCGCTAACAGTAAGGCTACTAATGACATTGGTGCCAGAATCCACCGTGATCGTAGTTGCCGCTCCAATCGTCACCGTGTCTGCAGAAGTCGGAACTGTGCCGGAACTCCAATTGCTGGCTGTATTCCAATTCCCTGAAGCGCCACCAGTCCAAGTGATGGCCGCAGCCCACACCCGCGAACCCGTGCACAGCGCCATCAGCAATACCAGCACGCACACGCGGATGGGCATGCGCTGCGATTCGAAAATCTGCGGGCAGAACGATTTGATTCTGGAGGGGTCCACGGGACGAATGTACATGCGGCTTCTCACTTCAGAAAATCAATTTCAAGAATTCGCCGGACCGTGAAACAAATGGCACATTGAATATATAGACCGCCGGGTCAACGAAGGCCAGAAGAATCCAACCTCTTGGTCTGATTTTCCCTCGGACAGTACGCATTTGATCCATCACAAAGTGCATTAATTTCTGCTGAGAACATGGTGCAATACTCACTTCGATCAAAGGCTAGGCTGACTGATATCGAAGTGTGGGCAAATCTGCCGGGAGGCCACATTGTGCAGATCGTCGGATATCCAATCTCTGCACTTTGTGCTGCTCACTGTGCTTTTCCCACGAAGATTTGACACCAGGCCTGGTTGCATGCACGCAATAAGCGATGCCACGGCTTGATATCCATTCGCCGCCTTAGGCTGTGGCCGAGCCTCCTCCGAATCGAAGATTCCAGGTTCCGCTGCACCTGAATCATCGTACGCAATGCGGCAATAAATTGTCCGAAACGGAAACTAATTGCGCTCCAAAAATAGGCGGTGAATAGGCCGACCTCGAGTCGCGCTATTGGTCGCGCGGGATGGGTTGCTGCCGGCTGTCTTCTTCAGGCGGCCAGGCGGAGGTAAAGACCGGAACAGGCTTGTCAGTGCGCACCTGCTCCAGCCAGATCGTCCCGTCGTGGGGCGAGCTGTTCCCGCGCGTGGCGATGAAGTCCATCGCGCCGTCGCCGTTGAGGTCGCAGACAAAAAACATGTCGTACATGCCCTGCGCACGACGCGAGATGTCGTGTCGCTTCCACGGCTGCTTCGGGTCGGCGCCCTGTTCGAACCAGGCCAGCCGGCCGCAGGGCGCGCCGGAGTCCCCCTTGTGGCCGTGGACTACTATGCGCCAGGCCATCTCTTCGACGCGCTGCTGGTCGATCACGAGATGGCCGGCTACCTGGCGACGGCACACCACCTGCGCCTGAGGCATCGCTGCATTCTGTTCGTGGGCGAAGGTTGCTCGCGCGCGAGCCACGATCCCGCGTGACAGGACCGCTTGAGCGGATACATGCACGCGATGGCCGAGGCCGGTGGCGCCGAACCGCAGCCGCTGCTGCTGGACGCAGGTCGGAGCTCCGAACAGTTCCTGCGCGTCTTCCCGCCGTTCTTCAAGCGCTTCCACCCCACCGCGATCGTCGCCGCGGGCTTCGCTTTCGCGAGGGGCGTCGTGGAGGTGCTGGGCGCGGAAGGCCTGCACTGGGCCAAGGACTACAGCCTCTCCTGCGCCGAAGGCGGCTTTCACCTCGCGAAGTTCCAGGAACTGACGGCGGTCCACGTCGACCACGAGCAAGTCGGCCGCGAGGCCGTGCGCGTGCTGGCCTCGCGCCTGGCATGCCGCGCGATGCCCGCGATCCGTCGCGTGCTTCCCGTTGAGTTAGCCGTGCGCGGAACCGCTGCGCCGCTGCGCAAAGCCGAATGATTCGCCGGTTTTCTCAGGACGGCTCGATCCGAAATTCCTCGCCGGGCTGGGTGGGCACGCGCAGGCAGGCGCCTTCGAGGATCTCCCGCGCTTTGCCTTGGCGCAGCAGTTTGGCGCGCCCCGGCCACGGGTTGTGCAGGCGCAGTTCGCCGCCGTGGGGGCTCACGACGCGAACGAACGCCACGCGCCCGCGCGAGCGCTCCGCACTCAGCAGGAAGCCGCCTTCCGTGCGCATGTTCAGGAACGCGACGTCGCTCCACCTGCGCGGCGCGCCGCGGAAGAGATACGTCACGCCGCGCCGCGTATGCAGCAGCATCTGCTGAACGGCCGCCGCCGCGCCCAGGCAGCCTTCCAGGCACATGGCTTCGCCGCTGTTGAAGTACGGCGAGTCCGACGGAAGGTAGCCCGGTACAGAGGTGTAGACCATCGAGCCGTAGCCTTCGTTCTGGAAGAAGCGCGCGAAGATCTCGAGCATCTGCTCCGCGGATTCCGCATGGCCCATCCGCGCATGCAGGATCGCGGCCCAGCTGTGCGAGTATCCGCACCACTTCTCCGGTGCGAGTTGCACCAGCTTGTCCATGCTCGCGCGCACGACCGAAGCCCAAGGTTCCACCTCCAGATCGAAGACGTCGAACGGATAGATGCCGCTCAGGTGCGAGAAGTGCCGGTGCGAATGTTCGTACGGCAGCCCCTGCATGACGCTCAGCCGCTCGCGCCCGCCGTCGGGCTCCACGGTGGCCTTCGGCAAGCGCGAAAGAATCTCGCGCCAGACAGGTTTGGGCTCCTTGCCCAGCACGGCGCTGGTCTCGATCAGCCCCTCGCAAAGGTGGTGGATCAGTGCCAGCGCGATGCTGGGATTGCGGCCCCAGCAGCGTTCGCCGGTGCGGTCGTCTTCGTACTCGGGTGAGCGCGCCATCGGCAGGACGAAGGCCTCGCCCTCGCGCTCCAGCAGCGCCTCGTAGACGCGCATCGCCATCCTCATGAACGGATACGCGAGCCGCTCCAGGAACGCGCGGTCCATTGAGAAGCGATAGTGCGTGAGCATCATCGACGCGGCCCAGCCGGCCATCAGGCCAACGTCCAGGCGGTTGTCGGGCACAGGGTTCATGTTGCGGCAGCGGTCATCGATCTTCTGCGGCAGATGCACGGCGTCTTCGAGGCCGTAGTAGCGGCGCGCGTATTCCTTCAACAGCGGAATCCAACGTTCGATCATCTCGAACATCGGCCCGCAGTGCGGGTCGGCGTTGCCGTGCAGCGCGGGCAGGTAGCACATCCACAGATTCAAGTCGAAGACGTAGCCGCCCAGCCACGGCACCATCACGTCATCGCCGGACCACGGGCCCTGCAGCGGGCAAGGCTCGCCCTGCGGGTGCGCGGCCACCGCGAATTTGTACATGTTCAGCCAGTAGAGCCGCTCGAGCTCCTTGTTCGGAATCGAGATCGACGGCGTGCGTTGCCAAAACCCGCGCCACCACGCTTCGCTCTGCGCGACCAGTTCCGTCATGCCGCGCGCCAGCGTGTCCGTCAGGCACCGGGCGGCCGCCACCAGCGCATCCTCGCCGGGCGATTCGCGCACGACGGCGATGGCGATCGCCGTGCCTTTCGCGCGGTACGACGCGCAGACGGAGGGATCGTTCGGGCAGCGCTGCACCCATCCGGCGCCCGCGGGCGTGTCGAAGTGCGCCGGTTCGGTGAAGCCGCGCCGCGCCAGCCCGGGCAACTCGCCGGGCTTGCCTTCACGGACGTCCTGCTGCCGCCAGGCGGGCACCGGCGTGACCGCCTGGCAGGAAGCGAACGAGGCGAACTTCAGCGCGACGGCGGGGCGTTCCTGGTCCATCACGATCCGCAGCGATCCAGCCCGGCCCTTCTGCGTGAAGTCGATCTGCGCGACCCCGGTGCGACAGTCCAGCTTTCCACTGAGCAACTCGGCATCAGCTCCGAGGTCGATCTCGAAGCGCCCGAGCGGAAGGATCGTCGACGGCAGCGCCTGCGCCTTCAGCTTGCGGTGTTCGGTGTAGAGAGCATTGATCTCGCCGCGTTCGATTTGCTTGCGCAATTCGGCGTAGCTGTCGCCGGGCTCGACGCCCCAGCCGGGCGCATGGTCCCAGCAGTCGGGCCTGCATACGGAGATGTTCAGGACGGAGGCGCCGCCCCAGACCAGTACGCCCAATTGCGCGTTGGCCAGCGGCAGGGCGCATTGAGGCGAGCGCAGCGGAAAGGTCCACTCGAAGACCATGCGCTCGAGCGGTTCGGCGTCAGCGTCCCGCTGCGGCATAGCGACGGCTCCCCCCGCGGCCTTCGCGCGGCGTTACGGCGTCAGGGAATTACTTGAAGCCCTTCAGGAAGGCCTTCTCCGCTTTGAAGAGTTCCAGCGTCATCTTCTTGATCTCGGCCGGGCTGCAACATGCGGCGGTCAGCGGGTCGAGCATCAGCGCATAGATGGCCTTCTCGATGCTGCGCTCCACGGCCGCGTCGGCGGCGAGGTCGAACATGCGCATGTTGAGGTCGCAGACGGCGGCCATCTGCTTGGGCAGTTCGCCGTAGACGGTGGGCTGGATGCCGTTGCGGTCGACCATGCACGCGACCTCCACGCAGCCGTCGTGCGGCAGATTGGAGATCGCCGGGCCGCCGCCGCGCGTGCGGTTCAGTACGTTGCCGTGGATGCGGAAGGGCACGTCCTTCTCGCGCGCCTCGATGATCCACGACGCGTACTCCCAGCTGCGTTGCCAGTCCATGGGCTCCAGGCCGCGCAGCATGCGCAGGCGCCGCTTGTCGGCGGCCTTGCGCCACTTCGGCCAGCCGTTGGCGTAGAACGACGATTCCCCGTGGTAGCCGGGGCGCATGTACTTCTGGAGCAGGTCCTTGCGCTTGCGGTAGTACGGCAGGTACTCGCTCAGATGCCCGCTGGATTCGGTGATGAACGCTCCGAAGTGCAGCATCATGTCCTTGCGCACCAGGTCGTCGCCGTGGCCATCGAGGCCGCGCCCGGCCTTGAGGTCCTTCTCGGCGAGGCGTTTGAGCTTCGGATACAGGTCGCGGCCGTTCTGCTCGAGCTTGGTGAACCACGCGAGGTGGTTGATGCCGGCGCACTCCCAGTCCATGCGCTCGTAGGGCACTCCGGCGCGGCGCGCGAGCAGGTGGCTGGTGCCCTGCACGCTGTGGCACAGGCCCACGAACTGCATCTGCGCGCTGCGCCCGGCGGCGAGGCAGAGCATGTTCATCGGGTTGGTGTAGTTGAGCACGATCGCGTCGGGGCACAGGCGCTCGGCGTCGCGCAGGATCTCCAGGAAGACGGGGATCGTGCGCAGGCCCTTGAACAGCCCGCCCGGGCCGATGGTGTCGCCGATGCACTGGTCGATGCCATACTTCCTGGGGATGTCGTTGTCGAAGCGCACGCACGCCGTGCCGCTGACCTCGATGCAGTTGACGATGTAGTGCGCGCCCTTCAGCACGGTGAGGCGGTCGGGCGAGGCCTTGACCTTCCAGCGGGGCTTGCCGAGCTGCACGGTCAGGCGCGTGACGAGCTTGTGCATCGTGCGCAGGCGTTCGCGGTCGATGTCCACCAGCGCGATCTCGCCGCGGTCGTTGCCGGGAATACGGAGGATGTCGTTCATCAGGCGCGGCGTGAAGGCGCTGCCGGCGCCCAGCATCACGATCTTCAGCGGGCGGGCGACCTTGCCGGGCAGGCCGTGCGGGTGGTCGGCGGCCTTGGTGTGCGCGGCGTGGCCGACCTTGGTTTCTGCGGAAGCCCTCTTGCGCGTCTTGAGTCTGCGGGTGGCCATGCGGCTCTCCTGGTGAAAAAGTTTCGCGTGCGGGTGGGTCGGTCGCGTAATGGTAATCCCAGATCCGCGGACGCGCTGCGCCTATTCCTATTAAGGAGGCACCCGGCTTGGCGCGATCACGTAAGTCCTTTTTCGATGTTTCGAAAAGGGACCCTAAAGCTTTCCTATTGTTTGTCGACGAACATTTCTTCAATTATCTCTACAACCTGTTGATATATAGATGGTGCCCGACGTGCAAAATGTTTCATTGCACGAAGTAGTTTAATAATTTGTTAGCCCTACTATTGGAGCGTCTCGGCGCGCGAATAATTCCGACTTACGTGAACGGAAGGGGTGAGTGGCAAGAAAAAGGATGAAGGATGAAATGGGAAGGATGAAGAACGGCAAAACGCCAAACTGAAAACGGCAAAATCCAAAAAAACTGAAAAACAGCAAAAAGAAAACGGAGCCCATGCGTGCAAAACGGAAAGGCCCCAATACAAGGGACTGCTACGAACTGCGCGGCTTGCTAATGGGGTTTACGGGAACGACAAGGCCGCGATTCCGGGTGACCCGCCATTCGACTAACTTGTGCGAACCAGGTGAGGAACCGCAACAGGGGACTGGAAGGTGCTAGACAAGCGGAGTTGGGAACGTCTGACGAAAACGCCGCTGCCGCTTGATGCGATGCCGCATTGGCTCCGTGATGTGCTACAGAAACCGTTTGAAGAAGTAGAAACGCTTCCCGCCGAACCACCTCCCGGAACAGTACGAAGGCCTTCGGTTGAATTCAGCAAGATCACGGCGTCCTATCTTTCTTTCCTTAAAACACAAATCGAGCTGAACGCGCGCGGCGACGCATGGACGGCAATCCTCCAAACTCGCCTTGTGGCGCTGCAAGAAGTGGTTGGGCAGAAGACCCTCTGCTTTTCGATTTCGCGGGGTGAGGATAGCGCCTATATCCGGATTCATGCAACCGAGAATAGGTTGATTCACTGGGAAGTCTGCTGAGGCGCCTTCGTCCAGCGGTTGGCGGCTCGGCGGACGCTTCGCCTTCCCAGATCTTCGTGGATGGAATCCTGAAGGACGAAGGTTCACGGAATGATTCTTGCCGCTTCGCGGCCCGGACGTGGTGACGTCCGGGCCAACCCATAGTAAATTTTTCCGTTCTCCGTGGTCTCTGTGTACTCTGTGGTGAATGCCGTTCGCCGTTCAATCCCCACTCGGGCTCACTTCGCCTGGTCGGCGATGTCCTTCAGCTTGATGGTCTGGTCGGCGTAGTAGTTCAGCTTCACGCTGATCAACCGGCCGTTGCCGTAGTCGGCGATGAAGAGGCGCCGGTCGGTGTGCGTGCCGGTGAAGAGCGGGTGGAAGAGGCCCACTTCGTCGCCGCCCAGCGGCACGGCGCTGGTGGCGCCCGCGCTGTCGACGTTGGCGTAGCGCCCGATGCGCAGGACCAGGTTGCCGGCCGAGTCCAGCACGGCGACGCCGAACTGGTGCGGTTCGGGGACGAATGAGCGCGCGTAGTAGTCGAGGGCGAAGCGCGAGAACCAGCACGCGCAGCCGCCGCCGGCCTGCGAGGCGTTGAAGCCGGCGTAACCGACGCCGCCGTAGTACCACTCGGCGTTCTCGATCCAGACGCCCTTGCCGGCCATCGGCTGCTTGGGTTCCTGGCCGGGGGGCACGGGGATCTGGGCGCCGCCGGCGCTGATGATCTTGCCGTTCTTGGGGCGCATCTTGGTCAGCGTCTCGGACATCGAGTTGATGTAGGGCTTGCCGTCGAGCATGCGGGTAGCGGTGTGCATGAAGTAGATGTTGTCGTCGCGGTCCATGGCGACGCCGTCGACCTGGTGCACGCCGGGGACGGCGTCCTCGTAAACCTGCTTGCCGTGCGTGTCCCAGACGTGGATGCAGGGCGAGGTCGAGCTGAAGACACGGCCGGGGTACATGCGCGGCGTGTAGGGCTTACCCAGGCTGGCCATCGACTTCAGGTCGACGGTCGATTCGCCGACCATGCCGCTGATGCCGGTGTAGCGGTACGCGCAGGAGGCGATGACGTAGCCCTTGGGCGAGACGTTGATGCCGCCCTGGTGGTAGCAGACGGGCGACTGCGACGGCAGCACCAGGCCGCTGATGACCGGCGTCGAGTGCCCGCCGATGCCGCCGTCGCGCCCGATGGCCTCGAACTCCTCGCCGTAGTCCCAGGGGATCTCGCGCCAGGTGCGGGAATCGTAGCGCACGATGACGTTGGTGTTGCGCAGGTAGGCGTAGCCGTTGAGGTCGAAGGCGGCGTCGACGGGGTTGAACGGCAGCTTCAGCTCCTTGATCTTGGCGGACTCGGGGTCAATCTCCAGCCAATAGCCGCTGGCCTTCACCGTCGGCGCGCTGTCGGCTTCGGCAAGGTACAGCTTGCCGTTGACGGGGTTGACATAGCAGTGCTGGATCGCATTGCTGGGCGGTTTGGCGCGCACGACTTCCTCGACCGTGGTCTTGCCAAAGTCGGCGATCTTCTCGAGCTTGCTGCCCTTCTCCTTGAAGATGCGGATGCCGCAGGCCTCGTAGGGCGTGGTGCGCCCGCCGTTGCCGCCGTGCACGCCCAGTTCGGCGTCGTTGCGGCAGTCGCTGACGAACCAGATCGTGGGGGGCTCGGTCCACGAATCGATCTCGGCGGTGTAGAAGAGTTCCGTCGGCAGGCCGGTGTAGGTGCCATAGCGGCCGAACACGAGGTCCTTGCCGTCGTCGCCGGGGATCTTGAACTTCGCCAGCTGCTTCGGATCCTCGAAGGGGCCGAGCTTGGTGACGGTGATGGGCTCGTTCTTCGGGTTGGCGGCCTGGTAGTGCCACGACGGCATGCACCAGCTGAAGACGTACATCTGCCCGTTCTTGCGGTTCAGGCGCACCAGCGCGGGCCGGGCGACCTTGACCTCCTTCAGCACCTTGCCGTCGGGCGAGAAAATCTGGATGCGGTCGTTCATGTAGTCGCTGACGTACACGCGGCCCTGTTCGTCGCAGTCCACCGAGGTCGCGTTGGTGAACTTGCCGGGGGCGTTGCCTTCGCCCGTCGCGCGCCCGTCCTTGAAGCCGAACTCGCCGGCGAAGATCTTGGCGTCGCCGCTGCCGTCGAACGGGATGCTCTGGACCACGTGGTAGGTCTCGAAGTTACGCGGGTGGCGCGTAGCGTAGCCGGCCAGGTACGCGGTCTTGCCGTCGGGACTGATCGCTACGCTGGTGGGCCCGACCTGCAGCGGCGGGCCTTCGCGGCGCAGCTGCAGTTCGATGCAGGTCTTGCCGCCGGTCAGCTCCAGGCCGCCGGTGGTGCCGTCCAGGCCCAGGCGGTTGAGCTTCAGGTACGCGAGCGCGATTCGGCCGCCGCGCTCGGCCATGCCCGTGGCGCCGTGGCCCTTGCGGCCCAGCTGGTCGAACCAGTTGGCGTTGTCGCCGCTGGTCAGCAGCGTCTGCTGGTAAGCGCTCTGCTTCCACGGCAAGCGGAAGCCCTGCGGGAAGTCCTTCCAGTCCAGGCCCTTGGCCGCCTCCAGCTTGTTCGCCGGGAACGGATAGACCGTGCGCACGTACTTGCCGTCGTGGCCGAAGAGTTTCACCGAATCGCAGCCGAGGCCTTCGTACACCAGCACGCCTTCGGGCGTGGCGGTCATCAGGGGCGAACCCTGCGAGAAGCGCTTGTACGGCGACCAGTAGAGATTCTTCTCGAACTCGGGCTTCAAGCCCAGCGAGACGCGGACCTGGTGGCTGTCCTTGTCGTCGACGTACTTGCCCTGGTCGTCCTTGCCGTCCCAGACGACCTGCTGCTTGAGGCTGTCCTTCTGAAACGGAGGCGGCGCCTTCTTGCCCAGCACACCGCTGGCGAGGTGGCGGATGATGCGCCCGTCGTTGTCCTCAATGGCCACTGTCGCGTCGCAATAGCCCTTGGACTCGAACGTGACCACGATGTGGTCGCCGTTACGCGTCACGGCCGGTTGCTGTGCGAACTCGAAGACCTGCTCGCGCTTGACCTTGAACTCGTCGAGGTCGCTGGCGTGCGCGAGGCCGGCGGCCCCTGCGAGGCTCGCAAGGAGCAGGATCACATGTGCGCAAAGGGCGGTTCGAAGCGGCATCGTTGGGGACCCCCGGAAATCGGTTATTCGGCCGAGCTTACGTACACCGGAGGCGCCTCGTTAAGACCACCCATCCGGGCGCAAATCGAGGCCGCGCTCCTATCGCCTAGGTAACGTAACTCGTTGAGGATTCAAGCCGTGGGAGAACGAAATTATTCGGGGCGCGCCGCGGGCCGCGTTTCTAGATCGGACCACGATAATACCAAGGTTGGCGATGGCTCCTTATTAAGGAGCGGCGCCGTAGCACCAACAGACATTGCGAATACCCAACGGCATTACAAATGGCTTCGGGATGCGCGTTTCGAGTCTGGCGTTGCGGCGGTCGTAGACCTGAAGCGCGATTTACCTTTCGTGTGCGCGTAAGGAGCGGGCCTCTTGTGGCCTTCGGCCGCCCAACCCTTCGGGATGGGCCAACCCTTTAGAAGTCCTCTGTGAGCCTCTGTGTACTCCGCGTCTCCGTGTTGAAGTCGTTTGCCGTTCAATCCGCAATCCGAAACCCGCAATGGGATTCACTTCGCGTTGTCGGGCACGTCGCGGAGCTTAATCGTCTCCTCGGTGTGGTACGCGAGCTTCACGCTGGCAATGCGGCTGTTGCCGGCGTCGGCGATGAAGAGGCGGCGGTCGCTGTGCGTGGCCAGGTACGCGGGGAAGACCAGCGCGACCTCGTCGCCGCCCAGCGCGCGCGGCTTGGCCGGGCCGCCTTCGGGGACCAGCGGCACGCCGTCGTCGATGTTTCCGTAGCGCCCCACGCGCAGGATCAGGTTGCCCGCCGTGTCGAGCACCGCGACGCTGCGGTGGTTGATCTCCGGCGCGAACGAGCGCGCGTACAGGTCCAGCGCGGGCCGCGCGTTCCAGCAGATGCAGGCCATGTTGTTCAGCCCCACGCCGCCGTACATCCACTCGACGCCTTCCGCCCAGCCGCCCCCCGCAAAGTCCGCGGGGCGGTCCGGCGTGGCGGCCTTCTCCGCCGGCACCGGCACCGCGGCGGTGAAGTTGATGCCCTTGGCCTTCCCCGCGCGCAGCTTGATCAGCGTGCCGGCGGTTCCGACCGGATACGGCTTGCCGTCGACGCTGCGGTTCTTGTTCGAGAGGAAATAAAGGTTGTCCTCGTTGTCGATGTTGACGCCGTCGCTGAAGTCCATGCCTTGGGTGGCGTCCTCGGCCACCAGCTTGCCGTATTTGTCCCAGAGGTGCGTCTCCCAGCCCACCGCGCGGCCCGGGTACAGGCGCGGCTTGTACTTCTGCGCCGCGACGATGCCCTGGAAGCCGCGCTTGGCGTCGCCTTCGGGCGTGCCCGCCGGAGCGGTGGTGGAGCCCGGCTTCGAGAACGTCGCCGGATTGCAGCAGGTGACCACCAAGTGCCCGCGCGGCGAGACCGCCATGCCGCCCATGTGCCACCATGCCATGCGTCCCGTCGCCGGAAGCACCAGGCCCGACATCAGGCTGGCGCGCTTTCCGTCGCCGGCGCCGAAGCCGACGGACGCGCATTCCTCGCCGTAATCCCACGGCACCTCGCGCCAGGTCTTAGGCTGGTAGCGCGCGACGACCAGATCCGTGCGCAGGTGGAAGAGTCCGTCGAGCCCGATGCACATATCCTCGGCGTCGAACGGCAGGTCGATCGGCTTGGCCTTGTTCGTCTCCGGATCGAGCTCGACGAGCTGCTTGAAGGACTTCATCACGCCGCTGTCGGCCTCGCCGACGTACAGCTTGCCATCGGCCGGGTTCACGTACAGGCGCTGCCGTTGGATGATCGGCGGCTCCGCGCGCACGACGTCGCGGCGGATGTCGGCGGCGAAGTCGCGCTTCACCGCAAGCGCGCCGTCCTTCTCGACGAGCAGCAGCGGGGCCTCGCCCTTGCCCGGCGTAAGCCATAGCACGGGCGGCTCCACGTAGCTATCCAGCGCCGCGACGAACTCCATGCCGCCGCCTTCCATCCGGCTGCTGGTGCCGTTGTTGTAGCCCTTCAGGATCTTCAACGGGATGGCCATGCGCACCTTCGGGTCTTCCAGCGGACCGAACCGCGTGTAAATGGGCTTCGGCACGCGCGGGCTGAGGTTCGGGTCGTCGCTGCCGTAGCGCCACGAGAGCGCGTAGATCTCGCCCGTCTTGTGATGCACGCCGACGAACGCGGGGCGTTCGACGGGAATCGCCTTCAGGAACTTTCCTTCGGGCGCGAAGACCTGGATGCGGCTGTTGAGGTGGTCGGCGGCGTACACACGGCCTTTCGCATCCACGGCGATCGAGACCGCCCACTTGAACTGGCCTTCGCTGCTTCCGTAGTCGCCCTGCTTCATGCTGCCGGCGAAGAGTTCCGGCGGCGCGTCCGCGGCGTAGTCGATCTTCGCGATCCCGTTGAGCCACTCGTGCGCGCGCCCCAGGATCCCCGTCCAGCCGTAGCCGCCCAAGTACAGCGTCTTGCCGTCGGGGCTGAAGGCCGCGCTGCGCGGGCACGCCAAGGTGTCCTTGCCGCTCGACCACATGTCTTCCTTGCTGATCTTGACCACGCGCGCAAGTTCGGCGCCTGCAAGCTTCGCTGCGCCGCCGGACGCCGAGAGCCGGTTGAGCTTGCGAAACGCGACGGCAACGTTGTCGCCGTGCACCGCCAGCGCCTGCGCCGCGAAGCCGTACTTGCCTTCCTTGTCCGCGCTGGAGCCCGCGTCGAGCAGCGTCGCGTGCATCATTCCGAAGCCCAGCGGGTGCTCCTTGCCATCCTGAGGCAGCGCCACGCGCGGCAGGCCTTCGACCCTGTCGAGTCCCGCCGACGGAAACGGATAGATCTGGCGCACGTAATTCCCGTCGTGGTCCATCAGGCGCACGCTGTCGACGCCGGTGCCGTCGCTGACGTAGACGCCTTCGGGCGCGGGCGCGAAGCGCAGCGCGTCGGCGTCGATGGCCTTGCCGCCCGTCAGGCGCTTGTGGGGACTCCAAAAGAGCGAACGCTCCAAGCGTGGCACCAGGCCCAGCGACACGCGCACCGAGATCGCGTCCTTGTTGTCGACGTAGATGCCGGCGTCGTCCTTGCCGTCCCAGACGAGCGTCTGCGCCTTGGCGTCCTTGGCGAATGGCGCGGGTGCGTTATTGCCCAGCACGCCGCTGGCGAGGTGCCGCACGATCCGGCCGCCGGCTTCCTCGATGGCCACCGTCACGTCGCAATAGCCCTTGGTCTCGAAGCGGATGGTCACCGCGTCACCTTCGCGCGCGACAGCCGGCTTCTGCACGAACTCGAAGACCTCCTCGCGCTTGACGCGGAATTCGTCCTGCACGGCGCCGAAGCACGCCGGCGCGAGGAACGCCAGTACACCAAAACTGAGCAGGATCTTTCGGATCGTCGTGCGCATGGATAGGCCTCCGCTCGTTCAAAGACCCCAAGGTTACCCGCTCAGCGCCCGGCGCGGAAGTGGCCCACGACCTCGCTGACGCGCAGCGCGCGGCCGTAGACGCGCAAGCCCTCAATGCGCCCGCGCAGCCCCACGCCCGCGCGCACCCGCTTCGCACCGTTGGCGTGGCGCAGCACCGGCGAGAAGCGCCCCCAGCCGTACATGCGCGCACCGCCGCCGTCACAGAGCTTCCCGTCGATGACGAATGCGATCACGCGAGGGCCGCCGTCGACGATCGCCGCGACGTGATGCGTGCCGCCCAGCTCGAGCATCCCGGCGTCGCACGCCCAGCGGCTCTCGCCGCGGCCGTCGTGCATCGAAAGCTCCACCGCGCCGTTTTCCGCCGTGGCCAGCGCCAGACCCGCGCCGTGTTCGTCGCGCGTATCCAGCAGCATCTGGCCCGGCGCGAGCGCATCAAACGTAACGCGCAGCTCGAGCGTAAAGCCGCCGCCCAGATCACTGCGGCCCATCCCTTTGCCCCAGTAATCGCGCGTGGCGAAACCGGGGAGCTCGGGCATCAGCGCTTCGCCCGGCAGCTGCTCGCCTTCAAGCTCCAGCAGCAGTCCATCGCGCGAGACGCCGGCGGCTTCGTGCTGCGTCCAGAGGCCTTCCAGCATCGCGCGATCGAGTTCGTGCACGCGCGCGGCGGTCTTCTGCGTCTCGAGCAGGTAATAGCGGCCATCCTCCTCGATCAGGTCCGGGTAGCTGGCTCCGCTGAAGAAATCGGGATCGTAGAGCGCGATCTCGGGCTGCGACCAATGGATCTTTCCGTCGCGCTCGACGCCGCCGCACAGCCACGCGACATTACGGCTTCCGGAGCCTGCGCCGTTGTTGTAGCCGTTCCAGCCGTTGTTGTGGAACCAGTAGAGGAACTTGCCGTTCGCACACTTCCAGACGAAGTTCGCCGCGCGCGGATTGCGCAGCTCGCGGCCGTCGGCGTAAGTCTCGAAGCGCGGCGCGTCCCACGTGCGCCCGCCGTCGCGGCTGTACGAGCACGCCGGGCGTCCCGCGACCGTGCGATAGATGACGTACAGCCTCCCGTCGCTCAAGGTGACGAACGACTGCTCCTCGGCGATCGGACCGCCGCCGTCCGGCGCGCGCAGGCCTGCGTTGCCGTCGGGCAATGTCTCCCAGCGGATCCGCTCGGGAAATGACTCCGTGAGGAGGTTGTCGCTGGCCAGCAGCACACCCTCGCTGCGCGTGAAGAAGCCTTCGCCGAAGCCGCCGACTTTGTGGAAGGGCACCAGCACCGTCCCCCCGCGCTGCAGCGGGCGCCCGACGTTCCAGCCGAAGCGCACCGCCCCGCCGTAGGGGTTCTCGCGGTCGATCTCGAACGCGCGAATGGGAATGCGGTAGCGCTTCTCCGACCAGCTGCGGCCATCGTCGTCGCTGAACTTGAAGACGAAGTCGCCCAACGAATCGACGCGCGTGCACTTCCCGTCCTTGTACGGCGGCCCGGCGTGGACCTCGCGGCGGTTCTCGGTGTTGTAGTTGTAGAAACAGTAGATGCGCCCGCTCGGCGCGCGGAAGAGCACCGAGTAACTCGCTTCGGGCCCGTCGGTGGGCTCCACGTCCACCGGCACCGACCACGTCGCGCCGCGGTCGGTGCTGCGCATCGAGACGACGTGCTGCCCGGTCGCACCTTCCTTGCCGGGGCTGGTCGTGACCGCACACAACCACGCGCCGTCGGCGGCCTGCACGACGTACGGCTGGTCGCAGTATTGCCCGGCCAGCGGGATCGGGCTTCCGGATGGAATGCTGCGCGGGTCGGGGCCTTCGGGCATCGCGGGGCGCCTCCTTACAGAAGATGCGGCGCGCCGGAGCGCCGCCATCGGAACATACCCCTTGAGCCGCGCGGCGCGGTCCGTATAATCCGGACAAGAATAGGATTAAACGGACATGACTATCAAGCCGGGCCTGGGCTTCCTGGGCCCCGTCACCACCCTGAGCGGCCCCTACGACCAGCCCTGCGCTACTGAGAACGCGCGGCTGGCACAGGCCGTCTCGGCGCTGGGGCCGCTGCGTCTGGGCGATGTGACGATCCGGACCGAGATCCTCCACCTGACCTGCCCCACATCCCGCGCCAAGGCGCGCTACCACCTGCATCCGTTTCTGGAAGTCACCTACGTCCTGTCGGGAAAGGTGAACTACCGCACACGCGAGAATGCCATTCCGGTGACGGCCGGCGAGATCTTCTGCATGCCCGCGGAGGTCCTGCACGGCTGGGAGAACGACGCGCGACCTTCGGTGCTCCTGGGCTTTCTGCTCACGGTATCGCCCGCCAGCGCCAAACCTCAGTCGCTGGGCTTCCGCCTGGCCGAGGCCGCGCGGAACCTGGACTTCCGAATCCGCCCGGCGCCAGAGTTGAAGTTCGCCTTCGAGGCCTTGCGCGCGGAAGTGCGCGCCGACAGCCCCTGCCAGCAGGAAGCAATCGCCGGCTACACGCGCCTGATCCAGGCGTTGGTGGTGCGCGAACTCTCTGCCGCGCTGCGCTTGAAAACCGTACCGCCGAATATCCCGGAGGACGCGCAGGCGCCGCGCAATGAGCAACTGTTCCTTCAAGCGCTGGCCTTCATCGAGGCCAATCTTGCCTTCGGCATCTCGCTGACCGACGTCGCGCGCCACCTGGGCGTCACGCCGCGGCACGTCAGCCGGATTTTCAAGGCCAAGCGCGGCGTCACGGTGGGCGAGTTCGTCGACCGCCGCCGCCTGGAGCACGCGCAGCAGCTCCTGCGCGAACGCCCCGGCGCCGTGGTGAAGGACGTCGCCGCGCAGTGCGGCTTCCGCGACGTAAGCTACTTCTGCCGAGTCTTCCGCGCGCGCACGGGCACGACGCCGGCTCGCTTCGGCCGGGCCAAGGCCTCGCGCAAATCCCGCACAAGGAAGTGAATGAACAAAGTTTCGGCCCGCGCCGCCTCCCTATTTTGAAGAGGCGGCCAGACGGCGGTGGGGATTACTTGCGCCCAAAGATGCCAAAGAGGCCCGACTTCTTGGGCGGCTTGCCGGGGCGGCCGGCGCGCTCGCTCTTGCGTCCCGGCGGCGCGGCGGGAGCTTCCTTCTTGGCCTGAGCCTTCGGCTCTGACTCGGGCGCCTCCTCCTCTTCAACGTCCTCCTCTACGGCATCGTCGGCTTCGACTTCCTCGAGCGTGTCCGCCTTCGCGAAGGCCTCGGCGGGAATCTGCTCCGGCTCGGCTTCCCCTTCAACCTTCTCATCCTCATCTTCGACTTCATCGAGGACCAGGCTGGACTCGCCGGCGGTGAGGACTTCCTCCTCATCCTCGCCCGCTTCCTCCACATCCGCTGAGGCCCCTGGTTCGGGCTCCGGCGCGGGCGCTTTGGCCTTGGCGAAGCTCTCAGGAATTTCGGCGGGCTCCTCCACTTCGTCCACAGCTTCCGGTTCGGGTTCGGGTTCGGGCTCGGGCACTGCTTCTACTTCGGCGACTGCGCCGGGCTGCGCGAGCGCGCCCTTGATGCGGTCGGCGATCGCATCGCCCTGCTTCTGTACGGTAGCCTGGCCTTCGGAAGCCGCGGCCTCCCACTGCTCGGACTTCTCGAGCGCTTCCTGCAGGCGCTTTACCGTGCTGCGAGCCTTGTTGATGATGTCGCTGTACTGTGCGTGGCTGGCGGCAACGAAGCGGCGCTGCTCGTCGCTGAGGCCCTCCAGGTTCGCGGCGGTCTTCTCGGTGACCTCGGCGAGCTGCGTCTTGAGCCTCATCGCCTGCACGCGGTGGGCCTCGGCCTCCTTTGCGGCCTTGGCGCGCGCGGACTCGAGCTTCTGCTTCGCCTCGGACTCGCTCTTCAGGCGCGCTTCCAGCTCGGCAACGCGTCCCTCCAGTTCGCTGCGCGTGCCGGCCAGTTTCTCGCGAGCGGCCTGCGCGCCTTCCAACTCCTTGTTGGCGCTGGCCAGCTGCGTCTCCAGCTGCGCGATCTTGGCTTCCTTCTCGCTAACGGTGTCGGCCAGCTCATCCTTCTCGATGCGCGCGGCCTTCTTGGCCTCGTCGGCGATCTTGAGCTTGGTCTCCAGGTCGGCGATCCTGCCTTCCAGTTCGTCGCGAAGCTGGACGAGTTCCTTCTCCTTGCGGCTGGCCTCGGCCTTGGCGCCGCGTTCGCTGCCCAGGCGGCGTTCGAGTTCGGCGACCTTGGCTTCGAGTTCGTTGCGCTCGTGCTGCAGTTCGTCGCGCTTCTGCGTGGCGGACTCGAGGTGCTGCTTGACGCTGGCGAGGTTGGCCTCGATGCCTGCCAGCTTGGCCTCAGCGTTGCGGCGCGCGTCGGCGACCTCGTTGCGCTCCTTGCGCGCCTGCTGCTGGGCGGCAGTCTCGCTGGCCAGGCGCTGGGCCAGCTCGCTGACCTTGGCTTCCAGGTTGGCGCGTTCGGCCTGGATCTCGTCGCGCTCGACGCGCACGCCGTCCTCGCGTTCGGCAGCAGCCTTCAGGCGGGATTCGAGCTGCGTCACGGCGGCACCGAGGTCGTTGCGGGCCTTGGCGAGTTCGTCGCGTTCAATGGCCAGAGCACGGCGGGCTTCGGTCTCGACGCTGACCTTCTGTTCCAGCTCGGCGACGCGGCCTTCCAGCTCGCCCTGCGTCTGGCCCAGGGCCTCGGCCTTGTGGCGGGCGTCCTCGAGTTCGCGGCGGTCGGACTCGCCCTGCTTCTCGAGCTTGGCGAGCTGGCTCTTGAGTTCGCGGTTCTCCTCGGTGATCTCGTCGGTCTGCTTCGGCGCGGCCTCGTACTCCTTGATGCGCGCGTCGCGTTCGGCGAGCTGCCCGTCGAGTTCGTCGCGGGTCTTGCGCAGCGTCTCGTGTTCCTTGCGAAGCCCTTCGCGCTCCTCGCGCTCCTTCTTCAGGCGAGCGTCGAGTTCGGCGAGCTTGCCTTCAAGGCCCTGGCGCGCCACTTCCAGCTTCGCGCGCTGGTCGGCGGCAGTCTTCTCTCGTTCCTCGCCCGCGGTCACGCGCTGCTTCAAGTCGGCGGCGGCGCGTTCGGCTTCCTTCACGGCGGCGGCCAGCTTGTCGCGCTCGGCCTGCGCGGCCTCGCGTTCGGCGCGCGCTTCCTTGAGCCCGGAGGCCATCTCCTTGATGGTGTTCTGGAGTTCTTCCTGCGCGCCGGTGTCGACAGCGGGGGCTTCCTGGCTGCGTTTGCTGCTGTCGAGCAGGCTCTGGAGTTCGGCGATCTCGCCCTGCAACTGCTGGTTGGCGGCGTTGAGTTTGTCGCGCTCGGCCTGCGCCTGCTTCGTCGTCTGGCGCTCGGCCATCCAGCGCACGTTTAAATCCTCGAGTTCCTTCTCGAGGCGCCGGAACTTATCGGCCTTCTCTTCTTCGCTGAGTTCAACGAAACTGCGCGGCTTCTCGAGGTTGTTCAGGTCGAGGTCCATCTCTTCGACGGTGAACGATCCGGAATCCTGCGGCGTGGCGGGTTTGGGCTTGGGCGGAGGCGCCGATTGGTCGATGACGCCGTGGCAGTGCGGACATTTGATCTTCTTGTGCTTGGGATCGGACTTGAGCTTGGTGCCGCAACTCGGACAAGCGATAACCGTACCCGCTTCGGCCATGGTGAATCTCCCCCCATATTCAGATGTCGATGTACCCCGACCCGTTCGAGGCTACGGCGAGCGCGCGCGGGTGTACAGCCCTATTCGAACGGCGCTGTGCACAGGTGCTTTACTGGCGGCTGCTCCGCGCTATGGTGCCGTATTGAAGGCCCGGCGCGGAGCGCTCCCCGCCGCGAGCCCGATCACGCGCCCGGGAGACCAAGGGTATGAACACGATCGCGAAGACGATATGGATGGCCGGCCTGTGCTTGGTCCTTGCAGCGGCGTTTGCGCACGCCGAGGAAGGCGCCGAGCCCAAGAAGCCCGCGGGCCCCGCGTACAAGGGCAGACCCGCCGTGCAGATTCCGCTACTGGCCGACGCCGACGCGCCCAAACTGGAAGGGAAACTCGACGACGCGTTCCTCAAGAAGGCCGCCCGCGTCGACCTGGGACTGAACGACGGCACCGCCAAGGCGCCCACGAATAAGACCGAAGCGTGGCTCGCCAGCACGAAGGACACGCTCTACGTCGCCGTGCGCTGCCACGAGAAGGATATCGCCAACCTCGTCGGCGAGAAGGTCGAACGCGACGGCGAGATCTGGAGCCACGACGAGATCGAACTCTTCGTCAAGATCGGCGAGGAACCCGACGCCTACCACCAGATCGGCGTCAACGCCGCTGGCTCGCTGTTCGACACCTACGACCAGCAGAACGGCTGGAACGGCGAAGGCATCAAGAGCGCCGTGGCCAAGGAGGAGAAGGCCTGGACCGCGCTGCTGGCCGTGCCCTTCAAGGATCTGCGGCAGCCGGAGAAGAAGGAGGAACTCGCGACCGGCTGGCGCCTAAACGTCACGCGCATGCGCCCCGCGCACAAGGACGAACCCGCAGACGAGAACGGCGACCCGATCTCCGAGGAGAGCGCCTGGTCCCCGACGATGGCCCGCACCAGCCACGTGCCCGAGATGTTCGGCTACGCGTTCGTCGAGGCCTTCGGCGGCAAGCTGCCGGAAGCCAAACCCGCCGAAGCAAAGCCCGAAGCCCCCGCGCCGGCCGAGGCGAAGACGGAGTAACTACTCCTTCGGCTGTTCGTCGGGGACGTTCTTAAGCGCCACCTTCTCGGCGGCGTGGTAGCTCAGCTTGACGCTCAGCACGCGCCCATTGCCCGGGTCGGCGATGAAGAGGCGCCGGTCGGTGTGCGACGCGACGAACGATGCGTGGAAGAGCGAGACCTCGTCGCCGCCAGTCGAGCGCGGATTGGGGTTCTGCTCGCTGGGAATCACCGGCTTGCCCTCGTCGATATTGCCGTAGCGGCCGATGCGCGTGACCAAGTTGCCGGCGGTATCCAGCACCGCGACGCTGTAGTGGCGGATCTCCGGCGCGAAGCTGCGGCCCAGAAGATCCAGCGTGAAGCGCGAATTCCAGCAGCAGCACGACGGCGCGGGCTGGTTGGTGCCCGCGAAGCCCACGCCGCCATAAAGCCACTCGGCGCCCTCGATCCACGCCGTGCCGCCGGAACCCAGGTGCCCAGAGACGTCGGGGGGCCGCTTCGGTGTCACGTCCGGCGAGATCGGCACAGGAATCTTGTTGCTGTCGGAGACAACCTTGGCCTTGCCCGGGCGGACCTTGATCAGCGTCTCGGTGACGTCGTTCTGCGGCGTGTCGTACTTCTTCCCATTCACGAGCATGGTCGAACCGGCCATCACGTAGAGGTTGCGTTCAAGGTCCAGGCCCAGGCCGTCCAGGTGCCCGATCCCGGGGAAGGCGTCCTCGGCGATCAGTTCGCCGTGGCGGTTGAAGACGTGCAATTCGCCCCAGCGGTAGCGCCCGGGGTAAAGCTTCGGCGTGTAGGGCTTGCCCTCGGCGACCTGCAGGCGGTACTTGGCACCCTCGCGGCTCTCCGAAGCGGCCCCGTTGTAGGTGCTGACGGCCAGCTCGCCCTTGGCGTTGACGGCAATGCCTCCGAGGTGCCAGAAGGGGTTGCTGCGGCGGCCCGGCACGCGCAGCACGCCGACGCTCTGGATCGCGCGCCCGCCGCTGGTGCCTTTGAACATCGTGCCCTCGTGTTCCTCGCCGTAGTCCCAGGGGATCTCGCGCCAAGTGCGCCCGTCGCAGCGCAGGATGCCCTGATCGACGCGCAGGTACGCGAGGCCCTGCGTGTCGAAGCAGAGGTCCTCGATGTGGCACGGCAGCTCGATAATCTTCGCCTTGCCGGATTCGGGATCGACCTCGGTCACACGGCAGAGGTTCTTATCGGTTCCGTTTTCCTGTTCGACCATGTACAGGCGGCCGTTAGCGGGGTTGACGGCCATGCGCTGGCGCGAGAACGGCGGCGGGTTCAGCAGCGGAACGGCCTTCTTCGCCTCGGCGCCGGTGTCGCGCTTGAGCGCCAGCTTCTTACCATTCAGCGTGTACAGCTTGATGCCGGCCTTCTCGTAGTCGATGCCTCTCTGGCTGGGCGAGCACGGGATGACCCACACCGTCGTCTCGCCGGCCCAGAAGTCCAACTCCACCGCGGTCAGGCGTCCCTTCTCCATATGGCTGTTGCCGCTGAAATTGATGTCGTTGCGATGGTACGGGTATTCCTCGAACGGCAGGTCGTATTGCGCAACCTTGCCGGGGCTGTCGAGCGTCCCGTACTGCACCAGCACCGGAGGCACGGGCACCTTCGACTTGCCAATGCGCTTTAGGTACTCGTCCCACTCGGCGCCGTTGAGGAACCACGACCCGACCCAGATCTCCTGCGTTTTCGGATGCACCCAGATGCGCGCGGGCTTAAAGGCCTCCACCGACTTCACCAGCGCGCCGTCTTCGGCGTAAACCTGGATGCGGTCGTTAAAGTAGTCGGCGACGTACACGCGGCCCTTCGCGTCGACGGCCAGCGCGCAGGGGCGGCTGAGCTTGTCGGGCTCGGGGCCGGCGAGCTTCTGCTTGCGCTCGTTGACGAAGGCGCCCTTCCACAACACAGGCGGTTCGTCCTTGCCGTATTCCATGCGCGCGACGCCGTTCAGTCCGTCGCGGTGCCACGCGTAGCTCCAGTAGTAGCCGGCAATGTACAGGTACTTGCCGTCGGGGCTGAAGGCCATCGCTCGCGGCGGCACGTCGTAAATGCCCCCCTTGAACTCGTGGATCGTGCCCAGCGCGACCTGCTGTTTCACCTCTGGTCCGTCGAAAGGCAATCCGCCGCTGCTGCCGTCCAGGTGCAGGCGGTTGAGTTCGTTCATCGCCAGCGCGATCTGCCCGCCGGGGCCGACGGCCAGCGCCGTCGCGGCCTGCCCGCGCCCGAAGATGTCCGACTGGCTGCCGCTGGTGCCCGCGTTCAGCAGGGTCGCCTGCACGAAGCCCGATGTGAGCGGCAGCTTCTTGCCGTCCTGCGGGAAGGTGTGCCACTTCAGGCCCTGCACGCTCTCGGCGGTGGACGCGGCGAAGGGATGAATGGTGCGCTTGTAGTTTCCGTCGTGATCGAAGAGGCGCAGGTGATCGATGCCCTCGCCGTCGAAGACCAGCACGCCCTCCGAACAGGCGCGCATCAGAGGCGTGTCGCCGCCGATGCGGCGGTACGGCGACCAGAGAATGTCTCGTTCGAAACGCGGCTCCAGGCCCAAGCCGACGCGCACGACCATGGCCTCGATGTTGTCCACGTACTTGCCCGTATCGTCCTTGCCGTCCCAGACCACCGTCTGCGCCAGGGTCTTCGCCTGGAAGGGCGCGGGCGCGTTCTCGCCCAGCACGCCGTAGCCCAGATGCCGCACGACGGTCCCGTCCGGATCCTCTACCGTCACCACCGCATCGCAGGCCGCCTGCGCTGTGAAGCGGATCTCGATGCGGTCGCCGCGGCGCGTGACCTTGGGCGCCTCGGCGAAGGCGTACGTCTCGGCGCGCTTGATCTTGAAGACGTCGGCCTGTTCGGCCCGCACGCCCGACGCGAACATCGCGGCGGCGGCGAGCGACAGCATGAGCATCCGGCGGCGGTTCGGTGCGCGGCGCATGGCGGGGCCTCCGTAGACGTTCATGGCGGGATTCCTCGTCTTCATGTTTACGCTTTTGTCGCGAGCGCACGCCGCGGTGCGGCGGGCTGAAGCTGCATCGGCACGCCGACGCGGATGTAGGGCCGGCCGGGCTGCAGGAGGCGCGAGACCGCCAGCGACGCCGCCACCGCGCCCATCTGGTGCGCGTCGGCCAGCACCGGCAGAAGGCGGTCCTTGTCCTCGCCTTCGATCTCTTGCGGAATGCCGGTGCCCGCGCCCCACAGGACCTCGCCGTGCGCCGTGAAGCTGCGCACGATGTCGCGCGCCTGGCCCAGACCGTGCGCGATCACGGCTTCAGGCCGTTCGGACGCCGGGCGTTTCAGGATTTCCTCGGCCAGGGCCTTGCATGCCGGCGCCTCGGAACGGCAGAAGTGCAGCCAGTCGTCCTGGACGGGCAGGCCGCATTCGTGCATGGCCTGGCGCCAGGCGTTCATGCGCAGATAGCTGTCGGGGTCAACGCGCATGCGTGTGCGCACGTAGGCGACCCACTCGTCGTGGTCCATGCCCGGCGACGGCGCGGGCACGTAAAGATTGCAGCCGACGAAATGGATCCGGCGCAAGCCCTTCGCGGCCAAGTGCAGTACCGCTGCACGGTAGCCGTGCAGCGGGTCGAAGAAGACCTGGTCGGCCGCGCCAGCCAGCTTCTCGCTGACGTAGTCGACGATCACCACCGGCCGGCCGGACTTCACCAGCACCTGCAGCCAGTCGTCCTCGATAATGCTCAGGGCCAGCACCGCGTCGTAGGCGTCGAAGTCGATCTCGGCCAGGTTGGGCCGCCGCTCGTAGGACTGCCAGCTCTCGCCGACGCATTCGAAGGAAACCGCGCCGTCCGGCGACCCGCAGAACGCGCGGGTGTTCTCGCGTTCGCCGACTTTGCGGAATTCCGGGGTGCGCCCGGGCATGCCCAGCTCCGCGAGCATCCCGGCGGCGACGCGGCCGAGCATGCGCTCGCGATACCGCCGCTCGTTCAGCGCGTCGTGGTACAGCAGCGCGACGCGCAGGCGCTTGCCCGGAGGCAGCGGACCGGCGCGGCGCTCGCTGACGTACGTGCCGCTGCCGCGGCGGCGCACGATCAGGCCTTCGCCGACGAGATCCTGCAGCGCGCGGCGCACGGTGAGATGGTTCACGCGCATGGTCTTCGCGAGTTCGTTCTGCGAAGGCAGGCGCAGTCCCGGCGTGTACACGCCCTCGGCGATCTGCGTGCGGATGGCCTCCCGCACGCGCGCGAACTTGGGCATGCGCAGGACGGCCTTCGGCGTGTGGGCGTTCTCGCTCACCATGCTGCCGCATACACCGGGATGGCGCGGAATTACAAAGTTAGATATCTTAATTATGTAAATATAACTACTTTTAATAAATATAGTTACAGTTGTATATATCAAAAGTTGTGTTTCATATATGCATTATATTAGGTCGCCCAAAGACAGGTCTGCGCAGTATGTGTGCGGCTACGCGAGCGCCTCGGGTCCGACGGCCTTGGCCGCGTCCTGCTTGTAGGCCTGAACCACTTGCTCGGGCGCACCGTCCATGACGATCTCGCCCTTGCGCAGCCAGATCATTCGGTTGCAAACCTTCTGGACCAGTTCGGTATCGTGGGAGACCTGGACGACGATCTTGGTGCGGTCAAGCAGGTTGTTCATGCGCTCGATGGCGCGGTGCTTGAAGGTGATGTCGCCGCCGCCAAAAACCTCGTCGAGGACCAGAATGTCGGCATCGGCCTCGGTGGCGGTGGTAAAGGCCAGGCGCACACCCATGCCGCGCGAGTAGTACTTGATCGGCAGATGCGCGAACTCCTCCAGCTCGGCAAACCGGAAGATGCCGGGCGCCTTGGCGCGAATCTCCGCGATGGTGAAGCCCAGGATCGTACCGGCCACCTGCACGTTCTCCATGCCGGTCAATTCGGGGTTGAAGCCCACGCCGATCTGGAAGAGCGGCACGATCTTGCCTGACACCTCGACGGTGCCTTCGGTCGGCGTGTAGATGCCGGCAATGACGCGCGCGAGCGTCGATTTGCCGGCGCCGTTGTGGCCCACGATGCCCAGGCGCTCGCCTTCCTTGATCTCCAGGTTGATGCCGCGCAACGCGGTGACGGTGGTCTCCTTGCGCTGCCGCCGGCGCAGCGCCCAGTTGATGGCGCTCTCTTTCAGCGAGCCGGTCTGCCAGATCTGGCGCGGGAAGGTCAGGCCGACGTTGCTCAGCTTCACATGGATGCTCATCGCGCGTTCCCGCTCTCTACAGCCGGAAGATCAGGTCGTTGCGCCGCCAGCGCAGCAGCACGGAACCGGCAACGACGGTAAAGAGCCCGAAGCCCAGCGCCACGTACCAATGCCGGGCTTCCGGAAACTCGCCGTGGTAGATCGGCTGCCGGAAGAGCTCGACCAGGTGGTAGAACGGATTGAGCTCGAAGTAGACGCGGTGGTCCTCCCGGATCAGCCCGTGCTCGCCCGGCTGCGGATACAGCGGGTACAGGATCGGCGTGAAGAAGTACATCGCCCGCATCACGACCTCGAAGATGTGCTCCAGATCCCGGAAATACAGCGTGGCCAGCGCGGCCAGCAGTGCCAGGCCCGACCCGATGAGCACCAGCACCAGCATCGAAACCGGCAGGACGCACATCGCCACGCTGGGCTGCAGCCCCACGAACGGCCCCACCGCCGCCATCAGGGCCGCCATCGACAGCAGGAAATTGACGCCCAGGTCGCCGACGATGCTTATCGGGAACACCACCGGCGCAACGCGCACGTTCTTCAGGAAGCCTTCGGACCGGATCAGCGCTTGGCCGCCCTGCAGCACCGAGCCCGAGATCATCGAATACGGCAGCATTCCGCAGAAGAGGAAAATCGGGTAGCTGTGCACGCCGTACCGGCCCATCAGGTGCGAGAAGATGAACGAAAGTGTCGCGATCATCAGGATCGGATTGAGAATCGACCAGAGAAACCCAAGCGCCGAATGCCGGTAGCGGATCTTCAGCCGCTGCACCACCAGGTTCCGCACGAGCTGGCGGTACGTATAAAGCGCGCGGAACTGGGAAAACGGCACGTGCGTGGCACTCCCGCCGTGGAACGAGTCCTGCCGGCCTATAAAGCAGATTCTATGCACAGCATGGTAGCCTTTTTCGAGCACGATGCCATGCCGATCCCGGACTACCTTTCCGCCCTGAATTTTATACGCTGATCGAATGTTCGAAGACCACGCCCTGCGCCCCGAAGAGCGCGCGCCCCCTGCCGACGCCGGCCTTTTGCCTGAGGACGTACGGCGCTGCGTTGAGGTGCTGCAGGCGCTCGTCACCGACCGCGGCCTGCTGGCCGGCATCCCGGCCGACGTGCGCGAGGCGCTGCTGGTCGCCGCGGGCCGAGTCTCGCATCCGAACAAGGCCGAACTGCGCCGCCTGGCCCGCGCACACCGCCGCAACGACCGCGAGAAGGTGCGCGACCACGACCGCCAGGCCGTGGCCGCCGCCGAGATCCGCGTCGCGCGCGAGGCGCCCGTCTTCGTGCCGCCGCCGAAAGCGCTGGGGTCCTCGCCGTCCGCCCAGGCTAAGGAGCTGCGCACGCCGCGCGACTGCTACGTCTGCAAGGCGCCCTACCGGACCGTGCACTCCTTCTACGACTCGATGTGCCCGGCCTGCGCGGAACTGAACTACGCCAAGCGTTTCGCTTCGGCGCCCATGGACGGCCGCGTGGCGCTGGTGACCGGCGCGCGCGTGAAGATCGGCTTCCAGATCGCGCTGAAGCTGCTGCGCGCCGGCGCGCGCGTGGTCGCGACGACGCGCTTTCCGCACGACGCGGCGGGGCGCTACGCCCAGGAACCGGACTTCGCCGAATGGAAGGATCGCCTGCAGGTGCACGGTCTGGACCTTCGGCACTCGCCCAGCGTGGAACTCTTCGCGCGCTACCTCTGCGGCGAACTCCCGCGCCTGGACGTGCTGGTCAACAACGCCTGCCAGACCGTGCGCCGACCGCCGGGCTTCTACAAGCACCTGATCGAGAGCGAATCGCGCGCGCTACCGCAGCTTCCCGAGGCGCATCGCCCGCTGCTGCGCGCGCAGCACGAATTAAAGGCCGCGCTGGCGCAGCCGGCGCTGCCGCATGCAGCGGAACCGGCGGAACTCGCCGCCTGGCGCGACGCCGGCGAGTTGGGCGCGGCGGCGGGCCTGCGCGAGTCCGCGCGGCTGAGCCTGGTGCCGTATGCCTTCGAGGACGACGCGCACCGCGCCGACCTCTTTCCCGAAGGCCAGACCGACGCGGACCGGCAGCAGATCGACCTGCGCGCGCATAACAGCTGGCGCCTGATGCTGGGTGAAGTGCCCACGCCGGAGCTTCTGGAAGTGCACCTGGTCAATGCCGTCGCACCCTTCATCCTCTGCAGCCGCCTTAAGCCGCTGCTGATGAAAGGCCCGTCGCGCGCACGCTACATAGTCAACGTCTCGGCGATGGAGGGGATCTTCTCCCGCGGCACCAAGACCGCGCGGCACCCGCACACCAACATGGCCAAGGCCGCACTGAACATGCTCACCTGCACCTCCGCGCGCGAGTACGTGCAGGATGGCATCTACATGACCGCCGTGGACACGGGCTGGGTGACCGACGAAGACCCCGCCGCGATCGCCGAACGCAAGCGCAAGGAACTTGGATTCCAGCCGCCCCTCGACATCGTCGACGGCGCCGCACGCGTGCTCGACCCGGTCTTCTCGGGCGAGGCCACCGGCGAGCCGCCGTGGGGCGTCTTCCTGAAGGACTACCGCGTCTCGCCGTGGTAACGGCGGCACGCGTCAATCGCTACGAACCTAAGGAGGTCAGGCTTGGCGGGGCGGCGCGGTGGTGTCGCCGGGCGTGAAGCGTCCCTGCAGCACGGTCCGCACCTGCGGCATCGGGCGGCAGGCCAGCCGCGCGGCCAGCAGGCGCACCGCCGTGCGGCCCAGCTCGGCGTAGTCGGCGAAGATACGCGTGACGCGCATGCGCGCGAAGCCCTCGCACGCGTTGTCCGCGGCGGCCAGGCTGATGTCGCGCGGCACGGACAGGCTCATGCGTTCGAAGATCTCCCGGCACGTCGGCGCCAGGCCACCCGTCGCGAGCACGTAGGCGGTGGGCTTGTACGCGCGGTGGAACTTGGCCAGTTCGCGGCTGAGGTGCAGGGTGGAGCGTTCGCCGGACTGCACCCACATCTGCGGCGTCTCACCGCCGTGGATCGCCATCGCTTTCAGGTAACCGGCGAAGCGGTCCTGCCAGCTCGGGTCGGTGCTGTGCGCGCTGGGGCGTTCGCCCAGGAACGCGATGCGGCGGTGCCCGAGTTCGAGCAGGTGCCACGTCGCCTGGAAGCCGTGGTGCAGGTGGTCCATGGCGACCATGTCGAAGAGCCCGTCGGGCACGGCGAAATCCACCGAAACCACCAGCAGCCCGGCGCGCACCAGCTGGTTCAGCGTCGCCGCGTTGTTGGCCTCGATCGAGATCAGGCCCTGGAAGCTGCGCTTCTGCTCCTCCACGTCCAGCGGCGGCACGTCATCCAGGCTCTTGGGCTTCTTCGCCGGGTTGGTCAGGAAGGCAAGCGTCGGCGGCGCGGCCAGTTTCTCGCGGATGCCGGCCAGCACCGCGGCGGAGAACTTCTGCCGCGTCAGCTGCTTCTCGTCGAGCGCGCTGATCACGGACACGCTGCGCACCGGCGGCAGGACCGCGCAGATCACACTGGGCAGGCGCTCGGCGACCCGCGTGCCCGCGTGGCGCTTGCGGCGGATCAGGCCTTCGCTCGCCAGTTCGCGCAGCGCCTGCTTCACCGCGCGCACGCTCGCGCCCGTCTCGCTGCGCAGCATCTCCTCGCGCACCGCCGCGCCTTCGGGCAGTTCGGCGCGCAGGATCGACGCGCGCAGATGGTCCTTCACGCGCTGGACGCTTTCCTGGTAGGGCGTCATGCGCCCGGTGTATCCGACAAGTAACATAAAATACACTCGGAAATCTCGCGGGTCAGACGAATTGACTCATAATCCATGTGAAATGAATAGGTTGCAGGGGCGCTGTTTTCGATACGTTCCAAGATACTTCAATAAAGTACACCGGTTTCCGTGTATTAAAAGACAGCGCCGCGCAGCCCCAACTGCGCAGCCTTCGAAAGGACCTCCTTTATGAAGAACCTTCCCGACCTTCTGTTTTTGGCCTTCGCGTGCTTCGGCGCGGCGGTTCATGGCGGCGAGCCCTTCAAATGGCCGGACTCGGCGCCCGTAGCAGGCGCGCAACTTGCGCCGAACGAGTGGGTGAAGATCGAAGAACACGGCGCCGCGCGCCGCGGCGGCGGAGCGGTGGTGTACCTGCCGAGTGAGAAGAGCTTCTTGCTCGCGCTGGGCACCGTCGGCGCGTGGAACGACCATGGACCTTTCGCCTACGACGAGCAGACCTTCGACCTCACGCGGCGGCAGTGGACCAACCGTTTTCCCACCGGCAGCGCCTGGAAACCCGAGGTCGGTCCGTGCGACGCGCCCAAACTGCCGCACCACGGCTACCGCCTGAAGGACGGGCGCCTGGGGCTTTGGGAAGGCGGCTTCACCGCCTACACCCAGTACGCGGTGGACACCGACCGCAACAAGCTCGTCGCGTACGTCAACAACCACACCATCGAGTACGACGCCGCCGCACGCGCGTGGAAGGACTTGGCGCCGGCCGCCGTACCGAACGGAGACCGCTTCGACTTGTGGTGGGGCAGCCTCTGCTACGATCCGGTGAACAAGGAGTTCGTGCTCTTCGGCGGTAACAACGGGCCCAGCGAATTCAACGACACGCGCACGTGGCTGTACTCGGCGGCGAAGAACGAATGGCGGGCGCTCGACGGCGGCAGTACGCAAATGAAGGGGTTTTTCGCAAAGGCTGCGGCCCTGCACAAGGACGCCGAGGGCCTGCACGCCGCCTACGCCAACCGCTGCTTCAAGACCGAGCTTCCCGAAAAGGCGGCTGCGAAGCTGTCGGCACAGGCCGGCAGACTCGCCGCCGCGTTGAATGCCTTCAAGCAGGAACTGGCCGGCAAGAGCGCCTACGAGAAGGTCCAGTGCGAACGCGCCGCCGCCGAACTGGCTTCGGCCGCCGATGCCGCCGCCGCGCTGGGCGACGATGGCAACGCCGAGCAGGTGAAGACCGCGCTGGACGTGGCGCGGACGCTCTGGCGCGCGCAGGCGGCGCTGATGAGCGAACCGCCGCCGCGCGCGCTCTCGCAACTCGCTTACGATCCAGCCTCGAAGTCGATCGTGCTCTTCGGGGGCGACCGCCTGGACATGCTCTACGCCGACACATGGGTCTACGACTGTGCGACGCGCACGTGGCAGGAGCGCCGCCCGGAGCTGGCGCCTTCGCCGCGCGCCGGTCACGCGCTGGTCTCGCTGCCCAAGGCCGGCAAGCTGGTGCTGCTGGGCGGATACCGCTTCGCGTCCGACACCGGCTACTGGGGCCCGCTCTATCAGCCGCTGCCGATGCAGGCCTGGGTCTATGACGTCGCCGCCAATGCATGGACCTTCGTCAATGAATTCGGCAAATACGCCCCCGCCTACTGCGGTCCCAGGAGCGGCTGGTTCACGGTCGCCTCCAACGAAGACGACGTGCTGCTGGCCGTCGGCAACCAGCGCCTGGGCGACCGCAACACCGCCGCGACCTACGCCTGCAAGCTGGATGCCTCCGCCTCCGACAAGGACGCCGCCGCCAAGCTGGGCGTAAAGCCCGGTACCGTCGAATGGCGCGAAGGACCCTACGAGCCGGCGTGGTATCTCGAAAGCGGCACGCCCGACGAGGCTGCATTTCAGGCGGCGCTGAAGGCGCTGCCTGCGAATTCCTGGACCGCGCTGACGGCAAAGGGCGCCAAGCTGCCGCGCCAGAACCGCGACTGGGGCACCGCCGTCTACGACCCGCAGCGCCAGGCGATCTACCGCTGGAGCGGCGGGCACAGCGCGCACTGCGGCAGCGACATCCCAGTCTTCTCGATGCGCACCGGCGCGTACCACCTCAAGTATCCGCCGGCCTTCCCTCTGCAGAACATCGGATCGTGCGGTTCGCAGCCGTCGGTGTCGACGTTCCTCGCGCAGCCGTGGATCAGCGCGCACACCTACCACTCCTACGCCTACGAACCCGTGGCAAAGAAGATGATCTGCTGCGGGCACCAGAGCTTCTCGTATCTTTACGATCCCGATACGGGCCTGTGGTCGCACAAACCGCAGCCCAAGGGCATGCGCGAAGACAACTTCTATACGCTCACGCTCTGCACCACGCCCCGCGGCGCCTACGCCTGGACCAGGAACGGCGGCCTCTTCAAGTACGACGCGGCAGGCGACGCATGGTCCGAGGTGGCCGTGAGCGGCGAGAAGCTGCCCGGCACGGCGTGCGACGCCGCGAGCATGTGCTACGACGCCAAGCGGGAGCGCCTGATCCTGGTGCACGAGAAATGGAAGGGCGACGTGATCGCGGTGGACCTGAAGACGGGCGCCGCCGGTAAGCTGAATCCAAAGGGCGCCGCCGAAGCCGACGCCGCGGGCTTCTTCTGGCGCGAGACCTGCTACGACGAAGCGAACGACCTGGTACTCGTCCCGGTGCGCGCCAAGGACAAGCCCTGGTTCGCCTTTGATTGCGCGGCCAATGCGTGGGTCTCGCTGAACGTGCGCAACAGTCCGGGTTTCGGCTGCTCCAACGGCCTGATGTACGACCCGGCTCGCAAGCTGGTGCTGGCCGTGGATACCAACAGCTTCGTCTACGCGCTGCGCATCTTGCGCTAGCAGCGTTCGACGGCCTCGACCATCGCTTCGTAGTTTCGCAGCGCCAGTTCGGGCAGCTTCCGTCCGTACGGGCAGGCGCTGGGCATCAGTACGAAGCCGCGGCCTTCGCCCTGTGTGCCTTCCTTCAGCGCCTGATCGATCTTCTTCCGGAAGCGCTCGGTCGGCAGGTTCTCGATGTCGCTGGCTTCCAGGTTCCCGAAGAGCACCATCTGCCGGCCGTGGCGCACGCGGACCTCGCGAAGCTCGATGTCGCCCTGCGGTGGCGGCTCGATGGGGTCCAGCGCCATGCAGCCTGTGGCGGCGATGTCGTCGAGGATGTACTTCAGCCGGCCGTGCGAGTGGATGCGCGCGAAACCGCCGTGCCGTTGAATCGCTTCGACCACCGGCCTGTCGTACCGTGTGACGTACGACTTGAAGAACGACGGCTGCAGGTACGGCGGCGAGATGTACTCCGGCCCCACGATGCGCCACAGCCGGCCCGGCAGCGCCGCGGCGGCGGCCTCGACTTTCGGCAGCAGCCACTCCGAGACGCGCTGCAGCGCGCGGTGCATCAGCTCCGGCTCGGCGTGTGCCAGCATCAGGAACGTGGCCATGTCGAAGTTCCCGGCGATGTGGCAGAGCGGATCGGCCATGTCGATCAGCACCAACCCCGCATCGCCCACCTTCGCCTCCGCGTCCAGCACCGGCTGCGGATCTACGGGGCCGGGATCGACCGCGTGCGGCAGCTCCAGCCACGCCTCGAGATCGTCCTCGTCCTTGAGCAGGTGCTCGAGCGTCCAGTCGGTGTCCACGTCCGGATCGTGGCGCGTCAGCGACTTGAGCGTGCGCGAACCCGAACGGATCGTCGTGCGCACGAAGCGCCGGCCCTTCTCGTCGAACCAGCGTTCGACGGTGGTGAATTCCTTGAGCGGACTGGGCGCGCGGAAGAGGCTCCCGAGGCCGCGGCGCGGGATGATCTCGGTGCGCTCGCGGGTAAGATCCAGCAGCGGCTTCCAGGATGGATCGGTGAAGATGTTGAGCGGATCCGGATCGGACGGGTCCTGGTCGAGGCCGTTGATCTCGTAGAAGCAGACCGCGGGCCGGTCGACCGGTTCGCCCCGCAGTGTCTTCAGCAGCCGCTCGCGCCGGGTTAGCATATGCGCTCCTTTCCGTATTGGACCTTCGCTTCCTCACGAGCAAGTATAGCTATTGAAAGTGAGGCTTGTCGTTAGCCGCGCGACGCTTTATGGTTCGCAAAGCGGCTCATACTATTTCGGACCCGAAAGTCTGAATTAACTGCGCGAGGAGGTCCACGATGGCGCGTTCCATGCGCCGGTCCGGTGGCACCGGCGAGTCCACGCCGCTGATCGGACCGTGCCCGGTGCAGGCGGTGTCCGGCGTCTGGCGTTTCACCCGGGAGCCCGGCGGCCTGCGCCTTGCCCGGTCGCTGCCGGGGCACCTGCTGCACCTCGTCGTCAGCGGATCCTACGATCTGCGCACCAACGAACGCGCGTACCGCATCCGCCGCGGCGACGTGATCTATTACCATGAGTCCGAAGCCGTCGAATGGCGCGGCAACGCCACACGCGTGGTCTTCTATTCGGTCGGCTTCGTTGCGCCGAGCTGGCCGCCGCTACCGCCGGAGCGCCGCGTCTTCCCGTCCACGCCGGAACTGCGGCGGGGCTTTGAGCGCATTCATGCGGCGAGCCGGCTGGCGCGCGATGCCGAACGCGCGCTGCAGACCAACGCCGCGCTGTTGGACGTGCTGTGCCTGATCGACGCCCGCGTGCCGCGGCACGTGCCGGGCGCCCACGGCGACCCGAAATGGTGGACGGCGGAACAGGCGGTTCGCGAACGCGGCCTCTTTCGGCCCACGCTGGAAGCATTGGGCGGCCTGGCGAGTTGCGGGCGAGCAACGATCGTGCGCGCCTGCCGCCGCACCACGGGCCAAAGCCCGCTGCAGCGCATGCGCCAGATCCGCATGGAGGAGGCGCGCGGCCTGCTTTTGTATTCGGGGCTGAACGTTTCGCAGGTCGCCGAGTACCTCGGCTACCCGCGGCTGCACGAATTCTCGCGCGAGTTCGCGCGCTACTACGGCCGGCCGCCGTCGCAGGTCCACCCGCACGCGCCGGGCCACCAATGAAAAAGGCGCGGTGTTTCCGGGCACCGCGCCTTCGTTGAAGCGTTCGAAAAGACTTGCGCAGCGAATTACATGCCCTCGCCGCCCTCGCCTTCTTTCGGCGGGACCTGTGGCTGCGGTTCGCCTTCGGTCTTGTGCTCACCCTCTGTCTTATGCTCGGCCGGGGGCTTCGGCGGCGCTGGCTTCTTGGGCGGCGCCAGCTCCTTGGTCAGGGCCGCGAGCTTATCCTTCAGTTCCTGCTCTTCCTTCACCAGCGGGCCGGCTTCGGCGTCGTCGGCCATGGCCTTGTTCAAGGCATCGTTCAACGCGGTGGTGGCGTCGGTCACCGCCTTGTTGGCCTCGGAGACGGCCTCGCTCTTCATCACCTTCGCCTTGATCTCGGCGATCTTCTTCGTCAGTTCCTTCTGCTTCTCGGTCAGCTGCTTCATCTCTTCCATCGCCGGACCGCCCTCGGGGTCGGCGGCGACCTGCTCGTTGATCTTGTCGTTCAGGACCTTCTTCGCATCGTTAAGCGCCTTCGTCGGCTCGGCGACGGACTCCGCCGCGGCGAACTTTCGCTTGGCGGCGTAGAGCTTCTGCGACAGCGCCCTCTGCTTGGCCTTGACCTCCTCCATCTCCTTCTTCACTTCGGCAGCGTCGCGATGCGGAGCCTCGCCTTCGGCCGCCGGCTGTTCACCGCCTTCGCCCCCTTCTTCCGCGAATGTCCCTGCCGCGCCGGACAGCGCAAGCATTACGGCTCCAAGCACGCCCAGCCACCACTTCGCACCCGCATTCATTCCTTCGTCCTCCCTATTCAGGACCCACGGCCGGACACGGCATGGCGTGCCCGGTAACCTTCGACGGCGCACGACGCGCCTTATTCGACGGCTCCGATCGGCCTTGAGCCGCTGAATTTTAGACACGCGCCCCGGCAGCGGCAACGGCGTTTGCCTTCACGGCCGACTGCGCCGGAAAGCCAGCGGTGACATGCCGGCCACCGAACGGAACTGCGTGGCGAAGTGTTGCGACGAACTGAAGCCCAGCTCGTAGGCGATCTCGGTCACCGAGCGCCGCGTGAAGCGCAGCAGACGCCGCGCCTCTTCCACGCGCGCCTGCATCTGGTAGCGCTTGGGCGTGATCTTCCGCGTCTTCTCGAAGTGCCGCGCGAGCTGCCGGTAGCTCAGCGGCAGCCCGGCGAGGACCTCGCGCGGGTGCTGCCCGGTGTAGACGGTCGCGTCCAGCGCCTGGCGGACGGACTCGGCCCAGGCCAGCGAGGGGTCGGCCGCGGCCTTCGGCGCCAAGCGGCTGGTCGCGGCGCGCAGGACCAGCCAGGCCATCGCCCAGCCCAGGTGCCCCAACAGCGCCTGCGCCTCCGGGCCCGGCGCGGCGATCTCCCGCTCCATGCAGCCGGCCAGCGTGCGCGCGTCGGCGGGCGCCTTGAGCGCGTACGAGTCCCCGCGCAGATGCGGGTTCGGGTCTCCGACGGCCGCGAAGTACACGCCCTGGTAGCCGTCGGCATCGGTCCACAATTCGAAGGCGCTGCCTTCGCGCAGCAGGGCCACGCTGCCCGGACCCAGGACCGCGCGGCCGCGCGCGTCGGAATAATTCAGCACGCCGGTGCGCACGAAGATGACCTGAAAGTGTTCGTAGTCCCGCGTGGCGAAGCGGTAGCACGGGGGCTGGGCCTTGCGACCAAAGGAGATATGAGGCTGTTGTTGTCTCATTTGTGTACACCAGCATGTCCCGATCCTGAACGATGTCAAGGGCTCGGACGGCTAACCTTTCCACATAAAGGAGGGCCACCCATGACCGCCGTGAGCACGATGACCGACCGCGAACGCTACCTGGAGACGCTGCTGTTCGGGACGCCCGACCGTGTCCCCTTCGCGCCCGGGGGCCCGCGGGAATCGACGCTGGCCGCCTGGCGCACCCAGGGCCTGGGCGAGAAGGAGGACTGGTGGGCGGCCGTCTGCCGGCACGCGGGCGTTCCGGCCGGCACGCCCCGCACGCGCACGAACCCGGGCGTGAACTTCCGGATGATCCCCACGTTCGAGGAGAAGGTGCTGAGCCACGCCAACGGCCACTACATCGTCCAGGACTGGATGGGCAACATCACCGAGATCTCCGACCGCTACGACTACACCTACATCCGCAGCGCGATCGATTTCGTCACGCGCAAGTGGCACAAGTTCCCCGTCGAGAACCGCGCGGACTTCGAGGCGATGAAGAAGCGCTACGCGGTCGAGACGCCCGGGCGCTTTCCCGAGGACTTCAAGGCACGCTGCGCGAAGCTGCGCGAACGCGACTACGTCTGCGGCGTCTCGTTTTCGGGCCCGTTCTGGCAGCTGCGCGAGTGGTGCGGCTTCGAGCCCCTGTGCATGCTGCTGCTGGACGACCCGGACTTCGCGCGCGAGATGATCGAGTTCTGGACCGAGTTCGTCTCGCGGACGCTGCGCCCGATCCTGGACGCCGGCGTGCTGGACGCGATCCACATGAGCGAAGACATGGCCTACAAGGCACACCCGATGATCTCGCCGGAGATGGCGCGCACATTCCTGAAGCCCGCCTACGACCGCTGGATCGCCGAAGCGAAGGCCGCCGGCGTGCCCTTGATCGACATGGACAGCGACGGCAACATCGCGACGCTGATTCCCGTATGGATCGACGCCGGCATCAACGTCTGCGATCCGATCGAAGTCGCCGCGGGCAACGACCTGAACGTCTTCCGCCGCACCTTCGGTAAGAAGATGGCGTACAAGGGCGGCGTCGACAAGCGCTGCATCGCGGCGGGCGGCGCGACGATCGAGAAAGAGCTGGCGCGCCTGGCACCGGTGGTGAAGGACGGCGGCTACATCCCGGGCTGCGACCACGGCGTGCCGCCGGACATCGCGTGGCCCGACTTCCTGCGCTACGGCAAGCTGCTGGCCGAACTCACCGGCTGGTAGCGCCGCGTCCGTTCTCGCGGTAGTGGCGCAGCCCTTCCAGCAGCGTGCGCACGTTGTCCGGATTGGTGCCGGGCGTGATCGAACTGCTCGCGCCGAGGAACAGCCCCGTGCGCGGGCCGTGCTGCACCAGCCATTCGAGCTGCCTGCGCACGTCGGTGGTGGTGCCGTGCGGCAAGGTGGTCGTCACTGAGACGCCGGCCTGGATCAAGAGCGATCGCCCGGAACGGTCGGTCATGTGGCAGATGGCCTCGTAGTCCATCCCGCACTCGTACTGAAAGCCCTGGAAGCCGCTGACGCCCGCCTCGATCAGGCGCGGCACCATCTTCATCAGGTTCCCATCGCAGTGCCACAGCAGCCGCACGTCCGCGTCGACGTAGGGCTTGATCGCGCGCGCGAAGTGTGGGAACCACATCCTGTCGAGTTGCTCGGCCTTCACGAACGTGCCCTGCCCGCTGGCCATGTCGTGGTCCAGGCGCAGGATGCGCGGCAGCCGCCCCAGTTCGTACGCGCGCACGGCGGCGGCGTTCTGCTTCTGCGCCAGTTCGCCTTGCAGCGCGAAGTCCTGCTCGAGGACGTCCGGGTACAACGCGAAGGCCATGAAGTAATTCACGTAGCCATAGGCGCCGTAGCGCAGCTTGGGGAAGTTGTTGTAACCCTTGCCGTAGGGCGCCTTGAGGATCGCGCCGCCGAAGATGCGCTGGGTGGCGGCTTCCGCCTCGACCAGTTCCGCCGCGAGAGCTTCCGCGTCGAGGGGCTCGGCGATCTGCCGCTCCAATTTCGGGAAGACGAAGCGCTCAAGGTGCTCGGCGACGGCCTCGGGCGAATCGATCGCGATCCCGTCGAGCACGATCCGTTCGGCGCCGGTGGTGGCCGTTCGAGCGGTGGCCTTCCCGTAGCCGTGCTCGGCCATCGTCAGGGGGTTGCGCGGGATGAACTGGTCGATCTTGCACGCGCCGATGCGGCGCTGGAAGTCGAGGTACACCGTCTCCGGGTCGGTCCGGTAGCTGCCCGGCGAATGCCCGGCGACTTCCTCCAGGAGCGGCACGTGCATCAGGTTCAGGCCCGTGTTGGGAATGCCTCGGGTCGCGCGGCCTTCGATCGTCTCGGCGGCCAGCCGGGCGTTGGGCCCGAGTTCGATCGCAGAGCGGGTTTCGGTGAGTGACGCGGGCATGGCGGATATCCTCCTTTAGGCTCCTGCGCTTCGCAGCCTACCCCAGCGCTGGGCGCTCCGGCCATGGACGGGCTTATCGAAGACCTGGATGCGCCAAGGGTTCGGCTGAATAAGCGAAAAAGACATGGGAAAATCGTTTATTCGCATAGCCCTCGCCGCCACAGGGGTTTACAAAGATAGCGGGAGGCTCGGATTTACCGCGCGCCCCCATCCGGAAAGGAACGAGCTATGGCAGCCACCGCCACGATGACGACCCACGAACGCTTCGCGCGCATTTACGACCACCGCGAGGCCGACCGCATCCCCGTGCTGGACTCGCCGTGGGCCACCACGCTGGAACGCTGGCGGCGCGAGGGCATGCCCGCGGACGTCTCGTGGGTCGACTACTTCGACCTCGACCGCGTGGCGCGCATCGGCGCCGACAACAGCCCGCGCTACCCCGAACGCATCGTCGAGGAGACCGGCGACTACATCGTGAAGACCTCGAGGTGGGGCGCGACGCTGAAGAACTGGAAGCACCGCACCTCGACGCCCGAGTTCTGCGGCTTCACCATCGTCGATCCCGACTCGTGGCGGAAGGCCAAGGCGCGCATGACGCCGGACCGCGACCGCGTGGACTGGGCGCGGCTGGAACGCGAGTACGCGGGCTGGCGCGAGCAGGGCGCGTGGATCGAGGCGGGCCTGTGGTTCGGCTTCGACGTGACGCATTCGTGGACGGTGGGCACCGAGCGCCTGCTGATGGCGATGATCGAGGAGCCCGAGTGGGTCGCGGACATGTTCAACCACTTCCTCGACGTGCACCTGGCGCTCTTCGACATGGTCTGGGACGCCGGGTACCGCTTCGACGCGGTGACGTGGCCCGACGACATGGGCTACAAGGGCAAGCAGTTCTTCTCGCTGAACGTCTACCGCGAGTTGCTCAAGCCCGTCCACAAGCGCGCCATCGACTGGGCCCACGCCAAGGGCGCCAAGGTGCGCCTGCATTCCTGCGGCGACATCAACCCCATCGTGCCCGAGCTGATCGAGATCGGCGTCGACGCGCTGAACCCGCTGGAAGTAAAGGCCGGGATGGACCCGATCAACCTCAAGCAAAAGTACGGCGAGAAGCTGGTGCTCCACGGCGGCATCAACGCGGTGCTTTGGGACCAGCGCGAGAAGATCGAGGCCGAATTGCGGCGCGTGATCCCGAAGGTGAAGGAGCACGGCGGCTACATCTTCGCCTCGGACCATTCCATTCCGTCCAGCGTCAGCCTGGACGACTTCCGCGGCATCATCGGCCTGGTGAAGGAGCTGGGCAGGTACGAGTAGCTGCTACTTCTGAAATGTAAAAATCTTCTTGTCCTTGCTCCATTTCAGCTTCTCATTGCTTTTCGAATACCATCCAACCGGGTCCTCTTCATTAAGAATATCAACGTCCAGGCTCTTGGCGATTGAATGAGCCAATGGCGACAGGATCACACTGGTCTCCATTCGCTCGCTTCCCCAATCCCTAACCACGGCGTCCGGGTTGGCCTTCAGCGTCGCCCTACTACGCATCATAAACTTGGTTGCCGCCAGCAACTCAACCAGTTCTTCCAGGCCGGGCCTTTGACCTCGTTCGCATAGGTCCTCCGAGACTTTAAGAGCAGCCATGAAGGGCAGAGCATCGAGTCTTTTCTCGGCATTTGCCCGACTCTTCTGGCCGGACTCGTCGGGTTTGGACATTTCTTCAATAACGCGTCGATTGTTGGCGGTATCATATTTTTGAAGAAACAGTTCCAAGCGAATGGCATCAGAATACGTTTGAAGGCTGGAAGTTTCGACCAGTTCGCTTCCAACCATTTCTCCGAATGCCGTTCGAACATCAACCGATGCTATAGCCTTGAATTCTGCAGACTCCTTCTCCTTATCCAAATACTCTTTCTTTTCCTCGGAGGACAATTCACCCTTCTCTTCCTTGCTGACGATTCTACGGACAACGGCGATCCATGGACTTACACGCGGACGTATCAAGAAGAAGGCGCTTTTCCCCACGGCCAGTTGCTTTAATCCGCATTCTCTATCCCCCCGATAACGAATCAACAGGTTGGCCTCCATTTCACCTGGATCTTGGAGGGTCCACTTCTCAATTGGCAATCCTCCGTCGGAGATAGTAAGGGTGGAGTTTCCATAGACCTCGAAAGTCTTGATAAAGATGTATTTTGGGGCTTGCAACTTCGCTTCGGCATTTTGGTCTCCAAAATCTTGTCGAATGATTGTTCCGGATACGGCCAAGAGCGGTTCCATTGCTTGGGCCAGGGCGATTGCATCCGTCGAGTTTTGTTCGAAATGCAAATTCCTCATGCGGCACGACCCGATCAAATCAGAAATATTCACCGTTTTCCTGGCGAGAATCATTTCGCTTGAATCCTTTTCTAGAGCATTTGCAAAACTGCTGATTAATAGAATCGCTAACGCGTACCAGCTTTTGCCAAAGCAATACCTGCATCCGCATCCGCTTAATGGGTTCGCAGCGTTCATACTTTCTAAACTCCTATTGCTCCTGTCTGGTCAGTCGGATAGCCCGGCACGATCCATCGTTCCACGGCTGTCCATGGGGCTAGTCTACCCCATGGCACTTTGGAAATGGAAGGTATTGGAGAGAACGATAGGCGCTAAGCCCGGAAGACCATCGCCGGTTCGATGCGGCGCAACCGCGCGATGCTGACCATCGCCGCGGTCGAACAGAGCGCCATCGTCAGGCACGCGACCCCGGCGAGCAGCGGCCAGGGCATCAGCACCAGCGTGCCCGCTTTGGAACTCGCCATGGCCAGCCCCACGCTGATGCCCAAGCCCGCCAGCAGCCCCGTCACGCCGCAGACGATGCCCTGTTCGAGCACCACGCGCGAGAGTTCGTTCATCGTCGCGCCCATCGCCTTCAAGACGCCGAACTCGGGCAGCCGCTCCACCGTCATCGCGTAGAGCGTCTGCGAGACGATCACGCCGCCGACCAGCACGCCCAGCAGCGCGGCGGCCAGAAAGGCGATGCCGACGCCGGTCTCGAAGAGCCAGTACATGCGCGTGCGCCAGCCGAAGGATCCGCGCAGATGCGCTTCGACGCCGGGCACCTGCGCTTCGATCGCTTCGCAAACGGCGCCCGCGTCGGCGCCGGCGTCGAGCTTGACCAGGAAGTACACGGCGGGCGTGCGGCCGTGGTTGGCGTCCTTGCTGGTCAGGTAGCCGTAGCGTTCGCCCCGATCCAGCGACGCGAAGACGTACGGCGTTGTCGTGAACGAGCGCATCCCGCGCGTGAATCCGGCCACGCGCGCGCGGCGGTCCATGATCTCGACGAAATCGCCCAGGCGCGGGTTGCCCAGCTTGGCGCGTTCGGCCTCGTCGATGATCACCGTGTCCTGGTTGTGCAGGGCCTCGACGGAGCCGCTGGCCAGGTCCAGCGGCGCGGCCAGCCGTCCGTGAACGTCGAAGCCGATCACCTGGACGTTCGCGTTTCCGCCGTCGGGCAGTTTCCACGAGCTGTACGAGACGTTGTATTCCTCGACGCGAGCCACGCCCGGCACCGCTTCGATCAGGTAGCGCTTGCGCTGGTCCAGGGGCGTGGCGAAGTCGAAAGTCTTGACGTTCAACGCGCTGACCCAGAGGTCGGCGCGCGAGCGGTCGATCAGCAGCGAGGCATTCTGGACCAGCCCCAGCAGCATCCCCACTTCCATCGTCACCAGAACGACGGCGAAGACGACGCCGCAGACCGCCACGCCCATGCGCACGCGGTCGCTCCTGAGATTGCGCCAGCCGATCGAGATCATCGCTTCGCCTCCGTCCCCTCTATGAAGGACAAAAGCGAGGCCCCCGGTTTTACAAAAGGGAACCCTCCGAAATTCGAAGCCGAGACGCGCGGCCATCTCTTAATTAAAGGTGGTGCGTGAGCGTTCTCATAAGTCCTTAATGCACGTTGCGAATGCACCTAGGTGCAATAAGGACTTACAGAAACGCACAATGTGGCGCATACAGCATATTCTGCATAGGACACAAGGTGCACGGGGTGGCGAAGTCGCGAAATTTCGCGAGTGTTCTTGTAACTCCCGACGGCGCAATCGTTAGGGCGTCTGCGGCGACTTGGGCTTCTCGATCTCGCGCTTTTTGGGCTCCGAGCCGCCGCTGTAATAGTTGTAGCGGTACTCGTAGTAGCCGCGCTCGCGGCGCATGTTGCCGGAGAGGTCGTTCAGGACGGCGCCGATCAGCCGTACGCGGCTCTGCGCGAAGATCTGGCGAGCCTCGGTCACCGCGGCGCGGCCGGTCTTGCCGCCGTGCGCGACCAGCAATGCGTGGTCGGCCAGCGGGCTGATGACCAGGGCGTCGGCGACGCTGAGCACCGGCGGCGTGTCGATGACGATCACGTCGTAGCGTTCGCGGGCCCAGGTGAGCAGTTCGGCCATGCGGGCGTGGCCCAGCAGTTCGCTGGGGTTCTCCTCGACGTAACGCGGCTTGACCATGCTCAGGTTTTCGATGGCGGTCGTGGAGACCAGGTCGTTCAGCCCGCATTGCGCGGCGAGGTAGTCGGGCAGCGCCGGATGGGATTCGCCCATTTTGAAGACCGAGAGATCCACGGGCTTGCGCAGGTCGCAGTTCAACATCAGGACGCGGTGCCCGTTCATGGCTTGGGCGACGGCGACGTTGGAAGCAACGGTGGTCTTGCCTTCGTCCTGCTGCGCGCTGCAGATCATCAGCACACGAGCCTTGCCTTCGCGCGTTGGAATCAGCAGGTCCAACGTCGCGCGCAGCGTGCGGAAGGCCTCGGCGGCCTCCGAGCGCGGATAGGCGTACACGGCGGCCATGCGCTCGCCCTTGTCCAGGATGTCCCTCATCTGCGGGATCATCGCCAGGCACGGGATGCCGGCGAAGGCCTGCAGGTCCTGGGTGTTGCGCACGGAGTCGTCGAAGAATTCCAGGATCGCGGCCAGGCCGATGCCCAGGAACAGGCCCAACAGGAAGGCCAGGGCCAGGTTGCGCGTCACCAGGGGTTTGCTGGGCGAGCCGGCTTCGACGGGGCCTTCGGCGATCAGGATCGGGCTGACGCCCAGGTCGGCGTAGATGGGAATGCGCCCCTGTCCAACCAGCACTTCCTGGAAGCGGTCCTGCGCTTCCTTCAGCTGCGACTTGATACGTTCGAGTTCGAACAGCCGCCCGTTAACGACTTGGACATCGTCCTCGAGGGTCTTCTTCTCCGACTGCAGTTTCTGCAGCGCGGCCTTGGTCCGCGCGTACTTGTTCTTCACGCCGTTCACGAGCTGCTTCGCCACTTCGACCCGGCGGTTCTCGACGGCCTTGATCTGGTCTTCCACGGTCCGGACCTCGATGCTGTCCGGCCCGAAGACCTTGCTGCGCTCAATGCGCTGCGTATCCAGCGCCGCCAGTGCGGTATCGTAGGCGAAAAGGCGGTGCTCGGTGCCCACGCCTTCCTGCTCCAACAGCGCGATGCCGTCGGCGCCGGCCTTGTCGATCACAGAAACGTAGGCCTCCTGTTCATACAGATCCGCCTGCAGGTCGGCTTCGCGCTGGGAGAGTTCCTTGAGCTTGATGTACGAAGGAATGAATTCGGGATCGACCGTGATCAGATTGTACTTCTTCATGTGGTCGATCTGGCGCTGCTCCAGATCGCGCATGGTCTCGGTGATCTCCGGCAGCGTGCTGCCCAGGCTGACGACGTTCTTGGTCGCCTGCTCGCGGCGCGTGGCCTGGAACTCCTTCTTGAAGGCCTCCAGCACCGCGTTGATCACCATGACGGCATGACGCGGATCGGGGCCTTCGTAGGTCATCACCACCATGCGGCTTTCGCGGATCGGCGAGAGCTGGATCTGCCCGCCCAACACGCCGGGCAGGTCGGAGATACCGCGGAACTCCTCCCACTCCGTCATGCGCTCGGCCTCCACGGCGCGCTCGATAACGGGCAGGCTGTTCAAGCGCCGGTACTGGGTCTGGAAGAACTCCTCCGAGTAGATGTAGCTGCCCAACGGGTCCGGCCCCTGCAGCAGGCGGCTGATGTCGTCCTGGATGATCACCTTCGCGGAAGCCGGGTAGAGTTTGGGGCTGCGCAACGTCATCAGCGCCCCGAAGGCTTCCACGACCAGGACGGTGACCAGGATCAGGATCTGGCGCTTGCGGACCATCGCCCACAGGAAGTAGGCATTCAGCCAGGGCGAATCGTGCGCTCCGCCCAGGGGCTGGCTGACAGGCATCGATACGGCCGGCAGACCGGAGGCACTGGCGTACCGGGTGGAACCTTGCGCATCCAACGCTTCGGTGTCCTCGTGTCCACGCCCGGCTGGACCCTTGGGAACGCCGGACTGGGGCCCTCACTTTATCGGTTATGCCTTTGTCGTCAACGAATTACGAGAACGACGCGGTAGCCGATTTACGCATAGAGGATGGGCCCCGTCCTGAAAATAGCTCTCCTGCCAATCACAAAATGTGGATGGACAGAGACTTATATGCCAATTCCGTGCGGCGCATCATGCTTTTAAATAGGTTAATATTATAATATAGAGTGTAGTACAGATGTCTTTTCCATGAAGTATGTCGTGCCGTTACTCCCCCTATTCACATATATAAACAGTGAATAACAGGAGTAAGACATAATGAATACAGATGTTGGTTCCGCGCAACTCTCCGAGTCCCTGCTGGAGTCCATCGAGGCGGGCCGCATCGAGGCCGGCAGCTACCTGCCGTCGGTGCGCGAGTTGAGCGAACGCCACGGCGTCGCGCACAACACCGCCTGGCGCGCGCTGAAGACCCTCGAGCGCCAGGGCCTGGTCGTTGCGCAGCCGCGCCGCGGCTACCGCGTGCTCGGCGGCGACCGCCGCGCCGTCAAGCCCATCGCCTACGTCCTGTCACGCGAAAACTACTTCGCCGGCTGGGCCCTCCTTTACCAGAACCTGCTCGCCGCCTTCGAGTCCGGCGTCGCCGCACAGCGCGGCTGCCTGATGAAGCTGATCATGAGTCCTGGTGAAGAGCGCATGATCCTCGACCAACTCAAGCACGACAGCCTCTCGGGCCTGGTCGTCGACGCGCCCAACCCCGCGCTGCTGGACTGGGCGAAGGCGCAGAGGGTGCCCGCGGTCGTCATCGACGACTGGCTGCAGGACCTGCCGCACGACGCGGTGGTGCAGGACAACTTCGCCGGCGGGCAGCTGGCCGCGAAGTACCTGGTGGAACGCGGCTGCCGGCGCATCGCCTGGTTCGGCCGGTCGCTCGAGCACTACCACGCGCACGGGCGCTACGGCGGGGCCCTGCCGGTGCTGCGCGCCGCCGGACGCGCGTTCGAGCGCGAAAGCTTCCTGGAGCTGGATGAGCCGGCCGTCGAAAAGGCCGCCTACGAGTTGCTCGCGCGCGCAGACCGCCCCGACGGCGTGCTGGCCCTGTGGCGGCACATGACCGTGCCGCTGGTACGCGCCGCCAAGCGCCTGGGCCTGAAGATCGGCAAGGACCTGCATCTGGTCAGCTGGCTCAACGAGGAAGCCGTCGAGACGGCCTACGTGCCGCTCTTCGAAGGCGGCGCGCCCGCGCCCGCGGTGCTCTGGCGCGCCGCCGACATGGCCCACGTGGCGCTCGGCGCGCTGGCCCAGCGCCGCGCAGACCCCGGCCGCCCGCGCATTGTCCACCAGGTCCCGATGACGCTGCAGACCTCCTTTTAACGCACCCGGACCGACTCGAGGCAGAGGACCACCCCATGAACGCGTTTTCGAACCCTTGTCGCCCGGGCGCCCTGCTGCTGGCGCTCGCCTGCCTGCCGGCCGTGCTCTGCGCCGGCGAGGCCGAACAGCTCGCCGCGGACATCCTCAAGGCCGGCGCCGCGGACAAGGGCCTGTGCGTGCACGCAGGTACGACCGACGGCGCGCTGGAAGCGGCGCTGGCCAAAGCCAGCGGCTTTTACGTGCAGGGCGGCGCGGCCGACGCCAAGGCCGTCCAGCCCGCCGCGCAGGCGCTCTTTGCCGCAGGCGTGTCGGAACACGCGTCGGTGGTCTGGTTCGAGGCGCCCGACGTGCTGCCGTACGCCGACAACCTGGTGAACCTCGTCGTCGTCGATGCCTGGGGCCAGGCGCGCGTGCCCGCGGAGGAGATCCTGCGCGTGCTGGCGCCGGGCGGCCGCGCGGTGGTGGGCAGCGACGGCAGCCCCACGGCGGTGAACGGCCTCGACGCGAAGCTGAAGGCGTTGGGCGTGGCCGACTGCAAGCCGCTGGGGCGCAAGGGCTGGGTGTCGTTCACCAAGCCGGCCAACGCGAAACACGGCGTCTGGACCCATATGTTCAGCGACGCGGGGCTGACCTACACCAACGACGACCAGGAGGCCGGACCGTTCGAGGAACTGCGCTGGGTCGGCGCGCCGCGCTGGGGCTCGCTCTACAACACCTACGCAGCCCGTGTCACCGCCGGCGGCCGCATCTACTATAAGGAGCACCGACGCTCCCCGGCCGGCCACCAGTCGTGGCTGATCGCGCGCGACGCCTACAACGGCTTCGAGCTCTGGCGCATCCCCGCCGGCGCCGAGTGGGCCAAGACCTTCGACCACACCGACGCGACGCTGTGCTGCGACGAGGAGAACGTGTACCTCGTCGAGGACAACACGCTGGTCGCGCGCGAGGGCGCCAGCGGCAAGAAACTGCGCGTCTATCCCGCCGGCTTTACGCCCAAGATGGTCACCTGCGACGGCGACGTGCTGATCGCCAGCACGACCGGACGCGCCGCGGGCCTGGACAAGCGCGCCGGCCGCGTGATCTGGACCCGAGCTTGCATGTACCATCCGGCCGTCGAAGGCGGAATGGCGGTGGTGGCGAGCAAAACCGACCTCGAGGCCCTGAACGCGCGCACCGGCGCCAGCGCATGGAATGCGCCGCTGGGCCCGCTTCCCGCCAAAGCCACGCCGGAGACGAGCGTCAAGGGCGGCACCGTGTACGTGACCATGAGGATCCCCTACGGCAAGGGTCCGCAGCAAATCGTGGCCTACGACCTCAAGAACGGCAACAAGCGCTGGGACCAGGCCTTCCCGGTGAACTACGGGATCCTGCCCTACGCCAACGACCTGTGGCTGCTGACGCGCGAAAACGGGAAAAAGGTGGACAACCTGTCCGCAACCGTCGTCGACCCGGTGAGCGGCACCAAGAGACAGGAATTCACCGCTAAGGGCGGCGTAGGGGGCCATTGCTTCCCGGCCAAGGGCTGCGCGAACTTTCTTCTCTACAGCAGTTCGTGGTATCTGGACATGGCGTCCAACGCCTCCACGGACCCGCAGACGGTGCGCTCGCCCTGCCGCCTGGGCCAGATTCCGGCCAACGGCCTGACCTACTACTTGCCGCACCACTGCGACTGCAAGGTCTCGCTGCGCGGCTTCCTGGCCATGGCGCGACGCGGCGCACGCGCGTGGAGCGCCGACAGCGACCGCAACCGCGCCCCTCAGCCGGTGCGCTCGGGTTCTGCGCGCGGCGCCGCCGACCAGCCCGGCGACTGGCCGGTCTACCGCCACGACGCGCAGCGCAGCAACGGCACGCCGGCCGCCCTGCCGGCCAAACTGAAGGCGCTGTGGTCGGCCGAAGGCGGCGGTGGGAAGATGACCCAGGCGACCAGCGCCTACGGCCTGGTCGTGGTCGCCGAGACCGAACGCCACCGCGTCGTCGCGCGGGAAGCCGCCACGGGCAAGGAACGCTGGAGCTTCTGCGCCGACGGGCGCATCGAGTTCGCGCCGTCCCTGCACCGCGGGCTGTGCCTGTTCGGCACCGGAGGCGGCACGGTCTACGCGCTGGATGCGGCCAGCGGCGCGGAGGTCTGGCGGTTGCGCGCGGCCCCCGCGCAGAAGTACATCGGCGAGGAGAACCAGTTTGCGTCAGCGTGGCCGATCACCGGCGGCGTGCTGCCCATCAACGGCATCCTCTACTTCACCTGCGGGCGCGCGCCGCGCGTCGACGGAGGCACGCGCCTGTTCGCCGTGGAAGCGGCCAGCGGCGCGGTGCGCTGGTGCGAAGCCGGCGATACCGCCGCCGACCTGTTCGTCAGCGACGACGAAGCGCTGTTCCACTGCCGGGCGCCGCTGAACATCGCCAACGGCAAGCGTTTCCCGATTAACTACAAGGCCAAAGGGAACGTACTGACGACCACGCAGTATCTCTCCGCCGTCGCCATCGCCGACTACGTGGCCTGCGTCGAGCCCGGCCCCGCCGACAAGAAGCACATTGCCCTCTCCGACGGCCGCATCAAGGGCGAGGCGATCGCCTTCAACGACCAGTTCAGCGTGGCCGGCTGGCGCTACGTGCCCGGCACTCCCGGCTGGCAGCAGCGCCAGGGCCAGAGTTTCATGTACGTCATGGGCAGCTGGACGTGGCGGCACGAGGACATCAAGATGCAGCTGGTTGCGGTGATGCTGGCCGGCGAGAACGCCTTCGCCGCGGCGACGCCCATCGGCCGCGATCCGAAGGTGAAGTCCGAGTTGTGGGTGCTTAACGGAGCCGATGGCGCCAAGACGCAGGTCCTGCCGCTGGAAGGGCGCCCGGTCTACGACGGCCTCAGCGCGGCCGGCGGGCGGCTGTTCGTGACCACCGAGGACGGGCGGCTGCTCTGCTTCGGGGAGTAATCAGAAGCCCTTCGGCACGAAGACCACGTCGCCGGGCGAAAGCGGCGGGTCCTGGCTCGCGTCGGACTTCTTCGTGTCGGTCATCTCGTCCAGGTCCACGACGCGCACGCCGCTGCGGGAGATCACCCGCACGCTGGACTTCTTCGCGAAATCCGCGAAGCTGCCCGCCAGCGCCACGGCCTTCATCACGGTCAGCGGCGCGCCGCTGTCGGAATAGTAGACGCCGCCCTTGTTCACGGCGCCCAGCACGTACACGCCTTCGCCCTGCGGGATGAAGAGCGAGTCTCCCTGCTTGAGCACCACGTCTTTTTCCGTCAGGCCCTGGCCCATCACCTCGGCCAGGTCCACCGCGATGACCTCGGGCGCGCCCTTGCCGTCGGCGGCCGGGCGAATCACTTTCGCAAGCTTGCCCTGCGCGCCCTGCGCCATGCCTCTCGCCAGAGTGATGGCCTGCGAGGCGGTAAACGGGATGTTGGTCGCGGCGCCGGCGAGTGTCCGCCGCGTGTAGAAGCCGGGTTCCTTCACGCCGCCCAGCACGTACACGCCCAGCCCGCGCGGAACGTAAACGGCGTCGCCGGCGTGCAGGGGCATGTCCTGCTCGGAGCCGCGCCCTTCCATGGCCGCTTGCAGGTTGACGACCAGTTCCTCGCCCTTGCCTTCGCCCGGACGCCGGTCGATGCGCACGCCCGAGGGATCCGCGTCGTCGCTCAAGCCCCCCGCCATCGCGATGGCGCGGCTGACGGTCATCTGCTGCTGCGTCGTCCAGTCGATGGCCTTGGGATCCCGCACCGCGCCGTGGATGTAGGCACGCAGCGAAGCGTACTCCCTGATCGAGAGCGAGACCTGGGGATCGAGGAGCTTGGCCTGCTTCATCAGGCCTTCGCGCACCTCCGCCGTGATCTCTTCCAGCGAGCGGCCGGCGCCCTTCACCCGGCCCACCAGCGGCACCGACAGGTCGCCGTTGGGCGCCACGCGTAGCTCGAGGTTGAAGTCCGGGGCCTTGTAGACCCACAGCGCCAGCAGGTCGCCCGGGCGCACCCGGTAACTGGCTTCGTTCGCCCGCGGCGGGTCTTCCGCGCCCGCCGCCCGGCCCGGAGCCGCCACCAGGCCAAGTGCCAGGGCCACCACGAGCACGACAGCGTTCCGAATGGCGTGAAGTCTCATGCTCACGATCCTCTGAATCCGCAGTGCAGCCAGCTTACCACAAGAGGATGCCGCCCAAGGTGACGGTATTGCGGTAGTAGTCGGTGTCGGTGTCGCTGTCGATATCGTCGCGGTTGTCGTAGTTCCACCGCAGGAAGAACGACGTGCCGCGCTTGAAGTGATAGACTGTGCGCAGGTTGACGCTGTAGGTCTTGGCATCCGGCCCCTTGGCGCGGTTGTAGAAGCCGTGCGAGAGCGCCAGGCGCGTCTTCAGCCGATCCATCCAGCGGTGCTCCACGGCCACCGTGACGGAAGTATCGTCGCTGTAGTCCGCCAGGGTGGACTCGCGCACGCCCTTGCCGAACTCGAACTGCACCGAGGTGCGTTCGGGCCGCGCGTCCCATTTCAACGATGCGCGCGCCAGCAGATGGTCGCTGGCCGTCTCGGCTTCTTCTGGGCGCAGGCTTCGCGAACGCTTGCGCAGTCGGAGGTGCTCGCTGCCGACGGCCGCGCTCCATCCCACGCTCGGCCCCCACGACCCCTGCGCGCCCACCAGCAGGATCTGCTGGTTCTGGTCGGTGCGGCGGACCAGGTTGCCGTCCAGGTCGCCGTCGTAGTCCAGGCGCCGGTACTCTCCGCGCCCGAAGAGCGAGATGCTGTGCGTAAGCTTGTAGTTGATGGTCGCGGTGCCGATGTCCTTGGTGTTGTCCAGGTCGTGGTTCTCGTCCTTGGGCCAGCGCCGCATCTCCTTGATGTACCCGAAGGAGAAGTCGATGCGCTCGAAGCGCGCCCCCGCCGTGATGCTGGCATCGTTGGCCCAGCGAATCAACTGGTCGGTGATTTCGATGTCGCCCACCTGCTGCAGGTAGGCGTAGCGGTCGCGGAACTCGAAGAAGTAGCGCTCGTAGTCGAGCTTCAGCTGCGCGTCGCCCAGCTGCTCGTGGCCGTTGAAGTTGTCCTGGTCCGCGTAGAAGAAGATCTTCGACTGCCAGTCGAGCTTGAAGCTGTGGTTGCGCCCGAACGGGCAATTGATGTTTACGCCGGGCACCACGTCCAGACGGAAATCGTCGACCCGCTTGCGATTCGCGTAGAACAGGTTGTCGGTGTACTCGCCGTCCACCGCGAGGTACGGGTGGAACTCCCATTGGCGCCAGCGCAAGTCGGTGCCGCCGGCCACCACTTCCTCGCCGGCGATATTTATCTCGGGAATCGTCTCCGCGCGCGCGCCGAAAGCGGACGCCAGGGCCAGCAGACCAGCCGCGAGCGCACACAGCATTCCCCGCGAGCCGCGTAAGCTCCTTGGGCGTAGGGTGTTAAGCACGCGACGGCTCCGAGACTTGAAGCGGGCATGCCGCGCCCCCGCGCGGATCCCATAACTCTTTTGTTTAAAAGAGTTTACAAAAATTCAGGCACGCTCTACGTTAATTAATATGACCCGGGGGTCAAGTCGTTTCTACGAACATTATTGCGGGGATGCTCAGCCGGACCAGCCATCGTCGCCTCCGGTCGCGTCGGCGCCCATGACCGGCGCGACGCGTCCGGCCAGCGTGTCGCCCAGCTGCTTGATCGGAATCGCCAGCGGCCAGTGGCGCGCGTCGATGTCCGGAACGAACTCGTAGGTGCCGTCGGCCAGCGCTGCAGCGGCCTGCAGTGCCGGGTAGCCGATTAGCCCCACGTGCAGCGCGTCGACGACCATGCCCTTGGCGATGAAGACGCGGCTTTCGCCCAGCGACGTCTTGATCAGCACCATCCCGTGCTTCGCCTCGTGGGCCGTGACCACCCGCTCGAGGTTGTACTGCGCGAGGCTGCCCTTCGGCGGCACAGCCCCCGCCGCCGCCGCGGACATCGTCGAACCGGCCGCCGGAACGTTCTCCGCCGAGGCGCTCGAACGGCGCGCCCCGGGTTCGGCGTCGAAGGCGAAATGGCTGGCGCGCCGCCCCTTGTGCGCCGCGCGTGCAGGCACGGCGTCGACGGCCACGGGCGCGACCGGCGGAACCAGCTTCGGCGCGTCCTTGACCAGGCCGTTGCTGACGGCAACGGCGGTGCGCGCGATCTCCGCGTCCTTGTCCTGCTTCAGCGGCTTGAGCAGTTCGGCTACCGCCGGATCGGCGTGTTGCGGCCCCAGGGCCTTGATCGCGGCCAGGCGCACGGGCTTGGCAACCGCCGCGTCGTGCTTGCCCCGCGCCAGGAAGCCAGTCAGGCCGCCCTGGGGATGGGCCTGCACCAGCGGCGCCAACAGCGAGACGATCTGCGGATTGAGCGTGGCGGACAACAGCTTCACGACCTCGAGTTGCGTGGGCTCGCCCAGGACCTCGCCGCCCGTCCGGCGCAGCAGCGCGGCGACTTCGGCCAGATGGTTCTCGCCGCCCCACGCGCAGAGCACGCTCGCCAAAGCCAGCGCGCGCGTCTCGTCGTGCTCCGCGCGCAGCGCGCCCATCAGGGCCTCTTCGGCGATCGCGTCCTTGCGGCGGAAGCACTTCTCGATGGCGTACTGCCGGATCTCCGGCGCGTCGTGGCGCAGCAGGGCGCCGACGCGTTCGGCGAAGACATGATCGGTGAGGAGGTCCTCGCAGGCCACCAGCAAGCGCAGCGCAGCGCCGCCTTCCGGCTGCGCGCCCAGTTCCTTCAGGACCGGCGCCACCGCCTGCGGGCCCAGTTCGGACGCCGCGGCGATCAGGGCCTTCATGCGCGCGACGCGCCCGCAGGCCAGGACCGTCTTGGCCAGGTGCGGGTACACCGCCGCGCCCAGGGAGACGAGCATCGCCTGGCTGGGCAGCTTGGCTTCGGGGCGGTCGACGCAGGCGTTCAGCAGCGCGGCGACGAAGACGTCGTCGCCCAGCGCGGCCAGCGCGTCGCGCGCCATGCCCTGCGCCTCCCTGCCCAGGACATGGTCCTCGCTGAGCGCGAAGGCGTGCAGCGCGTCGAGGTCGGCGCGAGCGCGTTCGTAGTTGCCCATGCGGTACTCGGCCTTCACCCGCGCGCTCAAATACTCGAGCAGCCGCTGCAGGATGGCGGCGTCGGTCTCGTGCTGCGCGACCTCAGCGAGGAAATCTTCGAGCAACTCGTGGAAGGCGAACGGGTCGGCGGCGTAGCGTTCGGCCAGGTCCAGCAGTTTCGAGACCGCCTCGCGCCGCAGCGTCGTCTGGGGCAGCTTCGCGGCCTGGCTGAAGCGATCCAGCACCCCGATGAACATGTCGCGGTTCTCCTTGCCGCGATAATACGCCAGCAGCGCCTCGACTTCGGCGTAGCCCTTCGGTTCCACCAGCAGCGCGAAGGGCAGCTGGAAGAGCCACTGCGCGCGCGCATCGGGGTCGTCACCGGCCGGCCGCTGCAGATAGCCGGCCATCCACGGAGGCGCCAGCGGGTGCAGGACGGGATCCAGGTCCGCCACCAGCACCGGCCAGCACTCGGGGCGCTGCTCGTACGGCGCCAGCAGCGCGGCCATCAACTCGCCTGCCGCGCCGGATGCGGCCGCCGCGTCGGCGCCGCCGTTGAGCAACCCCATCAGGCGGGCCAGGGCCTTGATGCAGCCGGCGTCGCGATGCGGGTCGGCGCGCCACTGCGCCACTTCCTTCGGGACGGGATGGTTGGGATCGAACAGCGCCGCCTGAAGGATGTCCTGGACCAGCGCGGGATCCTTCGTGAGCAGTTCCTCGGCCATGCTCGACTGCAGCTGCGCGCGCGCCTCGGTGTCCTCCACACTGGAAAGCGAATCGACCAGCGCGTCGACGCCGCGCACCAGGTTGCGCGCGCCTGGCGCGACGCCCGGCACGCCGCCGCCACCGCCCAGATTGTTGGCCTGCGCCTCGCCGACGGCGACGTAGATGACCTCGTTGACGGTGATGTGCTGGATGCCCCTAGCCCGCAACCGCGCGTTGATCTCCTTGCCGTCGGTGCTGCCGAGTTTATTGTGCGCAAGGTCCTGCATGAATTGCGCGAGTTCGTCGGCGGCCAGGGTCGCCTGGAAGTGCACGCCGCGCAGGCTGGTCTCGTGCAGCGTGCGCTCCAGCCCGCGCACGGCCAACTCGGCGTTCTGCGGCAGCGTCAGGCGCTCGCCGTTCACCAGCGTCTCGCCGCCCTCGATGCTCAGGCGGATGTCGCCGGCGTAGGCCAGCGCCGGCGCCCACGCGGCCATCACTTCGCCGGCGATGCGCTGGTACTGGGGCGTGGAGATCTGGTAGAGCTTGGCCTGGCTGATGCCGCCGCGCAGCTGGATCAAGGACTGGGTGAACAGCTGAAGGAACGACGGATCGTTGAGCTTGGAAGCGCCGGCCGAAGTAGCGGGAGCACGGGCAGCCATAGCTTGCCCCCCAGCTTACGGCGAAGGTTTTCGCACCGTTCTGTTCGCGTCCGGCCTCACCAATGATGTGCGCCTGCAACCCCCGCCTCTACAACACTATACCCCAGAAACCCCGTATCGCGAACCGGACCGCGTGCATTTATTTTAAGCAATAAACCTAAGCAATAGCTAACACGCGCGCAGCGGAATTGCACACCTGCATGGCGTAGGCTTCCCTGCTGGCCACCGGACGAAGCAGGTCTGCCCCTGCCTCCTGGTGCCGAATTTATCGAACAATTGGAACGGAAATTTCTAGACATTTCGTGCCTTGCCTGATTTTCCGCGCCCGCCGAGGGGAACTTTCGCCGGACCGGGCCGGTTCGGACCACTCGCGCCGTCCCGCGAGAGGGATTGGAAATGCCTCTTAGCCGCTCCACGGAGAATGGAGTACCATGTCCCCGCATTCGGCAAATCCAGGGAGGCGTATTGATGCGCTGGTTCGTGCGCGGCGACGTGGACGGATTTTTCGGGCTCGCGCTGGACAACCTGGTTCAGCTGCTGGTCATCGTCGGCCTGTGTGGCGGCGTGCTGGGCTTTCCGGCCGAGTTGCTGTACGGGGCGATCCTGCCCGGCGTGGCGATCTCCCTGCTGGTCGGCAACCTTTACTACGCGTGGCAGGCCAAACGGCTCGCCGAAGCCACCGGCCGAACCGACGTCTGCGCGCTGCCGTACGGCATCAACACCGTCTCGCTGTTCGCGCACGTCTTCCTGGTCATGCTGCCGGTCAAACTCCAGGCGCTGGATCCCGTCGAGAAGGGCGGCTTCGGTCTTGACCCGGACGCCGCGTCGCGCCTGAGCTGGCAGGTGGGCCTGCTGGCGTGCCTGGGTTCGGGGGTGATCGAGTTCGCGGGGGCGTTCGTCGCCGAGCGCCTGCGCAAGGCCACGCCGCGCGCGGCCCTGCTGAGCACGCTCGCGGGGATCGCGCTGAGCTTCATCTCGCTGACGTTCCTCTTCCGCACCTTCGCCGCGCCGGTGGTGGGCTTCACGACGCTGGGCATCATCCTGCTGATCTACTTCGGCGGCGTGAAGTTCCGCGGCGGGCTGCCCGGCGGGATGGTGGCGGTGGCCGTCGGCACCCTGCTGGCCTGGACCACGGGCCTGACCACGGCGGAGAACATGCCGCAGGCCGGGATCGCCTTCCACGCGCCGGTGCCGTACTTCGGTGACGTCTTCCACGTGCTGGGCAGCAAGTTCCTCTTCACATACCTCTCGATCATCATCCCCATGGGCGTCTTCAACGTGGTGGGTTCGCTGCAGAACATCGAGTCCGCCGAGGCCGCCGGCGATTCCTATCCCACGCAGCCTTCGCTGATGGTCAACGGCATCGGCTCCATCGCCGCGGCGTTCTTCGGCAGCTGCTTCCCGACGACCATCTACATCGGGCACCCGGGCTGGAAGGGCCTGGGCGCGCGCGCGGGGTACTCGATCCTCAACGCCGTCTTCATGACCGCCGTCTGCGTCACCGGTGCGGTCGCCTACATCGCGTGGGCCGTTCCCATCGAAGCCGGCATGGCGATCGTGCTTTGGATCGGCATGGTCATCACCGCTCAGGCCTTCCAGGCCACCGAGCGCAAGCACGCGCCGGCCGCCGTCGTGGGCCTGCTGGTGGGCGTCGGCGCCTGGGGCAGCCTGATGCTCAAGAACGGCCTGCGCGCGATGGCCGAGGTCAGCGGGCGCTCGGGCGTGAGCTGGGACGATATCAAGGACCAGCTGCTGGCGACGCTCGCCCGCGGCGACACCTACGTGCACGGCGCCTTCTCGCTCGAACAGGGCATGATCTTCAGCGCGATGATCCTCTCGGCGGCGACGGTCTTCGTCATCGAGAAGCAGTTCACGCGCGCCGCGGCGTGGTGCGTGGCCGGCGCGGCGCTCAGCGCCGTGGGCCTGATGCACACCTACGCCTGGGGCTTCGCGGACACGGTTCAGGATCTCAACCCGCACTGGCCCTGGGCCGTGCCGGCCGCGAACATGTGGGCGATGGGCTACCTGGCCATGGGCCTCTGCTTCTTCCTGGCCAACTGGCTGACGGTGAAGGGCGAAAGCCACTGAACATTGCATCCGTCTCTTTGGGTTGTATCCTGAAGATATATTATCGGTGGCGATTCCGGGGGTAATTTCATGGCAACATTGAGCGGCAAGGACCGCAAGCTCTGTGACGCGTTGATGCAGATGGGCCTACTCGACGCCCAGGGCGCAGAGAAGGCCGCCAGCGGCGCGAAATTCAGCGGCGAATTGTTTTCGCAATACCTCGTTCGCAGCGGGACGCTCTCCGCCGCCGACGTCAGCCGCGCCCAGGCCCAGGCCGACGGCCTGCCGTGGGTGGACCTTGCCGCCGTCGAGATCCCCGTCGACGTCGGGGAACTGTTTCCCTACTTCACACTCAAGGACTACGGCTGCACGCCCTTCGGCGACGACGGTACCGTTCTGAAGGTCGCCGCGCCGGGGCGCTTGCCGCCCAGCGCCGTGCGCGACCTCGAGAACGGCAGCAGGCGCAAGGTCGAATGCTACGTCGCGGCCGAGGGCCAGGTCCAAGAGGCCTTGAAACTCCTTTACCAGGGGCGCATCCCGCGGCGCTTCACGCGCTACGAGTTGCAGGTCCCGGTGCGCGTGCAATTCTGCTCGCGCCTGGGCAAGCCCATCGGCGCGGAAATCTCCGCGCTGGTCACGCTCAACATCAGCCAGGGCGGCCTGGCGACCTTCGGCATGCCAAGCATTCCCGCCGAGGTCGCGCGCTCGATCCCGCTCGAGGCCTGGGCCCGCGTGACGCTCGAGGATCCCGACCTGACCGTGCAGGCGCTGTGCCGGCTCTGCTGGACGCGCCGCGAGGACGACGACGGCGGCAACCTCAAGCAGTGGATCCTGGGCATGGAGATCGCGGAGATCTCCGGACCCGACCAGGAGCGCCTCGTCAAACTCTGCGCCAAGGCCGCGAAGACCACCGATCCGGCCTGAACGCGAAAAGCCTCACCTTATCCCGGAGACCGCCGCGTGCGCGTGCCATCGCTGCTGTGCATCCTGTCGCTGTCCGTCTCCTGCCTGGCCGTCGACGCGCCCAAAGCCGAAGCGCCCGCGCTGCCCGAACTCCCGGCGCCGCCCACCGTGGCCGAAGGCGCGCAGTTGAAGCTCGAATACGAGGAGAAGCGCTGGTTCGAAGGCCCCGTCTGGGACCCGGCGGGCAAGACCCTCTACTTCACTTCCCACGGCGGCAAGACCAACTGGATCATGCGCCTGGACGGCGAGGGCAAAGCCACGAAGTGGTGGGACGAGACCGGCGGCATCGGCGGGCTATGGGTCGCGGGCGGCCGCGCCTACGCGGCGCAGTCGGAGGCGCACAAGGTCGTCTCGTTCGAGTTCACCGCCGACGGCCCGAAGGATCTGAAGGTGCTCCACACCGACGAATCGCTGCACCAGCCCAACGATCTGTGGCGGCTGGCCAACGGGAACATCTACTTCACCGATCCCGACTTCAAGGGCAAGGACGGCGAGAAGACCGGCTCGGTCTGGCTGCTGACGCCCGAAGGCAAGGCCGCGAAGGTCGTCGCGGACCTGGGCGCGCCCAACGGCATCGCCGCTTCGCCCGACGCCAAGACGCTGTACCTCAGCGACAGCGACAAGAAGCAGTGGTGGAAGTACGCCATCCAGGACGACGGGACGCTCGCGAAGGGCGAAGCCTTCTTCGCGCCCGAGCCGCGGGGCAAGGGCAACCCCGACGGCATGAGCGTCGACGAGCAGGGAAACGTCTATGGTACCGGCCTGGGCGGCGTATGGGTCGTCTCGCCCGAAGGCAAGATGCTGGGTTTCGTGCCCGTCCCGGAGCCGTGCAGCAACGTGGCCTTCGGCGGCGAGGACTTCAAGACGCTGCACCTCACCTGCGGCCGCAAGGTCTACAGCCTGCGCATGGCCGTCGCCGGCAGCCGCGCCGGAATGTGACGCACGCAGCCAAGCGTCAGATCATGACGCCCAGTTTATAGAGCCAGTGGTAGGTGCGCCCGCGCATCTGGAAGCGCCGTGCGTGTTGCGAGATTTCCTTCTGCGGGACGCTGCGGCCTTGGATCCGGTCGCGCAGCGCGGCGCATTCCATCGACGCCGGATGCTCCCGGGCACGGTCCTGAACGGTCTTCTGGGCCTTGTGGATGCGAAACGCCGCGAGGAACTGCGGCAGCCGCGCGAACTTGGCCTTGGCTTCGGCGAAGCGGTGCAGCAGCTCCCAGTCGAGGGCGAAGTGCAGGTTCACGTCCATGCGCGCGCCGGTTCTTTCCCAGAGGCTGCGGCGCCAGTAGAGCGTCTCCTGGGGAATGTAGTCCACCCAGCGCAGGATTTCGGAGTCATGCGGCGGCATGACCCAGCGGCCGATCTCCTTGCTGTCTTCGTCGATCAGAATGCGGTGCCCGTAGACGACGTCGACGTCCGGGTGCGCGGCAAAGTACGCGCCGATCCGCTGCAGCGCACCGGGCAGCAGAAGGTCGTCGCTGTTCAGCCAGCCCATGATCTCGCCGCCGGCGTGGTCGAAGCCGAGCTGGACCGCCTCGGCCTGACCGTTGTCGGGCCGCGAGGTCCAATAGGCCAGGCGCTTACCTTCGTTCTCGATGACCTCCTTCGATCCGTCCGAGGAGCCGCCGTCGATCACCAGGTACTCCAGGTTGGGATAGCCCGAGTCCAGCACGCTGCGCATCGCCTACAGCAGGAACAGTTTCTGGTTGAACGACGGCGTAACGACCGAGATCTTCGGCCAGGAGACGGGCGCTTTCTCGCGGAAAGCAGGCGGAGGGCGCATCGGCTTGGGCCCATGCTGGCGCAATACTCCGATGCGCGGCGCGAAGATTCCCTTCACGCGCAGCACGGGGTAGGTCAAACAGGATTTCCACCACGGCGCAACTTTGCTTTTCGGGGGCACGACGGGTTTGGCGAGTTCGACGACCTCCAGCGCCTTCCGGAGCTCCCCTCTCAGCTTCAAATAGCGCCGGCGCAGGCCGTACAGATCCATGCGATGCTGCTCGATCACGTCAAAGAGCGCGCGCCGGTTTTCCTCGGATCGGAGGACCGTGTTCCGCCTTCGCTCTTCATCGAGCGCATGTTGCAGTTTGACGACAAGCCCCCGTATCTCCTGATGCTCCGGCATCGGCACATCGTCCATACCTTCGCGATACCCGAAGCGCCTCAGGACATCGCCGCAGAGGAAGCAAAAGAGCGCGTGCAGATCTTTTGGCATTTCCTCCTTCCAAGACCCGGACCTGCCGCGGCGGAAATTGGCTGGGCTTTCTTTGCGCAGTTGCTCGAACGTCTTGAGCACGCCGCCGGACGTGCGCGGGAGATCCAGGTCCAGCGCTCGCAGCGCCTCGCGGACGGAGCGCTCGGTATCGGAAACCAGATCGTCGAACCGGACGATTGCCGTATTCGGCCGGGCGCTCCACGCGGTAACATGGCTCGCCCATCCGCCGAACGCAGACTGGTAGAGAATCAGATTGCCAAGGGTTTTCTTGAAGTTCGCTTCCCCCCCGGTAGCCAGGCCCTTTGGTTGTTCCTTGAGGGAATAATGAGCGAACGACACCAGCGCGTCGCGGCCGTCGCGTATGAGATATACAGCCGGATACCGGTCGTCACCGGGCATCTCGTGCGTCTTAACGAAAACCGGTTCCGGACGCCGGTCCATTTCCTCGAGCTGAAACCTGTTCAGCTCGGCCTTCACGTCGCCGTAAAGTTCCCTTAGCGGCTTTTCCCTATAGATAGAGTGGGACGATACGCCGTAGAGAGCATGCAGGGCGTGTCTAAAAAAGTGATTTCCCGAACGCGGATACGATGCAAGCCAAATCACCATGAAAGTTTCAATTTCTCCGTGCCGAATTTCCCGGCAGCGGGCCGGCCGTGGAATTCCATCCGGCGTTTTGCTAATCTACCCTCTTCAGGTTGGAGAAATTTTACTGGATGATTCTCATACACACAAGCGTGCCGCGGACGGCGAGCACTTGGCTGGAGGGCCTGTTCAGCGAGCTCGCCGATGATCTGGTTCTCTTTAAGCCGAGCCGGGGCCTGAAAGTCTATCAGGACTTCCTCGTGGCTGGCGGCCTGCCCGATTGGCACTTGTTCGTCGGCATATTCCTTCCATGGGAAAAGCTGGAACTGGCGGCCTGCGCCTTCCCTTACCGCATCCTGCATGTGAAACGGGATCCTCGGGATATTCTTGTCTCCTGGTATTATTCCCTTAAACACTCGCATTCCATGCAGAGCAAGTTCTATTCCAACGTGCGTCAGAAGCTCTGCACTCTTCCCGAAGACGAAGGGATGGCGTACCTGCTGGACCAGTTTTCGGATATCGTCCAGCGATTGACTTCCTATTGCGGAAAGACGGACGACGATCATTGCCAGACGGTCGATTTCACCGAGCTGACGAAGGACCCCGCCAAGGTTCTGGGCGCCTTTTTTCGGAACGCGGGCTTTGCCGTCAAGGACCAGCATATCGAAGCGATATCCGCAAGGCACAGTTTCTCGAAGCTGGCCGAGGGCCGGCTCGAAGGCCAGGAGGATGTCACGCACCATATGCGCAAAGGCATCGCCGGCGATTGGAAGAGCAAATTCACGCCCCACCTTCGCAGTACCTTCAAGGCGCGCTTTGGGCAGGATCTGATCCGCCTCGGCTACGAAACCGGCGACGACTGGTAGCCGCAGGTCCGATTTGCCGTGAACCGCCCCGACTCTACAACCGTCTCCGCCGGGCGTGGCGCCCGTTTCCCGAAGCGAAACGAGGTCGGCAAGGTCAACTGGCTCAAGCTCTGGCGCTTCACTCCGAACTGAGCCCTACCCCACCGAGAAGCCGGCGACGTCGCGCGCCGGGACGGTGCATTCGATGATCGTTGATTCGCCGTCCCGTCTTGTTTCGTACCTCACGTCCGGCCACAGCGCCGTGACTTCGCCCGTTGCGTCCAGCTTCGCCTTGAGCGTGCGCGCTTCGCGCGCGTAGTTCGTCACCGCAAGCACCACGGAGCCTTTGCCGTCCTGCGCGTGCACGACCAGCGCGTCCACGTCGGCGTGCGGGGTCAGGATCTGGCAGCGGCGGTCCAGGCGCGGCAGCACGAAGCGGTTCACGATCGCGCGCAGGCTCTCGTTCCGGATGTCCATCCCGAAGGGCGAGGCGAGGTAACACGTCTTCGCCGTCTCCGCGGAGACGGGATCGCCGAGCGCACTCGTCGCGTCGCCGGTCGCGCCGCACAGCGCCACCCTGCAGAAGCGTTCGCCCGCCGAAACGTTCGCGTCGCCGTAAGGCGAGAGGTAATCGCGCTCGAGGTAGCCGAAGGTCTCGGTCAGGTGCCCGGGCGCGCGTTCGTAGGCGAAGCCTTCTTCGTCGACGATCCCGAAACGTCCGTCCGCCAGGATGCTGCCGCCTTCCGCGACGAACCGTTTCAGGATCTCGGCGTGCGCCCGGCTGAGCATCATCTGGCAGGGCACGACCAGCAGCTTGAGGTGCCGCGTCGCTTCCTTTAACAGGTCGTCGGCCTGCACGAACGCCGGCTGCACGCCCTGCTCCCACAGGTAGCGGTACCAGCCGGCCAGCGAGGCGCGATACAGGCCCGGCTCGTCGGGCAGGACAAGATCGGTGAAGCGGTCGCACGTGGGGTGGTACAGAAGCGCGACGCCGCTGTCGAAGACGCGGCGGTTGACGAAGAGTTCCGGGCGCGCGTGCAGTACCGTTGCGACGGCGGCAGCCTGCGCGGCGCGTTCATTGGGTTCGCCGTCCGGCGCGGTCATGCCGCGCCCCGCGACCTGGAAGCCGCGCGTGAACGGGTTCCACTTCCAGTAGACCAGGCCCTCGACGCCGTGCGCGAAAGCCTGCCACGTCCACAGCTTGACCTCGTCGTGCACGCTGCTGCCGCGCGCAAGCGCCGTCTGGTTGTGCGTCTGCAGTTCGCTGACCATCACGGCCTTGCCGCGCGCCAGGCTGCCGGCGCAGACGCCGCCGCGGTAGATCTGCGCGACCGAACAGGGATTCTCGCGCAGCCGCACGTCCCAGCTCTGCGGATAGACGCTCAGCCCGAAGACGTCCGCCGCCGCGGCGATCTTCCAGTCGTCGTTGGCGAGGATGGTCGTGTCGAAGGTCGTCATCGACCAGCTGTTGTCGACGATGACGGGGTGCTTCGCGTCGACGGAGCGCACGACGCCGGTCCAGCGCTTGACGAGTTTGACGATCGCGTCGGCGCGGAAGTCCTCAAAGTCGAGCAGGTGCCGCAGGCTGGACCACTTGCTGTACGGGTGCGAGAAGTTCTCCAGATGGACCTGCGCGAAGTCCGAATAGAAGCGGCCCCACGCGCGGTTCAGTTCCTTCACCTCCCGGTACTTGGCCTTCAGCCAGGCGCGGAATTCGCTTTGCGTATGCGGGTCGGTGGAGTGGAAGTTGACCTCGTTGAAGAGGTCGTAGCCGAAGAGCGCCGGGTGGTCCTTAAAGTGCTCGGCGACGGCCTTCACGTACGCGTCGATCTCCTTGGCCGCGTCGGGATGGAAGTAGCTGACCCAGTGCCGCGCGCGATTGCTCTGGGGCAGGCGGTCCATCGTCCACGTCGCGTCGGGGGCGAACTGGAAGGCCGGGTTTTGCCCTTCCAGCTCCAGGATCGCGCGCATGCCGTGTTTCGCGCACGCGTCCATCGCGCGGTCGATGGCGCCAAAGGCGATGCCGTGCCCATCGGGCGCTTCCCAGCGGCTGACCGGCGGCCAGAGCACGCAGAGGTTGAAGCCGGCCTCGGCCATGCGCCGCAGATCGGCGGCCTGGCGTTCGGCGGAGAGGTTGGGCTCGACGAGGTACACCGCGCCGAGCAGCGGGCGATCCAGCGCCTTCATTGCTTTAACCTTTCGGAATGCCGGGTTCGCAGAGCAGGATGGCCAACGATTCGCCGTTCGCGGGTTCGAAGACCGCGCGCTCGAAGCCCGCGGCGAGCAGGAACTTGGCGCCGGGTTCGAGCGGAAGCTTCACGTCCTCCGCCGAGACGGTCCCGCGTCCGGCCGCGACGATGCCGACGCCGACCTTGCCGGAAGACGCGAGTTCCGCGCGCTGCTTCGCCGTGAAACGCGCGATGGTGAAGCAACTCGTCTGCTGCGGTCCGATCAACTCTTCGGAGGACGCAAAGCCGCTGCCGCGCTTTGTGGCGCGCGGCGCGATCTGGCAGCGCTTGCGCACGGCGTCTACCGTGAGCGGCGTGTAGTCGAAGATCTTCATGGCGAAACGCGGGTCGCGGCCCATGAAACGCGCGGGTGGCGGCACGACGATGCCTTCGCGTTCGAACTCGCAGCGCACCACCAGGTCGCTGGGCTCCATCACTTCGAGCATCAGCACGCCTTCGCCGATCGCGTGCGGCAGGCCGCCGGGCACCAGCCAGACTTCGCCGGGCTTGACGGGAACGCGATCGAAGCAGGCGTGCATCGCCTGCATGTCCTGTTCGAGGACGATGCGTTCCCATTCCTCGGGCTTCGGCGGGCGCTGGAAGCCGAGCAGGATGTAGCCTGCGCATTCGGGGCGGATCGAGAGGACGACGTAGGTCTCGAGCTTGCCCCAGCGCGAGCTGAGGTGCTGCTGCGCAAAGGCCGCCGTCGGATGCGCCTGGATGTGCAGGCGGATCGAACTGTCGAGGAGCTTGGCAAGGAAGCCGAGTTCCGTGCCCAGCGCTTGGTGGTGCGCATTGCCGAGATAATAGTCGGGCGCGGCGGCGAAGAGTTCCTTCACGATACGCTTTGCGTTATTGCCGTCGTAAACGAAGGCGAGGCCCTCGCCGGGGATCTCGGCCAGCCCCGGATTGCGCGCTTCGACCGTGGACGCGATCCAGTCTTCGGGGCGGTCGCCGTCGCGCGGAGCGGCTTCGCGCTGCAGGCGGTCGAGTTCGCGCCCGCCCAGGTAGCCGCGGCGCACGCGGTTGGCGGGCAGGGCCAGCAGGGGCTTCTTCATGCGCCCCCTTATAAAGGAGGCGGCGCGGAAATTCTTTCGCATCCGCCGCAGTGACCCGTTTGCGATGGCCCAAAAGGACTATCGAGACATAAGCAGAAGTTATCGCGGGGGTACACGCACATCGCGCAGCACATAGCGCTGCGCTATGAGCAAAAGATGTAAAAACATATTGAAAGTGCACCAAGTAGGGCAAATTCGGTGTGTTCGCAAGGTGCATAGGTATTCGCTACCGGCCCGTAGCAAGCCACATCGTGCGCAACGTGGCGCTCGCGAAATCTCGCGAGTTCCTCACAAAGGCATTTTCCCGATGGATGCGAAGCCGGCAGCGTCTAGACTCCATCTGTTAACCGAGTCTTCTTTGTCTCTTTTCGATTCCAGCGCTCTGGGAAGGCAGGCAGTATGGCCGTGACTTTTTCCGCAACGCCGGGCCACCTGATGTGGACCTACACGAAGTACGTCGTCGCGCAGAAGCTCCGCGGCCGCACGCGCTACCCCATCGTGCTGATGCTGGAACCCCTTTTGCGCTGCAACCTTGCCTGCGCCGGCTGCGGGAAGATTCAGTACCCGGCCCACATCCTCAAGAAGCAGCTGACGCCCGAGCAGTGTTTTGCCGCCGCCGAAGAATGCGGCGCGCCGCTGGTCAGCATCCCCGGCGGAGAGCCCCTGCTGCACCCGCAGATCGGCGAGATCGTCGACGGCCTGGTTGCGAGCCGGAAGTACGTGGTACTCTGCACCAACGCTGTGCTCATGGAGGAGAAGCTAAACCTTTTCACGCCAAGCAAATACCTGAGTTTCTCGATTCACCTCGACGGGCCGCGCTCCGAGCACGACTTCGCGGTCTGCAGGGAAGGCACCTACGACGTCGCCATCAACGCCATTAAAGCCGGAATCGCCAAAGGCTTCCGCGTCACGACCAACACGACGCTCTTCGCCGGCGCCGACCCGCAGCGCTACCGCGACTTCTTCGACGAGGTCATGGCGCTAGGCGTCGAGGGCATGACCATCAGCCCTGGCTACAGCTACCAGAAAGCCCCGGACCAGCAACACTTTATGCGATTCCGCAAGAGCGTGGAACTCTTCCGCGCGCTCTTCGAGAATCCGCGCCCGACGTGGCGCTTCAACCAGTCGCCGGGCTACGTCGACTTCCTTCTCGGGAACGTGGACTTCGAGTGTACTCCTTGGGGCAACGTGACTTACAACGTCTTCGGATGGCAGCGCCCGTGCTACCTGATCGGCGAAGGCTACGCGCGCAGCTTCCGCGAGCTGATGGAAGAGACCGACTGGAACCGTTACGGGCGAAGGAGTTGCAACGAAAAATGCAAGGACTGCATGGTCCACGTCGGCTTCGAGCCGTCGTCGGTCGATTACACCTTCGGCTCGCTGCGCGGCTTCCTGCGCACGGCGCGCACCGCCATCACAGGGCGAATCCGCCTGCGTGACATCAACCGCCCGATCTTCGTCCCGGCCAATCGCACTGCGAAGCCTCCGGCCTCAGCTGCCGCCCCCACGCACACGCCGCTGCCCGCGGCAGGCGACTAGCAGCCCGGCTAAGACGTTAGGCCAAGCCTCCTCGGCGTTCTTGTCACCGCAATATCGGCGACGCGACGCGCCAGCGAGGGTAGGATGACCGCGTGGAGCAGACGATTCTCCTCACCGGCGCCACTGGTTACATCGGCGGGCGCCTTCTGAAGCGTCTTGAAGCCCAGGGACGCCGCGTCCGATGCCTGTGCCGCGACCCCAACCGCCTGCGCGGCCGCGTGAGGCAATCCACCGAACTTGCCGCCGGCGACGTCCTGGACCCCGCTTCCCTGTTCGGCGCATTCGATGGTGTGGCCACGGCCTATTACCTTGTCCATGCCCTGAGCGAAGGCGGAGACTTCGAAGCCAAGGAACGCCGCGGCGCGGAACACTTCGCCGCCGCCGCGAAAGCCGCCGGGACTGGGCGCATCGTGTACTTAGGCGCTTTGGGCGGCCACGAAGCCGACAGCCCGCATCTTCGCAGCCGCCATGCCGTCGGCGAGATCCTGCGCGCGAGCGGCGTGCCGACGATCGAGTTCCGCGCGTCGATCGTGCTCGGTGCCGGGAGCCTCTCATTCGAGATGGTGCGGACGCTCGTCGAGCGCCTGCCGGTGATGATCACGCCGCGCTGGGTCGCGATGGAAGCCCAGCCCATCGCCATTGCCGACGTGGTCGAATACCTGCTCGCGGCGCTGGATCATGACCCCGCCGGGAATCCGGTTTACGAGATCGGCGGGCCCGACCGCGTCAGCTACGCAGATCTGATGAAAGTCTTTGCGCGCAAGCGCGGCTTGCGGCGCCTTCTGATCCCGGTGCCCGTTTTGACGCCGTGGCTCAGCAGCCTCTGGCTGGGGCTCGTCACGCCCCTGAACGCAAGCATCGGGCGCAAACTCATCGAATCCATCCGCCACCCGACCATCGTCCGCGACCCCCGCGCGCTGAAAAACTTCCCCATCCGACCAATGGGCATCGAGGAAGCTATGGACCGTGCGCTGCAATCCCTTGATTAGTGGCTTTGGCCACCTGATTTAACGAGTTGTAAACAATAGGCTTATACCAACACATCCAGTCCGAGCGCCCATTCTGAACCCGGGCCTCAGAAATTGCACAACGTGAGTGATAGAAGCAACTTACAGAAAAACCCTGCAACAAACCGTTGGCCTTGTCGTTATCACTATCATAACATGAGCGTCAGGTTTTATTTAGCCATGCCATCCATTAGAGTGACCTCATGTGCACTAGTGCGAAGAGGGCATGGTCTTATCCAAAGTGCCCGGCTGGTTTGAAGCTCGACGCAGTGGACGGCGCACCGGCTTGAGAGGTTTCCTTGGCGGACCGCATAGATAATCCTCGACGCAGGATCCTCGCATTCTCCGCGCTGGCGCTGGTGCTGGTCCTCTTCTTTGCGCTGCACAGCACAAGCGTCGCGCCGCTGGAGCCGGCTCAGGAAAAGGCCGGCGCGCCTGACCGCGCGCCGATTTCCGCGCCCGGAGCCGAAATCGCATCGCTTCCCGAAGCCAAACCGCACACAAGCGCGGAAGAGACCGCCGCCGCTGTTCCGCCCAAGCCTGCGGAAGAAACGCCCGCTGCTGACGAAGCTGCGAAAGCCGTGCCGAAAAAGCTTCCCAATCCCAAGAACCCTGGCGAACTTCCCCGCATCGGTCCGCACCTGACAGACTTGTACAACGAATACAACGCTGCCCTCAAAGCAGGGCTGCCATGGCAGTACGACGGCTCGCTGCTGATGGTGCGCGAGAACCGCGTCGTGATCGAAGCGGTGGGTTCGCACGGCGCCGAAGCTCTAAAAGCAGCTCTCGCCGACTTGAACGCGCAGAAGATCGTCCACTACAAGCACCTCGTCAACGCCGAACTTCCTATCGCGGAATTAGAACGATTTTCAGCGCTGGACTCCCTCTCCTTCGCGCGCCCCGCCTACCGCCCGGTGTTGCGCACAGGTTCGGTGACTTCGCAGGGTGACGCTGCCATGAACGCCGACGACGCGCGCACCACGCACGGCGTCGACGGAACCGGCATCAAAGTAGGCGTCCTATCCGACACCGTGCACCGCGTCATCGGCGGCACCTTGGCGAGCAACTCATTAACGGGCAGCGCTTCCCAGAACAGCGGCGACCTGCCCGATCCCATGGAAGTGCTCGATCCCGGACCGAGCAGCGGCAGCGACGAAGGCGCCGCGATGCTCGAACTTATCCACGACGTGGCCCCCGGCGCAGCTCTCTCGTTCCACTCGGCCTTTAACGGCCAAGCCGACTTCGCGCAAGGGATCGAGGATCTGCGCACGGCCGGCTGCGATATCGTCGTCGATGACGTCTTTTACTACGCCGAACCTTTCTTCCAAGACGGCGTTATCGCGCAAGCGGTGGACACCATCGCCGCCAACGGCGCGGCACACTTCAGTTCGGCGGGCAACAGCGGGCGGGATTCCTACGAAAGCGACTTTAGAAACTCCGGCATCACAGGCAACGGAGGCACCACCGATACGTTGCACGACTTCGACGTCAGTGGCACCGTCGATGGCTTCCAGCAGATTACCTTCCGCAATAACCAGACCATCACGCTGGTCCTGCAATGGGACGAAGACTTTGCTTCGGTCAGCGGCGCAACGGGTTCGACCAGCGACGTGGACATATACATCCTGAAAAATACCGCGATCACAAACGGCAATACGATCGCCAAAGGCGTCGCCAACAATATCAATGCCGACCCCGTGGAAGTCGTGCAGTTTTCCGTGAATGGCGGACCCGGTAGCACCACAACGGCTTACATCGCCATCCACGTCTTTGCCGGACCTGTACCCAACGTCATCAAGTATGCATTCTTCGGCGACATCACGGTCAACGAACACGCCACCAACAGCAGCACCTGCCTTGGCCACTCGAACGCTGCGAGCGTCTCCTCCGTGGGCGCCAGCGCCTTCATCTACACGCCGCCCTTCGGCCAGAATCCTCCGCAACTCAACTACTACTCCTCCGCCGGGCCCACGCCCATCTACTTCGACACCGCCGGCAACCGCCTGGCCACGCCGGAGATCCGCCAGAACCCCGACATCACCGGGCCCGACGGCGGCAACACGACCTTCTTCTTCAGCGACAGTTCCATCGACACCGACTCGGACCCCAACTTTTTTGGCACGTCGGCTTCGGCGCCGCACGTCGGCGCCGTCGCCGCGCTGATGCTGGAGAAGACCGGCGGCTCGGGTTCGCTGGACCCCGCCGAGATCTACTCGCTACTGGAAGCCAACGCCATCGACATGATCGGGCGGCGCATCGAGACCGGCGGCGCAAGCAGCATCACGGGCGGCGAGGACGGCGCGGGGCAGGGTTACGACGAGGACAGCGGCTGGGGCTTCATCGACGCCAAGCTGACCCTGGACGCCATCGGCCACGACGGCGGGATCACCTGGGCCGTGGACAGCAGCGGCCTGTGGTCCAACGAGACCAGGTGGAGCCTGGGCTTCGTGCCCAACCAGGCGGGCGCCAACCACCACGATGTCACCATAAACCGCACCGATCCGGCAAGCCCTGTCGTCACGCTGGACATGGACGCGACGATCGACGACCTGGCGCTCTCCGACAAGCTCAAGCTAAAGAACGGCCGCACACTGACGCTGACCGGCGCGTACACACAGAACTCGGGCGCGCAGTTGCAGTACGTCGTCAAGGGTACCTCGGCCCCCTCCGCCGGGCTCCTCAGCGTGACCGGCGACATCGCGCTGGCCGGCTCGGCTTTCGCGGACGTCAGCGGCATCACCCTTCCGTCGTCCTCGATCGGAACTCAATTCAAGGTGCCGCTGATCACATACGCCGGGTCGCGGAACTCGAGCGTCTTCTCCGGCCTGGGCTGGACGGGCAACACCGCCGGCCATCCGCTCTCGCTGGAGTACGACGACGCCGGCAAGAAGGTCAACCTGGTCATCACCTACAACCCCGGCACGACGCCGGTTACGATCGATTCGTTCAACGCGCTGGCGATCGACTCGAAGGACGTGTCCGGCGTGCTGCTGACGTGGCGCTGCGCGAGCGAGAACGAGAACCTCGGCTTCCGCGTTTGGCGCCGCCTGGCCGGCACCGGCGATGCATGGACCCTTCTCGACAAGGATTTGGTGCCGGGGCGCCTCAGCGACGCGCACCCGTCGCAATACCGCTGGTTCGACGAAGGCGGCAGTGACTGTTACGAGTACCGCCTCGAGGCCGTGGACGTGCGCGGGCACGGCGAGTCCTTCGCGCGCGCCGCGCAGGCCGGACGCTTCGAGGTCCTCGACGCGCCCACGCTCGAAGCGGTCTCCGCGCTGGCCGAAGCGCAAGCTCGAGAAGCTTCGCGCGAACGCGCACGCGATCTGGCCGCGACCTTCGTTGCTCAAAGCACCGACGCGCGCGGCCGATCTGCCTCCGCCCGCGTCGCGCCCATAGGCGGCGGCGGATGGACCAGACCCGGCCGGCCCGGCAACTCGCCGACTCTGGCCGACGAAGTGCCCCACGGCGAAAACGCCGCGCCGAAGTCGCCGTTCAAGGCGCTGAAGGCCGTCTACGCCGACGCCGGCGTTCTGCGCATCCCCGACAGGCAGTTCGCAGGCGGCTTCGATCCCGCGAACGTCGGCGTGCTGCGCAGCGGCAAGCCGCTTCCGGTGCTCGGCGTCGACGGCGGTGACGTGATCGTCTTCGGCCCCGGCTACCGCGACCGCTACACCACCCGCGACGCGCTCTTCCTCGTTCGCAGCGGAATGCCGCTGCGCGCAGAAGCGCCCGCCGCGGCGAGCGGCCTCTTCGAGGCCGGCGCGGCCGAGACCGCCGTGACCGACCTGGCCGAACTGGGCTTCCACGACGTCTACTTCGATTGGGGACTGCGCCCGCTCGACTATCCCCCGTGGTTCAGCAACCAGTACCTGACCAACGACAGCACGCGCACCTTCGCGCTCGCCACGCCCGGCGCGCTGGACGACGCCGCGACGCTTTCCGTACGCATCTGGAACTTCGGTCGCCCCGCCGGCACGCCGCCGCACGGCACGCTGCGCGCGTTCGTCAACGGCACGCCCTGCGGCGAGGCCACCTGGAACGGCGACGCCAACGCGCTGGAACTCACCTTTGCCGTCCCGGGCAACGTCCTGGCCGGCGGCGCGAACACCATCGACCTGCAGACGCCGGACCTGGGCGTACCGAGTTATCTCTCGCTGCTGCATTCGATGTCCATCGAATACCGCCGCGCGCTCGACGCCTCGGCCGCCGCGGACTTCCAGGCAAGTGGCAACACGCTTTACGAAGTTTCCGGCCTGCCAGCCGGTAGCCTCTGGGTCGTCGACGCAACCGACGGGTACGGCGCGAAACTCCTCGCCTATGAGGCGAAGCCCGACGACGGTTCGTTCGTCGCGCGCTTCCGCGCGGGTTCGAACACTTCGCGCGTGCTGGTTGTGCCCTTGGGCGCGGAGAACGGCATCGAGAGCCTCGAGTTGCGCAGAGTCGCCCGCGCACCGAAGTGCGGCTACCTCGCCGTCGGCGGCGCAGAGTACGAAGGAGCGCTTGAGCCGCTACTGAAGGCGCGCCGCAAGGAAGGCCTGCTGCCGAAGTTCGCCGAGACCGAGGCGCTTTTCGATGCCTACAACTTCGGGCGCTACGGCCCGGCGGCGATCCGCAACGCGGTGCGCGACCGTAAGCCCGACTTCCTACTTCTGGTGGGTCGCTCGCACTGGGACTACCAGGACCTCGAGGGCCTGGGGCTCAACCCGATGGTGCCGACGTTCCTCGAATCGACCGGCGAGTTCTCCGAAGCGCCCTGCGACGCGCTGCTGGGCGACGGGCACGCTGCGGTCGGCCGCTACCCGGTGCTGACGCCGGACGAGCTTTCCATCGCGGTCGCGCGCACACTGGCGTACAAGGCCGGCGCGTCGGGCGACGCGGCGCTCATGGTTGCCGACCGGCTCGATCCGGCTGCGGGCGATTTCGCCGCCGAGGCCGAAGCGATTGCGACGGACGTGCCGGAGTACGTCTGGCAGCGCGCGTACCTGGGCATCACGCACGCGACGGCGGACGACGTCGGCGACGCAATGCGGGGCGCGGCCAACGGCGAGGCCGAGCTGATTGTGTACGTCGGGCACGGCAGCAGCTCGAAGCTGAGCAAGGAAACGATCATGACGGTGACCGACGCGGCCAGCTGGACGGACAACATCGTCTTCGTGCAGTCGACCTGCACGCCGAATTACTTCATCCACAACGTCCCGGGGTATTACTCGATCGCCGAGGCGCTGCTGACGCAGCCGCAGGGCGGCATCGCCGCCTCGTTGGGCACTACGACCTATCTGCCCTCGCCGCCGGCTACCGAGTTCATGAAAGAACTGCTGAACGCCTCGCGAACGCCCGGCGTGCGCTGGGGCGAAGCCCTGCGCGCGGCGCAGCAGGCGATGGAGGTGCGCGCCGAAACGGCCGCGCCCGGCGACGCGCAGGCCTTCCGCGACCTGGCCAAGACCGAATCCCTGCTCGGCGACCCCGCTCTGCCCGCCGCCGCCGCGAAGAAGTAACGTGGCGCGCTCGAATTCCCAGCCATTTCCGATTAGATTGAACGCACCTTCAAACCGATTCGATCGAGGTTCCCATGGCCGAAGTGCTTCGCCGCGTCCGCCCCACGCCCGTAGATACGTACCTCGCCAATCCCCACAAGGGTTGCTGTACGTTCCAGCACTTCAATGGCGACGAACTGTTTCCCGGTACCAGCTGGTCCGAGGAAGGCCCGCTCGTATTTTCCGAGCCCAAGCATTCGCCACACCACGAAGGCTATCTGCCGACCACCGTCGCGTACTGCCGCTGGTTCTGGCGCGTTCTCGAGCCCGCGGATGGCCGGCTCGATTTCTCGATGATCGACGGCGCCCTGGAGACGTGCGCCAAGCGCGGCCAGACGCTGGCCGTGCGCCTGATGGCTTTCGGCTCTCCCAAGCAGCCCCAGGTACCCGATTGGTACGCCGCCAAGTGCCCGATGCAAGACAAGCACTACAAGTCGTCGCCGCAACGCGTGCCGGTGCACGACTCGCCGGAGTACTTCGAACGATGGGGCGGGCTGGTGCGCGCCTTCGCGCAGCGCTACGACGGGCATCCGCTGCTCGAGTCCATCGACGTGGCCTTCCTCGGGCCGTGGGGCGAAGGCGCCGGCCAATGCGGCGACGAACAGATCGACCGCTTTGCGGAGCTGTGGCAGGAGGCCTTCGTGCACACGCCGCGCCTGGCGCTGATCGGCGGCCGGCAGTTGACTGCTTCGCTGAAGCGCGGCAGCGGCTGGCGCTGCGACTGCTTCGGCGACCTGAAGCAGCCCGGCAGCCCTCACGTGCGCAAAGACCTCAGCAACAACCACCACTACGAATCCTACCCGAAGCAGATCTGCCAGGCCGGCGCGCAGGAAGCCTGGAAGACCGGTCCGGTGCACTTCGAGACCTGTTGGGTGCCGATGTATTGGTACCAGAACGGCTTCGACCTGGACTTCATTCTGCAGCAGGGCCGCAAGTTGCACGGCACGTACTTCATGCCCAAGTACACGCACCTACCCGCGCCGTGGATGGAGCGTCTCGCGACGTTCTGCCGCACGCTCGGCTACCGCTTCGTCCTGCGCCACTGCTCGGTCACCAGCCCCGTCACGCCGGAAGCGCCGGTTAAGGCGGAGATCTGGATCGAGAACATGGGCGTGGCCCCGCTGTACCGGCGCTACGACTTCGCACTGCGCTTTCGCCAGGGCGATTACGAGCAAATCGTTCCGCTGAAGGACGTGGACGTGCGCACGTGGCTGCCGGGCGACGCATGGATCAGCCGCTCGCTGCCGCTGCCGCCGGGCATCAAGCCCGGCTGGGTGGATCTCGCCGCGGGCCTGCTCGATCCCAGGACCGGGCAGGCGCGCGTGCGCTTCGCGGTGAAGGAACAGTTCAGCGACGGCTGGGTGGACTTGAACGGCTTCGAGGTGCGCGGCTGATGCCGCATGCCGCCAATGCCACTTGATGGAACGCCGCGGCCGGGAATAATCCGCCTTCTCATGATCCTCGTAACCGGAGCCACCGGGTTCCTTGGGAACCACGTCGCCCGCGCGCTGCGCGCCCGCGGCGAACCCGTGCGCGTGCTGGTCCGCGCCAGCAGCCCGCGGGACCTGCTCGCCGACATGGACGGCATCGAACCCGTCGTCGGCGACCTGTGCGACCGCGCATCGCTGGAGAAGGCCGTCTCCGGCTGCGAACAGGTCTACCACGTCGCGGCCGATTACCGCTTCGACGTACCCGATCCCGAGGCCATGTACCGCGCCAACGTTCAGGGCACCCGTGACCTGCTGGAAGCCGCAGGCGCGGTCGGCGCGAAACGCATCGTGTACACCTCGACGGTCGGCTGCATCGGCCTGCCCGACGACGGCACGCCCGGCACCGAGACGACGCCGGTAAGCCTCGAAAAGATGATCGGAACGTATAAGCGCACCAAGTTCCAGGCCGAACTCGCGGTCCTGGAACTCGCGAAGCAGGGCCTTCCGGTCGTCGTCGTGAACCCGACGGCGCCCATCGGCGAGCGGGACCTGAAGCCCACGCCCACCGGCGCGACGATCCTGCGCTTCCTGCAGCGCAAGATGCCGGCCTACGTCGATACGGGGCTGAACCTGATCGACGCGCGTGACTGCGCCGAAGGGCACCTGCTGGCCGCCGAGCGCGGCAAACCCGGCGAGCGCTACATCCTCGGCTGCCGCAATATGACGCTGCGCGAGATCTGCGAGGCGCTGGCGAAGATCACAGGTTTGCCCGCACCGAAGATCCAGCTTCCGTATTTCGTCGCGTACCTGGCCTGTTGGTTCGACACGAAGATCAGCGGCCTGCGCGGCCGCACACCCGAGATGAGCCTGGAAGGCATTCGCATGGCGAAGAAGAAGATGTTCGTGGACGCCGCGAAGGCCGTGAAGGAACTGGGCCTGAAGCAGACGCCGCCGGAAGAACCCTTGGCGCGGGCGGTGGACTGGTTCCGCGAGAAGAAGTACGTGTAGCGAAGCGCGCTACTGAAGTTCGCGCAGCTCCTTGGGAATCTCCAGCACCTTCCTGACGATCTTTCGGCGCCGCGCACGCATCAGCAACGCGCCGGTAACGATCGCTGCCAGAAACGCCACGCCGCTTCCCGTCACGAACCAGCGCGCGAAAAAGGCGACGGATTTTTTCTGCACGGGGTAGGCGTCGCGGACGTTCAGATACAGGTCCGGCTGCGGGGCCGGCGGCGACACCACCAAGTCCTCACTCGCCGCAACAGGTCCTTCGACCGAAAGCCATTGCGCAAACCATTGCACCGTCTTGTGCGCGTTGGTGCCGCGCTTGGGAAGATACACGGCCACCGACTCCTCGCCCTGCGCCGTGTAGAGTTGCTCGAAGGCGGGCACGCCGAAAAGCTCGGCTTTGGCGATCTCGTTCTCGCGTTCCTCGTACGTCGTAAAGTTTGCTTTCACCATCCAGACTTCTTTTTCATACGGCGCCAGGCGCGGCACCACGGAGGCAAAATAAAGAAGGGCCGCCAGCGCCAAGCCGGCGGTCCCCCAGCAGAACCGTTCGATCCAGCGCTTCATTCCTTGATCTCTTCAACTCCCATGAGCGCCAGCTTTACCTTCAGCGTGTCCGAAACCTTTGCGGGAATGGCGGGCGACTTGATCTCGAAGTCGCTCAGTTTCAGGTCGAGCGCCACGCTGAATCGCGCCAGGTTCCCCTTGGGAAGCCCCATTTTCTCGAATTCCGGCTTATAGGCAATATATTTCACCGTGGCGTTCGCCTTCACTTCCTTCGCCACGCCCTTCAGCGTAAACGTACCCGCGATCTCGTACTCGTCGTCCTTCACGTGCTTCACCGCGGTCGAAGCGAACGAAATGTCGGGATTCTTGGCCGCGTCGAGCCAGCCTTCGCCTTGCAGGTGCTCGTCGCGCTTATCGATGCCGGTGCGCAGGCTGTTGACGGGCACGCTCAGCTTCACGCTGCCGGTCTTGGCATCGCGGTCCCAGACCACCTGGCCGGCCGCCTGGTTGGAGGTGGTGACGATGGCCTCCAGATCCGTATCCGATTCGATGGTCACGTTCACGTGCTTAGGACCGTGTGCGCCGACCGCAAAGGTCTGCTCCGCCCCGGCCGCATGCACGGCCGCGCTCAACAGCAGCCCTGCCAGAAGAAATCCCCTGTATCCCATCGCAACGCCTCCTTTATTGTGGATTGTCGTAGACAGCCCCGTATCCAACAACGTCCCGGCCAAGGCGAATATTCCGCGAATTCCGCCCTTAGAGGGCGAATACGCCCGCGCCGGTTGCCGGATTCACCATCATTGCTCCGCCCAGGCGGCGCTTGAACTGCCGGCGGTAAGCCTTCTCCAACTGCTTATGGATGTGTTCGAACCGCTTCGGGCGGATCAGCGCCACCACCGAGCCCCCGAAGCCGCCACCGGTCAGGCGCGCGCCCGCGCAGTCGTGGTGAAACGGCCCGGTCTCGTCAAAGAGCATGCCCGCGACGAAGTTCAGCTCGGGGCAACTGACGTCGTAGTCGGAGGCCAGGCTCTGGAATCCGGTGATCAGCAGCCAGCCCAGCGTCTCGATGTCGCCCTGCCCCAGCGCGGCGGCGAACTGCGCGGTGCGTACATTCTCGGTCAGCACGTGGCGCGCGTCAGCCAGTTCGTTGCGGTTGAGCTTGTTTCCGAAGCGGAGAAGATCTTCGATCGTCGTCTCGCTGAGAGTCTTCACCTTCAATTTGCGCGCGGCGGACTCGCACTCGGCGCGGCGGCGGTTGTACTGCCCGTCGGCCAGTGCGTGCTTGACGCCGGTATCGAAGACCGCGAAGGTCCACCCCTTCAGTCGCACCGGCACGTGCTTCACCTTCATCAAACGACAGTCCAACAGCAGCGCATGGCCGGCCTTCGCGCGCGCGACCACCGTCTGGTCCATGATCCCGCACCGCACGCCCGCAAAGCAGTGTTCGGCCTCCTGCGCCGCGAAGGCCAGCTCCTGCGGCGGCAGCGAACGCCCCGCCAGTTTCAGCAGCGCCAGGCCCGTCGCGACTTCCAGCGACGCCGAACTGCTGAGCCCCGCGCCTTGCGGAAGATCCCCGGCGATCAGCAGGCGTCCGCCCCTGAGTTTCACGCCGCGCTGCGCCAGGGCCGCTGCGACGCCGCGGACGTAATTCGTCCAGCGCCGCTTGGGGTCGGTGACGGGCCGCAGGTCCCGGGCGCGCAGCCCGAAGCGGTCGTCGCAGACGAAGCGCGTATGGTTCAGGCCCCAGGCGTGGACCTCGATGGCATCCTGCGCCCGCGGCTGGAATACGACCGCGGTGTGCCGGTCGACAGCAATGGGCAGTACCAGGCCGCCGTTGTAGTCGGTGTGCTCGCCGATCAGGTTCACGCGCCCGGGTGCCAGCGCGACGCGCAGGCCCTTGGCATCGCCGTAGCGCACCGCGAACGCGCGGCGAAGGTTCGACTTCGTTGCGGAATGGGAGATGTTCATGGAAATGTCGGGTTCCGGTCGCTCAGCGCTTGAGGAAGCCCCAGCCGCGGCGCTTGAAGCTGTTGACGGCGGCCTGGAGCGTGTCGTGAATCTCGATCATCTTGTCGAGTTTGGTGATCTTGAATACCTCGCGGATCTCGGGGCGCACGTGGCACAGCTTCAAGTCGCCCTTCTCCTGCTGGATCGCCTTATACAGGGCGATGAACTGCCTCAGCACGGCGGAACTTAGGTACTTCACGTTGCCGAGGTCCACGACCATCTTGATCATGTACTGCTTCTTGACGAGATCCAGCAGCTGGCGGCCGATCTCGTTGATATTGTTCTCGTCGAGGATGCCGACTTCGAGGATCGTCACCACCGCCACGTCGCCCTGGACGACGGTCTGGAGTTTCGGCCGCTGGGGCACGGGCATGTGCGCGGGCTTGGGCTTCGCGCCCTTGGGATCGCGCGGACCCATCTTGGGCTGGAAGTTTTCCGGTTTGTAATCCACCCCGCCTCCCGTCAATGTCCGCTGAGTTCGTCCTCGTCGATGCGTTTGCAGCATTCGAAAATAATCTGCATCATCGGCTCGGTCACGTTCTTCGGCCGGTCCGGCGGCTTCTCCAGGCCCTCAAGCCGAAAGGTTCCGGACCGCTCGCGCGCCAGCGCATACACGGCATGGATGCCCTTCCGGTCGCCGGCCTCGGCGAAGAAGATCTTTCCTTCGTCGAACGAAATCAACCCCTCGCGCTGTTCGCCGGTTACGAACAGATCGCCGGTCTTGGTATTGGTGTTCAGGAACTGGAAGATCTGCGCGAGGTCCTGGTTGGCCAGGTTCCCGCTTAGCGCCGGGCCGGCCTGCGCGGCATGCTGCCCGTGCGAGCCGAGCGCGTCGACCGGCTTTACCTCCTGTGTTTTGCGCAAGTCCCCCGCATGGGCATGACCGGCGCGCGCCTCGAGTTCCGGCATCAACAGGCCCTGTTCGCGGGCCATCTGCGCAACCTCGTCGATGCTGGTCGAGACGGTTTCCAGGTTCGCGAGCTTGGTGGTGGCGCGGCGCACGAACTGGCTGGGCTGTTCGTCCTCGCCGCCGGAGACGTAGTAGAGCACGTGGCCGCCGATCCGAATCTCGTCGCCGCTGTGCAACACCTGCTCACCGTTCTTCGGCAGGCGCTTGCCGTTGACGAACGTACCGTTGCGCGAGCCCGCATCGCGCAGGCGCGCACGTCCGTTGGGCAGGCACTCCACCACGGCATGGCGCCGGCTGCACATCACGTCGTTGATGACGATGGCGTTCTGGGGCTCGCGCCCGATCGAGAGCACGTCGGAGACCTGCAGACCCAGCGGCCGCGCGCCTCCGCCCAGGATGAACCCCACCACTGCCTGGTTTGCCATCGCGAAGCCCCGAGCCGGCCGGCACTCGAGCCGGCTCCCCTTACGTCGAATTTCTCGCGCTTCCGGACTCTATGCTAGCCGCACGTCCTGCACGCTCAACCGCCGTTACTTGCCGAAATCCGGGCCGATCTTCACCACGACCAGCGTGATGTCGTCGCGCGGCGGGCGCCCGCCGGTCCACTGGTCCGCGGCGGCCAGCAGCGCGTCGAGGATCCCGGCGGCGCTCTCGTTCGCCGCGCCGCGGACGGTTTCCTGCACGCGCGCCTTGCCGAAGGTCTCCTCGCCGGCGTCCATGCATTCGAACAGCCCGTCGGTCATGAAGACCATCACGTCGCCAGGCTGCGCCGGCAGCGGGCCGATGACCTCGAAGTCCGCCTCCGGCAACACGCCCAGCAGCGGACCGGTAGAGTCCAGCTCCGCGAAGGCGTCGTTCGACGGCCGGTAGACCAGCGGCGGGTCGTGGCCCGCCGACGCAAAGCGGATTTCTCCGTTCTCCGGATCGAAGACGGCCAGGCACAGCGAGAGGAAATTGCCGTCCTTCAGGTCGCGCGCCAGCAGGGCATTGGCCGCCGCCAGCACCTTGGCCGGATCGCCGTGCGCCTCGCAGAGCGCGCGCAGGTACGCGCGCGCGGCGGTCATGATCAGCGCCGCGCCCAGGCCGTGGCCGGTGACGTCGGCGACGATCACGCCCGTGCGGCCGCCGCCCAGGTTCACGTAGTCGAAGGCGTCGCCGCTGGTCTCGGCCGCCGAACGGTTCGCGCCGGCGATCTCGAGGCCCGCGACCTCGGGCGCCTGCTCCGGCAGCAGGCTCTGCTGAATGCCGCGCGCCAGGTCCATCTCGGCCTGCAAGCGCTTGCGTTCCTCGGCCTGCTCGCGCAACGCGGCCTGCTCCAGCACCACGCCCACCTGCGCGGCAATCAGCCCCGCCAGCTCCAGGTCATAGACGCCAAGCTTCCCTTCGACGCGGTTGAGCGCCTGCAAGACGCCGACGACGCGGTCGCTCTCGGCGCTGAACAGCGGCACGTTGAGGATCTCGCGGGTGCGGAAGCCGGACTTCTTGTCCACCTCGGGGTTGAAGCGCGGGTCGGCGTAGGCGTCGGGGATCAGCAGCGGCTCGCCGGCCTCGGCCACCGCGCCGACGATGCCCTTGCCCGCCGGCACGCGCAGGGTGCCTGCCTGTTCGGCGACGCGCGTGAAGAGTTCCCCCGTCACCGGATCGATCACCCAAATGCTGGTGCGTTCGACCTGCAAGACCTTGCGGCACGAGGCGGCCAGCAGGTGCAGCAGGCGCGTGAGGTCCGACTCGGCGGCGATCGCGCGCGTCAGCGAGAGGATCGACTCCAGGTCCGCGACGCGGCGTTCCAGCGGCACGTCGTGAGCCACTGCCCGCAAGCGTTTCGACGCCGAGGCACTCTTCAGTTCCCCGCGCCTGCCCTTGGCGCGCTTGCGCAGGCGCGTCATGCGCAGCGCGGCCCCGCCGCTGAAGTACGCGACCTCGTCCATGTACTCGCGGATCAGCAGCACGCCGCGGCCGCCTTCCTCGAGCAGGTTCTCCGGGTCGTCGGGGTCGGGCAGGTCCTCCTCGCGGAAGCCGGCGCCCTGGTCCTCGACGAGCACCGTCCAGGCGCGCTTGTCGCGCGCGGCGCGCACGCGCACGGTCTTTTCGGCGTCGTAGCGGTTGCCGTGCATGCAGGCGTTGACGAGCGCCTCGTCGAGGCACAGCCGCAGGGAGACGGCCTCGCTCTCGTTCGCCGCTGCGCCGGCTTCGCTCAGGGCGTCCACCAACTCGGAGAGCGCCGCGCTTTTGGCCTCGGGCGTCGAGGGGAACGTGCGGTCCAGCAGCACCTCGCCGGGCGGGGCCAGGGGCGCTTCGGGCCGCACGAGGCCGGTGTTGCGTCCGAGCTTCTTGTGCATGGGGCCGATCCTACCCCCGCCCCCATCCTCAGACAAAGGGGCTTCGCTGGCCAATAGAGGACACGTTGAAAGGCAGGTGCAGACACCTCCGGCTCAAGGTATGAAAGTTCCACCATAGTCCAGGATATACATTGGTTATGCAGGCTACCCCGACCGAGGAACAACTCGCGCTCGCCGCTTGGTTCGTTCAGCACAAGCGCCGCTGGCCGCTGGCTTGGGCGCTGGTCCTGGGCCTCTCCGCGACGGCCACCAGCCTGCTCTTCGGGTTCGGAGTGGCCGCCGCGAAAGCCAACCTGCCGGACAGCACCGCCAGCGTCCTGGCGCTCGAGCGCCCCCGGCTGGACAGCACAACGAACGCCGCACCGCTGTGGGACAAGGCAGGCGTGGCCTTCACGCGGTGGGCCGGCCCCGTGATGGACGACCCCGACCGGGAAGGCACGTGGAGCAATCCGAGCGTCTATTCGAGCGGCAGCGCCTTCCGCAATTACCTTGCTTCGAACGCCGCGTGTATCGCCCTCGCCGACCAGGCGGCCGCTTTACCGCACGCCAACTGGGACTTGGACTTCAGCCAGGGTTACAACATCCTGCTTCCGTTCCTGTCCAAGCAGCGCGTCCTCGCGCGCCTCGGCCGCACGCGCGCGCGCATGGCCGCCTTTGACAACGACTGGAACGAGGTCCTGACCGCGCTGCATACGGCACATGCCGCCGGCGTGCATGCGGGTGAGGATCCGATCCTGATCAACCACCTGGTGGCATTCGCGTCCGACACGACTGTCGCGAACGCCTTGCTTGACGTCCTGAACACGCCAGGCGCGCGCCCCGGCGATGCGGATCTGGACCGCCTGCTGGCCTTCGCCCGCGCCTGCCACGAACAGGAATCGCACCTGAGCGAATCGCTGGAAGGCGAACGCCGCATCGGCCTGATGATGCTGGACCGTCTCACCACCGGCGACGCCGGCGCGATGATGGCCATGTACGGCACCCCCAGCCCCGCGTGCGAATTGCCGCCCACATACAATCCGCTGGGGCTGAGCTATTTCACCGACCGCGCCGCGTACGACAAATACTTCGAGCGAAAAAGCGCGCGGCTGAAGCGCATCGAATCCGACCTCGCGAGCGCTGTGGATCTGGATCAGACCGAATCGGACGATATCGCGCAGCAGAAAGACAGATTGGCCCATTTCTTCTCCCATCAAATCCTGCCCACCATCCATCGCACCGAACGCAGCTTCCTGAACCGGCGCGCCTACTGGCGCGTGGCGATCGCCGGCCTGCTGGCCTACAAGCACGCGCGCGCACACGGCGGCCGCTGGCCCGCGCGCCTGAGCGACCTGGGACTGGGGCCCGCGGAGGTCGCCGATCCCTGCGACCCGAATGGCGGCTCGATCCGCTACCGCCTCCAGGCCGACGGTTCGCTCGCGATCTGGACGGTGAGCGCGGATGCGAAGGACAACGGCGGCCCGGCCGGAAAAGACAAGGGCTGGGACGACTATTGCTTCCTCTTGAAGCCGCTCGAGACGCCCGGCGGCGGGGAGGACGGCAAGTGACCGACGCGCCCTTCCGGATGGCGAAGGACCACGCCGCGCTGGCCGCAGCCTTCGAGTCTCCCTGGTTGCGGCGGCTCGCGTACCTGGGCCTGGCGAGCTACCTGATCGCGGCCGCGGTCATTTCCTCCATGTGGAGTTCGACGACGCCTGCGGCGGCGCTCGTTCGGTACTACCTCTTCGAAGTGCCGGTCTGGTTCTCCCTCCTGACGTTGGCGCTCTACTACGGACACCTGGCCGCGCGGCGCTACCGCATCGGCCTGGGGCCGTTCCTGATGCTGGCGCTGGTCTGGTGCAACGCGACGGCCTTCACCTGGGCGCTGGCGGGCTGGGAAGCCGGGCTGACCGTGGCGCTGGGCCTGGCCGCGGCGATGGCGTACGCGCGCTGCTGGAGCGGCAGCATCGGGTGCCTGCTGGACGTCACGCAGCCGGCCAAACAGGCCGCGCTGTACGCGCTGGGCCTAGCGCACGCCGCCTCGTACCCGGGCCTCCTGTTGGGCTCCGGAGCCCTGGCGCTGGGTCTGAAATTCTGGACGGACGCCTTGGTCTGGGCGGGCATCGGACTGCTGGCGTTCTCCCTCCCGGTGCAAGGCGGCGCCCTTTACTTCTCCCACCGCGCGCGCAAGGCCGCGCGCAAGCTGCTCGAAACTAAAGCCGCACCGGCCCCCGCACCGGCGCCCCGCATCGCCTCGGCTCCCGCCGGATCCATCCCCGCACCCGGTGCATAGTCCGCTTGCATTGCCCGCGGCGGGTCTACATACTCGTTGGTGCCTTGTAGACGTCCTCGCCCGGGGGAGCGGTTGAGCAGCCGACCGGCCGAAACCGGCAGCGCCCCCGAGCATCGATCCGCAATCGGTTCATGGCCCTTCACCGGCAGGGGCCGGCCCATAAGAGGAGGATAGACCATGGCATTCGAACTGCCCCCGCTGCCGTACGCGCCCGACGCGAACGAGCCCAGCATCGACAAGCAGACGATGGAGATCCACCACGGCAAGCACCACGCCACCTACGTCGCGAAGCTCAACGACGCCGTGAAGGGCACGCCCTTCGAGAAGAAGAAGATCGAGGAGATCCTGCGCGGCATCAACGACGTCCCGCAGAACGTGCGCCAGGCCGTGATCAACAACGGCGGCGGCCACGCCAACCACACGCTCTTCTGGAAGATCCTCGGCGGCAAGGGCGGCCAGCCCGGCGGCAAGCTCGGCGACGCCATCAAGTCCACCTTCGGCGGCCTCGACGGCCTGAAGGAGAAGGTGAACAACGCCGGCGTCGGCCGCTTCGGCAGCGGCTGGGCCTGGCTGGTCAAGACGCCCGACGGCAAGCTGGACGTCACCAGCACCGCCAACCAGGACAGCCCGCTGATGCAGAACCAGGTCCCGATCCTGGGCATCGACGTCTGGGAGCACGCCTACTACCTGAAGTACCAGAACCGCCGCCCCGACTACCTGAAGGCCGTCTGGGACGTCTTCAACTGGAAGGAAATCGAGAAGAACTTCTAAACGCTGTGCGATTCAAAGCGACGCAAAGAGGGACGCCGAAGGGCGTCCCTCTTTTATTTCCCGCAGAAGTCGTTCCACTGCCGCTCGGCGAAGCGGTCGGTCATGCCCGCCACGTAGTCGCAGATCGCGCGTTCCAGCGGCACGCCCGCCTTGATCCGCGCGTGGTGGTTCTCCGGCAGGCGCGACGGGTCGGCGCGGTAGGCGGCGAAGAGCTCCCTTAAACGCTCCTGCCAGAGCGCCGTGTGCTGGCGCACTTTCATGTTGTAGTAGAAGTTCTGCTCGAGGAAGTCCTCGAAGGCGGCTTTCTTCTTCCCCAGCTCCGGCGAGAAGCCCACCAGCTCCGCGTCGCTCGCGCGGACCTTTGCCAGCGAGTCGATGCCCTGCGCCTTCAAACGCCGTTCGGTCTCGGCGATCAGGTCGCTGACCAGGCGGCGGATCATGCGCCGCACGGTGGCGCGCCAGCGCAGGCGGTGGTCGGTGGCGAAGACGGCGTGCTCGGCGCGGACTTCGTCCTCGGTCTCCTTCCACAGCGCCATGCTGCGCGCGGTGGCCTCGTCCATCACGCCGCTGACCAGGGCGTCCTCGATATCGTGCGTGTCGTAGGCGATGGAGTCGGCGTGGTCGACGAGCTGCACCTCCAGCGGCGGCGACTCGCCGGCGGCGAAGCCGTGCCGCGCACGCTGGGCGCCGTCGAGGTTCTTCGAGAAGCCCTCGCGCGTCTCGTAGCTCAGGTTCAGCCCGGGGAAGTCGGGGTAGCGGATCTCCAGTTCGTCGACGATGCGCAGGCCCTGGATGTTGTGGTTGAAGCCGCCGTAATCGGCCATCACCTCGTCCAGCGCGTTCTCGCCCGAGTGCCCGAAGGGCCCGTGGCCCAGGTCGTGGGCCAGCGCAAGGGCCTCGACCAGGTCCTCGTTCAGCGCCAGCGCGCGTGCGGCGGTGCGCGCGATCTGCGTGACTTCCAGCGTGTGCGTCAGGCGGTTGCGGTAGTGGTCGCCTTCCATGACCGAGACGAAGACCTGCGTCTTGTACTCGAGGCGGCGGAAGGGCGCGGAATGGATGATGCGGTCGCGGTCGCGCTGGTAGCGCCCGCGGTACGGCGGCTCGTCCTCGGGCACCTTGCGCCCGCGGCTGTCGCGCGCGCGCACCGCGCCGGGGCGCAGGGCAGCCTCGAGGTGCTCTTCCAGGTTGGCTCGGTCGCGCATAGTGTGCAATCCTACACGACGGAGGCGCGCGTGGGATCGAAAACCGGGTCGATGTTCGCGTCCGAGAGACGGTCCTCCAGCGCTTGCCCGCCCTTCGACTTCGCGAAAGCAAGTTCCTCGGCAGTGATGGGTACCGCCCACATGATGTGCACCAGTCTGCCGTCTACCGCCTTCCGGTCAAAGCCCTGGCCTTCAAAGTAGGGAGGCAGAAAGAAAACCGTCTTGAACCGGTCGTGCTTCCCGTCCAAGGGCGTATCCCAACTGTAGGTATGATGCCACCCGATGAACGCGCCTTCATCCCAAGGGTATTTTCCGATGCTGTTGAGCAACTTGGCCGCCCATGCGCCGGGCATGCCGTCCGCACGCGCATAGAAGATCGCTTCGACCCTCTTCCACTCCTCGGCATTCGCCAAGTCGAACTTTTCCAGCGGTTGGTCCAGGTCGCTCATGCCGTTGGTGGCAAAGGTGAACCATGAGCGGCCCTTCTGCGGCGGAAAGCTGAGCACATCGACGTGAATTCGCTCTTCCTTCCCGCTGGGATGCCAGACCGTGTGGTCTTCGCCAAAGAAGCGCCGGTAGTGCGCTTCGCGAACGTCGTAGGGCGTCGAGTCGGAATTTGAACGAACCATGCCTGGCTTCCTCGTCAGCGGCGAATCACAGCGCGCGGAACTTCGGGCGCAGATCTTCCCACAGGTCCTCGAGCGCCATCGGGATCGTGTGCGCGCCGCCGACGACCGGCAGGAAGTTCGTGTCGCCCACCCAGCGCGGGATCACGTGCATATGCAGGTGGTCCTCGACGCCCGCCCCCGCCGGGCGGCCCAGGTTCATGCCCACATTGTGGCCCTGCGGCTTCAACACCGCATTGACGACGGACAGGCTCGCGCGGGTCAGCGCCCACAGCGAGGCACTCTCCCCTTCGCTCAAGCCCACCAGATCGGCCGTGTGGCGGTGCGGCGCGATCAGCAGGTGCCCGCCCGTATAGGGATAGCGGTTCATGATGACCAGCGCGTGCTCGTCGCGGTGCAGCAGCAGCATGCGCTTCCACGCGGCCTCGTCGCTTGCCGGAAGGCGCGCGGCCTCGCAGAGGAAGCAGCCAGGTGCCTTCGGCCCGAGGATGAACTCGAGGCGCCACGGCGCGTAGAGCACCTTCCGCGACTGGGCCTTGAGTGCCTTTGGCGCGGGCTTGCGCTTCGAGGCGGGTCGCTTTTTCTGGGTGGCCATGCCGCGAGCTTGCGAGCGTTTCGAGCTTGGGTCAAGTACCGCGGCGGGGGAAAAAATTCGAGCGGCCGCGGGTGCACAGGTTCATTTTAAACCCTTTCGTTCCAAAAGGTTGCGGTTGCGGCGTCTTAAATGGCGGCAGCGTTGGGGCTTGGAATTACGGGGCGTGACGGATAATCTGCCAGGGGATGTACACGGATGCGTCAAAATTGCGAAGCGACCATGAATAAGCCCAGTGCACCTGCGTCAAACGATCGGAACGAGGCCGGCGATGCCGATGCCGGCCACGCAGCCGACGACCGCGAAGACGGCCTGCTCGTGGAACGCGCCGTCGGCGGGGACGGCGAGGCCTTCGAGGCGCTGTTCACGAAGTACCGGCAGCGGCTCTTTGGAGTCGTCTGGCGCGTGCTGAAGAACGAGGACGCCGCGCTGGATGTCGTGCAGGACGCCTTCGTCAAGGCGTACCAGGGCCTGGACCAGCTGCGCGGCGAGACGCGGTTCTACCCGTGGCTGCGCCGCATCGCGGTGAACCAGGCCATCGACCGGCTGCGGCATATCAGGCGGGGGGTGGAAGTGGGCTTCGACGAGGCGCAGTACGGCGCCGGCGAGAACGCCGATGCCGACCGCGCGCGTCCCGGCGACGCCGACCGTGCCGAGCGAGAAAGTCCGGTGCGGGCCGCGGAACTGGGCGAGTTCAGCGCGGCGCTGCAGGGCGCGCTCGACCAGCTCTCCGACACCCATCGCTCGGTCTTCGTGCTGCATGCCGCCGAGGGCATGACGTACCGCGAGATCGCCGAGGCGCTGGGCTGCAACATCGGCACCGTGATGTCGCGCCTCTTCTACGCGCGCAAGAAGCTCCAGGAGCTCCTCGCGCCGCACCTGGAAGGACGAGGGTAACCGCCGGGGAACATCGGGGCCCCTGGCATCAAGCCGGATCGGATGGAACGATGGACGACGCACTGCTCGAACAACTCTCCGCCTACGCCGACGGCGAACTCGATGCCGCTGCGCGCGCGCGCATGGAAGAAGCGCTGGCGCGCGACGAAGGCCTGCGCCGCACGCTGGACGACTTCCGCACACTCGATGCCGCCACCGCCGCGCTGCCGGTGCCGCAGATCGACGGCTCCACCGGCGAAGTCCTCTGGGAGCTCGTCGCCGGGCGGACGGTCCACCGCGGCAAGGAGGACGGCGCGGCCGGGCTGAATGAACGCCTGCAACGCGAGCTGGCGGCGGGACTTGCGCCGGTGCCGGAGGTCAGCGCCGAACGCTGGGCCCCGGTCTGGCAGAAGATCCGCGCGCAGACCGTCGCGGCCAAAAGGCCCGGCACCGCGATCATCGACCGCCCGTTGGACGACGACCTGACGCCGACGGAGCTCGCCGTCGTGCGCGAGGCCCACGCCACGGCCTCCGCGCCGCGCGAGCGCAAGGTCGTGCCGATCTGGCGCGCGGCCGCGACGATGGCCGCCGCGGCGACGGTGCTGGTCGTGGCCACCATCGCGCTGCGCAACCCGGCGCCGGGCAACGCCTTGCCGCCGAACGATGGCGGGCAAGTCGCGCACGTCCAAGGTCCGCCGCCGGCGCAGACGGAGGTCCTCGACGACCGCTACTTCACGATGGTCAAGTACGTGCCGGGGCTGGACAAGCCCGTGGTCTGTTTCTTCTTGAAAGAGGGCGAAAGCGGCGTAGACCATTAGCATCCAAGGACTTCCAATGTCCGCCGCTACGGAGAAACCGGCCTCATGCTGACTTCAAACCGCCTCCGAATCCTCCTGGCGCTGGCGCTTGCCGGGTTCCTCTTCAGCGCCGCGGCCAAGGAAGAAGAAGGCCAGAAGCAGACGCGCATCACGGTCCACGGCGCGCAGGCCGAGAAGGGCGGCGACGCGGACAACCCCGATATTCCCGCCAGCCTCAAGAAGTACGCCTCGGTCCTAAAGGCGCTCCCGCACGGGAAATACAGCGACGCGGGCGGCGACGGCGCGAGCATCGCCGTGGGCGCCAGCCACGACTACAGCGTCGGCAAGTACACCGTCAGCGTGACGCTCAGCAGCGTCGACAAGGAAGAGGCCGTCGCCAACTACACGATCAAAGAGGGCGACAAGCAGGTCGCCGCCGACAGCGTGAAGCTGAAGGCCGGCGGCAGCCCGGCGGTGGCGCAGGTCGGCGACGCGAAGCAGCCGCTGATCCTCTTCTTCGGCCGCGGCAAGTAGTACACTTTCCCGACAGTGCACCTCGTTCCCAGGTCGCGAAATTTCGCCACTACAGAACATTCTGTACTAACGAAATCTCGCGAGTTGCTCGCGAGATTTCGTGTTCCACGATGTGCTGCGCGACGTGCTGGAGTGCACATGGCGATTTGTATCGATTTTTACTCGATTCAAACATGGTGCATCAATTTTTCTTTTACGGAATCATTGGAGTTATGACGAAAGTGCACGGCGTGCTGCACCGTTGTGCAAATAGGGTTTACGTGAACGTCGGGTGTTACGTTGCACATGGTGGATGTGTTACGTTGCGCCAGGTTCAATATACGCTTTGCGTATTTTCCGGGGACCGGGTCCGGACACCGGTATCCGGGAAGCGGCGAACAGCAGGGGCGAGGGGTCAGGGGTGAGGGGCGAGGAACAAAAAACGGCAAACGGCAGGGGTTAGGAATGGCAAACGGCCGCGAAGGTCGATGGGTGCCACTGGATCGCGCGAGCACAGCGAGCGCTAGCCAGTGTCGCGCAACGCGCACCACCACGAAGAACACGAAAGCCACGAAGAACGGAAGACAAACTCTGGATAAGCACGGAACACGGACTTAGGCCGCGAGCCCCTTCGTGCGGACGAGCGCGGGCACGGAGTCCCGCGCCACAGGAACAGGGTCTCTTCAAGGAACACGGAAGAGTTGTGAGATTTAAACATACGCAATGTGTGTGTTAAAACAGAGTCGTTCGAGCAAACCACCATTCATTGGCCGGCGCGGGCGCAGGCCCGGCCTCGCAACGAATCGGAACCTGCCGTTCTTTGACAACCCCCTCGGCCGAGCTATACCAACAAGACCGTAAATCATTGGGAAGGGAAGAGAATGGCTGATAGGTTTGGATTTGCGGGTGATTTGCCGCCGTGGTCGCCATTTAAATAAGAGGAATAAATCTATGCCATCATTCTACCGAATCTATGATTTAATGGAGCCCAACGTATATTGTCTTGTCATGGCGCCAGGAAAGGCGGAACAGTTTACGAGAGAAGAGCTGAAGAAAATCCGAAGAGGCGGAAGGTTACCGGACAGGGAATTGCATTTTCTTCTAAAGGGAAAAAAGAGAGGCGATCTAGTTACGGGGGAGGATTTTTACTTTGTGAGCGACTTCCTTAAAACCCTCCTTTTGAAGAACGATGTATCTGGAATTCGTTTCTTTCCAATCAAAATTGAGAGTAAGAAGAAGTCGAATGACGTCTACTCATTGGTGTCAGTTTCGGGAAAGGCCGGTCCTATTCAAGGGAGTCGGCGTGGGCCCATTTTGTTTGACCTCCATAAATGGGATGGCAGTGATGTTTTCATGCTCGATGATGCTCTTCACGTACTGGTCGTTGAGCGCGTAAAGACCTTGGTTACTGAAGCGGGTCTGTCCAACATAGGCTTTGAGCGGTTGGAAAAAATGTAAATGAACAAGCATTTTTGGACGAGCGAATCTATGCGACCCCTTGCCAGGGTTTCGGTCGCAGTATCTGTCGTAATCTTCTCCATTCCCATTGCATGCTATTCGTCAGAAGCTTCCACTGACCTTCTCTCCCTGGAAACCTTCAAGAAGTCGAGCGTCAAAGAGAAGCAGGATGTACTCTTCAAACTGACCAGGCTGGTGCTCGAAAAGAGGGGCCTGCCGGACCCCTGGGCGCCCCCAAAGACCCCGCCTAAGGACCCAAACACCGGCTCTCCAATACCATCCGAGACGGGCCAGGAAACGACTCCAACTCCACCCTTTATGCCGGGCGCCGAGTGGACGCCGCTCCTGGACTGCATCTCCAAGGATCCACTGGATCCGGAAATCCTGAGCTCCACCCAGGCCCTGTTCGAGGCCATTGGGCAATGGTCGCCCCAATGCGAAGCGTTCTGCTCGAATCTCGAACGTTCGGAAAATCCTCGTTTTAGCGGGGAACTCTACCGCGTACTCGACTTGATAATGGCTCTCGACCGTACCAGCCAGGTGCCCCTGAAGAAGGTGGTCGAGATCGCGCTTCGCAAGGGGAATCCGGAAGACTGGAAAGAGCTTCAAACTCGACATGGCACGTCGAAAGAATTCAAGGCCGAACTCATGCTTTGTATTGATCCAGCCCAAAAGCTGGGGCGTCGAATCAGGGCCATCCTGAAACTTCCGGAGTTCAACCTGACGCGCGAGGAATTCGCCGCCGTGGTTCGTGCCTTTGCCGCCGCCTTTACGGATGCCAACGATGCCAACCGAAGAACCTTGATCCTGCAATTCCAACGAACATGCGAGGCTCGATTTCCTGAGTTTGCGGAAACACTCGGCCCGGTGGAAGTCGAGGCGCTCCAGGGCTTATTGGATTCGAAGAACGATTGGGAGAAGGTGCTGCCCATCGAACTGGTCTTGGCGTGCGCGAAGGCCGTACCGCCGCAGTTTTTGGTCCGCGCGGTGACGGCGATGCGAGACCATAAGAACCTGCCTGCCGCCGGCGTCCTGGCTGGGATCGGCTTCGTGAAGCACGAGCGCACCGAGGAATCGAAGGCCGCTGCGCAATCGTTGGTGCCGTTGGCAAAGGAGTTTCGCCCCGATGCCCAGACCGGCATCTATTCATACTGCCGGCGGGTCCTTGGGGTCGATCTGAGCGGATTCCAGTTGGACCAAGGATACCTTAGTCTTCGACCTGCAGATCCCTTGGTGACCGCAGAAGGGTTGCTGGTTTCTTGGAAGAAGGCCGTTCAAACGAATAACGCATCAGACAAGGCAGGAGTATGCGGCTGTTTGCATTTAATCGCAGAAGCTGCGGCCGCAAGGCAGATCGTAGAAGAAATACTGCCAGATGCACGGACGGCCAGTTTCTTATTGAGGCAAATGGTTGAGCACAGGAGCAAGATATCTTCATGGAAAGATGTGAATGGTTTACGGGATTGGCTATCGAAAATCGCGTCCGAAACCTCCAATCAGACGTTGAAATCTTCAGCGATTTGGCCCTACCACTCCATTGAAGCCGCTACAGTATTGGCTGCCATCTTTCAAGACAAATCAGGCATGGCGGCGGTCATCAAGAACATCCGAGAAAGCAAAGCGCCCAACCTTCCTCGAATGCTTGATCAGTGGAGTTTCTTGACCAATGCTCTTCTGGAGATGGAGCCGAAGCACGAAGTCCTTGCAGCCAACCTTGCGGCATGGACAAAAGCGCCGCCGGATTCACGGGAGGCCTGGTGGGGCTGGGTCCTTGCCAAGTGCCTTGCCGTTGAGCCCAACAAACCGGTTATTGGAGCACTTGCTAAGGCCAATCGAGGTGCTTGGTGGCCCTGGAGGCGAGTGCTAACAGCGGAAACATTCGGAGACTCTCTCGAAGCGTTTCGAAACCCCGCCATTTTCTTCTCTAATCTTTCAAACAAGAGCGATGTATTCGCATTTCTCGGCGAAATGGATCGACTGTACTTCGCCAGCCAGGCCGCCGGGAAGGCTCCTCCATCGCAGCCGGAAGGCGAGGGCAAATAGCCCACGCATCGCTTCGCAGCGCGTCTTGCAGAGCGTCGCCTTCACCGGCACTGGCTAGCCGTTCGCCGCAGGCGAACGGCGATCCAGGGGCTCCACCGGGCCGCTACACGGCTTCGCGATCGCAACCTCAATTCGCAAGCCTCAAGACCCAAGGCTGAACCCTTCGTGGTTAATGCTGGCTGTCGCTCACCCACCCCATAAGCAGTTCTCCGAGATCCTCAGCGTCCTCCGCGCCTCCCGCCTTCGTTGCCAGCAGGTGTGGCAACCGGCGTGGCAACGGGTTGCTCGGTCGCGTCCGGCTTCGCGCCTTCGCCGTGCTTGCTCTCGGCCAATAGGGGCGCCAGGTCGTCAAACAGCGGAAGCGAGGCGACTGGCGTGCCGCTTTCTCCGGGTGGGGCGGTCATTACATCCAACTCGTTTTCAGCCAACACAAACTTGGGCGCCGCGGTGGCGTCCCTTGGGACAAGATCATCCATCTCCTGGGCCCTCAACATCCCGATATGATACTTTTGGTCTTCACCCCAACCGATCTTCGCGGGAACATGACTCCTATCGGTCCAAATGCTCAAGAACGCCATCTGCCCGCCGGCGGCGCCGAAGTGTCCCAGCAGGCAGAAGGTGCCGTGCACAAGCTTGAATTTCCGAGGAAACGGCATCGCCACGGTCTTAAGCGCGTCTTCAAGTTGCTTTAACTCGGTCTTGAATCCGTCGTACGGCGGCGTCCAGCCCGGTTTGTAATCGAGTTTCTTCGCGCAGAGTTTCTTCAGCGCGCCCATCACGGCTTCCGAATTCTTCAGGCGCTCGAGCCAAGATTTCCGATCGAGGCGTTCGATGATCTTCGAAGCCTCGTCCTTCACGACTTCGTCTTCGCCGGCGGCGGCAGCGCGCAGCGCGGGCAGGGCTTCGGCGCCAAGGTCTTCCAGCGCCTTCGAGGCACGCGCCCGTTCGTCGTGCTGCTCCGACGAGAGCGCCTTCACCCATTGGGTGATGTCCTCCGCCTTAAGCGGTGCCGCGACGGGCTTCGGCTGCGCGGGCGTCTCCTCTGCGCGTGCAAGATGCGCCGGGAGGGTTGCGGCCGCGCACACGGCTGCGGCCAGAAAAGCGACACGACGGTTCATGGAGCGGTTCTCCGATGAGCAAGTACAGGTGGCGTTGCCCTCTTAATCGAGACGAATGGTCTGTTCGGGCGTTCCAACAATTTTTCAAGTGCGAAGTACAGGTGAGACAGACTGTATTAGCATGGGGTACGCGGGCACGGCGGCCCTGGATTGCGATTGACGGCGCCGCCTGCGTGTCTCGAGAAGCTCTTCATCTTTCTGCACTGGCTAGCCGTTCGCCTGCGGCGAGCGGCGATCCAGTGACACCGAGAAACTGCAGTTCGGCCGACGGAGGTCGAAAGCCATCGCTTTGCATAGGAGTCGAGCCTCTTGCGGGCTTCGCCCGCCCACTCCTGCGGGGTGGGCCAACCAGATCGAAACTCCTACGTGGTTAATGTTGGCTGTCGCTCACCCACCCCAATGGTCCACCCTCTGTGTTCTCTGCGATCTCTATGGTGAAAGCCGTACCTCCGCCCGCGCCGGATTCGCTTGGCTTCCGGCGCGCTACGGGAATAATGGGTCCGCATAAACCGTTACTCGAGCAGCCCGCGCGGTGTATAGATAGAGAGCTGAACCACCAACGCCTATGCCCAATCCGCGCGACCGCCACCTCCGCACGTTGCTCTGCCTTCTCCTTATAGCAGGCCTGCTGGCGGCTGCCGCGCCGCGCGCCGAGGAAGCCAAGCCCGACTCCCCCGCGCCAACCGGTGAAGCGAAGCCCACAGCCACCGCGCCAGCCGGTGAAGCGCCGCCCGCCGCGCCCGTGGCCGCGCCGCCGAAGGAAGGCGACGGCGATGGGGAAAAGCCCGCGCCGCTCAAGGATCCGTACAAGGATCTCTACGAAGGCTACGAGCCGCCGTTCCTGAAACTGATCGCCGACGAGAACCAGCCGCGCTGGGCCTTCAGCGGCTGGATCAAGAGCGCCGAGGAGATGGGGATCAGCAGCGAGAAGAGTTTCTACACGCTGAACCTGGTCGAGGAAGACGCGCGCGCCAACGCGCTGATCGCCACCGCCATCGAGAAGGAGCAGGCCGGCGCGTACCGCCCGGCAATGCGCATCTACGACGAACTCTTCAAGAAGGTGCTGAAGAACCGCCGCAACGTGTTGTACCGCGTCAGCGATCAGGGCGTCTTCGTGCCGGTGGACCAGTACGTGCAGCGCCGCATCCTCAACTTCCCGCCCGACGAGCTGGCGCTGTACCGCGCGACGCACGACGCCGAGGCGCGCGAGTCGTTCGAGACGGCCAAGCGCAAGTACAGCCTGCTGGGCTTCACGGAGATCACCGAGCGGCTGCTGGCGACCAGCTGGGGCGACAACGCGCTGCTGGAACTTGGCAACGCCGCGCTGGACCAGGGCCATTACCTCGCCGCGCTGGAATACTTCCTCATACTGCGCGACTTCTTCCCAAAGAGCGAGGCCCACACGCCGGAGCTGGACCTCACGATCGCGCTCTGCCGCAAGCTGTTGGGCGAGACCGCGCCGGAGGAAAGCGCGCCGGCCCCCGCCAAGTCGCGCCTCGCGCCGGAGGCCCTCGAGCGGCTGAAGGGCCTGGTCGCGGGCGCCGCCTACACGAAGCCGCCGTTCCATACGCAATGCGCCAGCCCGCCGCACCAGTCCACCGACGACTACACGCTGCAGCCGCCCAGCTCCGACCCGTTGGCGCTGCGGGAACCGGTCTGGCGCCGCGCGTTGCCGGGTTCGCGGAAGGACTTCTGGGTCTATTCGCAGCCGGTCTCGACCGACAAGACGATCCTCTACCGCCACAAGAACATCCTGTACGCGCACGCGCTGGTGAACGGCGAACTGCGCTGGAAGAACGACCTGGGCGGGCGCACGACGTGGCAGAGCCGCGAGGCGCGCGCGTACCCGATGGAAGACATCCTGGTGCAGGACGGGCTGGTCTTTACGCCGCTGTACAAGGTGGGCGCGTCGCTGGTGGCGCTCGACGAGATCACCGGGCAGGTGCGCTGGGCGTACGGACCCATCGCGGCGGAGGACGAGGAGCAGACGCGCATGCGCTTCGAGTCCGCGCCGGCCGGCGGTCCCAACGCGGTCTACGCGGCGTACATCCTGGACCGCATCGAGGGCCAGACGCACACCGACACCGAGTACGGCGTGATCGGCTTCGAGAGCGGCAGCGGGCGCGTGCTGTGGCGCGCGCCGCTGTGCCGCATGCTGCCGGGCAAGTTCAGCGGCGGCTTCGCCGCGAGCACCCGCAACCGCATCCGCAGCTTCGCCTCGCCGCCCCTTTACCACCAGGGCACCGTGTACGTGACGACCAACAGCGGCGCCATCGCGGCCATCGACGCGCTGTGCGGGCGCATCAAGTGGCTGATGCGCTACCCGTACTGGCCCGAAGTTCACGACGCGACGCGCGAGTTCGGCAAGGTGTGGAGCAACATCTACACCGACGCCTCGTGGCGCCCGCACTACCCGATGTTCTGGTTCGGCACGCGCCCGCTGCTGGTGGGCGAGCGCCTGTACGTCACGCCCGTCGATTCGCCCATGCTGCTGTGCATCGACCGCCGCACCGGCCGCGTGCTGTGGAGCCGCGCGAAGCCCGGCATCGGCTTCGTGCACTTCCTGGGCCCGATCTCCACCGGCGAACTCGTCCTGGCCGTCAGCGGGCGCGAGGTCGAACTGCTGAATCCCGAGACCGGCGAGACGACGTGGAAATTCGGCGGCCTGGTGCCCGAGGAGACCTCGCCGCTGCTGAAGCACTACCTGCCCGACACGCTGGGCGGCACCAAGCGCCCCAACGGCATGCACTACAACAAGCGCTACTTCGAGATCGCCGCGCGGCCGTACCTGGGCAGTGACGACACGCTGTACGTGACGAGCTGGTCGGACATCAGCTGCTACTACACCGCGTGGCGCTACTACTGGCCCAACCTCTTCGCCTTCCACCTCAGCGCGCTCTCGCTGAAGGACCGCAAGATGCTCGGCACGCGGCGCTACTTCAACGGCGAGTTCATGGGCTACGCGAACTACTGGCTGAACGAGTTTTCGCCTGAGATGCTCAAGTCGATGGAAGACCTTCCGCACAAGGACGAGAAGACGCAGCAGTGGATCGGCATCCTGAAGGAAGTGCTGGCCGACAAGATGCCCGTCAACAAACACCCGCCCTTCATGCCCTTCGAGCGCCTGACCTTCTCGCGTATGGGCGTGCCTTTCGAGCTGCGCTTCGGGCCGCGCGAGGTCTCGGTGACCTACGACAAGCAGGCGCTGCGCACCGTGCTGGAAGCCCGCAAGCCCGGCACGCCCGAAGACGAGTTCGCGCTCGCGGAACTCGCCATCGCCGAGAGCCGCCTGCGCGACGCGGCCGCTTCCTTGAGCCGCTGCCTGGAGCGCATCAGCAGCGAGGACCTGGACTTCCGCGCGCAGGTGAAGCAGCAGCTCTTTCTCGTGCACGAGCGCCTCGCGCGCAGCGCCATCCGCGCCGCGGACCCCGACGCGGAGCTTGCGCACGCCATGGGGCTCTCGCGCACCGCCAACACGCTCGACAAGGAGATCCTCACGCTCTTCGTGCTGTCCGAGGCCTACGCGCGCAAGGGCGATCACGCAAGCGCCGCGCGCTGCCTGCAATCGATCGTCAAGACGTACGGGCACTACGAATACCCCGTCGCCGCGCTCGCGACGCTCGACGCCAAGCGCGTGCTCGGCGACGCGCAGCAGGTGCTCGAAACCGGCAAGAAATTTTCCAAAGACACGCTGTACGGCGAGGCCTTCGTCACCGCCACCGAGACCCTGCGCAAGGGCCTGCCGCTGTACTACAGCGCGCTCTCGCCGCTGCCGCGCACCCTGTACCTGCGCTCGGGGCAGTTCGCCTCCGCCGAGATCGCCGCGCTGGCCGCGAAGAATCCCGACTTCGCCGCGAAGCTGAACGCCGGCGCCGAACAGGCCCTGGCCGGCAAGCCCTGGGACGACCAGCTGCACGAACTGCGCGCGTACCCCGGCACGCCCGCCGCGCAGAAGACGCTCGACGGGCTCTTCGAGGGGCCCACCGAGCCCGTCGACCTCGAGAGCCGCAAGCGTCTGTGGAAACTCGCCGACGCCGCGCGCGTCGCGCGGCTGAAGGTGCCCGAGGCGTTCCGGCGCTTCGTCGAAGCGCCCGCGCCGCCGCCGAAGCCGGAGGCCTTGCAGCCGCAGGCCGAGACGCGCAAACTCGCCACCGAGGACGAGGCGGGCACGATGTGGCTGGCGCTCGAGCGGCGCGACGACGCCACCGCACCGAACCTGCTCTTCGTCGGCGGGCGCGTGAAGAAGAAACTCGACAACAAGTTCGTGCTCAAATGCCTGGACCTCGACGACGGCAAGACGCGCTGGACGACGGAGAACATCCGCCTGAAGGGCCGCGGGCAGGAGGACGGCTTCTTCGAGGCCTTCGTCTTCCAGGACCTCGTCGTCGTGCACGGGCTGTACGACGCCGTGGCCTTCCAACTCGCCGACGGCAAGGAACGCTGGCACTTCCGCGCGCCGTTCGATTTCGAGATCGAGCACGCCGAATGGAGCGGCGACCTGCTGATGCTGGCCAGCAAGTACGAGACGCTCGCGCTGTTCCTGGCCACCGGCGAGGTCGCGTGGCAAGCGAAGGAGCAGGGCGACCTGTACATCCCGCCGTACATGGTCGGCGACCGCCTGGTCAGCGTGCGCAAGCTGCCGTTCAGCGTCACCGTGCGCTACCGCGCCACCGGCAACCTGGTCGGGCGCCTGAGCCTCCCCGACCTGCTGCTCAACACCGAGCACCCGCTGCTCGAGAACGGCCCGCCCGCGCTGCCGGTCGCGCGCGACGGCAACCTGCTCGTCGTCACCGACGGCTTCTACTACCTCGCGCTCGACGTCGAGACCCTGGCCGTGCGCTGGAAGCGCCTGATCGATTCGAACGATCCGACGCGCGAGCCGCCGATGCGCCTGGCGCTGGGTGGCGGCGTGCTGGTCGCGACCAAGGACGACTTCGACATGGACGCGATGTACGTGCTCGACGCGAAGAGCGGCGACGTGCTGTGGCGCACCCCGCCGCCGAACCTCGACGAGAAGGGCGAGAAGAAGGAGGAAGACGCGCCGCCGCCCGACCCCGCCGCGCCGAAGCCCGACATGATCATGGCCATGCACGAAGTCTTCGTCGACGGCGGGCGCGTATACGGCCTGGAGCTGCACCCCGGCCAGGGCTACTACCTCGTCTGCCGCGACGCGAAGACGGGGGCGCTCGCGTATCGCGAAGAGACCGTCGGCTACGACGCGAAGCCCAAGGCGACGATGGATCCGCGGCGCTACGGCGGACACGCGGTGGTGCGCGTCGAGATCGGGCAGCGTCTGGAACTGAAGGCGTACGACCTCGAAAGCGGCAAGCTGGTCCGCACGCTCGGCCAGGACGGCGTCGGGCCCTTCGGCGTGCACGGCCGCGCCTCGGCCGTGATCCAGCACGGCCGGCTGGTGCTGCTGACGAAGTCGGGGTTGAGCTACTGAGCGTGGCTTACTCGCCGTCGTCCGGCTTCGGCGCGGGCGCGTCCTTCACTTCGTCACCGTCTTCCTGCCAGCCGATCTTGGCGAAGTCCGCGGGCTCGGGCTTCGGCTCCTTCTTGATGAGCGAGAGGTCGATCTCCTTGCCGGCGTAGTAGCGGTCGAAGAGCGGCTTCGAGGGCGCGAAGTAGATCTCGTCGCGGATCTTCCAGCGGTAGTCCCACAGGCGCGTGTAGTCGATCTCGTGAAGGCCCATGCCGGTGCGGCGCGAACCCCACGCCAAAAAGACCGGCAGCGAATGGTTCGTCGGGAAGCGCATGCAGTTCTCGACCACCTCCTTCGCGTGCAGCCGCCCGCGGAGCAGTTCGACCATGATCTCCTCGTTCTCGAGGAAAAGGCCGTTCCAGTTGTCCACGTTCTCCCAGCGGAAGTTCAGCAGGTCCAGCGTCCGCGCCGGCGACTTGTGCCCGCGGTGCCCAAAGGCCGCGCTGCGGATCGGCGCGTAGCTCTCGAACGTGAAGCGGATGCGGAAGCCCTCGAAGAGATCCTTGAAGACCGGCAGCAAGTCGCGCAGGCGCTGCGCTTGCTCGGGCGTTATGCGCGCGGCGGCCTCGTCGTCGCCGGTCTTGGGCTGGTTCTTCGGCGGCTGCGTGGGCCGGAACGCGACGGCCAGTTCGCCGCCGCGGCGCCAGTACTCGCGCACCTCGCCGGCCTCGCCCCAGTAGATGCTCTTCATCACCGGCTCGAGATGCGCCTGGACGTAGTTGTTCTCGGGATAGTCGGCGTACGCGAGGAACGGCGAGGCGTACTTGAAGTTGCGGAAGTCGTCGAGCTTGTAGACGCAGATCGCGCGGCGCCAGCCCTGCCCGTCGGACTCGATCTTGTGGCTCACCAGGCGCGCGCCGTCGCCCAGGTGCTTCACGCGGCGTTCGGCAGCCTCGCGCGTCAGGTGCACGGCGATGCCGGTGGGCTTGGCGCCGAGCAAAGCTTCTTCGCCCGCGGCTTTCGTCTCGGGCGTCTGTTCGGCGCTGCCTTCCAGCAGCTCCTTGCTGAAGCCCAGGATCTCGGTCACCGTCGCGCTGCCGTCGGGCTCCAGGCGCACGGTCGTCTCGACCTCCACGCAGCCCGCGCAGGCCAGCAGCGCGGCCAGGCACAGCGCGCGATAAAGGAGGCGAACCGAAGTAAGGCGCATGGCGCCATGCTACCGGACGCCAACGGCCCGGCAAGCGGCGCGCCTAACCGGCCAGGACCTCGCGGTAGCAGCGTTCGGTCTCGTCGACGATGCGCGTGACGCCCCAGCGTTCGCTGCGTGCGAGGCCCGCCAGGCCCATGCGTTCGCGCAGGGCGGCGTCGCTGTGCAGACGCGAGAGTTTCTCGGTCAAGTTCCCGGCGTCGTCCGCGTTGACGATGAAGCCGCTGCTTCCGTCGTCGACAAGTTCGCGCGCCGAGACGATGCGGTCGGTGACGATCACCGGCTTGGCGAACCGCATGGCTTCCATCGCAACCATGCCCTGCGTCTCGACCAGCGACGGCAGCACGAAAACATCGCAGGCGGCGTAGCGTTCGCCCAGCCGCGCGTGATCCAGAAAGCCGAGGAAGCGCACCTTGTCCGCGATGCCCAGCCGCACGGCCCGGCGCCGCATCGCCTGTTCCTGCGAGCCGCGCCCCGCGAGTTCCAGCACACACGGCCCGCAACTCCGCGCGAACGCCGCGAAGGCGTCGAGCAGGTACGGCACATTCTTTTCGGGCTCCAGCCGCCCCGCGAAGAGCACCGCGAACGGCCCGGCCGGCTTCGCGCCCGCCTCCGGCCGCGCGGGGAAGTCGGCGGGGTTGCTCAAGAACTGCGACGGCGCGCGCACGCCCTCGCGAACGATCTGCTGCAGCAGCGCGCCGCTGGGCACCAGGACACGGTCGCACGTATTGCAGAACTTGATGATGCGCCGCGCGATCAGCCCGCGCAACGGGCGCAGCGGCCACGGCTGCGTCAGGTGCTCGGCGGTCATGTTGTACGTGTAGACGTTGCGGACTTTGAGCTCGCGTGCGATGCGCCGGGCGCGCTCCTGAAGCACGCCCAGGTAATGGTAATGCACGATCTGCGGGTCCTCCTCGCGGAGAAGGCGCGCCAACCGGCGCCGCGACGGCAGCGCCTGGTAGAAGCCGTACACCTTCAGCGTGAAGGTCCGGTTGACGCGCACGCCTTCCCAGATTTCGAGCTCGGGTTCCCCGGGACGCCGCGTCGTCACGATCGAGACAGTATGGCCCCGGCGCGCGAGTTCGCGGCTGACGCTTTGCAGCAGCACGCCCACCCCCGTCGCGGCGGGCAGGAAGTCGTCGCTGATCATGCAGACGCGCAGGGGAGCGCGGGTTTGTCGGTCGGCGGGCGCTCGGCGCGCCTCCGCGACAGGGTTCGCAAGCTGTACCGCGGTCATCGCAGTTCTCCTTTTCCGGCTGCGTAACGGCAACACGCCACCGCCCGCCGCGCGCGGCGTTCCTGCCGAATCCCACGTTGGTCCGGTCGGTTTGCGATCTACGGCGTCTTCAACGTCTGTGCGGGCACGTCCTGCGACGCCACGCCGCGCGCCTCCAGGTCGGCGATGTGCTTCTCCGCTTCGTTCGCCACCCCGGGCTCCAGCTCGCGGTACTCGATACTCAGGATCACCGCCGCGGTGGCCTCGATCACCAGGTTGTCCAGCGCCACCCTGGGTTCGATCCGCGCCACCGACGCGAGCGTTCCGTTGATGGTGGTCACGTCGTTGCGCCCGTCGAAGGTAGAGACCAGCACCTGCGCGCGGCGGGGCTGTCCGTCGAGCCCGGCATTTGGGTCGCGCCACAGCCGCATCGCGCGCGAGGTCCGCCCCGCCAGCTTCAGGATCTTCAGGTTCGATTTCTCGTTGCCACGGATGAAGTTCATCTCGATCTCAATGCGGCTCGGCGCGGCCGGGTCGGGCACCGGCAGGCGCAGCAGCAGGGCTTCGCCGGGGGCTGCGGCCAGCGCCTGGGTGCCGTCGTCGGCGTTCTTCGCCAGCGTCCATTGGCCGCCCAGGACGGCGATGTCCTTCGGCAGGCCCTTTTCGAAGGTCCAGCTCTTGTGGAAGAGCTCGCGCTTTGCCGCCGGCTGCACCTCGGTTTTCGCGTCCGGCATGGCAGGCGGCGATACGCTTTGTGCTGGCCTGCCCTCTGGCGCAGAGCCTCGGTACACGACCGCAGCGAGGACCCCCGTGGCGATCAGCACGCCCCCCGCCCACACCAGCGTCCCCGGCCCGCCCGTCTTGGCCGCGCGAGCCGAAGCGCGCGCGCTGGCTTCGATCTTTGCGAGGATCCCGTCGAAGATCCGCGCCTCGGGCACAGGGCCATGCGTCAGCGCCTGGCCCAGGCCGTGGGCGTCCAGCAGCGGCACCGCGGCGGCGAAGCCGGCCTGCGTGAGGTGCTCGCGGAGGCCGCCGAGGACCCGCTTGAGGCGGTCGCTGACCGTGCGCGTCGGCACGCCCAGTTCCTTGCCGCACTCTTCCTGCGAGAAGCCGGCGCCGTAGTAGAGCGCCACCAGCAGGCGCTCGTCGCGGGGCAATCGGTCGACGGCGCCTCGCAGCGCGGCCAGTTCCTCGCCGCGTTCGGCGCGTACGGCGACCGGTTCGTCGTGCGCGATGGTGTCGTTCATCATCTCGGATCCCTTGATGCGCGCGTTGCGGTTGGCCGCGTCCATGCGCGCGATGCTCGCCCGCGCCAGTACGCGGAAGATCCACGAACGCGCTTCGCCGCCGGGCTGGTAGGTGTGCGCATAGCGCCAGACGCGCAGGAAGGCCTCTTGCACGGCCTCCTCGGCGTGCTCGCGGCTGCCGGTGATGCGCATCGCGAGATTGAAACAGGCGCCGTGGTAGCGCTCGTACAGCGTCTCGAAGGCCGCACGGTCGCGCGCCTGCGCCACCCGCACGAGCAACTCGGCGTCGGCGGCACCGGCAACGGAGGCTGCGCTGTCGGGCTTCGCCATGCGCGCGGTTCTCGGGGTCAGGGTCCGGACGGCCGCCATCCTAATGGTTCTCCGCTTCCACGGGCAACAATCGGCCCAACTAGCGCCTTGGCGGAGAATTCCACGAGGAATCCGCTTGAACGGCAATTCTTTTGGAGGAAAGGAGTTACGTCAGGACGAAGGGGCTACTTGCGGTCGCTGAACCAGAGCTGCACGCCGCGATCCTTCGCCTTGAGCTTGAAGGGCCCGAACTGCGGGTCCCGGCCCAGCAGCGCCTTCCAGTCGGCGCCCTGGGCCTCGAGCAGTTGGACGGTGGCGGGGTTGGCCAGCACCCAAACGCGCGCCGTGCCTGGAGCGGCGCGGAACGCACGCAGATCCTCCAAGGCCGACCTGTGCGAACCGCCCGGCGCGCGGGCTACGACAGGGTCGAAGTCGATGAGCCGGAACGGCGGGCTGCCGTAGTAGTCCATGAGCCGGATCCAGCCCTTGGTGCCCAGCAGGAGCAACTCGTCGCGTTCGCCGCGCGCCTCGCACGCCGCGCGAGCCATCGCGCGGTCCGAACGCTGCCAGGGTTCGGAGAGCTCGTGGAGGGTCAACGCGCCCAGCGCGAGCGCCAGCACGGCCGTCACGCCCGCGCGCAGCTTCGGCCAGCGGCCAAGAACACGGCACAGCCCCGCCAGCAGCACCGCCTGCGCTGCCGCCGCAACGGCGAAGTAGCGCAGATGCACAAGATTGGTCGCGGTGGCCTCGGTCAGCACCATCGCCAACAGCAGCGGCCCCGCCCACAACAGCACCCAGGGCCACACGCGCCGGCCCAGGCACACCGCGCCGCCCAACGCCAGCGCGGCCAGCACCAGCGCCGTGCCCGGCGCCGAGAAGTTCGCCACTGCGTAGTGCGCAGCCGGCATGCCCAGCGTCACCGCCGAGCACGCGTGCGAGAGCCAGCGCGCGCCCCGCAATTCGAGGTGCGCCAGGCTGGTCTGGATGTCCCAGGACTCGCTCATCTCCAGCGAGACGCTGCGCTGGTACAGCACCGCCGGCGCAGCCAGCGCAAGCCCCGCCGCCAGCCCCGCGGCCAGGCGCCACGTCGGACGCCGCCGCGCGAGTACGTACACCGCCAGCGGAACCAGCGCCAGGAGCCCGCTGTAGCTGGTCGAAAGCAGCAGGCCCGTCATCACGGCCAGAACGGCCGGCCAACGCCATCCGGACCGCTCACCACCGCGCTGGATTGCGTACAGGCACGCGAGGGCCAACAGCACGACCAGGCTGTACATGCGCGCCATCTGCGCGAAGTGGAGGAACGCCGGACTGAGCGCCAGCAGCACCGCGGCGGAAGCGGCCGTCGCCGCGTCCCAGCTTCTTCGCACCAGCGCGTAGACCAGCGCGATGCCGCCCAGCGCGGCCAGCACCGACGGAAAGCGCACCGCGAACTCGCCGTTGCCGGCGGCCTGCTCCCAGAGCCACAGCAGCGCAAAGTACAGCGGCAGGTGCCCGGCCACCGCGCGGTTCGCCATCAGCTCGCCGAACGAGAGAGACTGCAAGGACGCCGTCGTGATCTCGTCGGCGAAGAGGCCGTTCACGGTCAGCGTGGAAAGGTACAGCGCCGCGGCGCCGGCCAGGATCGCCGCCAGCACGAGTTTCTCGGCGGGCGGCCAAGGCGCATCGAGCGCGGCCGTTGCCGCATCGCCTCTGGTCGGCTCCAACGTCCCACCCACGGAGGTACCTCGAATCGAGTCTAGCGGAGGGCGTTTTACGCGGCCCGCCCTGCGAGTGCAACTCCTTTCATGACAAGGACCTCGGATAGTGCCGCCGCAGCTGAAGAAAGCTGTTCTCAAGAGCACTTAGTAAAAGTATTTGATAAAGTATTTTAGCCTGTTATGGTCTCCTTCATGAACGCGCCCCTGCCCGAGACCGCCGCTCCGCCGGCTGCGCCCGCCGCGCGCACGCCCGAGCTGCGCCGCGAGAACGCCTGGCGCGTGCTGGAGGCCCTGCGCAGTTCAAACGCGCCGCGTTCGGCGCCCGAACTGGCCGACAGCGCGCGCGTCACGCGGCCCACCGTCGACGCGGCGCTTTCGCTGCTGCGCCGCAAACGCTTCGTCCAGGGCGCGCCCGAGCGCCCCTCGTCGGGCGGGCGCCCCGCTGCGCAGGTCGAGCCCGCGCCCAACGGCGCGTGGACAGTCGCGGTCAGCTTCTTCATTCCCGAGATCGCCGGCGTGGTGCTGGACCTGAACGGGCAGCCCGTCGCGCGCGCGGTGCGGCGCGTCAATGTCGGCGCGAGCAGCATCGCAGCGCTGCGCGCGCTGGAAGACGTACTCGCCGAGTGCCTGGACCTGGGCGCCGAACGCTTCGGCGCGCAGCACGCCAAGCGCCTGCGCGGCGTCGCGCTGGCCGTCGCGGGCACGCTCAGCGCCGACAAACGCACCAGCCTGGCCGTCGCGCGCGTGAGCGGCTGGAAGGCGTGGCCGCTGGCCGAGCACGTCGAACGCCTGCTCGCACAGCGCGGCTGCACGGCGCCGGTGGTGCTGGAGCGCTATCTTTCGGCGCTGGGCGAGGCGCTGCCTCCCGCCGAAGGCGGCGTGCGGCTGTGCGTCGAGGTCGGCAGCGGCGTGGGCGTGGCGATGGCCGGCCTGGGCGCGTGCGCGGGCGTGAACGCGGGCGAGTTCGGCTTCACGCGGCTGGACGCGTCGAACGCCGCGCCGTCCGACGCGACGGGGCGCCGCGGCACCGTCGAAGCGTTCCTCGCCGACCCCAACGTACGCAAAGCGGCCGAAGCGGCCGGCGTCGGCGCCAAGGGCGGCGACGAGGAACTCTACGCCGCGCTGGGCCGCGCGCTGAACGAAGACCATCCCTACGCGCAGGCGCTGGCTGAACGCTACGCGCAGGCGCTCGCGAACCTGGCCGACCTCTTCGCGCCGGGCGTCATCCAGGTCCGCGGCGCGGTGCACGCGGCCGGCGAGGTCTTCCGCGCGCGAGTGGCAGAACGCCTGAACCATTACGCGCTGACGCCGTGCGCGCTCGAGTGGACCGCGCGCGACACCGAGGCCCCCGCCCTGGCGCTGGGCCGCGCGGTGCTGGCGCAGGGCCTGCGCGCGGCACTCTTTGAAGATCTTCAGTCGTAGATAAAGGAGGCTCTCTTATGGCTACCGACGCCGCCGTCCTTCACGAGACTTCCGCCAAGACCGCCGCGGAGCCCATCGTGAGTGTGCTCGGTTCGGTCTCCTTCGGCTGGCTGCACGAACAGGCCGGCTTCCTGGAAGACGAACGCTACTACATGGACCCGCTGCACCACATGCAGCAGGACCGCGCGATGTCGCGGCTGGTGCGCGAGCGCTTCCCCGAGTACCGCATCTACAACCTCGAAGCGCACCTCGTCCAGCCCGAGCACCGCCGCAAGCCGCCGTGCCTGGTCGGCGGCCTGCAGCCGAACCTGATCCTGGCCGCGTGCGTCGGATCGAAGTTCGTCTTCCACGGCGACAAGGACCCCGACGTGACGCTGACGCCGCTGGCCGAGATCGACCTGGAGAGCGGACTCGAGAAGCTGCGCGCCATCGACCTGCTCAAGACGTGGCCGATCACTCAATTCAGCGAACAAGTCCGCGCGATGCAGCAGAAGCTGGGCGATGGCGCCGACGTGATCCCGCCGTTCTTCTGGGACACCAGCGGGCGCGCGACCTTCCACGGGCCCATAACCACGGCGCAGAAGCTGATGGGCGAACGCTTCTTCCTCGCAATGGTCGACGCGCCGGACTTCGTCCACGGGTTCCTCGACTGGATCGTGGACAGCTACGTCGCGCTGGCGCGGCACTTCAGCGCGCTCTCCCGCATTCCCATCACCTCGGTGCACATCGGCGACTGTTCGGCGTGCATGATCGGCGCGGAGCAGTTCAGCGAGTTCGACCGCGCGCCGTGCCAGAAGCTGATCGACGCGCTGGGCCCCGCGCGCCTGCATTCGTGCGGCAACAGCAACCACCTGCTGGAGGCCTTTGCCGAGCTGAAGAACGTAACCGCCGTCAATGTGGGCACGAACACCAGCGTCGCGCGCTGCCGCGAGGTCTTCGCACCGGAGGTGCGCATCGACGTGATGCCCGACCCGCAGCTCTTCTGTTTCGGCAACGAAGCCGGCGTGCGCGCGTGGACCGAGCAATGCCTGATAGAGAACGCCGGCGGACCGATGCACCTCGAGTACCACCTGGACCTCGGCACGCCCGTCCCCAACGCGCTGGCCATGCACCACGCCGTGCGCGACGCGGGCTTCCCCGAAGTGAATGTCGAGCCGGCTACTTGAATCTCACGCAAAGCCGCAAAGCGCGCAAAGAACGGCTCTGGTTAATTTATCTTGGGTATCCGCAGGGGGGCACCAACCCAAAGCCGTTCTCTGCGGCCTCAGCGATCTCTGCGGTTAATGGTGTTTGATAGATCAGCGCGCGCTTTCGACGATGCGGAAGTCGACGGGCAGGTCGCAGCGGTCCAGCACCACGCCGTCGATGTGGCCCAGGCGCTCGCCGTTGGCCTTCGCCTTCGGCGTCACCAGGCGCACGCAGACGGTCACGCGGCCGTCGGCCTTCCACGCCGAGACGATCTCCAGGTCGCCGCCGTTGCCGGGCAGGATGCGCGCGGCGAGCACGGCCATCTGCTTCGAGAAATCCACGCCGTTCCAGCGCGCGTAGTGGCTCTTTTCCGTGCCCAGGTACATCACGAAGTCCGAAGCGCTGCGGAAGACGAAGTCGCCGGCCTGCGCGGCGCTGAGCTGATCGGGGAGCTTGAGGCGCCAGTGGACGCGCAGCGGTTCGGCGCCCGGCGGAACCGCGAACGGACTGCTTTGCGCGGGCCCCGCGGCGAGTTCGACCTTAGCCGATACCGGCGGCGCGTCGGCACCGAAGCGGCCGATTTCGGAGAGCAGCGTGAAGAGCGCCACGGCGCCAAACGCTAGAAGTAAATGCTTGAGGAGATGCATCCGGCCACCTGTCGATACCGATAAACGTAGACCTTCAAGTATCGTCCGGCGGCGGCTTGGGGTTTAGTTGACCGGGCGGAATGGCGTGCGTGTAAGTTCAATACGACAATTAGGTTCCGCTAATGCACGAAACTCTTTGCGAAAGGTTGCGCTCACCCCGGACGGGTGGGCCAACCATTAGAAGTCCTCTGTGTGCTCTGTGGTTAAATCCGTTGGTTACTTCTTCTTCACCTTCCATTTGCCGCCGGGCAGGTCTTCGACGTCGTAGCCCAGGGCCTTCAACTCGTCGCGGATCTTGTCGCCCAGCGCGAACTGCTTGGCCGCGCGCGCTTCGGCGCGGGTCTTCATCAGCAGCTCGACCAGGGCCTCGCCGTCGCCGGCGCTGGCCGCCGCTTCGCGCTGCGGGCGGAAGCCCAACACCTGCAAGAGCTCGACCAGCGTGCCCAGCGCCATGCGGAAGCCCGTGGCGTGGCCTTCGGTCACCGGGGCGTCCGGCTTCAGCGCCGCTGCTTCCTGGTTGGCAGCGGTGACGAGGTCGAAGACGGCGGAGAGCGCCCCCGCCGTGTTGAAGTCGTCGTCCATCGCCGCGGTGAAGGCTTCGCGCGCCTTCGCGGTGTTCTTCAGCAGCGGCACGCGCGTGGTCTTCAGGTTGGGGTCGCTGAAGCGGGCGAGTTCCTCGGCGTTGAGTTCGTAGCCGCGCGTATCTTCCTTGCCGCGGGCGGCGCGCACCAGGGCCTCGCGCATGGCGTCGAGCCCGTTGTAGATGCGCTCCAGCCGCGCGGTGGCCTCGTCGAGCAGCGCGGGCTCGAAGACGATCGGGCTGCGGTAGTGGCTGGAGAGCATCAGCATGCGCACGGCCATGGGGTCGAAGGGCCCGGCGGGCCGGATCATCTCGCGCAGCCACTTCACGTTGCCCAGGCTCTTGGACATCTTCACGCCGCCGCTGTCGACAAGGTCCGCGGCGATGGTCGCGTCCTGAGGGCGCGCCTTAACCGTGACGAACGCATTGTGTACCCAGTAGTTGACGGACTCCTTGCCGCCGAGCTCCTTGCAGAAGGCGCACTCGCTCTGCGCCTTCTCGTCCTCGTGGTGCGGAAAGAGCAGGTCCATGCCGCCGCAGTGGATGTCGAAGGGCAGGCCCAGGTACTTCGCGGACATCGCGGAGCATTCCAGGTGCCAGCCCGGGCGACCGTCGCCCCACGGCGATGCCCAGCGCGGCACGGCGTCGCCGCCCTTGCTGAGTTCTTCCTTGTCGTTCTTCAGCAGCTTCCAGACTAGGAAGTCGCCGCGGTTCTTCTTGACCTTCAGGCGCTCCTCGTCGATGCGCCCGCTGAGGCCCGCTTCCTCTTCCTCGAGCTTGCGCTTCGACAGCGCGCCGTAGCGTTCGAAGCTGGACGTGTCGAAGTATACGTCGCCGTCCAGCGCGACGTAGGCGTGCTTGGCCTTGACCAGGCGCTCGACGATCTGCAGCATCTCATCGATGTGGTCGGTGGCGCGCGGGTAGGCGTCGGCAGGCTTGACGTTCAGCGCCAGCATCATGCGGTGGAACTCGTCGATGTACGTCGCGGTGAGCTTGCGGTAATCGAGGCCCTCGGCGACGGCGCGGCGGATGATCTTGTCGTCGACGTCGGTGAAGTTGGTGACGTAGCGGACCTGGTAGCCCTGGTATTCGAGGTAGCGCCGTACGACGTCGGGCGTGATGGCCGCACGCGCGTGGCCCAGGTGCAGGCTGTCGTAGACCGTCGGCCCGCAGGTGTACATCAGCACGCGCTTGCCGACCGGGTCGAGCGGCGTGAAGGGCTCTTTCTTGCGCGACTGGCTGTTCAGGATGCGGAGCATTCCGGTGCGGCTCTCCCCTATTCGTGGCGGTCCAAGCCCCGGATTGTGCCCCTTTGGCGCCCAACCGGCAACCGCAGATGGGCGGCCCAAACGGCATTAACCGCAGAGCACACAGAGAGCAGAGGGAAAGCAATTTGGGTTTGTAGCCCATCGCTCCTGCAAAGCGCATTCGGGAACCCGGAAGCGCTCCGGGCTCTCCCCAAAAACCTCTGTGGTCTCTGTGAGCTCTGTGGTTAAAACCGACGTGCGATAGGCCTACGACGCCGCGGTGGCGCCGGGCGAGCCCTTGCTGCCGTTCTTGCGCGGAGCGGGCGTATCGAAGTTCACCAGCTGCAGGCGCGGGCGAAAGCTGGGGTCGCCGTAATCGGCCACGCGGCCGCGCAGGGCGTCGCCGGGGACGTCGCGCTGCAGCGCGGCTTCGCGCTCTTCGGGCGTCGGCACGGGTTCGGCTGCGGCTTCCGCTGCTTCGGATGCGGGCGCGGCGGGGGCTTCGGCCTTGGATTTGATTTTAGCCTGAGCCTTGGCTTCGGGCTGCGTCGCGGGTGCTTCGGCTTCGGCGGCGGGCTCGGGAATACCCAAACGCGCGCGGATCTGCGCGCGCGACTGGCTCGCCACGCAGCCGGTCTCCATCTCGATCAACTCTTCGCAGACGGACATGTACGCCTTGGCGCCGGTGCAGCTGGGGTCGTAGTGCACCACCGGGATGCCGTCCTTCTGGCTCTCGGCGATCTTGATATTCGTGCGCACGAGGGTCTCGAAGAGGTGCGGCGCCAGGCGTTCGTCGGCACGCAGCCGTGCGAGGGTCTCCTGCGAGACGTTGGTGCGGCTGTCGAACTGCGTCACCAGCACGCCGGTGACCTGGAGTTCGGGGTTGAGTGTCTCGCGGAGCATCCCGGCGATCTCGAAGAGCTTGCCCAAGCCTTCCAGCGAGAACGGATGCGCCAGCAGCGGAACCAGCAACTCGGTGCTGGCCACCATCGCGTTGATGGTCAGCAGGCTGAGGCTGGGCAGGCAGTCGATCAGGATGTAGTCGTAGCGGTCGCGCAGGGCGTCGACGCCGCGCTTCAGGCGCGTCTCGCGGCCCATCATCGGGACCATCTCGACTTCTGCGCCGCTGAGGTCGATGTGGCTGCGGACGAGGTCCAGGCGCTCGAAGCCGCTGGGCCGCACCAGCGACGCGGCGTCGCAGTGCAGGTTCATCAGCAGCTCGTAGACCGAGACCGACAGGTCCTCGGCGTGGTGCCCCAGGCCGTGCGTGAGGTTCGCCTGCGGGTCGAGGTCGACCAGCAGCACGCGCTTGCCCTTCACGGCCAGCGCGGCGCCCAGGTTCAGCGTCGTCGTGGTCTTACCGACGCCGCCCTTCTGGTTCATGATGGAGATGACGCGAGTAGGCATGAACGTTCTCCTTCGCGCCGCGCGTCCCCCCGGACCGTTCGGCGACGGACCACTCCCCCCGATATTCGGATAGCGGCGGCGAGGAACACCGCCATGAATCGATCATTAGGCCAGCGCGGGGGTGTGTCAACGCAATTCCCCATGAACTTCCCGGCGCGCTGCACGTTATGTGGACATGGAAATGCGGTATACTCCCAACTCCATGCCCTCGCTCGAAATAGGCAAGGAAGTCGCCGCCGCCCCGCCCAGCACGCGCGTCCCCGCCGCGCCCAGGCGCCGGCTGCTGGGCGTGCGCGAAGTCGCCGCGCTGAGCGCAGCGGCGCTGTTGCAGGCGTTGCTGGTCTGCCTTTCCGTGCTGCCGGGCCTCCCGCTGGCCAAGATCGTGGGCCTCGAACTGCTCGCTCCGTCCCTGGCAGGGCTCTCCGCAAGCCTGGCGCTGCTGCTGGCCCCGGCGCTCGTGCTTCGAGCCGATGGGCTTGCCGACGGCTCGGCTTCCTCGCGGCGCTGGAGCTGGCTCGCGCGCGCGGGCTTCTGCGGCGCGTGGCAGGCGGCGGCGCTGGGCTTCTTTCTGCTGGTCGCCAGCCGCACGTCGGTGGTGGACGACGGCGCGCTGCTGCGCTGCGTGGCCGTGGTGGCGGCGGGGGCATTCGTGGCCGTCTTGCTCGCCGGAGCTTTCCCGCGCGCGTACGCAGGGCTGGCCTTCTTCTGGGCGGCGGGCCTGCCCGTCTTTTGGTACCTCGCGAACGAACTCTACTTCGCCGCGGCCACGCGCCCGGGTGGACCCGAAGCCGCCGCGATGCAGGCCTGGATGGACGGCACCCTGCGCTTCTCGCCGGTAGTCGCGGCCGCCGGCGCACTGAACGGGAAGCTCGTCAGCGGCGGGGCCTTCGGCTGGGGCGCGTGCGCGTGCTTCGCCGGGACGGCCGCCCTAGCGGGAGCCCTCCTTTTATGGAAGCTGGGATCCCCGCCGCAGGAACAACTTAAGTCGTTATCATAAAAGTGTTTACATATCGTTGGTCGGCGTCATTCCCGAGCGAATCTTGCAGGAAAGCCGCGTCTGGCCCGTCACAGAAGATGCTTGCGCCGGAAGGGCGTTCCGGCGGTCCTTGACCGGCCTAACCAATGGCTTAGAAAGTCTTTGCACCCAATACCCCTGGATTCCTTGCTGGCATGGCCAAGATCACCATTCGTGACGAAGAAGGCGTCGAGAAGATCCACGAACTCGTGGACGACGTGACCACCATTGGGCGTGGTTCGACGAACACCATCCAGATCACCGACCAGAAGGCCTCGCGCCTGCACTTCCGCATCGAAAAGGAAGGCGAGTTCTTCAAGGTCGTGGACCTGGGCAGCACCAACGGCACGCGCCTGAACGAGGACAAGATCACCTCGCAGCTGCTGAAGGCCGGCGACGTCATGCGCGTCGGCAAGACCACCTTCACCTACGAAGGCCCGGGTAAGCCCGCCTCGGCCGAGCCCGCGCCCAGCAGCGGCCCGAACGCACCGACGATTCGCGAGTCCGCCGGCGTGGGCGCCGCGCCCATCGATCCGCCGACGCTGAAGCTCAACGACAACCAGGTCGACGGCCCGAAGTACGTGCTGGTGGGCCTGGAAGGCAGCTGCGCGGGGCAGACCGTCGAGCTGGGCGTCGAGCCCGTCACCATCGGGCGCAAGGCCGGCAACACGCTGAAGATCGACGACGAGGCCGCCAGCAGCTACCACGCCGAGATCAAGAAAGAGCCCATGGGCTACGTGATCTCGGACCTGGGCAGCACCAACGGCACCAAGGTGATGGGCCGCGCCGGCGGCGAGTACGAAAAGATCGTCAAGCAGCTGCTGACCACCGGCGCTAAGGTGCGCATCGGCAAGACGATCTTCGAGTTCAAGAACGTCGGCGCGCCGTCGGACGACGACGAGTTGCTCGGCACGGTGGTCCTCGACAGCGACAAGCTCGAGAACCGCCTCAGCGAAGGCATCGCCGAGCGCCCCAAGAAGCCCGTCACCATCCCGCCGGCCGCCATCGCCGCCGCCGCGGTGCTGGTCTTTGTCGTGGTCGTGTATGCCGTGGTGAACGTCGTCGGTCCGACCACCGACGGCGGCACCGAGATCGTCGAGCAGACCCACACCGATGTGCCCCCGCCTGCGACGGGCAACCTGCTCAAGAATGCCGACTTCTCCGCCGGCATGACCGACACCGGCCATCCCGAAGGCTGGGTGGCCACGCCCGGCGACCCCAAGGTAGACATCGCCGTCGAGCCCGAAGCCGAGGCCGACGCGCAGCCCGCCAGCGGCAAGGCCGCGGGCCTGGTGATCTACAAGAACGACAAGAGTTCCCCGTCGTGCCTGAGCGTCGTGGAGAGCAAGGAAAAGTTCCCGATCGATCCGGGCAAGGTCTACGAACTGGCCGGTGCCCTGCGCAATGACGGCGACGGCCTGGTCGGCCTCCGCGTGACGTGGATCAGCGGTGAGCGCGAAGTGACCGAACACCCCGTCGTGCTGATGAAGACCCAGCGGGACTGGAAGACCAAATCCGCCGCCGTGCAGCCGCCCGTCTGGGCTAGCCGCGCGCGCATGGGCGTCTTCGCGCAGGGCCGCGAAGGCAAGGCCAGCTTCGACGACCTCTCCTTTAAAGAGAAGCCCGGCGCGCCCGCCTCGGCGGCCCCCAACGTCCAGCAGCACGGCGTGGACGTGCGCTTCGAGGGTAGCAAGGGCCAGTTCTCAGCCGTCTCCGGCGGCGAACCCGTGCTGGCCGACGGCATGCTGGAACTCGTCAGCCCCGACAAGAAGGCCGTCTCCTCGCTGGTCAGCGCCTACGATCCCGCGCTGGCGTCCGACGGCGAACGCCGCAGCTTCCGCGGGCAGCTCTTCGACTTCGCCTTGCAGCAGACCACCACCTACGCGGTAGGCGCCGCACCGGGGGCGGCGGGCGTGGAGATGAACTTCGCGGTCAACCCGCAGGAGGGCGCCGCCAGCCGCCCCCGCCTGCGCTTCGACATCGTCGAGAAGCCCGCGCGCGGCAAGGTTCAGGTGCTGGCCGCCGCCGGCGAGCAGGAACTGGGCCCCACCGACAAGGGCAAGCTGGAAGGCGTGAAAGAGATCCTCTTCAACGCCGGCGCCACACCGCAGCTGTACCTGCGCTTCGCCGAACCCGTCGCGCTGCAGACCGAGCGCAAGGGCGCGCGCCGCGAGGTGGAGATCGAGTTCCCCAGCGAGCTGAAGTTCGAGGTCGCCTCGCAGAACGTCGGCGACAAGCAGAAGATGGACAAGCTGATCGCGCAGCTGAAGGACGAGCTGGCCAAGTCGAAGTGGTCCGCCGTCGCGAAGGACGCCATGATGCTGCGCAACCTCTACGGCAAGCAGTTCCCCGAGGCCACCACCGAGGCGCGCGCCGCCGAGACGCGCCTGTCCGACGCCATGCAGCCTGTCAAGGAGGAGCTGAAGCGCAAGGTCGACGGCATGAAGACCTTCGCCACCGACGAGTACGCGCAGACCGTCCGCGACTGGGTCAACGCCACCGGGCCCACCTGGGTCGGCACGCCTCTGGAGAGCGAGTTCAAGACCGCGCTCGAGGCCGTCGACGCCATGGCCAAGGCCGGTTCGGCCGCCCGCGGCGAGGCCGAAGCCGAGAAGCTACTCGCCAAGGCGCAGGAGTTCCACAAGAAGGGCGGCGCGATGTTCCAGGTCGCCGTCTCGCAGTACCAGCAGGTGATCGACCAGTACCCCCAGAGCAAGGCCGCCGCGACCGCCCGCGAGGAACTCCCCAAGGCCAAGGAGCAGAAACAGCGCTACGACACGCTCCTGGCCGTCCAGGAACGCCTGATGGACAAGGTCAAGAACTACGTCGACCAGGGCGAATACGAGGACGCCATCAACAAGATCAAGAGCGACCCCGAGTTCCTCAAGTACGGCGCCGAACTGGAAGAACTCAACAAGCAGCTTCGCCGCTGGGAGGAACTGAAGAACAACCAGTAGCCCCGCGACGCCTATATTCGCGTATATAGAGGAGGCCGCCTGTGCGCCTGACAGAATCGATCCACTGGGTGGCCTGCGGCTACGTCGGGCCCTTCTTCACCGCGGCAGGCGACTGCAACGTCTACCTGCTCCACGGCCCTCACGGCTACGTGATGATCGATGCCGGCGGCGGCAAGGAGCCGGACCTGATCGGACGGCAGCTGCGCTGGGACGGTGTAAAGCTCGAAGAGATCAAGGCCATCCTCCTTACCCACCCGCACGTCGACCACGCCGCCGGCGCCAACTACTGGCGCAAGAAGACCGGCGCGCAGGTCGTCGCGCCCGAAGGCGCCGCCGAATACCTGCGCAAGGGCGGCCCGTACTGCCCGCCCTCGGCCACCAACGCGCCGAAGAGTTCCATCGAGCCCACGCCGCCGGACCGCACCGTGGCCGGCGGCGAGACCTTCGAACTCGCGGGCCTGAAGCTGCGCGCCATCGCCGCGCCGGGGCATTGCCCCTCGATGCTCTGCTACCGCGTGGACCTGGACGGGCTGAAGGTGCTGGTCACTGGCGACTGTTTCTATTGGGGCGGCAAGTGCACCATCTTCTCGCTGCACGACAGCGACCGCGCCGTCTTCAAACAGACGCTGGAAAGGCTGGATAAGGAAGAGTTCGACGCATTCCTGGGCGGCCACCGCTTCCCGGTCCTGCACGGCGCGAAGGAACACCTGAAGCTCGCGATCGAAGAGATCACCCGCCAAATCGCCGGCGAACCCGCCATGCGTGCGTGACGGCGCCTTGCCCTACGCACTGAAACCCACCGAACGCCCGGTGCTTCCGCCGCCGCCGCGCGAGACGCCCGGCCCGTGGCTCGAAAGCCTCGCCAAAGCGCGCGCACATCGCTTCCACAGCCTGATCTTTTACGTCAGCATACCTATCGTGATTGGTTTCATCCTGAGCCTCCAAAACTGGATCGCTCTGTTCATCGGACTTGCAATCGGCCTGACACTTGGCGGAATGTATGCGGTCATGGAACGGCAAACCATCGGCCCCGTGCAACTTCTGCGCGACGGCGTGGAGGTCCACGCTTCCGTCGTGCGCAGCACCGGACGCCCGGTGCGCACCGGCGCCGTGGGCTACAGCGAACAATATAACTACTACTTTGAGGTCGACGACACTCCTGTGGTGCGCACGCTGAGCGTCTCGGCACACAACCAGGCACGACACGTGAACCTGCCCAACGACGCGCCGGGCATTGTGCTGCTGGTCCACCCCGACGATCCCTGGTCGCCCTTCGTCGTGCCGAAAGAGGAGCGCTGATTCCGCCCGGAAGCTCCCTTCGCCGCCGCCCCGACCTCTGGCATTTTCGCGCCTTTGAACGTAAGATACCCGCCAGGGCCAGTAGCTCAGCGGTGAGAGCAAGGGACTCATAATCCTTTGGTCGGGGGTTCGAATCCCTCCTGGCCCACCACTTTTTTGTCGTCATATCCTATTGTTAATCAAGAAGTTATAACTGCGACATTCGCGAACTTCCGTCTCAGTCGTTACCCTAACAGCCCAAAATTGCCACGGTTTTTGCCACGGTCTGGAGGACTGGCACAAAACGGAGGCTCCTCGGAGTTTCGTATAATCCAATTTGAAGGACACGGATTCGGAGCATGACACATGCGATTACGTAAGCGCGGGAACAAGTACTCGATCGTCTGGGACGAAGGCGACAAGCAGGTCTACAAGCCCACCGGTTGCACGAACCGGGAGGACGCCGAACTCGTCCTGGCCAAGGAACGAAAGAACCTCGAACGTCGGCGGCAGGGACTTCCCCCCATCAACGACAAGTCGGACATGACTTTCCTCGACGCGGTCGAAGGCTTCGCGCACACCAAGCGCAGGCTGTCCCGCGACAGGCACAAGACGATACGACGACGGCTCCTGGCGATCGGTTACGAGGTCCTTACTGGCAAGCGACTGGGCAAACACATCCGAAGGAAGGTAATGGCCGAGACGGTCGAGCCATTCCTGGCCACCAAACTGCTGCTGGAGATCCGCCCCGAGAACCTGGAACCCTGGATCGACGACCAGTTCGAGAACGGCAACGGCAAGTACGGCCACACGGGTTCCGCCTACAAGACCATCAAAGAGAAGGTCAGGCAGATCGAGGAACTTTTCGATTACTGGTACCGCCGCAAGAAAGCCCTCGGCGAGAACCCGATCGTCCAACTGGACATGCCCAAGACCACCGAGGTCCCCGAGAACGCACAGCCCCGCAAGGTCCGGCGACCCTTCGAGGTCGATGAGGCCGTGGAGTTCTTCCGCGCCCTAGCGGATTTGGACGAGCAGCGGGCGGCCCGCTACGCGCAGGACAAGCGGGAAGTCCGTATCGACCTCGTACCCGTGGGGCCGATCTTCCGGGCCCTCCTAGGCACCGGGTGCAGGTCCATGGAACTGCTGCAGGCTCGCGTCCACGAGGTCGTCCTGGAGGCAAAGCCCCATGTCTGGGTTCCCAAGGTCCGATGCAAGACGCGGTACCTGGGCGAGCGGGCGGCGACCATCCATCCCGACCTCGCTCTCGAACTGGCGGACTACAAGAAGCGGTACCGGAAGGACGCCGGCTCGGATGATCTCTTCTTCCTCAGCCCCGAAGGCAAGACGATGGACAGCGAGCGGCTGAACGACCTGTTCTACGAGGCGCTGTACCTTGCCTTCGTGCGAATGGAAACCAAGTCGCTAGGCATCAGGAACTCCACGGCCACGGAACACCTGGTCGCCCGCTACCTGCGGAACGGCAAGATCAACTTCGGCGGCGGCAGTCGCCTGAAGGCCGAGACCATCGCTTGGCGCCAGGAGGCCGAGCAGGCCATCAAGGAGATCGCGTCAAGAATCCGTCTGAGGGTCGAGAAGCGCGTCGAGGAACTGGACCCCTATTGCCTGAGGCATACCCATGGGACCTGGGCTGCGGACCAGGAGGTCCCGGAGATCCACATCAGCAAGCAGTTGGGGCACTCGATCCGGGGCATCACGGGACGTTATATCTCGAAGCGATCTATGACGCTGATTGACCCGAGGCGCTGTAGCCATGCCGTCTGGGAGTTATTGGCGAAGGCGGAACTGGAGCAAGAGGACCAGGACGCTACTTCGGGGCCTTCCGTCGTTGGGGCCTGATCCTGCAGTTGGTCCTGACAAATTCCTCCAAGGCAGGTCGGCTGAACATTGGGGCCGTCCCGTCGAACTGTACGAATGGGACGATGCCCTTCTTGCGCCAGCGGTCCAGGGTACCGGTGCTGATGTTGAGAAACTGGGCGGCTTGGGCACGGTCCATCAGGAGGCCTGCGTCGGGGAAGGCCGAAACCGGTTCGCCTGGATGGCTTTCCGCTACCTTGGACTCTGACGGTTGCTCCTTCTCCGTGGCATCCGAACTCAGCAAGCCCGTCATCTCCAGGATCTGCTGCAGGACCTCTGGGGCCGGCTTCTCGGGGAGTTCCAGTTTTAATGTATATGCGCACATGACCAAGGATCTCCATTCCTGGTCAGGATTATACGGGGTCTGGGGACTGGAACTGATTGTGCATGGGAGCATTGGAAGAAATCAAAACTGTTTTGGATATGAGAATTGCACAGGTTTCGCATTTCGTCCCGTTCCCAACCATCCTGCCCTTTACGACCCTATCCCGACGGGCACAATGGCTCAGTCTGGCTAGTCATGCGGAGGACAAACTTATGGCCAAGAAGATGACCCACAAGAAGTTGTTCCGCCCCACCGGCTGCCTCAGCCCCAACGAGGCGGGGAAGAAGCTCGGCGTCTCGGGCGAAGCGATAAAGCAGCATATCTACAAGGGCAACCTCAAGGCTGCGAAGGCCAAGAACGGCTACTGGTGATATCGTGAAGGTCGGGATTCCTCCTCAGGGTACGATGCGCGTTTTGCTACGCAATGCGTCATCCCATAGGAGGAAATACCATGAAGACTGTCGCACTGGATGTACACACTGGTCGCACGCAGATTTCGGTCAGCAGTCCCGATGGACACATTCTGCTGGAGAAGATTGTCGAAACCAAGGCCGACTGTCTTCGCCGGGAAATTGGAGCCATTCAAGGGCCGAAGCGAGTTGTATTCGAAAACGGCCATCTATCGGGAATGATTTTCGATGCAATCCAGGGAGTTGCCGAGGAGATTATTTCTTGCGACCCCACACAGAACGCTTTGGTCGCAAGAGCAGACGACTCGAACGACCGACAGGATGCGCGTCGGCTTGGCACCCTGGCGCGTGCAAACGCGCTTTCTCCCGTCTTTGTGCCCCCGGAGCCGTTTCGCTCCCTTCGCGCCCTTACATGCTACGAAACACGGCTGACTCGGCTATGGTGCGAAAACAAATCCAGGATCAAAGCCCTCTGCCGAAGACACAGTGTTCCCTATCGTGGGAAAAGCGTTTTC
>JAKLKQ010000040.1 GCA_023150555.1 Planctomycetota bacterium
TGGGCGTTCCCTCGACGCCCCCACAAACTAGGTTTCGGCGGGGTGCCCAAGGGACTTAAGAACTTTTCAACAGAGCATCAAAAAATTAAAGAAAAATCTTGTTCATGTGCTAAACGACGCCGAACTTGAAAAAATAGATCGTGAAATCAAAAAGAACATTCAGGCTCTTTTTGCACTTGGGGAGCATCACCTCCAGTTCGCCTTAGCCGTAGATCGGCGCCATTGGCGTCAAAAAACATCCCGATTCTACTATGCAGCTCTTAATATTAAGCGTGCAGTATCTCTTTGTTATGATGGAAGATTTTCAACAGACAGCTCCGATCACAAGGTGGTGGGCTCTCTTCCCCGCGACTTTCCTGATGCTAATGCGTATGCCATCAAGCTGCCTAATCTGCGCGATGATCGAAATCTTTCAGATTACGGGCACGTAGCCGAAGAAGGCGACTTGGTTCTCCCCTTGGCTGAATCGGAAGTCGTAGTACAAGCCCTCACCCAACACGCAAAGAAGTACCTCCAAGATCTAGGAGCACTCTAATGAAAGAAGCGGAAATCCATGCGGCCGCAGAAAAAGTTGTATCGCAGCTAAGTAAACGGCTAAATTTAATAGCCCTAGATCACTGCATTAAGGACCGACCAGATGGGCCATATCTTATAATTGAGGTGGCAAAGCCGAACGAACGCCTTTACAGGGCTCTCAATGAAACTTTACCTGAAATATCAGAAGAAAACCCCTTTAAGGAAAGAGTGACATTATCTTCAAGAAAAAAGAATCCGCCAGATCGGCTAGGCCTACCTGAAACTCAATTGTTAAAGGCCGAGTTATCGGAAAGTTTGACCGTCGACAGACATACCTATACCGACAATTTTTTGGATAGGTACATTAAATCTGTCTTCGGGTACGAAGATCAGATCGTCACGGCGAGCAACTATATTGTCTATGGTAGACGTGGTTCCGGAAAGTCGAGCCTCCTCGCATATGCAATGCATCAATGCAAACAAAAGAGTGAGCCTTACGTATGGATCGACATGCAAGTATACTCGCAGATGGGTCGCGTGGAAATAACTCTTGACATTCTGCGCGAGATTATAGGTCACCTGGCCAAGTTGTCGAAATCAACGAATCTAAAGTCTCTTCATGAGCAACTGGCAGAAGCGGATCCGAAGGAATTAAACGGGAAAAACATCCATTCACAAATACCAAATATAAAACGGGCACTCGCTGAAGTAGTGAAAAAGTTTGGAAACATATCAATTTTCCTTGATGACCTTCATGTCATTAACCGTTCGATACAGGCTCTTGTGCTAAGTGATTTATATGCATTTTGTCGAGGTAATCGTTGCTATTTAAAGATTAGCGGGATTGAACATTTTAGTAGGCCCTGGGATGTAAACCAAAACATTGGACTTCAGGCGCCACATGACGCTCAAGTACTTAAATTGGACTACAATTTAACAATGCCAGACAAATCCCGTGATCATATAAAAAGCATACTGGATGCCCATGCCAAATTTTGTGGTTTGCCTGAGATATCGTTCATTGCTGGCGAGGGAGTTCTTTCTCGCCTTGTTTGGGTTGCTGCGGCAGTCCCACGTGACGCTCTAAACCTTTTTGGCCAAGCTATAACCAAGGCAAGTGCCCAAGGTCAGAAGCGGGTTTCAATCACTAGTGTAAATGCTGCTGCATCGGAAATGGCAGAGCAAAAGATGCGGGATTTAGGGCAGGATTTGAGAGGTGAAAAGGAGAAAATTCTCTCGACTCTTGAGGATATAAAGACGTTTTGTATTAATGCAAAGAAGAAGAATGCGTTTCTTGTTGAAATAAATTCCAGAGGGGAAACGTATAAGAATGTCCAGGAGCTAATTGCACTTCGTCTTGTTCATGTGCTACATGAAGGTATCACTCCTAACGAGGCAGGACGTAGATACCAAGCGTTACTTTTGGATTACGGATTCTATGTTGGGATTAGAGCTGCCAAGAGTGTCGACCTCTTCCAAAGAGATCCAAAGACACCTTCGGCCAAAGAATTGAGAAAGTTACCCATTTTGGATGGCAAATAGAGAAGGCTGATTGTCTGCTTCACTGTCCATGCGGCAGAAAAGCATTCTCGCACGTTGACCTGCTTGGCCTGATGCATTGGATCGGCGTCGTCGCGGGTTGGGTCTTTGCAAATCGTCTGGCCGTGCACAAACGCCCCGCATCGCTGGCCCTGCGGGCGGCGCTTCTGGCGCTCCTTTACGCCGCGTCGTGAGGACTCGCCGGCGACCCCTCCGCGCGAGTGGCGGTGGCCGGTGTGGTCTTTTTCGTCTTCAGTTTCGCGATGTTGGCGCTCATCACCAGCCGCCGCAGCGCGTGGGGCCACGCGCTGGCGCTGTTCTTCGGCACCGTTGCCGTCTTCGGCGGCGAGCCGGTGGCGAGTTCCTTGCTGCTGGGCGTGAAGTAACTACGTACTTACCCGGCCGCGCTTACGCCGGTTCGGGCTTCTGGCCGGCGGCGTCGAGGCGCTTTTTGGCCTCGGCGTAGACGTCGGGCTTCAGGGCGCCCTTGGCGACGACGGCGAGATTTTCCTTCAGGTGCTCGGGGCTCAGCGTGCCCGCGATGATCGTGTCGATCTGCGGGTGGCTTAGCGTGTAGCGCAGCATGAAGTTCGTGCGCGACTCGCCGGGCTCGCGCAGCTCGTCGAGTCTCGCGGCCTCGAAATTCGCCCAGCGGTTCTTGTTGCCGCGCCCGATGCCGGGCTCGCCCTGCTGCACGCCGCCGCGGCAGATGATGCCGACGCCGGCCTTCCCTGACTTCTCGATCCAAGCCTCATGAGTGCGGTCCAGAGCCGAGTAGGGGATCTGGAAGGTGTCGAAGACGCCCCATTCGAGGTAGGTCGCGATGTGCGGCAGCGAGGTGCTGATGCCGATCCAGCGCGTCTTGCCCTGGCGCTTCATGTCGGTGAGCACCTCGACGAGGTTCTGCGCCTTGGCTTCGTCGGCGGGCGGGTTGTGCAGCTGCACCAGGTCGACGCGGTCGGTCTTCAGGCGCGCCAGGCTTTCCTCCAGGCCGCGAAAGCAGTTCGAGCGCGTGAACTCGTGGGGCGTCTCGTCGGTCTTGTCGTCCTTGCGCGTGACCTTGCAGCCGCACTTGGTCGCGAGGAAGTACTCTTTGCGGCGGCCGGCGATGAAGCGCCCGATGAACTCCTCGCTGCGCCCGTAGTCGTTGCTGGTGTCGATGAAGTTGATGCCGGCGTCGAGCACCGCGTGGAGGATCGTCTGCGCCTGCACGTCGGTGACTTCGCGCCCGCTCCAGATGCGGGGCCCGCGGATCTCCATCGCGCCGTAGCCCAGCACGGTGACGTTCATGTCGGTGCGGCCCAGTTTGCGCTTCGGCAGGATGCTCATCGGGGATCTCCTTATTATAGGAACGAATTGCTCTCTCAATTCCTAACCGCTGGCGCTCTGCAGGGCAACGGTATTTAACTGCGGAGAACGCGGCCGAAGCCGCGATCGCGCGGTTGAAGATGATGTTACGCGCGTACGACGTTCGGCGCGTCGCTCTTGATCGCGTGGCGCGTGTCGACGACCAGCGCGGCGTGCTTGACGACGGCCGCGTAGTCGACGCTCGTATGGTCCGTCGCGATCAGCACGGCATCGTGGGCGCGCAGGGTGTCGGACGTGAGCGGCACGCTTCTTCGGCCCTGGTACTTCGCGTGCTCGCGCGTGGGCGGCACGGCGGGGATGTACGGATCGTGGAAGTTCACCTCGGCCCCGCGTGCCTCGAGCAGCTCCCACAGCACGTAGCCGGGCGACTCGCGCGAGTCGTCCACGTCCTTCTTGTACGCCAGGCCCAGCAGCAGGATCTTCGCGCCGGAGAGCTCCTTCTTGCGCGCGGCCAGCGCGCCTTCGAGGCGGTCGACGACGTACTGCGGCATCGCGCAGTTGACTTCGCCGGCGAGTTCGATGAAGCGCGTCTCCAGGCCCTGCTGCCGCGCCTTCCACGTCAGGTAGAACGGATCGATGGGGATGCAGTGCCCGCCCAGTCCCGGCCCGGGGTAGAAGGGCATGTAGCCGAACGGCTTGGTGCTCGCCGCGCCGACGATCTCCCAGACGTCCAGGCCCATCGCGTCGAAGACGGTCTTCAGCTCGTTGACCAGCGCGATGTTTACGCAGCGGAAGATGTTCTCGAGCAGCTTCGTGGCCTCGGCGGCGCGCGTGCTGCTGACCGGCACGACGCGTGGCACGGCGCGCCCGTAGAGTTCCTCCGCGGCGGCGCGGCATTCGGGCGTGAATCCGCCGACAACCTTGGGGATCGTGCCCGCGTGGTGCTGGGGGTTGCCGGGATCCTCGCGCTCGGGCGAGTACGCCAGGTGGAAATCCTTGCCGGCGGCCAGGCCGCAGCCGGCTTCGAGGATCGGCTTCAGTTCCTCGTCCGTTGTGCCCGGATAGGTGGTGGACTCGAGCACCACCAGCTGCCCGGCCTGGACGTGCGGGGCGATCTGGCGTCCGGTGTTGAGGACGTAGGAGAGGTCCGGCTCGCGGTTGGGCCCCAGCGGCGTGGGCACGCAGAGCAGGCAGGCGTCGACTTCGCCGACGCGCGCGAAGTCGGCTGTGGCCTCGAAGCGCTTCGTCGCGCGGGCCTCGGCGACGCGCTCCGCGCCGATGTGCTTGATGTAGCTTTGGCCGGCGTTCAGCGCCGCGACCTTGGGCGGATCGATGTCGAAGCCGATTACGCGCGCGCCGCAGCGCACGAACTGCATCGCAAGCGGCAGGCCGACGTAGCCCATGCCGACGATGCCGACGACCGGCTCCTTTTTGCCGTGCCCGCGCCAGGCCATGCGTGCTTCTCCGGTTCGTGAAACCCCAAAACGAGTGTCAAAGGAGGGCTTGACTTGGCATGCCCGCATTTGACAAGTTCCCATGATATGCCAAGCCACGGGCTGCGAAAGCGCAGGGCGAGGCGGCGGCGGGATGAAGGATGAGGGCTGGGGGATGAATAAGAGGATAGCAGTTTCGAGGCGGTAGGGAATCCGGTACGATTGGCTGGTCTTCGAAAGGATCGCCATGCCCGACGACGCACCCATCGAGAACGTGCGAGCCGCGATCGCGCAGCGCCTGCGCCACGAGCGCGCGCTGGGCATCGAGACCGTCGCGCCGGTCGCGCTCGAACGCCGAGCCGCGCCCACTGCCGCGTCTGAAAGCATCCTTTATGACGACGTCGAGTTGAAGGAAGCGCCCGCCGCGCCCGAGGCGCCCGTCAACGCAGAGGACAAGGCCGCGCGCTGGGCGGCGCTGGAAGCGCGCGCGCAGGCCTGCGCGGCTTGCGCGCTGCACCGCGAACGGCAGACGGTGGTCTTCGGCGAGGGCAATCGCGACGCGCAGCTGGTCTTTGTCGGCGAAGGCCCCGGCGAGCAGGAGGACAAGACCGGGCGGCCGTTCGTCGGCCCCGCCGGGCAGCTGCTTGACAAGATCATCGGCGCGATCGGGCTGAAGCGCGACGACGTGTACATCTGCAACATCGTGAAGTGCCGCCCGCCGGGGAACCGCACGCCCGCCGACGAGGAAGTGGCGCTCTGCCGCCCGTTCCTCGACGAGCAACTCGCGCTGCTGGCGCCCAAGGTGATCGTGACGCTGGGCGCGCCGGCGACGAAGACGCTGCTGGGCACGACGCAGGGCATCACGTCGCTGCGCGGGCATTGGCGGCTGTACAAGAACATCCGCGTGATGCCGACCTTCCACCCGGCCTTCCTGCTGCGGCAGTACACCGACGCCAACCGCCGCGCGGTCTGGAGCGACATGAAGCAGGTGGTGGAAAAGATAAAGGAATGATAATAGTGAAGAGTGCAGGATAAAAAAAGAGAAGGTGAAGGGCAGGACGAGAGTTTCCTGAACATTCTATATCTTTACTATTTTCATTTTACACTTAATCCTTAATGAAATTTGTAAGGACTCTTCTTAGGCGAATTCGTCCGATACCCTCTAATCAAAGGCCGGAAGGTCGCCGGGAACGTCTTCCAATTTAACCGTAGGAATCTGAGCCCATTTCCAGTCCTTGTCGGGAGGTCCGTTTTCCTTCGAGAATCTGTGCTTCCACTTCTCCTTGAATTTCAATCCATTTTTTACGGTCAAATACGGATAATTCAGCGTTCCGGTTCGGCCGGTGGTGACGTTCTCGAAGTGGTACATCTCGACGCCGGGCTCGTAGCGGCAGACGTACCCGGCTTCGCGGATGCGGTAGCAGTAGTCGATGTCCTCGAACTGCACCGGCGAGAAGCGTTCGTCTAGCGGGCCCACATTCTTCGCCACGGCGGCGGGCATCATCCAGCAGGCGCTGATCAGCGTCTGGCAGTCGCGGGGTTTCGCGAAGGCCGGATCGGTGCGCGGGCGGCCGCGCCCGCAGAACTCGACCTGCCCGCCGGGCGTGACGGCGGCGCCGGCACACTGGATGTCGTGGGGCGGCAGGGGGTAGATCAGCTTGGGGCCGACGACGCCGGCCTTGGGATCGCCCAGCAGCACCGCGCGGAGTTTCTCGAGCCAGCCGCGCGTGCGCACGCTGACGTCGTTGTCGAGGAAGACCCAGTATGCGCCGGTCATCCGCTCCATGCCGCGGTTGCGCGCGACGATCGCGCCGAGGTTCTCTTTGAACGCGAGCGTCTCGACAGCGAGGTTTTCGGCCTTGGCCTTCGCTTTGAACGCGGCGAAGACCGTGGGGGTTTCATCCGTGGAGCCGTTGTCCACGAGGACCACCTGGAACGGGCGCAGGCTGCTGCGCAGCAGGGCGTCGAGGGTACGGCGCGTGTAGGCGGCCTTGTTGTGGGCCAGGATCAGGACCGAAACCGAGTCGTTCATGGGGTACCTTTGTCGCGCGCAGGGCGGGCGGGGTCAAGGCCCGCAATCTGCGTTTCGCCCTTCGACGAACAGGTATACTATCGGCCCAGTCACGGGGTTTCGGAAGGGGCGGGGAGGCGGGACGCGGTGTACCGGAACTGGCTTTCCTGGCTCACCATCGTCATCGCCTGCCTGGCGCCGGTGGCCAGCGATTGCGAATACCGCTGGGGCTGGACGGTGATGGTCGCGGCGGTGCTGCTGCTGCTGATCCCGTTCCAGGGCCAGCGCCTGCTGCGCGCCCAGGGCCGCACGCCGCTGGATTTCGTCTTCTTCGCGCTGCTGGGCCTGCACATTCTCCAGATGCTGCCGCTGCCGCCGGGGCTGCTGGCCTGGCTGGCGCCGGTGAAGGCCGCCTTCGTGCCGGCGGGGGCCGACCCCGGGGCGTGGCGTCCGCTGAGCGCCAACCTGGAGGCCACGCGCGACAATCTGCTGACGCTGTTCGCGTGCTACGGCGCGTACGTGCTGGGCTTCGCGCTGATGAGCCGCCCGTCGCGGGCCGAGCGCATGGGCATCGCGATGCTGGCGGTGGCGGGCGTGCTGGCGGTCTACGGCTTCACGCTGCTGGCGCATCCGGTGAAGGAGAAGTTCCCCGGCGTCCCGGAATACAACCCCGATCGCCTGAGCAGCACGTACACGAACCCCAACCGCTTTGCCGGATACCTGGAGATGATTCTGCCGATGGGCGCGGTCGCCATCGGGCTGCTGGTGGTGCGCGGCGCGCGGGGCGAGCGGCGCTTTTCGGAAGCGGTGAAATGGGGCTTTGTGGGCCCGCGGGCGGCGGGGGCGGTTGCCTTCGGCGCGGCATGGCTGGTGGTCTTCGTGGCCCTGCTGCTGACGCGTTCGCGCATGGGCATCGCGGCGTGCCTGGCCGGCGCGGTGGCGGCGACGGCGGTGGCGATGCGTGGGCGCGTCGGCGTGCGCGGGGTGCTCACGGCCGGAGCGGCGTTCGCGATGCTGATCGTGGTGGGGCTGGCGCTGGGCCTCAGCCCCGTGATGCAGCGTTACTCGCTGCTGTTCGAGGAATCGCTCTCGGGCGACACGCGCGTGCAGATCTGGCGCGACAGCCTGGGCCTGTTGCGCGACCATTGGCTGCTGGGCGGCGGCTCGGGCGCCTTCCGCAGCCTGTACGCGTACTACCAGAGTCCCGAGGTGCAGGGCTACGCCAAATTCGCGCACAACGATTACCTCAACGCGTGGTGCGACTTGGGCCTGGCGGGCCTGGGCGTGATCGTTGCCGGCTTCGCGTTGTGGTGGCGGCGCGTGTTGAAGGCCTTCGCACGGCGCAACCTGCAGCACCGCGTGATCCTGTGGGGCTGCTGCTGGGCGGTGGCGGCGCTGCTGCTGCACAGCCTGGTGGATTTCAGCCTGCAGGGGCCGGCGAACGCGTGGCTCTTCTGCCTGATCCTGGGCGTGGGGCTGGGCGCGACGGAATCGCGCGAAGGGGCGCCGGGCGAGATCGACCCGCCGGCCGAGCGCGAGGCCTGGCGCCCGTTGGACCGGGCCTGCACGGCGCGCGCGGCGGCGCTGGCGGTGTTGTGCCTGCTGGCGTCGTGGCAGGCGCTGAACGTGCTCAGCGCCGAGATACAGTGGCCGGGCGACCGAGCGAGTATCTGGATCGGGCGGATGGCTCATGACCTGCAATCCGCGAGTATCGACGCGGATCGCGCGCGCGCAAAAGATCCCTATTGCGTGCCGGTGCGCTACACGCAGGCCCAGGGCCTGGTGAACGCGGCGCTGCGCGAGCAGGACGAAGAGGCCCGCGTGAAGATGCTGGATCACGCGCAGGTGCTGTGCCAGGAAGCGCAGGAACTCGCGCCGCTGGATCCCAACCCCTGGTACCAGCTCGCGCGCGTGGCCATGGCGCGCAACAACGACTGGGCCGCGGCCAAGACGCTGCTGGACAAGGCGCGCCGCGCGGCGCCCGGCACCACCAACATCGCGTACCTGTTCGCGTTGATCTCGATGCACGCGCAGCGCGCTCAGGGCTGGTCGGGCGTGGGCGTGAACGACGAGGCGCTGGACGCGCTGCGCCGCTGGATCGAGAGCAACCCCCAGGGCGCCGGCCAGGCCGCGCAGCTGCTGTTCTCGTTCGCTTCGTGGGAGCGGCGCTGGGCGGAGATCCTGCCGCCCGAACCGGTGGCGCACCACCGCTTCGCGGGCGTGCTGATGCGGCAGGGCCTGCGCGAGGAAGCCTGCGCGATGCTGGAGCAGGGGCTGGGCCTGTTCGCGGCGCGCGGCGCGCCGCGGACGTACGAGCAGATCGAACTCGAGTCGCAGATGCGCCTGGACCTGTCCCTGGTGCAGCTGTCGGTGGGGAAGTCGGCCGAGGGCGTCGCCGGCATGCTGTCGTACTTCAGGAACATGCACTCCAACAACCGCCGCGAGAAGTTCTTCGAGTTGTGGACGCGGCGCCTGCGGCAGGGCACGCCCGATGCGGGACTGGCCTTCGCTCAGGCGCTGGTGGCGGAGTTCCCCGACGAACCCTGGACGCACGAAGCCGTGGGGCGCGCGGCGACCAGCAACGGCGACTGGCAGCAGGCCGAGGCCTCCTACCGCCGCGCGATCGCGCTGGATCCCGACCCCGAGACCTACCACCAGCTGGCCAACCTGTTCTTCACGCAGAAGCTGTACAACTCGGCGATGGCCGAGTTGACCCGCGCGATCCAGATGAAGCCGCTCAGCGCGGTGCTGCGGCTGAGCAAGGCGGAACTGCTCTCGCGGCTGGGCTACCAGCGCATCGCGCTGGAGGAACTGGATAACGCGCAGCGCCTGGATCCGTCGCTTTCGTCGCGCTGCCGGACGCTGAGGCAGGTATACGCAAAGCGTGAAGTGACCGGCGAGCGGCTCTGAGCCGGAAGAATTTTTCGGAAATTTCGATTGCACACGCGCACCGCAAGTAGGTTAGGGCGGTCCGCCGACCTGGAAATCGGCGCACCCTAACAGAAGCTGCACTTGTTCAGAATCAGGATTAAAGTTGAACTCAAGGAATCTATATTTAAACTTTTTCCCTGTTGGTGTTTAGAGTAGTTCCCTTGGCAGTGCCCATACCTTTCGCGCGGACGCAGCGCACCGCTGTGTCTTCCCGCATGCACCCCTTGAATGCGTTCCCCGTTTTCGGACGGGAGGCGCAGCAGCTTGAAGCGGAAATCGTTCCTCCGGTTGTTGCCGGTCGCCTGCATGGCGGCGCTGGCGGTGCTTTCGCCACGCGCGCACGCCGCGGGCGAGGTTCGCAACGTCGAGACGAACGAGACCTTCACGACGCTGAAGGCCGCCATCGACGACGCCGACACGCTCTCCGGCCACACGCTGCGCGTTGAAGTCCCGCTGCTGAACGAAGGCCTGGTCACCGTCCACAAGGACCTGACGATCCGGGGCCTGAACGGGACCGAAGTCATCCTCGCCAACACGAACACCGGCTCGACGGGCGACGCGCGCGCCTGGTTCCTGGTCAACAGCGGGATCACCCTGCACGTCGAAGGGCTGACCTTCGACGGCAACGCCGGCACCCGGCAGATCTACCAGGTCTTCCGGCACAAGGGCGGCGGCAGCTTCAACAACTGCACTTTTCGCAACGTCGACTACCCGAGCTACCAGGGTTCGGCGATCGTGGCCTTCGGCGCCGCGAACGCGGACGTGGACGTGCGGCACTGCACGTTCGAGAACATCAGCCGCGTCGGGATCCTGTACTTCGGCACCGGCATCACGAACTCGGTCTGCTACTCCTGCACGTTCATCGGCCAGGGCAACGGCGACCGCGTGAACTACGGCGTCGAAGTGGGCGCCGGCGCGGTGGTGCAGATCCAGAACAGCACGTTCTCGGATTACGCCGGCATTACGTCCAACGACGGCAGCACCTCGGCCGGCGTGGCCGTCTCGACCTTCTTCGCCGCCGGCACCGCAGCGACCCTCACGTCCTGCTCGATCACGGGCAGCGCCTTCGGCCTGGCGGTGGGATTCGACACCAGCGACACGTCGGCCGTGACGGCGCGCTACTGCGCCTTCGAGGGGAATTCGATCGGTGTGGCCAGCTTCGGCCCGCTGGTGGACGCGGCGATGTGCTGGTGGGGCGACGCGACGGGGCCCGAGGACCTGATCGGCGGCATCGAGGCCGACGGCACGACGCACATCCCGCCCACCACCAACGCGGCCACCGACGTCAAGAACGCCAACGGGCTGGGCAATCCCGTCACCGACCAGCGCGTCGACTACACGCCGTGGACCAGCGTCGTGCCTCTGCCGCTGATCGGCCTGGCCAAGGAAGTGACCACCGTCGTCAGCAACAGCAACAACACCTTCGACGTCACCTTTACGTTCACCGTCGAGAACATGGGGACCTCGTTCCTGGAGCAGGTGCAGGTCACCGACGACCTGCTCAGCGTCATGACGCTGACCGGCTACAGCGTCCTGAGCCTGACGTCGGCCGATCTGTCGGTGAACGCGGGCTTCGACGGGGAGTCGGACATCGACCTGCTGGACGGCTCGGACATACTGGCGCCCGACGAGGTGGCCGAGATCGTGCTGAAGATCCGCGTGCAGGCGCCCGGCACGTACCACAACACGTCCTTCGCGTCCGGCGACAACGGCTTCGGCACGGGAACGACCGACCGCAGCACCAACAGCGACGACCCCGACGATGACGGCGGCGACCCCAGCGACGACAACAACGGCAATCCGTCCGACAACAGCGACCTGACCAGCTTCACGCTCAACGCGCCGCCCACCGCGAACAACGACGCCTTCGAGGTCCTGCCCGATACGTCCAACAACGTGCTGAACGTGCTGGGCAACGACAGCACCATGCCCGACACCGCCGAGACGCTGACGATCACGACCTCCGGCGCCACGAACCGCGGCGGCAGCGTGAGCATCGCGCCGGACGGCCTGAGCCTGATCTACACGCCGGCCCCGGGCTTTACCGGCATGGAGACGTTCACCTACACCGTCAGCGACGGCAACGGCGGTACGGACTCGGCCACCGTCACGGTCAACGTTACGCTGGACCCCGGCGGCAACAGCCCGCCGGTGGCGACCAACGTCTCGCCGGGCAGTGCCACGCTGAACCTGGTCGGCGGGGAGAGCTTCGATTTCGAAGTCACCGCCGTCGACGCCGACGGTGACATCCTGACCTTCGCGTGGAACTTCGGCGATGGCACCAAGATCACCGGCATCGGCGCGACGCAGATCACCAAGGCCTACGATCCCGGCATCTACACCGTCACCGTCACGGTTACCGACGGCAACGGCGGCAGCGACACGGTGACGTTCACCGTCTTCGTTACCGGCGGTGTCGACGACACGGACCTGTACGTCGCCAAGGGCGCCTTCAAGATCGATTTCAAGGCCCATGCCGGCACCAAGGGCCCGAATGACGCGATCAGCTTCGCCGGCAACGTGAACCCCGCCGGCCTGCCCACCGCCTTCCCGGCCAACTCGGAGGTGGAAGTCACCGTCAACGACGAGGTGTTCCTGGGCGGGCACGTCCCGCTGAACACGAAGGGCCAGGCCAAAGGCGCGGGCGGCGGCGGCCAGAAGTTCTCGTTCAAGATAAGCCCCAAGAACGGCAAGTACGCGCTGAAGGTCAGTAAGGACGACCTGCGCGCGGCCTTCCCCGAAATCACCGACACGACCGAGAGCGGCGTGCTGCTGCCGGTGCGCGTGCGCCTGGAGTTCTTCAACACGGGTATGACTTTCCCCGCGTTCGCAGGGCAGCCCGAATTCCTGTACAGCACCAAGGCGGGCGGCTCGAGCTCGGGCAAGTTCGCGTTCAAGAAGAACCGGCTGCTCAGCGGCGCCTACATCGGGGTCAAGACCTCCGCCAAGCTGGGCAAGAGCGGCGGGTACATGGTCGCGTCCAAGGGTTACTTCGAGATGGGCGGCGGCGGCGCCGTCGTTCCCGATCCCGGCACGGACATCACCCTGGACATCGGCGGCACGCCGGTCACGTTCTCCAGCGACCTGCTCACACAGACCGCCAAGAACCTGCTCCTGCCCAAGAACGCGCTGCCGGGCCTGCTGCTGACGTTCAACCTCAACAACCCGAAGAAGAGCTTCGTGATCCAGACCGACGAACTGACCGGCACCGGGATTCCGGACGCCGCGCCGGCGGAGCCCACGTTCCACAATATGCCGCTGCGCATCACGATGACGATCGGCGGCGAGCAGGTGGTGTTCGAAACGATCATCGAGTTGCTGCGCAAGACCAGCACCTCGACGTCCTGGAAGCGGTAGGAGGATGGTTCGCTTGACGCGTCCGCGCTACTTCGCGCGCCTTGCCCTGGGGCTCTGCCTGGCTTGGTCCGGCAGCGCCGCGGCGCTTGGCGTGCACGCGGGCGAGCAGGCGAAGGCCGCCGCGCCGGAGCGCGAGGCCGTGAACTGGCCCTCCTCCTCCGCGCTTCAGGTCCAGTCGGTTCATACGATCAAGATCGGCACCGACGCGAAGGGCGCGCCCACCTACGAGTACACCAAGGCCGACGCGGTGGACGTGCAGCGCCGCGGCGAAGCGCGGACCCAGGCCCTGGCCGCCGGGGCTTTCGTCGGGGCCCAGGATACGCTGATCACGCCCGCCGACCGCATCCTCCAGATCCGCTTCAGCGACGGAACGCTGATGGTGCTCGGCCGCGCCTCGCGCCTGTGCATCGCCGACCGCTTCGTGGCCGGCGGCGGCGTTCATACCGTCCTGACGCTGTACCAGGGCATCGTGCGCCTGAAGGTCAGCGCCCTGACGGCGCGCGGCGGCCTGCAGGTCCACACGCCCGTGGCGTCGGTGCGCGTTGCCGAGCCCTGCGGATTCATCGTCCAGCACCGTCCCCCGGTGCGCGCAGGCGAAGGCGCCTGTGCGAGCGTCTCGATGCTCGGCGGCCAGGCGGCTGTGCGGCCGGCCAACACCAAGTGCGACGATGCACCGCTGGACCTGCGCCGCCGCGGCGAACAGCTGCACATCTGCGAGGGCTCGGGCCGCGAGCCCGTGCGCGAGCGCGCGACCGATGAGGAACTGCACGAGCTGGCGCGCGAAGTGCCGTTCCTCTTCGACGGGCAGGCTTGGCTGAAGGAAGAGCCTGAACTGCCCGCGCCCATTGCGTCGCTGGAGACGGCGAATCACATCGCGCTGGCTCCGGAGCTGCCCGGCGCGCTGCCGCCGCCGCCGGTTCTGGACGGCACGCCGCCCTTCCAGTTCACGCCGACGTCGCCCGATTTCCACGATCCGATACGGGAGGTTTTGCCGCCGGCGCTGACGCCGACGAACCACATCAGTCCATCCGGTCCCTAAACGGCGTGGGGCCCCTTGGCCCCCGCTCCACCGTCTGGAGCGGGCGGCCCCCGCCTGATCGCCCCCGCTGTCCGCACCTCCGGACAGCGGGGGTCTGTTTTTGCGCCTGTGCGTGCGGCGCATGCGCGGCTCTTACTCGAAGCATACAAACCACTTGCGAAGTTCCTTGCGCGGCGGTTTCGACTGGCACGCGGTGTTCTATGGATACCCGCGTACGGGACGAGTGTGCGATGTCCCGGACAGGAATCGGAAAGGAGCAGGCCATGAAACCCGCGCGCATGCCATCCGCTCTGAAACTTCCTGCCGTGCTGGCACTTGCGTGCCTCTGCACCGCGACCGGTGCCATGGAACGGCACCACTACGAGATCCGGCTGGTCCGCGAGGCCGGCGGTGGACCGCTCAAGGCGGCCCCCGAAGGCAGCGTCGCGCTGCCCGAGCAGTTGGCGGCGACGTCCTCGCCTAAGCTCGACGAGGAGCAGCAGGCCATGATCGCGTGGCACTACCGCAACGCGGCGCGCCTGGCGCGGTCTTTCGCCGAGAAGGAAAACGCGCGCGTGTACCGCGACCGCCTTCCGGAGAAGCTGAACCTATACCTGGATCCGTCGGGCGTCGCGCATGCTACCGGGCAGCCGCGCTACGAAGGCGGCGGCGAGGCCGTGGGCCGCATCGACCTGCGGAACGGCGTCGTCTACCTGGGCAGCGCCAATCCCAAGGTGCTCTACGCCGAGCTGGGCAAGTGGTTCTTCTACGAGCCCAACTATCGCTGGGGCCAGAATCGCTCCGAAGACCGCAAACGCATGTACCTGGCGATGCGCTTCGCGCGCTACTGCCTGGACCGGGAGAACTGGTCCGAGGACGGCGGAAGCGCCGGCGCCCTGTGGTAGGCACTTCAAGGGGCCCCAACCGGCGCCGGGTACTAGCGGCGGCTTTTCAAGGCCGCCGCTTTTCATTGGGTGAAGAAGTTCAGGCTTCGGGACGCTTGATGTTGTGCGTCTTCATCTTCTCGTAGAGTGCGGAACGGCTGATGCCCAGGCTCTTGGCCACGGCGTTGATGTTCCAGTTCTCGCGGGCCAGCACATCCAGTAGAATACGGCTTTCGACGGCCTTCAAACGTTCGTCCAGGCTGCCTTCGCCGGGGACTTCGCCGGCGGATGCGGCGGACGCCAGCGCCTGCGACGCGGGCGGGTCGATCTTCACGACGACGGGCGCCGAGGCACTTGCCAGCGTGTCGCCGCGCACCTCCTCGGGCAGGTCGGCAGGGGTGATCACGTCGCCCTGGCTCAGCACGACGGCGTACTCGATGGCGTTGCGCAGCTGCCGGATGTTGCCCGGCCAGGGGAAGCGCAGCAGGCAATCGAGCGCCTCGCGGCTGAAGCCCTGGACCTTGCGCACAGCCTTGGAGGAAAGCTGCCTCAGGAAGTGCTGGGCCAGCTGCGGGATGTCCTCGGCGCGTTCGCGCAGGGCGGGCAGGTGGATCGGGATCACGTTGATGCGGTAGTAGAGGTCCTCGCGGAAGGTGCCGTCCTTCACAGCCTGCTTGAGGTCGCGGTGCGTGGCGCAGACCAGGCGGATGTCGACGGGCACGGACATGCTGCTGCCGACGCGTTCGATGGTGCGTTCCTGGATCGCGCGCAGGAGCTTGACCTGCAGCGGCAGCAGCAGGTCGCCGATCTCGTCGAGGAACAGCGTGCCGCCGCTGGCTTCCTCGAACCGCCCCACGCGGCGGCGGTCGGCGCCGGTGAACGCGCCCTTCTCGTGGCCGAAGAGCTCCGATTCCATCAGGTGCTCGGGCAGCGCGCCGCAGTTGACCTTCACGATGGGGCCCTTGGCGCGCGCGCTGTTCTGGTGGATGTAGTCGGCCAGGACTTCCTTGCCGACGCCGGATTCGCCAAGCACGAGGATGCTGCTGTCCATCGAAGCGGCTGCCAGCGCCTTGGCGTAGGCCTCGCGGGCGCGCGGCGCGCCGAAGACCGGCCGCGCCGCCGTGTTGTCGTCGGGCTTCACGGCAGGCAGTTCGCCGCTGGCGCGGGCCAGGGCCTTCTTGATCGACTCGATGTACTTCTTCGGGTCGAAGGGCTTCTCGATGAAGGAAACCGCTCCGCCCCTCATGGCCTCGACGGCGCGGTCGACCGAACCGTAGCCGGTGAGCAGGATGACTTCGGGCGGGCGCGCCAGACCCTTGGTGCGGAAGAGCAAATCCATGCCGGACATGCCCGGCATCTCCCAGTCGGCGATCACCAGGGAGGTGCGGCGGTTGCGGATGTGCTCCCAGGCCTCCAGCGGGTCGGTGAAACCTTGCGTTTCGAGGCCGGCCGACTCGAGGGTGATCTTCTGGAGTTCGAGGATCGAGGGGTCGTCGTCGACGAGCACGATTGATGGCAAGGGCATGGTTGTTATGTTCCGTCCTCGCCGCGGCACGCGCTTGGCGTGCGTGCGGTGGTGCTACCCCGTTCGCGCTCTCCCGTGGGACTTGCCTGATGCCGGCTGCGGGCTCCGGTGCGGTGCGTACCGGTCAAGCCGGAACAAGGTGGGCGACCTTCCTCGTCCTCACAAATCACTATAATTGGTTCTCCGCGCAGGAGCAAAAAATTAATCCGTGAAGACTACATTTTCAGCTCAAAAGCACATGTGCGCCCGGTGAACCGTACACAAAGCGTATCTTTGCGGAAAGGAAAATCCGCCGGTTCCTGCACCAGTGCCTCCTTATTGACGGCCGTCCAGGACCGCGGACCCTGGCCCCGCGGCGGGCTTAGAGGGCGTTCGCCGTCCGGAGCTCCGGACCGCTTCAGGCCCATAACCCACTGGTGTATATGTAGTTGCGGACAGTCTTCTGTTTGGCATAGGGCTTGTTAAAGCTCCTCGCGGACGACAGGCGGACGGATTCGGGAGGGTACAACGATGGCAGCGCATAAACGAAAGATCCTGATCGCCGACGATAACGGAAGTCTGCGCATGGTGCTGCAGGCGGCCCTGAGCGACAGCTACGACGTGACGGCGGTGGGCGACGGCAAAGCCATGGCCAACGAACTGCGCATCAACAAGTACGACCTGTGTATCTCAGACCTGAACCTGCCGTGCCAGACGGCGACCCGGGCGCTGCGCGTGACCGAGACCGCGATCATTGGCAAGCACCAGATCGACGGGTTCGGCGTACCTACGCTGATCGTCACCGGCATGTCGGAGGAGGACGAGGAATACAAGATGGCGCGGCGCATGGTCAATGTGATCGACGTGCTTTCCAAGCCCGTGGATCTGTTCATGCTGCGCCGGCGCGTTGCGGAGATCCTGAAAACCGGCGACGTAGCCGAGAAGTCCGCGCCCGTGGCCCTGCCCGTCCCCGAGCCCGGCAGGATCCTGATTGCCGACGACGACCCGGACGTGCGCAAGCTGCTGGCGAGCGTGCTCGAGCAGCGCGGCTTCCAGACCAGGGCCTGCGCGAACCTGTCCGAGACCTTCCGCCTCTGCAAGGAGACCGCCTTCGACTGTATCCTGCTGGACTACGTCTTCGAGGACGGCACGGCTGAGGAGTTCCTGGCGCGCGTGCGCAGCGAAGACGTTTCCGCGCCGCCGATCCTGGTGATCAGCGGCTTCGCCGACGCGCTGACGCCCGAACGCTTCCATGCCTATCCGCTGGTGAAGGGCATTATCGCGAAGCCCTTCGACTTCGCGAAGCTGATCTTCGCGATCCGGCCCTACATGCCGGGCGAGACCAAGGTCGTGGCGCCGTCGCAAACCTTCAGCGCCGCGGCGTCGCAGGTCTGCGCGCACGTAGTAGCGCCGGAGGCCTACGACCGCCAGGCCGTGCTGGAGCAGGTCTTCGGCGACGAAGCCATGGTCGCCGAGTTGCAGCACTCGTTCCTCGAGGACTGGCCGGGCATGCAGAAGGACTTGCGCAAGGCCGTCGAATGCCGCGACGGAGAGGCCATCGAGTTCATGGCACACAAGATCAACAGCTCTCTGACGTTCTTCCGCGCGCGCGAGGCCTCGATGGCCGCCAAGGAGCTGGAGCGCATTGGGCGAACGAGGTCCTACGAGGAACTCGATCGCCGGTTCACGAAGCTGATGGACCAGATGCAGCGCCTGGAAGAGGCGTTCACTCAGGACGGCGTGCGGAGCTGACGCTCGCGCCGAGCCGCGTATACCGACGTACCGGGAGACGGATTATGGAAATCCTGATTGCCGAAGACGACGCGACCGCGCAAAAGGTTCTGGAAAACTGCGTGAGGCGCTGGGGCTATGAACCGCGTACGGCCAGGAACGGCGCCGAAGCGTGCGATATCCTCCTGGACCCGAAGGGTCCGGACCTGGCGATCCTCGATTGCCTGATGCCGGTGATGAACGGCCTGGACGTCTGCCGCAAAGTTCGCGGCACGCGCGTCGCCGATCCGCCGTACCTGATCCTGCTGACCGGTAAGGACGCGAAGGAAGACGTCGTCTGCGGCCTGGAAGCGGGCGCGGACGACTACCTCACCAAGCCCTTCCACAACCAGGAGCTCCACGCGCGGATCAAGACCGGCGTGCGCCTGCTGAACATGCGCATGCGCCTGTCCGACCGCATCAAGCAGCTGGAGGACGCGCTGCTTCGCATCAAGATCCTGCAGGGGTTGCTGCCGATGTGCGCTTGGTGCAAGAAGGTCCGCAACGACAGCCACTACTGGCAACAGGTCGAGACGTACATCTCCGAGCACAGCGACATCCGCTTTACGCACTGCATCTGTCCGGACTGCCTAAAGCGGGAGCAGGCGAAGATCACCGGGAAGCGGCTGGAAAGCGCGGGGATGGGCAAGTGATACCCATCCCGCGCCGCGGGGCTAGAATTTGACCTGCTTGGCCTTGCCGGTCTTGTCCACCTTCGAGCGGTAATTGAGCAGGCGCTCGCCACCGAAGCCCGTGCCGTCGATGTCGATAATCACGCGCGCCGTCACGTCCACCCCCGGAGTCGGATGATCCGCGTTGTCCATGCCTATGGCAAGCCACGTGGCACGGTAGTCGCCCTTCTGCAGAGACAGCTTCCAGGTCCATGCGTTCAGATTCTTCTTAAACTTCAGCGAGAACTTGCTCTTTTCGTTGACGCCCTTGCCCTTCGGGTCCAGCGTCATCGCCACCGCGACGCCGTCCACGTCGATCTGCACGTCCTGGCCGCCAGGCACGAAGTTCAGCGGAAGGTCGATGGTGCCGTTGGCCTTACCCTTGTCCGAGAGCGGCTTACCGAAGTTCACCGACAGCAGCATCTTGTCGACGGCCAGGCTTTCGAGCACGGTTACGGTTACGGACGTGACGACTTCGCCGCCCAGTCCGTCGCTGATTGTAAGGACGACGGTGTAAACGCCAGGCGCGGCGTAGATGTGGCTGGGCGCCGGCGACGAGCCGTTCGCCGTGCCGTCGTCCCATTCCCAGTCGTAGAACAGGTCGTCGTCGTCGGGGTCGCTGGCGCCGACCAGGAAGTCCACCGTATCGCCGGGGAAGACCACAGGCGGATCGGCAATCAGCGCCGAGTCGATCTTCGGAGCGTTGTTACCGGGCAGCGGGTTGACGGTGATGGTGATCGTTTCCTGGTCGGTCAGCAGGCTGTCGCTGACGATGAAGGTCACGATGAAATCGCCCAACTGTCCAGCCGCAGGCGTCCAGGAGAATTCTCCGGTGTCGGGGTCCAGCGTCGCGCCCGACGGCAGCCCGGTGGCGCTGTAAGTGAGGATGTCGTCCTCCGGATCGGTGGCGGTGATGGTAAAGGAGAGGTTGGAGAGGACAGTCACGCTCTTGTCGCCGATCGCGGCGAGCGAGGGAGCTTGGTTGGGCGTGGCCGTCACGGTGAACGACCAGACGTCGCCGGTCACGGTGCCGTTGGCATTCTTCGTGTCGATGCGCCAGTAGTAGGTCTGGCTGTTCGTCAGCGCGCCGGGTTCGAAAGACGTTCCGGCCTGGTTGCCCACGAAGATTCCGGCAGTGCTCGTGCTTGCGTTGGCGACGGCCGTCTGGTCCGTGCCGAAATAGACGTCGTAGCTGTCGGCGCGGAAGGCGGCGTCCCAGCTCGGGTTCTTGTTCACGGGCACTCCGGTGGCGGTGTCGGCCGGGTCGGGACCGGACGCCTTGTCCGGGAAGAGCAGGCCGGTGACGTCAACGCGCTGGAAGACCACCAGTCCGCGGTAGTCGGTGGGGCTGGGGCGCATCGCCTGCAGGATGTCCAGCCAGCCCTTGCCCGAGGTCTGGTCCTTGTAGATCGCCGGCGCCGCGCACGGCCACCAGGTGGCCATGCCTTCGGTGCTGCTGATGGCGTAGTTCGAGAGATCGACAAGCGCGCCGGTGTCGTGCGAGGCATCGAAGCTGCCGCCGCGCATGATGCGCATGGCGCTGGCCATGTCGTAGTAGTTGACCTCGCTGGCCGTCGGATCGTACGGCGTCAGGCCCAACGCCTTGTACATGAACACGGGGATGGCCAGGTTGGAAGCTCCGTCGGTGGCCAGCGACGGCGTGAAGCTGTATTCGTTCAAGCTGCCCTGCGAACCGGGGTGCAGGTTCAGTGGCGCCTGCCAGTCGGTGGGGTCGTCCGAGCCCATCGCCGAGGCCGGGCGGAATTGGTACCACGCGTCGTCGAAGCCGGCCGAACGGCTCAGGCCCGTGCCGTGCCAGCCCAGGTGGATGTTGTCCTTGCTGTCCACCTGGATCTCGACCCAGTCGCCCAGCGACTGCTCGCTGACGCCGGTGCCCAGGTCCTTCCACTCGTTGAGCGTGTCGCAGGTGGCGTGGTTCTCGATCCACTTGCCGTTGCCGACGCCGGCCTCGTTGATCGCCAGCGGGCGCTTGCGGTGCAGGTAGTAGATCTTCCAGTGCCCGCTGCCGCCGGGCGGCCAACCGCCGTGCACGACCAGCGTGAAGACAACGTGCACGTCGCCGGTGCTGTCGACGGCCACCGAGGGGTATTTGATGCTGCTGTGCGTGGGCAGGGTCAAGCCCGCCAGGTTCTCGACGGTGCTCCACGTAGCGCCGCCGTCCAGCGAGTAGGTGTAGCCCAGGTTCTGCGGTGAGATGACGTGGACCTCGGTGTCGCTGTACGCCGCGATGTCGGGGCTGTTGTCGCGCCGCCCGCCGTTAGCGCCGGTGTCCACGATTGTGCTTAGGCCGCCGGGGGCCCAGCCAGCACCCTTCAGCCAGCGCCGGTAATAGAGGTTCCCGCCGTGCTCCCAGACGATGTGCACGGCGCCGGAGCTTGCGGCGATGGCCACGAACGACTCGGTGTCGACGTGCGAACTGTCGGAGATTTCGGTGAAGCTGCTGGCGTCCCAGGTGACGGCTCCGGTGGCCGGATCGCGCGCGCTGCTGCGCTGGTACCAGATCTTCTCCGCCTCGGGATCGTGCCAGACCGCATGCAGCACGCCGTCGGCGGTGGCGACGACGTTCGAGCCGTGGTTGCCCGCCGTCGCGTACGCGCCGGTGACGTCGGAATCGAAGTGCGACCGCGCCAGGTAAAGCGGCGTCTGGCCGTATTCGAGCACGAAGACGTAGTCGGTGAACGTCGTCAGCAGCGTGCCGTTCACCGTGTCGGACCAGAACGACCACGTCACGCTCGTGGCGCCTAGCGGGAAGTCGAAGCCGTTCTTGTCGTGGCTGATCGCCGCCGCGCCGGGGGCGACCAGGCTGTCGAGCAACGAATCCATGGGTTCGTCGTCGGCGTTGATGCTCGTCTCGCCCTCGCTGAGTTCCAGCGCCAGTAGCACGTCGTCCATCAGCAGGATGGACATGTCGTAATCGTTGGTCGATCCGGACCATCCCGTGACATGAATCAGGTAATCGCCGGCGGTAACCGGCACCACGATGCTCTCGTTGTCGTTTCCGGATTCGGACTTGGCGACCTCGCCGCCCTGGATCCATCCGTTGGGCGCATTGGCTGTCGCGTTGTAGACGTACAGGTCCAGGTCGCTGCCGCCGTCGCCGGGCGTAAAGTAAAGGTCCACGCGCAGCGTGGTGGCGCTGGGCACGTTGATTACGAACCAGTCTTCGTCGTCTTCGTCGTCGATGCTCAGGTTCGGGTAGTAGCCCGGCACGGTGAACGCGTCGTCGGTGGCGTTGGTCGGATTGGTGGGGTCCTCGTTGGGCTCGAAGGCGTCGGGACCAGCGGTGGTGTCGCGCGTAGCGGCTTTCGCCGGTTCGGCTGGAAGCGCGGCCAACTGCGCCGTCAATTCGGCTTCTTCGTCTGCGTTTTGCAGCACGATCTGTTCGGCGCTCTCCGGATCGGCGCACAGCGCCAGGTCGCGCGCCTTGCGCAGACTGTAGAGCCTGGACTCGAGGGCCTTCCGTGGGGCCGGCGCGCCGAAGGCGGCGTGTTTGGCCTCCGCTCGCTCGCGGCGCTGCAACTCGCGCTGGCTGGGCCGCGAAAGCGTCTCGCGCCAACGCAGGTCGGCCTTCAGGCGCTCGCTGGCGTGCAGGCCGATCCCCGGCGCTTGCTTCGCGGCGGCGGGCCTCTGCTCGGTGGTCGGCGCATCGGCGACGGTGTGAACGGCAGGTGCTTCGGCTGCTTCGACCGGTGCAGAGGCAGGCGCGGTGCGTTCGGAGTGCGGACGTTCGGCCGTGCGCGAAGGTTCAACGCTTTGCGTTAGCCAGCACGCGGCGGCTGCCGCTAGAAGGACCAAGGCCGCGCCAGTGAGTAGATGCCGCTGATTCACGTAAACACCTCGACCGGTTCGGGGAGCACGGGTTCCGATGAAAGACGAATCAGGCAAAGGAATTAACGATCAAAAGATCTACTCCTTTCCGGCATTCCGAAAGGTTCCTTTTACCTGTTTGCAGCTCTAAGCGTATGAATGAGCGGAGGTTGGGGCAACCTTTTAATTTTCCCATTTACCACACAACGTGCGTTGGCCATTGCCTTTGTATAAATTCAGGCGTTGGCGCGGTACCACGCGATGGTTTGTTTCAGGCCATCCTCGAGGCTGGTCCGTGCGGTAAAGCCGAAGCGTTCGCGCGCGCGCGCGGTGTCGAGGCAGCGGCGCGGCTGGCCGTCGGGCTGCTTCGGGTCCCAGACGAGTTTCCCCGCGAAGCCGGTTAGCTTCGCGATCAACTCGGCGAGGTCGCGAATGGTGATCTCGCGGCCCGCGCCCAGGTTAACGGGATCGGGGTCGTCGTAGCTCGCCGTGGCGCGCGCGATGCCTTCGGCGCAGTCATCGACGTACAGGAACTCGCGGCTGGCCTTGCCCGTGCCCCAGCAGGGGACTTCCTTCGCGCCGCGCGATTGCGCCTCGATGCATTTGCGGATCAGCGCGGGGATGACGTGACTGCTCTTCAGGTCGAAGTTATCGGCGGGCCCGTAGAGGTTCACGGGCAGCAGGTAGATGCCGTTGAGTCCGTACTGCTGGCGATAGGCCTGCAGCATCACGAGCAGGGCCTTCTTCGCGACGCCGTACGGCGCGTTGGTCTCCTCGGGGTAGCCGTTCCAGAGGTCCTCTTCCTTGAACGGCACGGGCGTGAACTTCGGGTACGCGCAGATGGTGCCGACCTGAACGAACTTCTCGAGCTTGCGCGCGCGCGCTTCCTCGATCAGGTGCAAGCCCATGGCCATGTTCGCGTAGAAGAAACGCCCGGGGTTTTCGCGGTTGGCGCCGATGCCGCCGACTTCCGCGGCCAGGTGCACGACGACCTGCGGCTTTGCGTCGTCGTACAGCCTGCGCACGGCCTCGGGCTGCGTGAGGTCGTAGTCCTTGCGGCGCGGCACGAAAAGCTCCGCGGCGCCCGCGGCCTTCAGCTTCGCGCACAGCGGCTTGCCTAGGAACCCGGTACCGCCGGTGACGACGATGCGTTTGCCCCGGATCGCGTCGGCCATGCTATTCGTACTCGGTCTTGTGAACGCGGTGCCCGGCCTGGTGCAGGATCTTTTCCTGTTCGGCGAGCTTCAGGTCGGCTTCGACCATCATCTTTACCAGCTTCTTGAAGGTGACCTTGGGCTTCCACTTCAGCGTCTTGCGCGCGTGAGAAGCGTCGCCCAGCAGCAGGTCGACTTCGGCGGGGCGCAGGTAGCGGTCGTCCTGCTCGACGTGCTTCTTCCAGTCGAGTTTCAGCAGGCCGAAGGCCTCGTCGAGCAGCTCGCGGACGCTGTGCGTCTGTCCAGTCGCGATCACGTAGTCGCCGGGCTTTTTCTGCTGCAGCATCAGCCACATGGCCTCGACGTAGTCGCCAGCGAAGCCCCAGTCGCGGCGCGCGTCGAGGTTGCCGAGGTAGAGCTTCTTCTGCAGGCCCAGCTTGATGCGCGTGGCGGCGCGGGTGATCTTGCGCGAGACGAACGTCTCGCCGCGCCGCGGGGACTCGTGGTTGAAGAGGATCCCGTTGCAGGCGAACAGGCCGTAGGCTTCGCGGTAGTTCACCGTCTGCCAGAAGCCGTAGACCTTCGCGCAGCCGTAGGGGCTGCGCGGGTGGAACGGCGTCTTCTCGGTCTGCGGGGTCTCGACGACCTTGCCGTACATCTCGCTGCTGCTGGCCTGGTAGAACTTCACCGGGCGGCCGCAGTGGCGGATGGCCTCGAGCAGGTGCAGCACGCCCAGCGCGTCGACTTCGACCGTGTAAACGGGGTTGATGAAGCTGACGCCGACGTGCGACTGCGCGCCCAGGTTGTAGATCTCGTCGGGCTGGATCTCCTGCAGCAGCGCGGCGGCGTTGTTGCCGTCGGTCAGGTCCCCGTAGTGCAGGAACAGCCGCGTGCCGGACTCGTGCGGGTCGCGATAGAGGTGCTCGATGCGGTCGGTGCCGAAAGTGCTGCTGCGGCGGATCACGCCGTGGACCTCGTAGCCCTTCTTGAGCAGGAGCTCGCTGAGGTAGCTGCCGTCCTGGCCGGTGATGCCGGTCAGCAGGGCCCGCTTGGCCTTGCCCATGCCCGATTCCTCGCGCCGAGGGGTCCGCGCCGGAGCACTCATCCCCCGGCCGCGCACCAACTTAGGGCGATACGGCAAAGCGCGCCAGTACGATTTGCGATCCGCGCGGGCGTGGATCTCGTATAGGATACATCTCCTCTATATAAAGGAGGCGGCGTGCGGATCCTGGTCACCGGCGGGGCGGGTTTCATCGGCAGCCACGTGGTCGAACGGCTACTGGGGCCCGATACGCCCGCCTCGGCCGTCCGCGTGATCGACAACTTCTCGACGGGCTTCCGCGAGAATTTGGCCGGCGCGTTTGGGCGCATCGAGCTGGTCGATGGCGACTTGCTGGACGATGCCGCGCGCGCGAAGGCGGTGGCGGGCATCGACGCGGTGCTGCATCTGGCCGCGCGCACCAGTGTACCGCGCAGCATCGAGGATCCGCTGGGCAGCCACCGCAACGGCGCGCACGCGACGCTGCTGTTGCTGGAAAGCGCGCGCGCCGCCGGCGTGAAGCGCTTCGTCTACGCGAGTTCGAGTTCAGTCTACGGCGAGACGCCCACGCTGCCGAAGACCGAGACGATGCCGCTTGCGCCGAAGTCGCCGTACGCGGCCAGCAAGGCGGCCGGCGAGCTGTACGTGCGGGCCTACGCGCAGTCGTATGGGCTCGACGCGTGCGCGCTGCGCTACTTCAACGTCTTCGGCCCGCGGCAGAACCCGGACAGCCCGTACAGCGGCGTGATCGCGCGCTTCTGCAAGCTCTTCGCGTCAGGAAGCGGCGAGCTGAAGATCCATGGCGACGGCGAGCAGAGCCGCGACTTCACGTACGTGGAGAACGTGGTTCACGCCAACGTGCTGGCGCTGCGCGCGCCCGGGAACCTGGGCGGCGCGGTGCTGAACGTGGCCTGCGGCGAACGCCACACGCTCAACGAGATGGTGCGGGAACTCAACCGCCTGGCGGGCGCGGCGCGCAAGCCCGTGCACGGCCCGGACCGTGCCGGCGATGTGCGGCACAGCCTGGCCGACATCGCGCGCGCAAAAGAGGTGCTGGGCTACCGGCCGCTGGTGAGTTTCGCCGACGGGTTGGCCCGCACGCTGGCGTGGTACGGCACGTCCGCGAAATAGCGCTTACTCGGCGGGTGTTTCGGGATGGTTGTGCAGGGCGGGCGCGGGGCGTCCGCGGTTGTGCGGTCGGGGTTCGTGCAGGCGCGAGTGGCCCCACTCGCCGAGGCCGATCCACGCGAGCACCGCGATCCAGACCAGCCAGAGCACCAGGAGCACGGTGGAAAGGGCGCCGCGGCCGGGCGCGGGCGTTTCAGGTGCGGCGCGCGCGCTATTCGTCGGCATTCTTCTTCGGTTCGGACTTCTTCTCGCCGTCGGTTGCGGCGACTTTCTCGGCGGGATCGTCGGGGAAGAAGAAGGTCATGGGGAACTTCTTCTTCTGCATGCCGTCCATGATCAGGTTGTCGTTCAGGGCCTTGCGGAACCAGGTGTCTTCCTTCCCCTTGTACTGCTCCTCGCGCATGCTCTTGTCGATGGCCTTGTAGAGCGCCTCGTCGAGGGGCTGGGGGCCGGCCGGGCGCACGTCCAGGACCTTCACGAAGGCCCACGCCGTTCCGAACTGGAACACCTTGCTGACCTCGTCCTTCTTCATGCCCTTCAGCACGGCGGCGAGCGCCGCGGTCTGGTCTTCGGGCACGACGAACTCGTCGCCGTCGGGCGCGAGCATCAAGCCGCCGCGGGCCTTGATGTCGGCCTCGTCGTCGGAGTGGTCGCGGACGAGGTCCTTGAAGTCGTAGTGGTACTTGGTGACTTCTTCCCAGCGCTGGCGGCAGATCTTGCTGGGGCTTTCGCGGTTGACGCGCTGGCCCAGGTTGTCGGTGACGAACGGATCGACCTTGAAGCGCAGGACCTTCAGCGCTTCCTTGCGCTGGTAGCGCTCGAGGTGGTCCTTGTAGAACTGCTCGACTTCGGGGCGCGTGGGCCGCGTGATGAACGTCCTCGCCTGGAACTCGTCGATCAGGAACTGCCGCTCGAGCCGCGCCTTGATCTCGGGGCGCGTCCACGGATGCGAGTTGATGATGCCGCGGCGGATGGCGTCCTCGGTCTGGCGGCGCAGCGCGTCCTCGAAGTTCTTCTTGTCGTATTCCATCTTCTGCTCTTTGGCCGCCTGAAGCATCAGGAGTTCCTTGACTTCGAGGACCAGTTCCTCGCGGAAGTGCCGCGCGTACATCGCGTCAACTTCCTGCTTGTACTTGTTGTCGGGGCCCGCGTCCTTCAGTTTCTCCTTCATGACGAACAGTTCGCGGGTGGCGGGGCGCAGCATGAACATGCGCTCCTCGACCTCGCGCTTGGAGATGGCCTGGTCGTTGACCCAGCAGACGATCTTGTTGTTCAGGTCCAGCAGCTGGCCTTCGCCGCCGTCGTCGCCTTCGCCGCCCAGGGCCGCCAGGGGCAGGGCGCCGAGCGCCAGGAGGAATAGGATGCGAGCTGCGTGCATGGTCGGTCTTCGCTTCCGTTCGGAACGGCACTTCCCCAAAGGATCGATCATCTGCGCCGGAGGCTCCACCTTTATGAATGCAAACGGGCCGGTCCCGAAGGTAGACGGCGGGACGGGCCCGATGCTTCACATTCAATTGCAACCCATTGTGCATCAATGGGTTATAGAATCACTCCGGACGCGATCCGCGGCCCCCGTTACTCGAAGGCAAGCGTCTCGCGGACGACTTCCTGAATGGTGGTCTGGCCATCGAGGATGCGCAGGATGCCGGACTCGCGCAGTGTGCGCATGCCGCTGGTCTGGGCCTCGACGCGGATGACTTCGGTCGATTTGCGGCCCATGATCAGCTCGCGCATCTTAGCGTCGATCTTCATGATCTCGTAGACGGCGCAGCGCCCGCGGTGCCCGGTGTTGTTGCAGTGGTCGCACTTGCGGCCGTAGTAGAGCTGGCGGCCTTCGATGTCCTCGGGCGTGAGGTTCACCTGCATCAGCTCGTCTTCGGAGGGCGTGTAGGCCTCCTTGCAATGCTTGCAGATGGTGCGGACCAAGCGCTGGGCGACGACGGAGTGCAGCGTCGCGGACGCCAGGAAGGGTTCGATGCCCATGTCGAGCAGACGGGTGACGGTGCTGGGCGCGTCGTTGGTGTGGAGCGTGCTGAAGACCAAGTGGCCGGTCAGCGAGGCTTCGACGGCGATCTCGGCGGTTTCCAGGTCGCGGATTTCGCCGACCAGGATCTTGTCGGGGTCCTGGCGCAGGATCGAGCGCAGGCACGCGGCGTAGGTGACGCCGATGTCTTCGCGGATGGGCACCTGCACGATGCCGTCGATGTCGTATTCGACGGGGTCTTCGGTGGTGATGATCTTGATGTCGGGCGAGTTGACCTCGTTGAGGGCCGAATAGAGCGTGGTGGTCTTGCCCGAACCGGTGGGGCCGGTGACGAGCACGATGCCGTTGGGCTGGTTAACGGCGTCGCGGAAGAACATAAGCTCGTCTTCGCGCATGCCCAGGCGTTCCAGGTCCAGGCTGACGACCGTGCGGTCCAGCACGCGCATCACGACCGACTCGCCGAAGACCGTCGGCAGGGTGCTGACGCGCAAGTCGATGGGGTTTCCGCCGACGGCGAGTTCGATGCGGTTGTCCTGCGGCACGCGGCGTTCGGCGATGTCCATGTTGGACATGACCTTGATGCGGCTGACCAGCGCCATGGCCAGCTGGCGCGGCGGCGGCGTGATTTCCAGCAGCGTGCCGTCGATGCGGTAGCGGATCTTGAACTCGTCCTCGAAGGGCTCGAAGTGAACGTCCGAGGCCTGGTCGCGGATGGCGGTCAGCAGCACCAGGTTCAGGAACTTCACGACCGGCGCGGCGTTGGCCATCTCTTCGAGGTTCTTGACGTCCCCGGAATCGATCCTCTCGTGCGCCTCGAACTGAGCCAGCTCGTCGTGGCTCATGTCGTTCAGCAGATCCTTGATGGTCTCCTTCTGGCTGCCGTAGAACTTCTCGATGGCCTCGGCGATCTGGCTGGGCGAGGCGACCGCGCCTTCGACTTCGCAGTTGATGATGAAGCGCAGGTCGTCGAGCGCGTTGACGTTCTGGGGGTCCGACATGGCGACGGTCAGGACGCCGCCGTCGTAGTCGATGGGAATGATCTGGTACATCTGCGCCATCGTCACCGAGACCATCTGGATGACTTCGGGCGGGATGTTGAGCTGGCGCAGGTCCACCGGCGGCATGTCGTGCTGCGTGGCCAGCGCCTGGACCAGGTCGTCCTCGCCGATGTAGCCCTTGGCGAACAGGATGTGGCCGATGGAGCCGCCTTCTTCGCGCTGGACATTCAGCGCCTCGTCCAGCTGGGCCTGGTCGATGGCACCCATGGAGATCAGGATCTCGCCGATGCTTCGGCGTTCGCCGCCGAATTCCTCATCGGGCACGTCCATGAGCTTCGTCATCGCCTTCTCCGACTTTCCCACGTTTCAGGCCCCCGTTCTATTTCTTCCGGCCCCGCATGGCCTCGGTGTAGTCGCGGACCTTCTTCTCCAGGGACGGCGGATCGACGCAGCGCCGCATCATCTCGGCGTAGGTGATGCGCTGGCTGGACCAGAGATTGAAGAGGTAATCGTCGAGCAGGATCATGCCTTCCTTGCCGCCGGTCTGGATGTGCGAGTTGATCTTGAACGTCTCGCCCTTGCGGATCAGCGACTCGATCGCGTCCGTGCTGATCATCAGCTCGAAGGCCGCCACGCGGCCGCTGTTGTCGGCCGTCGGCAGCAGCGTCTGGCTGATGACCGCGATCATGGTGGCGGCCAGCTGCGTGCGGATCTGCGCCTGCTGGTTGGTGGGGAAGGCGTCGACGATGCGGTTGATGGTCTCGGCCGCGCCGGTGGTGTGCAGCGTGCCGAAGACCAGGTGGCCGGTCTCCGCCGCGGTGATGGCCGTCGAGATGGTCTCCAGGTCGCGCATTTCGCCGACCAGAATCACGTCCGGGTCCTGGCGCAGCGCGCGCCGCAGGGCTTCGGGGAAGTCCGGAACGTCGTTGCCGATCTCGCGCTGCGTCACCACGCACTTGTTGTGCCCATGGTAGTACTCGATGGGGTCTTCGATCGTGATGATGTGGTCCGCGCGCTCGCGGTTGATGAAGTCGATCATCGTGGCCAGCGAGGTCGTTTTGCCGCTGCCGGTAGGGCCGGTCACCAGGACCAGGCCGCGCGGGCGCATGCAGATGTCCTTGATCACCGGCGGCAGCCCGATCTCCTCGAAGGTCAGGATCTTGGACGGGATCGTGCGCAGCACCAGCCCGATCTGCCCCTTCTGCTTGAAGACCGAGACGCGGAAGCGGGCCTGCTCGCCGTAGGCGAAGCCAAAGTCGCACCCGCCGCGCTCCGCCACTTCCTGCTGGTTGCGGTCGCTGGTGATCGACTTCATCAGGGCGACGGTGTCTTCCTTGGTGAGCGGGTTCTTGCCGAGGTTGCTCAGCTGCCCGCGCACGCGCACCGACGGCGGCCGCCCGACGGCCAGGTGCAGGTCCGAGGCGCCGTACTTGATCGCGGCGTCCAGCAGGCGCGTGATGTCGGCCTTGTTGCCGCCGCTGCGGGTGGCATCGGCGGTCGGCGCGGCTTGCTGCGGCAGGCTCATTCCGGCTCTCCGTATGCGGCTACGAGTACTGCTTGGCGACCGAGAGGACTTCTTCGAGCGTGGTGAGCCCGTCGAGGACCTTGCGGATGCCGTCGTCGAGCAGCGTGTTCATGCCGTCGCGAATGGCCTGCTCGCGCAACTCGTCGGTGGTTGTCTTATTGAAGGCCATTTCGCGCAGGCGCGGGTTCATGACCATCAGTTCGAAGATGCCCTTGCGCCCCTTGAACCCCACGTTGCGACAGGTGTCGCAGCCGGTGCCGTGGTAGAAGGTGCGCCCCGCGTATTGCTCTTCGCGCAGGCCCACCGAGCGCAGGCGCGCGACGTCTTCCTCGTAGGGCGCCTTGCAGTCGGGGCAGATCATGCGAATCAGGCGCTGCGCCATCACCGCCTGGATCGAGCTGGCCACCAGGAATGGCGCCACGCCCATGTCGATCAAGCGCGTCAGGGCGCTGGGCGCGTCGTTGGTGTGCAGCGTGCTGAAGACCAGGTGGCCCGTCAGCGCCGACTGGATGGCGATCTCGGCGGTCTCGCTGTCGCGGATTTCGCCGACAAGGATGATGTTGGGCGCCTGGCGCAGCATGGCGCGCAGCGCGCGCTGGAAGGTCATGCCCGTGTCGGGGTTGATCTGGCACTGGTTCAGGCCGCTGATGGTGTATTCAACGGGGTTTTCCGCCGTGATGATCTTACGGTCGCTGGTGTTCAGGCGGTAGAGCGCCGAGTACAGCGTAGTGGTCTTGCCCGACCCTGTCGGCCCCGTGATCAGCACGATGCCGTTGGGCTTCATGATCAGGCCGTCGAAGACCTTCAGGTCCGACTCGTGGAAGCCGATGTCTTCCAGGCCGAAGCTGACTGACTTTTTGTCCAGGATACGCATCACCACCGACTCGCCATGGCTGGCCGGCAGCGTGGAAACGCGCAAGTCCAGGTCGCGCCCCAGCATCTTCAGCGCGATCTTGCCGTCCTGCGGGCGGCGCTTCTCTTCGACGTGCAGCTGCGCCATGATCTTGATGCGCGAGATGATTGCGCCCTGCAGGCGTTTGGCCGGCGCGTCGACTTCGTAGCACACGCCGTCGATGCGGTAGCGCACGCGCAGGCGGTCGAGCATGGGCTCGACGTGAATGTCGCTCGCGCGGTTGCGCACGGCTTCCTGGATGATCAGGTGCACGAGGCGGATCACCGGCGCGTCGTCGTCTTCGACGTCCTCGCGCTCGGCTTCCTTGCGCTTGGCGTCGACGTCGATGACCTCGATGTCCGACTGGCTCAAGTCGGCGAGTTCGAGCTTATACTGGTCCTCGCCGCTGCCGTACCACTTGGCGATGGCCGCGTCGATGGCCTTGCGCGTCGCAAGCACGGGCTCGACCTGGCTGTTGATCATGAAGCGGATGTTGTCGAGGCTCTGCAGGTCCAGCGGGTCGGAGATCGCCAGCGTCAGCACGCCGTCGAACATGTCGATCGGCATGACGTGGTTCTCCTTGCACTGCTGCTCGGGCACCATGTCGGTGACCGCCTGCGGGATCTCCAGGCCCTCGAGATCCACCATCTCCATCCCGAACTGCTCGGCCAGTGCTGCGGTGATGTCCGCCTCCGAACAGATCTCTTCGGCGACCAGGATCTCCCCGATCTTGCGCGCGTCGCCGTTCATCTGCTGCTCGAGCGCCCGGTCGATGTCCTCCTGCGAGACGCAGCCCATGTCGAGCAGAATCTCGCCGATGAAGCGCCGTGCGTCGGACATGGCGACGTCTCCTAGAAAACGGTCAAATCGGGGGGAACCGCGCGTGTTCCGGATGCGGGCGTGCGCGTCGCGTGATGGCGCTCCGCTTCCGACGTCCCGGCCTGCCCCCCTTCGTACAACCCCTGGCCGGGTCTGCACTCAGAAGATGTCATAACCTGCGACCACCCCCGGATATAAGGCGAGCCTCATGTTACTTCGCACGGTGCACTAAGGCAACCGATTTCGGCCCCAAAAGCACCTTGCGCAGGGCCCTCGGCCGCCTTCTATTTTCAAGCATATCACAGACTTGGAAGAGCGAAGGTCACATCGTGCGCAGGCTATTCTTTGGCCGCGTCGGGGCCGAAATCCTTCTGCGCCTTCTCCTTCACACGTTTGGGCAGGTGCTCCATGCGAACCACGTCGCCGGGTGCCAAGCGGCAGGCGCCTTCGACCGTGTCGAGCAACTCGCGCACGCTGCGCCAGTGGTAGTTCAGCAGCGCGCCGAGGGCCATCCGCGAGATCTTCATGATGCGCCCGCTCTGGCTCGACTCGTCCTTGAGGAACAAGCCCACCAGCCGGCGCAGGTCGGCCTGGCGCTGGCTGAGCGGCGGCGGGCGCAGCGGGCTGGCGCGGTAGTCTCCGCCCTGGTAGCAGCGGCGCAGGGCGCGGTCGAGCGCCTCGATGGTCGTCACGACGGGATGCACCTTCAGCCCGGAGATCTCCTCGATCTGCTCGAGCGGGTCGAGGTACATCGGGTCGAAGACAGCGACGAGCAGGTGCCCGGCCTCGTAGCGGTAGGGGAGGACGATGTTCTCCCAGGCGAACTCGCGCGGGATCAGCTGCACGGCGGCGGCTTCGATGTCGGTGCGGTCGAGGTTCACGTAGTCCATGGCGAACTGCTGCGCCAGGGCTTTTGCGATATCCTCGTAGTCTATCTCGGTTTGTGAGAGTATGATCTGGCCGATGGGGCGCTGGTCGCCCTGTTTTTGGAGATCCAGTGCGGCTTGGACCTGCTCGCGCGTGGCCAAGCCGAGTTCAATGAGCAACTCGCCTAACGGCCGGCGCTTGGGTACGAGGTCATCCATCCCGGAGCGCTCTCCGCACCATGTGCCGCCGTGTAAAGGTATAATCCGCTTAGGCTTGTGAGCAAGCCTTAAATCCGTATCGGCCGGATAGGGATACGCATTGAGCGATAAGCGCCCGCGCGAGGCGCCCAATCGCCATGCCGCTGGACGTTCAGGGCAGGCGCGAAGGCCTTTCGGCCGCGCGGCTTACGTTGACAGCCTCGCGCCGCTGGTCTATCTAGGAGCGCGCTGATTCGTCGTTCAAGCCGCCACGCCAAGCCAGGAGAAACGCCATGCCGTTCGCCGTCGCCGACCGCTTCAAACTCCTTCCGCCGTATCTGTTTGCGGAGATCGACAAGAAGAAGAAAGCGGCCATGAAAGCCGGCCACGACGTGATCAACCTCGGCATCGGCGACCCCGACACGCCCACGCCGCGCGTCATCGTCGAAGCCCTGCAGAAAGCCGCCGCCGATCCGGCGACGCACTCGTACGCGCTCGACAACGGCGACCCGGGCTTCCGCAACGAGATCGCGAGCTTCTTCAAGCGCCGCTTCGGCGTGACGCTGGATCCCGACAAGGAGATTTACCCCACCATCGGCAGCAAGGAAGCGCTCGCCAACTTCGCCTTCGCGTTCGTCAACCCCGGCGAGATAACCCTTGTGCCGGAACCGTGTTACCCGGTGTACCGCGGCGCGACGTACTTCGCTGGCGGCGTGCCGCTGTACATGGACCTGCGCGAGGAAAACGACTTCTTCCCGGACCTCGACGCCATCGATCCGCGCGACGCCGCGCGCGCCAAGGTGCTGTGGCTGAACTACCCCAACAGCCCCACGGGCAAGCTCGCGACGAAGGCCTTCTTCGAGAAGGCCGTCGCCTTCGCCAAGAAGTACAACATCATCATCCTGCAGGACGCCGCGTACACGGAGATGTACTTCGACGCTAAAGCCATAAGCATCCTGGAGATACCGGGTGCGAAGGACGTCGCGCTGGAGCTGCATTCGTGCTCGAAGACGTTCAGCATGACCGGCTGGCGCGTGGGTTGGGCCTGCGGCAACGCAGACCTGGTGCAGGGTTTAGGCCGCATGAAGAGCAACGTCGACAGCGGCATCTGGACGGCCATCCAGCGCGCCTCGACGGTCGCGTTGCAGAACTACGACGCGATCGTGCCGCCGCTGATGAAGATGTACAAGCAGCGCCGCGACACGTTCTGCAACGGGCTCAACGCCATCGGCTGGAACGTAAGGCCGCCCGAGGGCACGTTTTACACGTGGATCAAGGTGCCGAAGGGCGCCACCAGCGCGGAGACGACCACGCGCCTGCTGGAAGAGGCGCACATCGTCACGACGCCCGGCAACGGCTTCGGCGCGCCCGGCGAAGGCTACATCCGCGCGACGCTGACCGTGCCCGAAGAACGCCTGGCCGAAGCGGTGCAGCGCATCAAGAAGCTGAAGTGGTAGAATTCGAAGCGCAAAATCCAACGAAAATCCGGCTCGCGAAATTTCGCGACTGACGAAAAACGTCAGTCGCGAGATTTCGTGTATCACGTGGTGCTGCGCGACGTGCTGGAGTGCACATGGCGATTTGTATCGATCTTGTTGCGATTCACACAAGGTGCATCATTCGGCGATTCACGAAATCATTGGACTTATGACAATTGTGCACGGCGTGCTGCACCGATGTGCAAATAGGGTTTACGTGAACGAAAGGTGTTACATTGCGCGACGTGCGCGTAACACCCGCCTGCCGAATTTTTACGCGGAATTGACACGGAAAAACTGAAAGGAATAGACACCGCAGCGCTCGATCTGCAACACCAATCAAAAGGACAAATGAAATGGAGTCCGGAGCCCGACCGGCTCTCACGCCTTCCCGACCCCGTGAGGAGGCGATGGACGTGTGGGGTGGGCGTCCCTGCCCGCCTCCAGTCGATGAAGGGGGTGTGGCGGGTGAGGCCCTGCGCGCGGCCCGTGGGGCACCAGGCACGGGCTTCGGCCACGAGCCCCATCGTGCGAATGAGCGCGGGCACGGAGGCCCACGCCACATGAGCAGGACCTCTTCAGGGAACACGAAAGGCTTGGTGGCTCACGCACCTCCAAATAAAGGAGGCGGTATACTGCTCCCATGAGCGAACCCGGACCCGCGCCCGCCAAACCGAAACGCCGCTTTCTCCCGCGCTTCACGCTGCGCACGCTTACGCTTTGCGTGCTGTTGGCAGCGAGCGGCCTTGGGTTGTGGTGGAAGTGGGAACCGTGGGCGATTCGATGGATCCAGGAGACCCAGGAACGCTATGGAATGGACACGCCGTTCTCGCCCGATGGATCAAGTGTTCTCTCGGAAACGGATGGAGGTCTCTCGGTCTTGGATTCGAGCGACGGACGCCGGCGCTTTGACATTGCGGCGGACGACCTGACGGGGCAGCCGATTCGTTTCTCCGCCGATGGCCGGTACCTGTATTCGGTGGACCGTCGAAGCCCGACGTTGCACCGTTGGAATGCATCCAGTGGATCGAAGGCCAAGAATATCGAGATACCCAGGGAGGCCGATGTCCTAGACGTGGTGAACGGTTGTGTCTACCTGCAGCAGTCGCCTCGAGATCCGAAACAAGCAAACATCGTGGTGCGGGCGATGCACCTCGATACGGGCAAGGTCGAGCACGAGTTGGCGGTTGACCATGTCACCTTCGACCGCCGGTTCACGCAGATGGCCTGCGTTTCCCCAGACCGGCACATCGAGATCTACCGGCTGCCCGAGTTTGAACGTCTGGCGCGCTTCCCCGAACCCGAAGCGGAGTCGTTCATCTTCGCCTTGTTCCCGGAAGCGGGCAAGGTCATGGTGCGAACGGTTCAAGGCGACCGCCTTCATATCCTGGACTCCGAAACCGGAAAGGCATTTCCGTCCCTGAGCGTCGAAGGGCGCGCGAACCTTCGCTACGAATTGCCCGCAGACGGGGCGCTGGCCATAGCTGACTCTTTCGATCAAGCACGCGAGAATATCTACGACACGTCGAAAAATGCGATCCTGTGGTCAACCGACGATTCTACCAACCGGAGCTTCTCTTTCAGTTGGTCGGCCAATGGCGAGTACCTTGCGGTCACGGAATATGAGATAAGCCTTCTCAATGAAAAGTCAGCCTACCTCGTGCAAGGCCGCACAGGCAAAAAGGTCTTCGATCTGAGTACTGCTGAAGGTTCGGTCGAATGGCTTTGGTTCTCGCCGTCGGTGTTGGCAGTACTGGTGCTTGGCAAGGACGGCACCCTGACGATGTGGGAGCGCCGCCGGCCCGAACAGTGGTGGGGCGTGGCGTGGCTCCCCGAGTTCTGGCTCACCGTGGTCTTCGCGCTGCTGGTGCTGTGGAGTCTCATCCGGGATTTCAAGACGCTGCGGCGCGCGAACCGAAGCGGCGCACCAAGCGTATAGAAGGGTAGGATCCGACCCTGTTGGCGTGCGATCTGTCTTTATAAAGGAGGCGGCGCGTGGGCGAACCGGGAAGCAAAACGAGTGCGCGGGGCTTCCGGACGGCGGGGCTCCTGCTGGCCGCGGCCGTGGCGGTGACGTGCGCGGTCTTCTTCTGGCCGGGCGGGTCTCAGCAACGCGGCGGCAAAGGCGACGACTCGAAGGGACGCTGGGCGATCGTGGACGTCAAGCCGGCCGAGGACAAGTACGACCTCTTCGCGGACGATCCGCGCAGCGAGACGCCGCCGGCCTTCGATCCGAAGCTCATCGACAGCCGGCCCTTCGGCGAACCGGACAACCTCTGGCAGATCAACGCCAGCAGCGCGGTGCTGAGCCTCGACATCCTGGAGATCTCGGACGTAGACGAGCCGGAACTGATGCAGCTGTATCCCTCGTACGCGGAGGCGGCGAAGGCGATTGGTGCCCGCGGCGGGCGCCTGCTGCCGTCGCTGAACCTGCTCGACGGCAAGGCCAAGCAGTTCGACGACGGCCTGTACGCCGCGCTGGAGTTGGCCATGGTGCAGCGCGACGGCGACGGCTTCGCGCAGGTGCTGGAGCTGCTGACCGAGATCGACCGAGCGCTCTCGCCGCAATCCGAGGCGCACGCGTGGATCGAAGGCGCCTTCGTGATCGCTGGGCGCAAGACGGCCGAGAAGCTCAGCCCCATCTGGGCGGCACAGACAAAAGAATTCATCGTGGAGTTCGACGCCGACGAGACGCGCTCGAAGCCGATCGGGTTCTACACCTGGTCGCAGGAACTCCAGAGCGCCTTCCGCTTCCTGCGATACCTGATGAACCCCTGGCCGGTCCGCGCCGGCGCGCCCGACGAGATCGCGAAGGTGCTGGCGCAGAACCCCGCCCTGATGAAGGCTTACACGCAGGTGCTCGACTTCTACGCGCACCTGACCAACCCGTACGCGCAGCTTTCGTTCGCGTCGCTGGCCGAACCGGCCTATGCCGGCAAGACGGTCGACCAGCTGTGGTCATCCGCCGGCCTGCCGCGCCCCCCCGGCGTGCCCACGGCGCACTTCCTGCCGTACTCGGGAACGAAGGAGACGCGGCTCTTCAACCGGCTCTTCCGCGGCGGGCTGCCGCCGGACGCCGACCTGATGTTCGAACTGGTCAAGGCGATCCGCGACGGCAAGGTCGATCTGAAGCCCGGCGAACGGAGCGGCTGGTACGACTACCAGGTCCACGCGCTCGAGACGTTCCTGCTTCCCGCGCGCGGCGCGGAACACGAGAAGCTGCAGTTGGGCAAGCGCTACAAGGAGCGCATGCTGCAGGCCTTCGCCGCGCTGATCACCAAGCGCCGCGAGACGCACGTGCGCCAGGCGGAAGGGGCCAAGACGGAAGCCAAATTTGAGTTGCCGCGCGAATCGTACGGCCCGCGCCTGCGCGTCGAGCCGAATCCCACGTACTTCCTGCGCCAGGCGCGCGCGTACGCCTTCCTGCAGGCGTACCTGACTTCCGTGCTGCCCGAAGCTTCGCGCGCGCGGTTGCGCGGGCTTCGCGAAGGCGGGCTGCGCGCGCGGCCGCTCTTCGAGGAACTCGAGTGGATCAAGCAGTTCTTCTACGGGCTGCACGTGCTCTCGTGCGAGGACCTCGGCATGCGCCCCGCGCTGCTGGACGGCGAGTTGCCCGATGCAGCCGCGGCGTCGAAGGCCGCCGGCGACTGGCTGGAAGCGTGGTCGGAGGACGCGGACCTGGCCGCCGACACGCGCGTCGCGGTGCCGGTGCTCTTCTCGAGCGAACGCGATGTCTCGCGGCTGTGGGCGACGCTGGGCGTGCGCGGCGCCAAGCTGCAGGCGCACTACGCGCACCGCCCGCGCTGGCGCCCGCTGCCCAAGCCCGAGGCGGACGGAGGCCAGGCCGAAGACGCGGAATGGCAGAAGATGGACTGGTGCGAGTCTTCGTACTACGTGATCCTGATCGACGAGTTCGCGGAGCTGGAACTGAAAGGCCTGCGCGTGCTGAACCGCGAGGAACTGCGCGCCGCCTGCGACCGCGAGAAGACGAAGGAGAAGATCGTGCAGGCGCTTTCCGAGTAGGCGAACACCCGCCGCGAAAGGGAACATAGCCGTTGCCGCGAGCGCGTGGGAAATGGTAAGGTAACGCTCCGTATCCGAACCGGACACGGAGGTACGCTATGACGCTGGAGCAGCCGAGGCCACCGGGGCAGGTCGAGAAGTCGCCCGGCAGCGCGCTGGCGATCCTGCTGGGCCTCGCGTTCGCCGCGGGCCTTGCGCTGTTCGCGCTTGCGCGCAAGCCCGCGCCGCCGCTGCCCGTGCAGGCGCCGGCCGGGCCGAATCCTCAGGTGATCGAGACTAAGATCGACCCCGCGCAGCCAGTGTCCCCATTTCCGCCCACGCCCACGGTGCCGCCGCCTCCTCCGCCACCGGCCGTCGAGCTGGTCGGCGAACAGTCCACCGACCAGCCGCAACTGGTGCCCGTCGCGAAAACGGCGCCCGCGCCGCCCGAGCCGAAGTAGCGGCGTGCTATACTCCCGAAACGGATGAGCAGTCTTCGCCCGCGCCCGTCGCGCCTCGCAAGCGCGCGTGGTTTCAACTGCACCTCAGCACGTGCATCGTGCTGATGCTGGCGGCGGGGGTGCTGGTAGGACTAAATTTGAATAGGAACTACCAGAAGACCCTGTGGGGTCCGATAGATGCTTACGGCGTGCACGAAACGTATGGATGGCCAATCCGGTGTTACCAGCTCATTGAATGGTATGAGTTTGGCAAAATAAGCAACTGTGAAGAACGCCTGTTACTCCTCAATATTATATTGAACCTGCTTCTGCTGGGTGCTGTTGCTGTCCTAACGGAATGGTTCATCCGGCGTCGGCGGCGGAAGTCCGCATCAAGTGCGTGAAGCAGGGTTCTTTGAAAGTCCGTCCGGAGGCATCTTGCCGCGTCCGCCTGCGCCTGACGGCTTCGGCGCGACAGGTCGCGGCCCGGACGTGGTGACGTCCGGGCCAACCACAATAAGGCTCTGTGAACCTCTGTGTGCTCTGCGCCTCCGCGTTGAAGTCGTTCCGTGGAACGGCGCGCGTTACTTCTCCGGGCGCACGCCCACGACGAAGGGTTCGACGCCGGTTTCGTAGGCGCCCAGGTCGGGGGCCTTGCCGGCGAAGGCGTACGGCGCGGGGACGTCGCTGTTCACGCCGGGGATGGGGGTGCCCGCGTCGACGAACTTCACGTCGTCCTTGCCGAGGCGGTAGTCGCCCTTCTCGCGGTCGGCGAAGACGGGGATGCCCTCGACGATGGTCTTCTCGCCCTTCCACTGCTGCTGCTTGCCGGTCAGGCTGCCGAGGCTGTTGAAGTCCATGTCCATGGTGTTGCCGTGGGACTGCACGATGGACGGGCGGATGTAGTACGTATAGTGGTTGGCGACCCAGATGTTGTTGCGCGTGCGGATGTTGGCGGCGCCTTCGCTGTCGGGCGCGAAGACGTGCACGCCGTTGGGGCCGGGGTAGGTGGTGTTGTGATAGTAGCACTGCACGGCGGTGTTGACGTTGCGCATCTTGATCGCGGCCTGTTCGTATTTCACGATCACGTTCCCGATCACAAAGGCCGGGCCGACCTGGAACGGCGCCGCGCTGACGCCGTTGTGCATCTCTTCGAAGCGGTTGTTCCAGATGCGCAGGTTGGTGACCTTGGTGTCGGGCTCGATCGCGTCGTCGCCGATCTGGCGGAAGAGGCTGTTGTGGATGTCCACGTCGTTGAAGCCGGCGGTGCCGCGCGAACACGCGTCGTTGCTGGCCAGGCTGTTCGAATGTCCCAATAGCTCGCAGTAGCGGAACGTCGAGCCCGTGAAGCCGCGGATCATCAGCGTGTCGTTGTAACCGTTCTTGATCTTGTCCCAGCCGGTCTTTTCGTCCTTGGTCTTGCGCGAATGCAGCCACGTCCACACGGCGGTGTGGATGAAGCGGCAGTCTTCCAGCAGCGCGTCGGGGCCCGTCCACAGTCCGTAGGGCGTGCTGCCGTAAAAGGTCAGGCGGCGGAAGGCGAAGTGGTGCCCGCCGTCGCGCGCGCCCAGCGCCGGCGTCATCTCGATCGTCAGCCCTTCCAGGATCACGTGGTGGCCGGTGAAGTAGACGCCCTTCTGCGCGCCCTGCGCGATCAGCCATTCGGCCTTGTTGGGATCCTCGACGCCCTGCGGCAGTGTGATGTAGAGCGCCTCGGCGTCCTGCCAGAACGCGCCGTGCTCGTTGATCGCCGGGTTGTCGGCTTCCATGTCGGCCAGGCTCTGCCCGGTGTAGCTGCCGCGCGAACCTTTCACCATGCCCCACAGGAACCAGCCGCTGGCCGGGTCGCCGGGCGTGCGGCGGACCTGAATGCGCGTCACGCCCTTCACGGCGGTCTTCCAGATCATGCGGCCCGCGGCGTCGGCCTTGTGCTGTTCCCACTTCAGTTTCCCGGCGCCGCTGAGGCTCGGGTCCGCGTCGGTCCAGACCGCGCCGGGTTCGCCCTTCAGGCGGATCCAGGCCTTCTCGTCGCCGGCGATGGGGCACTTCAGCGTCGGCGGAAGCTGGTACAGGCCTTTGGCGAAGATCACCGTGTCGCCGGGCTGCAGCGGTTTCAGCGCGTCGGCGACGTTGTTGAAGGGCTTTTCCTTGGTGCCGTCGCCTCCGGCGGCCGCGGCGGGATCGGCGTGGTAGGTCTTGCCGCTGCCGGTGGGGAATTTGCTGTCGAGCGTGCGCACCTTCTGGACCTCGGGCTGCGCGGTCACGCCGTCGGCATCCGCGAGCGTCACCTGCACTTCGTACTCGGTGCCTTCCTTCAGGAAGAAGAGCGACGTGGCCAGGCGCGACTTGTTGATGCGCAGCGGCACGTGGCCCGCGCGCCAGGTTTCCTCGCCCACTGCGCGGTACTTCATCTCGGCGGTCGTATTGGCGTTCTCGTCGCCGGCGACGTCGATCAGCACGCCGACGGAAACGAAGGTCGGCGTAAGCTTGATCTCGGCCGATGCAGCGGCGTTCTCGGCGCGGATCCCGGTAGCGGCGGCGAGCAGCAGCGCGGCGGCCAGAAGGGCAAGCGTGCGGGCGGCGGGCATGGCGTGTCTCCTGTTTTTCGAATAGGCGTCGCTGCCTGTATACACCCAGACGTCCCGGCCGATAGGGGATTCAGCGTGGAAAACAGCTCCGAAACAAAAAGGCCCGGCGTTACCCGGGCCTTTTCGAACGATCTTCGTAGGTCACTTCCGGTTCACTGCGGAGGAAGAATGGCACGCCGCAGGCGTCCCGTTCCTCACCCCTGACCCCTCGCCGCTCACCCCTGCTTCTTCAGCTTCGTCACGCGGCCGTCGCTGATCCATTCGGCCAGGTAGATGTTGCCGGCCTTGTCGACGTGCAGGTCGTGTGGCGAGGTGAACTTGCCGGGCTTGCGCAGTTCGTGCTTGATGTTCGGCCAGCCCTCGATCTCCCAGCCCTTCTCGACCTCGCCGACGTGCGCGACCAGCTGGTCTTTCTTGTCGAGGATCGTGATGCGGCTGTGCAGGTCGGGAATGTAGATCTCGTCGCCGTGCTGCTGCGTCGTGCAGGGTTTGAGCACGATGCCCACGCCGCCGAACCGGACGTGCTTGCCGTCGAGCGAGAAGTACTGCAGGCGGCTGTTGCCGCGGTCGGCGACGAGCACCAGGGGCTCCTTGCCGCGCGTGTCGACCTTCACGCCGTGGGGCTGCTTGAGCTGCCCCTTCTCGCTGCCGGGCCCGCCGAACGCGCCCTTGTACTCGCCGTCGAGCGAATACATGTGGACGTAGGGCTGGCCGTAGCCGTCGGCGACGTAGAGGACGCCGTTGGGGCCCACGGCGCATTCGGTGGGGACGAACTTCTTCTTGTCGCCGTCGTAGATGTCCTGGCGCGCGGGCTGGCCGACGGACCAGACGACCTTGCCGTCGAGCGTCGTCTTGACGACCTGGTTCTGCTTGGTCGTGGCGAGGTAGAGGTACTCGGTGCCCTTCTCCTCGTTCAGGAACATGCCGTGCGCGCCGGTGGCGTATTCTTCGCCCCAGCTCTTCACGAACTGCCCGTCGGGCTTGAAGATGCAGACGCTGTCCTTGCTGGCGTTGTGGATGAAGATGCGGCCCTGCTTGTCCTCGACGACGCCGTGCGTGTAGCCGAAGGCCTTGCCGGCGGGCAGCTTGGCCCAGCCGTCGATCACTTCGTATTTGTGCGAACCGCTGCCGATGTTCATGCGTGGTCCCCCTCTATCGAGTCGCGCGCGCGGCGCGTGGGTTTCTGGTCGAAGGTGCAAAAGCGATACGCCTGAAAATCTAGCCGCAGGGCGGGGCGGGGTCAAACGGCAGGGGGAAAGGGGCGAGGGGCGAGGAAAACGACGAATGACGAGTGACGAATGGAATCACGAAGGTCGATGCGCGCGTTCGGCAGCCGCGCGCTTGGCGCGGCGGTGGATCAGCAGGCCGGGTAGTGACAGGAAGCTGCCAAAGAAGCCCGCCGGCACGGTCCAGCGCAAGGCGGGAAAGTCGAGCATGGCGTAGCCGGGATCGAACGCCAGCCAGAAGATCGAGACCAGGAAGATCACAGCGGAGAGGATGCCCGCGACCAGCAGCCAGCCGATGAGCATAAGGTTCATGCGGTAGCGCGCGCGTTCCTCGCCCAGTTCCTTCGCCAGCGACCAGCTCCACGCGCTGCCGGCCACGGCGGCGAAGGTGATCAGCACCATGCTGATGATCGCGTAGGCGATGCGTTCGTCGTCGTGCACGGTCTGAGGGTGCAGCGCCATGGCCACGGCCATCAGCAGGCCGGCGGCGAGCAGGGTCAGCAGCCATTCGCTCAGGCGCGTCTGCATCTGAATCACTACGCGGAAGGCCACGCGCAGCACCGCGAAGACCGCCGACAGCAGGCCCAGGATCGCGAAGAGGAACCCGAACAGCACCTCCGCCAGCGACGGCCCGGCCATGCTCACGGCCAGGCACACGGCGGTCAGGACCGTGGAAAGCACGCTAGCGTACAGGCTCGCGCGCAGCGCCAACGGCGCGCGGCTGTATTGGAAGAACTTCAGGCCCAGAAACACGAGCGCGAAGACCGAGACCACGAAAAGCGCGCTGACTTGCCCTTTGAACGGGGGTGCCGGCGATCCGGTATCGAAGACCAGGAAGAGCATGAAGAGCCCGAGCCAACTCAGGAACGTGAGCCCGAAGACTAGCAACCCCAGGTGAAAGCGCTCGTCGGACGGCGCACGTTCCGGTGCGGCGGATGGTTTGGGCGGGACGCCGTCGTTCACGCGGGGCCTTCCGCCGCGGCAGCGTCGGCGCCATTCGCCGCGGCGCGCTTCGCGCGGCGCTGCACGGCCAGACCGGGGAACATCGCAGGGATCAGGCACAGGCTGCCAAGGAAGACGCCCTGCATGATGGGCGAACGATCAAACAAGCGGGTACCTTCGGCAATCAGGGCCAGCAGCGTCACGGCGAAGGTGGCGAATGCGCCGAAGCCCACGATCATGAACCAGCCCTTGAGCATCAGCAGCAGGCGGCGCTTGCCGTCTTCCTCGCCCAGCATCCGCGCGACGGTCCAGCTCCACGTGGCGCCGCCCGCCGCCAGCAGCACCGGCGGGACCAGGTACACGACGGTCAGCACGGCGCGCAGCACGCGGTCGTCGGGCAGCGGCGCGCAGGTGACGGCCAGCGTCATCAGCAGGCCCATGAACAGCAGCGCCAGGAGCAACTCGCCCAGGCGCGTCTGCACCTCGGCCAGCAGCTGGAACACGATGCGCGCCAGCGCGAGCACGACCATCGCGACGAAGAGCCCCGCGATGGCGATCATCCAGCCCGCGCGCCCGGCCGCCGGCGAGACGTGGTTGAACAGGAATAGAAGAAATCCGGAGAGCACCGAGGAGAGGAAGCTGCCTGCAAAGATTCCGTTCGTAATGGGTCCCGGGGAACCAAAGACCCCACGCGCGAAGAAGAAGAAAACGGTTGCATTGCCGCTGACGAAAAACGTCGTCGTAGTGACTGAAAGGGAGCCGACCGGGACGCTGAACATCGCGGCCAGGCAGAGGAACCAGAGGATCCAGGCGACGGTGACGGCGCGCAGCACCCCGGCTAGGCGCGCGCCCCACTTCGACTCTTCCGCTCGGGCAGCGGGGACCGGCGCTTTCGCGCGCGCGGACGCGGCCACGCCCAGGCCTTTGGGCAGGATGATCGTCTCGTCGCTGAGGTTCCTGGCGTCGCGTTCGCCGGGGCGATCGGGGTTCGCGGTTCGATCTTCTTCCATGTGGAAAAGGATAGCGAGGCGCGGGGCGGGGGGCCAGGGGGCGGGGTTCGACTGCGAGGAACGAAATTCACCTCAGAGGACACAGAGATCACAGAGCCCGGCAATTCACGTATCGGATCTCCGGCAGTCTGGGAGTTTAAGCTGACCGCCGATAGCCGACAGCCGAAGGCTGCCCTTCACTCGCCCATCATGTCCCCGCCCATCATCTCGCCGCCTTCGGTCTTCTCGGCCTTCTCCGTCTTGGCCGCCTGCTCCGCGGCATCGGTCTTCGCGACCTTTTCGCCGGCGGCTTCGGTCTTGGCTTCCTTCTCGGGCGGCATCTTCTTCGGCTCGCCTTCCTTCTTGGCGCCCGCCGCACCCGCAATGAACTTGTTCGAGTCGGCTTCGAAGGCCTTCTTGCAATCGCGCGTCGCGAAGTGGTAGGCCTTCTCGCCGACGGTTACGCGGTAGATGAGCTTGTGCTCGTTCTTGCAGACCGGGCAAAGGCCCGCGGCTTCGGCCTCGTCGGCGTTCATGGCCTTGGGGTCCTTCTTGGCGGGCTGCTCGCCCTTCTCGGCCTTGGCTCCTTCGCCGGACTTTGCCTCCTTATTAGGGTCGGCGGCGGTCTTGCCCTCGGCGGCCCCCGCGGCGGAGGTGCTCAGGACCACGGCGGCCAAGGGCAGGGCCAGGACGGGCAAAGTGGATCGCTGTATCATGTTCGGGTCCTCGAATTGTGTAAGTCGGGAATTCCCCATACCCTACCAGGGAGACGGCCGATAGAGAAGATATGCTGAGGAAATCCAGGGGCTGTTTCGATTGGGCTTGAAGTGCCCATGTGAATGGCCTAAAGTGTTATTCGGACACCGGTTCGGGGTGTGGCGGGAGACGGCATGACCCAGAGTTTCAAACCAGGCGAGCGGCGATGGAACATGCCGCGTGCCCTGCTCATTGTGCTTTTCGTGCTCCTGGTCTCGCCGGCCAGCGTGGCCGAGGACGAGGCTCTGACGGTCGACGCCGGTCCGGACCTGTTCCTGTTTGGCGGCGGCGGCCCGGTCTCGACGGACCTGGTGGCGGTGCTGAACCAGGATCCGTCGTTCGTCGAGTTCCTCTGGTTCCGGGTCGACGGTCCGGGGCTGATCACGTTCACGCCCGACGACGAGGACCACACGCTGGCGACGTTCCCGGTGCCGGGCACCTATACGGTGCGGGTGCGGGCGAAGAAGAGCGACACCGAGATCGTCTTCGACGACGTGATCGTCATCGTCGGGCCGCTTCTGGTGCAGACCCAGGTTTCGCGTTCGGCATTCAAGGCCTTCGGCGCGGGCTCCACGCGCAGCAGCCTGAGTTTCAAGATGTTCGGCCTCGACGGGGGCGACAACCGGCTGGACCTGCAGCCGGGCGACCGGATGTCGATCACCTTCGACGCCGTGGAAGTGGGGCGGCTGGGCATTCCTCAGGACCCCGACGACGACTTCCTGACCATGGACTTCTACCTGCGCGCGCGGCCCACCAACGAGAAGACCGGCGGTACTTTCGACGCGGTGCTGAACAGCACGTTCAAGCGCGTCAAGCTGCGCTACAAACCCACCTTCTTTGGGGAACTCAGTTTCAAGGCCAGCGGCGGCGACTTCGACAGCAGCCTGGTGCCGGGCGCGACGGCGACGCCCACGCCGATCATCATCAGCCTGGTGATGCTGCGCAGCGTCTCGGGCGCTCCGCTACAGATCAGCTACGAGAACGAGGTCGGCATGGTCGTCGCCGACCGCAACGGCGTCCTGCGCGGCACGCACAAACCTTGAACGCCGGCTGAAAGCCGGCGGTAAACTGCAGACGGCAAGAACCAAGAACCAAACAAACTGCAAAAGGCAAAACAAAGACGGCGCAAAATTACCGGAACAGCAGCTCTGCGTATTAGATGGCGCGACGATTCAGACAATGAACGAGAAGCCCATGCGGCCCTGGTTTCAATACCACCTTAGCACCTGCGTGGTCATTACCCTGGCATTGGGGGCCATAATTGGCGTAAACGTGGCAACCGAATCGGAAACCCTTGTCGCTGAAACTTCATCCGGAGCGTACGTTTATACTTACCATTCCTACGGATGGCCTCGCCAAGTGTACTATAGTTATTCTTTTCCCGGCGATGCACCTCCGCAATATGAGATTTTTTCAGAGTTCTTTGCACCTCATTGGGTTTGGAATGGCCTCCTTTACAATAATACTTTTGCAGGCGTGCCATTCCTGCTCGTCTTCGGAGTCGTGCGCATGGCAAAGAGCAGGATGAACAGAATGAAAGCAGATGCGCTGGTGGATTAAACCATCCGGACCTGCAACAACCATCACAACAAAAAACGGCGAACCCGTTTCCGGATCTGCCGCTCTCTGTATGCTCTGTGATCTCTGTGGCTAAAACCGTTAGAGCTCAGCCAACTTCACTTCGCGCTTTTCCTGCGCGCTCTTCACTGCGGCGAAGACCATCGCCATTGATTTGAGGTTGTCCTCGGCGCTGCATTCGGGCTGGCGGTTCTGCTTGCGCGCGCTGACGAACTCGGCCAGCACCGGGTTGAGCTTCGCTTCGGGGCCCTGGGGCTCGTCGAGCGGCAGCTCGGTGCGGATCTTCTCGCCCTTACCGTTGGGCTCGACGCGGTGCGACCAGGTGTGGAAGGCCTTTGCCTCTTCCCACGTCAGCGAACCCTTGTCGCCCTCGATGCGCCATTCGCCGTTGTAGGTCGTGCGCTTGCCCAGCGCGCAGCCCATCGCGCGGTGCACGGCGATCAGGCCGTTGGCAAAGCGGAAGACCGCCACGTGCGAGGCGTCGCCCTTGTGCCAGCCCCACGGCAGGTTCCACGTCACCGTCTGCACGCTGACCGGATCGGCGCCGAGCACGTAGCGCATCATGTCGAAGTGGTGGATGCCCATGTCGGTCAGGAACATGTACGGCTGCGTGACGTAGTGGCTGCCCGGAAGGTCGGCCCACGGCACGAAGAACTGGATATCCAGCTGCGACGGGGTGCCGATGATCCCTTCCTTCAGCAGGCGGTGCGTGGTGCGGGGCAGCGCGTTGAAGCGGTAATTCTGCGTGATCATGTGCTTGCGCTTGGCGCGCTTGCCGGCCTCGACGATGCGCTTCACCGCCGCGAAGTCGTCGCTGAGGGGCTTTTCGCCCAGCACGTCCAGGCCGTTCTCGAAGGCCGTGAGCGCGATCTTTTCGTGCACCGCCGGCGGCGTGACGTCGACGACGAAGTCCGCCTTCCCCTTCTTCAGCGCAGCACTGAGGTCGTCGTGGAGCAGTTTCGCGTCGACGCCCCACTCCTTGACCGCGCGCTCCTTGTTCGCGGCGGAGGGTTCCACGCACGCCACGACCTCCACGTCGGGGTGTTCGCGGCAGGCGTTCCACCACGTCTTCCCGCGCCCGCCCAGTCCGACCAGAATCGCTTTCATCGCACCGCTCCTTTATTGTGGCTGAATCCTGGCGCCTGAATCCTGTGCCCTATCTTAGAAATCGTCGCACGCCGCGTACGCGTCGATCAGCGCGCGCTCGCCGTCGGCGCCGCTGCGCGAGAGCCCGTGCTCCATGCCCACCACGCCGGCGTAGCCCTTGCCGTGCAGGTGCTTGAAGACGTTGCGGTAGTTGATCTCGCCGGTGGTCGGTTCCTTGCGCCCCGGCGTGTCGCCGACCTGGATGTACGCGATCTCGCTCCACGCGGCGTCCAGGTTCGGGATCAGGTTGCCTTCGGTGATCTGCTGGTGGTAGACGTCGAAGAGGATCTTGCACGACGGGTGATTGACGGCCTTGCAGATCAGGTACGCCTGCGGGGCCTCGGCCAGGAAGACGCGCGGGTGGTTGATCAGCCGATTGAGCGGCTCAAGGACCATCACGAGGCCGGACTTTTCGCAGATGGAGCAGCAGCGCTTGAGCAGCTCGATGCAGTTCGCCGTCTGGTAATCCCACGCCAGCTTCAGATCGAAGACGCCCGGCACGACCGTGCACCACTTCGCGTTGACGCGCTTGGCCAGTTCGACGGCGTCGCGCATGTCCGAGAGGATCTGTTCGCGCGCGGCCGCGTCGGTGCCGGCGAAGGTCACGTCCTGGAAGGTGGCGGTCGCGACGAAGACGCCCATCGTCATCTTCAGCCGCGCCATCTCGGCGGCGATCTTTTCCTGCAGCGCGCCCTCGCGCTTCTTCATGCCGTTGTCCTCCCAGGCGGTGAAGCCCTGGTCGGCGGCGAACTTGAGCTGGTCGATGGGGTCCTTCCCCGCGCTGGTTTCGAACATGCCGAAGTGCGGGGCGTATTTGAGCCGGAAGCTGCGGGCCACGGGTCGCTCCTTTGCGGATGCCGAATTGTCGAAATGTGATCCTTTGTTGCCTATATACCCTTTAAAATACTATAGTTACAGGATGCAATCTGTGACTTATGATGTACAATTTGTGATATGCCCCCAGCCACCCCGCTAAAACCCGGCTTGTTTTGGGCTGTCGGCAGCTTCGACCACCGCCAGGTCGTCGAGCCCAACGGGCGCTGGTGGATCGAGAACACGCGCCGCGCCAACGACGGTTCGGTGATCCTGCAGTACGCGTTGGAGGGGCGCATGGTCTTTCGTGACGGCAGCGGTTCGCGGGACGTGCCCGCCGGCTGGATGGCGATGTTCGCGTTCGGCGAAGAGAGCGCCTACGGGCTGCCGGCGAGTTACGGCGAGCCGTTCGTCACCGAGTGGATGCAGCTGCGCGGCGCGGGCCTGCGCGAGCACATCGACGAGTTGCGGCGGCGTTTCGGTTCGGTCGTCTACATCGGGCACAACAACCCGCTGCGGCGCATGCGCCGGCGCCTCTGCGACGCCGCGCGCCCCCGCAGCGTGCCGGCCTGGGCCGCCGCCGCGAACGACGTCCACGCCTTCGTCATGCGCCTGTACATGCACCTGGAAGCGCGGCACGCGAAGGAGCGTCCGCCGGTGGCGCGCGCGATCGACGAGCTGCTGCGGCAGCCCGAGCAATCGTGGTCCATAAAGGAAGTCGCCGCGCGGCAGGGCTGCTCGCGGGAGCACCTCGCGCGGGTCTTCCGCGAACGCCACGGCGTCTCGCCCGCGGCGTACCTGGTGCGCGCGCGGCTCGCGAAGGCGCTGGAACTGCTGCGCGAGACGACGCTGCCGCTGCCGCTGGTCGTCGAACAGTCGGGCTTCGCGAACAAGCACACGCTGGCGCGGTGGGTGAAGGCGCAGACGGGCCTGCCGCCCGGCGCGTACCGCGAACGCGCGCAGAACCCCGGCCAACCCCCGGCGCCGTAAGGCGTTGCACGATTTTCGCAAAATCGCGAGTCGTACGTTGCCAAGCGCCCGGGGCGAAATACCATTTTTCGGATGCCCCCGGAAGAACCTCCCGGACGACACGAGCGCGTGGTGGCGGGCGTGGAGATCGAGAGCTACACGATCTCGCTCCCCGAGTACGATATCACGCGCGAGCTGGCTTTCCCGCGCAAGGGCGTGGGCGAGCGCGGGGAGCACTTTCGCCGCGATTGGAGCATCGGCACCGAGTACAATAGCCGGCCGTTCAAGACCATTCGCGAGGGGCTGTTCCTGGTCAAGGCTGGCCTGCGCAAGTACAGCCACCACCACTACCGCAGCAAGAACGACTCGCAGAGGGGCAAGCAGCTGCTGCTCGTCGGCGGCTGGCGCGACCGCTTCGCCGGCGCGCACATCCATCTTTCGATCGCCGGCCAGACGCTCGACAAGGCCGACGCTCTGCACCTGGCCGGGCACATCCACGACCACATCCCGTTCCTGATCGCGATGGGCGCCAACAGCCCCGTCTGGGCCGAGGAACTGACCAATCTCGCCAGCAACCGCATCGTGAAGGCAAGCAAGATCTACTTCAAGCCGATCCGGCGCAGCGAACTGACCATGCGCAGCATGGACGAGATGCTCTTCAACCGCAGCCGCGTGACCAAGCCGCCGACGCTGGAAGTGCGCGTGCTGGACGCGAACGTGCCCGAATACTTGCTCGCGGCGGTGTGCGTGGTGAAGGCCGTGGCGCTGGCCTGGCTGGCGGGCAAGAAGTCGGAGCAGCGCATCCCGCACGCGGCCTACCTGCGCGCGCGCAACGCAGCGGCCGAACGCGGCATGCGCGCGACGCTGGACTGGAACGGCAGCGCCATCCCGGCGACGAAGTACCTGGACCGCTTCCTGTGGACCTACCGCGAAGAGCTGGACATGATGGACATCCCGCACGACCTGTGGACCGTCTTCAAGCTGCTCAAGCGCGGCTGGAACGGCAGCGCGCTGCTGCAGGCCGCGGCGCGCGCGGCCTACAACGAACACCCGCAGACGTGGCAGCGGCGCTTCGCCAAGCGCTACGTGAAGGCGCTCGACGCGCTGCTGGCGGGCAACTCGATCCTCGACTTCACGCGGCACCTGGACGTCGAGACCCCGGACCTCGAAAACGTCTGGCTCGGCCGCCGAAACCTGAAGCTCGTGTAGCGTAGGATTAATTTAACCGCATAGAACGGCTCATTTTTATCCTGAGGTGCGGGAGCGCGACGCCCTATCCTTAGAGAGCGCCGTAGGCGCGACTGGAAATAGCCCAGCGTTTTAACGCTGGGTTTCCGCGGAGGATTGGATTGCCCGCCCCGTAGGGACGGTTGAAGCCGGCCAGCGATTCTTCAGCCGTCCCTACGGGACTTGGCGCGTTTATAGGCGCGACGGATTCCCAGCGCTGAAGCGCTGGGCTATTTTCACGGCGTCCCTACGGGACGCGTTGGGAGTTAACGTCGGAAGGAAGCTATTCCTGCGGCGTGGGAGCGCGTCTGCGGCGGCGGATGAGCCATTCGCAGATATAGGCGGTGCAAATAAGGACTATGGAGGCGATCATCAGGTTTCCGATCAAATGCCCACCGTCCCAAGCGCCTGGTACTTTCCAGCCAGAATCGCCTTGGGGCTGATCACTGCTCTGTAAATCGGATTGCTTCATAGGGAGTAAGTAAAAGCATCCTGGCCAGCCGATGCCTTGCTCCCAAGAGGATTCGTTGCGAAGGAATCCGACCCGTTGACCGTCGTTACGAACCATCAACGATGCTGGATAAGTTTGAAGGTTGGCCCAGACCAGGCAGCCCACCACCACCATCAACACGATGCAGGTGCTGAGATGAAGCTGGAACCACGCGCGTTTGCGCGGCGGTGAGTCGGTCATGCCGTGAATATAACACATGGAGATACAGAAGCGCCCCGGAGGGGCGCCACTTCTGTCGCGCCTACGGCGCTCTTTTTGAAAAGGACTTTGGCGTTAGAAACGCTTACTTTCGACCGCCAATAGCTAATCGCCGCCAACCCACAATCCAAAACCTAAAATCCCAAATCAACCTCATTTCTCATCTATAATCTCTCAACTCTTATCTATTCCTCGCCGCTCACCCCTGTCCCTTCACATGCACGGCCCCGAAGTTCACGCAGCCTTCTTCGCACACGAGCGCCACCGCGCCGCCTGCGTATGGCGCGCCGGCGTCGGTCGCTTCGAGGAACGGCTTGCCGTCGACGCTGGCGCGCAGCTTCCCGCCGTTGGTGCTCAGCGCCAGTTCGATCTTCTGGTCGAAGGCCCACGGGAACTTCGCCTCGGCCAGCACCTTCTCGCCGTAGTGCCGCTTGATCAGCTGCAGCTTGCCGCCGCCTTCGGGGGAGAGCAGCAGCGCGTAGTAGCGCTGCAGGCCCTGCACGCAGACGGCAATCCCGGCGCGCTTAGCCAAATGCGGCTGCACGGTCGCGTGCGCGCGGTAGCCCGCCCACTCGCGCGTGCCCTGCGTAAGGAGGCCCGTGCCGCGGTCCTGGGCCATGCGGAAGTCGCCCAGGCCCTGGTGGAAGCGCGCGACGTCGGACGACGCGACCCACGCGCGCTGCCACATCGTCCCGCAGGGCGCGCCTTCGGGCGCGGCGCCCGGCACGCCCAGCCGCACGTCCGGCGCTCCCCGCCAGTCGAGCCAGTCCAGGTACACGGTGCCGGCGGCCTTCGCGTCGCTGGTGACCTCGACGCCGACCTCCGCGATCGGCTGCCCGCCGGTGTCGGGCACGCGCCAGGCGAACTCGTGGGCTTTGCCCGAGGCGAGCGCCACGCCGGGCGAACGCAGGTAAACGAGTCTGTCGTTCGCGTCGTAGTGCCGAACGTAGAGACGCACGTCGGCGGCGCGGGCGTTCTGCGCGTCGGCCTCGATCCGCGCCTTCACCGTCTGCCCGCTGTACAGCGCTGGGCTGGCGACGAGGTCGTAGGTGTTCATCGCAGCGCTGGCTTCGGGCGTGACGAAGACCGGCACGGCGGCGCGCGCGGCGCGGCCGGGGGCCAGGCCGCAGTAGCCGATGGCCAGGCTGCGCGCGCCGTTCCTGCTGTGGCCAGCGGCGTTCCAGGCGGTGCCGATGCAGTGGCATTCGGGGCTGTCCTCGAAGCGCCAGCCCTGCACCGCGCCGGGCAGGTCGAAGTGGTAGCGCGCGCCGCTCTTGGGCGGTTCGAAGTTCTCTCCGGCCAGCGCGCAGCCGGCGCGGACGATGGCGTAGCTTTCGCGCACGGCGTCGGTCAGGCAGCGCCCGCCGTCGGCGGTGGGCAGAAAGAGGCGGTCGGCGAGGGGCCCGCGCCAGTCGGGCCCGGCTTCGATGCCGGCCAGCCCGTTCTTGATGCCCAGCAGGCAGCCGACGTTGCCGCTGTTGCAGTCGGTGTCCCAGCCGGCGGTGTTCGCGACCAGCAGGCTCTCCTGGAAGTCGTCGCGGCCGTGGACGAGCGCCAGCACGATCACGCCGTGGTTGGGGACCATGTGGCAGCCGCCGCCCCACTTGTCGTATCCGTAGTGCGCCTCGATGCGCCCGCGCGTCTTGCGCCAGTCCTCGCCGCTGGCGGCCCAGTGGCGGATGTCGTCGCTCATCTTGCGGATGGTGCAGTCGGCGGGCACGAAGCGCTGCGCCTCGTCGAAGAGCTTGTTGAGGTTGGGCTCGTTGAACGCGAGGGCCTCCATCACGGCCAGCGCCACCGCGCCGTGAATCGCCTCGCCGTCGTGGCTGACGCTCGACGCTTTCTTCGCCAGGTCGGCGGCGAGTTCCGGGTCGCCGGGTGCGGCCAGGGCCCAGCCGTCGATGAAGATCTGCGAACCTATCTGTTCGGCGACGACGCGCCCGTTGAGTTCGATGCTGCCGGACTTCGGCGCAGGGATGCCGTTCTTCAGGCGTTGGAAGGCGGTGTGCTCGGTGCTGATGCCCATGCCGCCCCACCACAGGATGGTCTTCTTCTCGACGATGTAGTTCAGCCAGGTCTGCCCGATCTGCTCGGCGCTGAGGCCGCGCGCGTAGCCAAAGTCCTCCAGCGCGCGGACGAAGGTGAAGGTGCCGCTGATATCGTCGTCGGTGACGACGAGCTTCTTTCCGAGGCGTTCGTGGACGTAGTACCGGATCTCGCCCAGGTCCTTCATGATCTTTTCGTAGGACCAGCCTTCGAACGGGCGGCCCAGGTACACGCCGATCAGCTTTCCGAGTACCCCGGCGTAAACGCGTTCGGCGTAGTCCTTCGGCAGCTTGGGCATGGCGGTTCTCCGTGAAAATGGGCTACAAACGCATATTAAGAGGAGGCGGCGAGTTTGCGAGGGCCGTTGCAAGGGCGATCGGCCGGTCCTATCGTATTTGGCGATCTATTCTTTAAGGAGAGGCCGCACGCCATGCTGAAACTCAGTCTGGGCACGCCGGTGATGGACCTGAACTCGAAGGGCGACGCCTGGGACGCCTGCTGGGCCGACGACGGGCACGTGTACGTCACGTCCGACGACAGCTACGGCTTTGGCGGGCAGCCCACGCGCAACCTGCACATCAACGTGCTGTGCGGCGAGACGCCCGATGCTCTGCGCGGCGAAACCATCAACCTGATGGACGAGTACGGGAAGATGTCCGAGCGCGGCCCCGACGGATGCATGTGGAAGGCCAACGGCACCACCTGCGTTGGCGGCGCCTTGTATACGTTCGTCAGCCGCCACGAGGCCGCCGCGTTCACCGATCCGGCGCGCCGCGACGATTCGAAACTCCAGAGCGCCGCGAATGCCAGCCTGATCGTCTCGACGGACAAGGGCCGCACCTGGCGGCGCACGGCGAAGGAGAACTACGACGCGCCGATGTTCCCGGGCCGGCGCTTCGGAAGCCCGTTCTTCGTCAAGTACGGTCGCGATGGACAAGGCGGCGTGCACGGCGCGGACCAGTACGTTTACGCGATCGCGAACAACGGCTTCTGGGAGAACGGCGACGACATGATCGTCGCGCGCGTGCCGCGGGAACGCATCGCGCGCCTGGACGCCGCCGACTGGCAGTTTCTCTCCGGCACCGACGGCCTGCGCGACGCCGACTGGTCGGACGACATGCTGGCCGCGCGGCCGGTGCTTGTGAATCCGGGGAAGTGCAGCATGACCGGCGTGCAATACATCGCGCCGCTGCGCCGCTACCTGATGATCCAGTGGCATTACCCGAAGGGCTCGGGACACGCCGCGGCCGACGAGACGGCGTGGATCTTCTACGAAGCCCCTGTGCCGTGGGGGCCCTGGACCGAATTCGGCGGCGCAACCTTTCCCGGCGCCGCGTACTACAATCCGTGCATCGGCACGAAATTCATAAGCGCGGACGGTTTCGATCTCGTCATCTTCACGAACGGGAACTTCAAGACGCACGCGAAGGCCGGTGCCGACTGCTTGTACCGGCTGACGAGCATCCCATGCAGGCTTTCCCTATGAGGGGCTGCTAGCGCTTCGACTGCCAGAGTTCACCGCGCGCGCCGGAAGAGCCGGGCACGGCCAGGGAGGAGGCTTCGTTGAGGAGTTTCGGCGCGGCGTCGAGGCCCGTGCGCAGGAACTCGTTGAGCACCTCCGCGGCGCTGAAGAGGTTCTCGAAGCGCGAACCGAACGCGCCGGTCCATTCGGCGCCGGGCTTGCCGGCGGGCGCCTCGAAGATCTCCGGCACGTCGTCGAGGTGCGGGAAGAGCCATTGCGCTTCGCCCGTCTCGGTCTTGCCGAGGTGCTGGAACCGCCACCCGCCGATCTCGTAGCTGGCCCCCGCGCGGCGCGCATCGGGCCCGTTCAGGCGGATCGATTCCTTGGCGTGCAGCGGGACGCAGGCCAGCGCGGCGGCTAGGGCCAGGGCGGGGGAAGGGGGCATTCGCCGCATACCCCTTGGACGCAAGGGCCCCCGGGCGCGGGAACGGACTTTGAAGGGTAAAGATAGAGAAAGCGCTTGCTGGAGCTGGCCGCTTCCGGCTAACGCGGTTGGCCTTCTATCTGTTTTACCTTTCACCCTTCACTTCGTACTCTTCGCTCAGAACTCTTCCTGCTTGGGCGGGGCCACGGGCTGAGTGGACGTCTTCTCGCCGTCCTGGGGCGCCTCGGTCTTGGCTTCCTTCTTCTTCTTTTCCAGGTACTGCAGCGAACGCAGGACGTTGCCCGACGCCTTGGCGATGGCCTCGTCCTGGTCCTTCGCCAGCTCTTCCAGCGTGGGGATGGCGTCGGCGCCGATCATGCGCATCACCGTCAGCGCGCTGCCGCGGAACTTCGCGTTCTCGCGCACGAGCTTGGCGAGGTCCGGGAGCGCCGGCGCGGCGTGCGGGCCCAGGCGCTGCAGCGTGCTGAGCGCCCCCAGCGACGTGGCGCGGTCGGTGCTGGACAGCAGTCCGGCCACCTTGGACGTCAGAGGCCCGGCGCCGCTGCCCATGGCGGCCACGCCGCGCATAGCGGCCTGGCGCGTCTTGGCGTCGGGGTCGTCGAGCAGCTTCTCGAGGATCGCGATGGTCTCGGGATCCTTGGCGCCGATGCCGCCCATGGCCTGGATGATCTCCATGCGCAGGTAGGGCGTGTTGTCGGCCTTGAAGAGTTCGCGCAGCACGGGCAGCGCGTCGGCGGCGTCGGGGCCGATGCGCCCCAGCGCGAAGACGGCATTCTGGCGCACCAGGGGCTTCTCGCTGGTCTTGGCGAGCTCGATCAGCGCCGGGATTGCGGGCTTGGCCTGCGCGGGGAACATGCCCAGCGCGCGCGCGGCGGGTTGTTGCAGGGAAGGATCCTTCAGGGCTTCGACCAGCGCGGGCGCGGCGGGTGCGGCCTTCTCGCCGATGTACGCCAGCGACCAGGCGGCGTCGGAGGCGACCAGCGGGTCCTTCAGGCACTCGATCAGCTTCGGCACGGCGGGCGCGGCGTATTCGCCGATCTCGCCCAGGGCCTCGATCACCGACTGCCGAACCTGCTTGTCGTCGACGAGTTTGATCAGGTCGGGGACGGCCTTCTTCGAGACGTCCTCGTCCAGCGCGCCGATGGCCTCGGCGGCGTCGCGGCGTTCCTGCGGATCCTTCTTCTCGTCCTTGAGGATCTTGAGCTGTTCCTTCAGCTCCTTCCTGTCCTCGTCGTCGTCCTCATCTTCCTCGTCGTCGGCGGCGTGCACGAAGCCCGGCGCCAGCAGGGCGAAGAGCGTCGCGAGCAGCACAAAACGGGGCCAGAAACGCATACGGATGAATCCTCGAACCCGGGTATGGAGACGTTCGAAAGGCTATCAAACTTCGAAGAAAGAACACCTGACAGAATGCCCCGCGGCATGCGCGGCGATGGGACTGGGTGATGTCAACACCGTTGAGATCGATGGCAAGCACGCATTCAATCCATCAAGAATTTCATGGCGGCTTGTGCCGCATACCTCTCGCCGCCCGCTGGGAGGGCCGGTCTTCGGCCCCCATCCCGCGTTGCTCCACCACGCCGTATCTCCTCGATACGGCTTTGGCTCCGCGCCTTGGCTGGCTGCCGAATCCCGACCCTCGCAGCCACGGTTCATTCTGTCAGGCGTTCCAAAGAAACTGCACCCGTGCGGGCCGCTTTGGCACGCATGTTGCAATAGGCACATCCAAGAGCAGGTAAATCTTATCCATAAAGGAGTCCGCCATGTCTCCCAAGCCTTCCAGCCGCATCTTCTTCGGGAATACGCCTCTGGGCCGGGGCCGCACCGGTGTCGGCGTGAACCTCAACAAGCGCGCCACCGTCCTGCTGGCCGACGACGACGCCAACAGCCGCGCCTACCTGCGCGCCGCCCTGGAACGCCTGGGCTACCACGTCGTCGAGGCCAGCAACGGGACCGAGGCCTGGAAGCGCCTGTGCGAAGGCCACATCGCCCTGGCCGTCCTCGACATGAAGATGCCCGGCATGCACGGCCTGGAGATCCTCTCGCGCATGAAGGCCGAACGCCTGCGCGTGCCCGTGCTGGTCTGCAGCGCCTTCGACATGATCAAGGACGACTTCACCGTGGTCACGCACAAGCCCCTGCGCTACCTGGTCAAACCCGTGCCCATGAAGGCCTTGGAAGAGAAGCTCCTCGAACTGCTCGGCGATCCCCGCTCGAACTGAGGGGGACACTCTTCACCACAAAGGCAAACCGATGGACGGCCTGAGCGCGCTGGCGCTCGGGCCGCGTCGTTTTGGGACAGCGGGAAACCGCGAGCCCTCGCGCTCCGGACCGTCGTGAATTGCACTGGTGCCTGTCGCACGACGCGCGTTCGCTGAACCTACGCTGTTGGCGAAACCCACACGGCAGGGGCGGGAAGAGATAAGAGAGCAGAGATTACAGATGAGAGATGCAGGCCCGAATGCCGTGAACGAGAGCGCTGCGCGTGCGTTTCCATCCTCCGAAAGGGGGTGCGCTCATGCGCTGGAGACGCTGGCTGCTCTATGGCCTGCTTGCGCTGGCCGTCTGTGGCGCGGCCGGCTACGCCTTCTACGCCGACGCGACCGCGGGATCGGGCGTAGAGACCGAGGCTCTGGCCGGGAGCGCCGAGCCGCCACCAGGACCGGCGGAGGACGAGACGGCCGGCGGCGAGCACCCCATCGCCTATCCGTACTGGGACAAGAAGGAATCCGTCGAATCATACGCAAAGCGTGCGGGCTTGCCGCCGGAGATCGCCTTCGATCTGGGCGGCGGCGTGCGCCTGGAGATGGTGCTGATTCCCGCGGGCAAGGCCGAACTGGGCACGCCCGAGCCCGACCGGCCGGCGGCCGTCTGGCGAGGCTCGCTGGCGTTCCTCTGCGGCGTGCTGGCCTTCGCGCTGACGATCCTGGGTTCGGTGCTGCACGCGCGGTGCAACAACACGCGGGTCCAGTTCAGCCTGCGCTGGCTGCTGCTGATGGCCAGCGCGGCCTCGATGGCGCTGATCGGCGCGCTGCATTGGCGCGAGCTCGAGCAGCGGAACCTGCTCTACGCCAAGCAGCTGCAACTGTGGCGCGATGCTGCGGCGCGCACCGAGGAGTTCGACGCGCCCTTCTACCTGGCGAGGTACGAGACCACCAACGCGCAAGTGAACAGACTTATGCGACGGATGCCGGGGTTCTACAGCCTTCCTGCTTCGGACCCGCACTTGCCGAACTATCCGAGAGCTTGGGTTCGGTTGGAAGATGCGACGGCGTATTGCCGCGAACTTTTCGCGTTGCTTGGCGTTTCGAATTCAATCCTAGACCGGCATCGATTCAGGTTGCCTACAAAAAAGGAATGGGAGTACGCCTGCCGCGCGGGGCGCAACACGATCTACTCCAGCGGCGACCGCACCGAGGACCTCGATGCGGTCGCTTGGTGGTCGGGTAACAGCGGCGGGCATGCACACGCGGTGGGGCAGAAGGCGCCCAACGCCTTCGGACTCTACGACATGCACGGCAACGTGGCAGAATGGTGCGGACGGCCACCGGCTACGCCGCCGTTCCGCTATTACAATCAAAGTATTCGCGGTGGTTCGTTCCAGGACGATATCATGGCGTTGGCCGCTGCCACCAGTCTTGAAGTCGAAGGCGACATTTCCTTTCCTGCCCTCGGCTTCCGCGTGTTGCTGGAAGGCCCGCGCACCGAGGAACAGCGCGCCGCGTTCCTCGAATGGCTCGAGACGCTGAAGACGCAAAGCGCCTCTACGCCGCCGGCGCCCGAGCCGTGAACAATGCGCGTATTGCCCCTCTACTAATGAGTCGCCTGCGGCGCCTTTCCTCTTTACCGCCCACCTTGGTGGGGGGGGGGGGGGGGGGGGGG